>DASYZA010000143.1:0-87142 GCA_035946775.1 Candidatus Sulfotelmatobacter sp. | reverse complement strand
CCCTGCTCCCAGCTCTGTAGAAGCCCAGTCTCGGCGCAAACGATGAACCGTGCGAGTTTGACTGTCAAACTCGGCCAGCGCAAAGTCGCTGAAGAAAATCCTGTAGCAGCGGTCATCGATGGCTTCCAATCCGATCCTTTCTCCAATCAGAGTCTCGCTCAGAAACACCTCCTCATGTTTCCAGGAGAACTGGCCTCGCAAATGCACGCGGCGAACGAGCATGGCGCTGCCATACTCCGGTTCATGGACGCGCGCTGGAAACGTACGTGGCGATGGCGCGTAGCAGCTTGCCGGAGTTCGCATGTGCAGCGCCTCATGCGGACGTTGTTCGTTGTACTCGCGGCGGAACTGATCGAACCGGCGCTGTTGGGCGCGACGCGTGGCCGCCATCATCGACATGGTTTCCTGCTGCAGCGTCAGATGCATGCGTTCATGCCGTCCGTTCTGCTCGGGATGGGCTGGCTGAATCCGCTCGGGCACGATGCCTAACTTCATCCACCACACCGCCAGCCGTGACAATCCGGCGATGGCGCGTGACGCAAATGGCGCACCGTTGTCGGTACGGATCGCGTCCGGTAAGCCGTATTCGCGGAATGCTGCTTCGAAAATGGCTTGCACCCGCGCGGTATCGGTCTTCTCCACTGCCTGACAGCGCAGCAAATAGCGCGAACAGGCGTCGGTGATGGTCAGCGGGTCTATGCGCTCTCCGTTCTGCGTGCGGCTCCAGCCTTTGAAATCGCCACACCAGATGCGGTTCGGTGCGTCAGCTGTGGCGAATGGGGCCGTGTAGGGATCGACGCGCCGACGCTTTCTACGTGGAATCACCAGTCCTTCGCGCCGTAACAACTCGCCGATCGTACTCGCCGCCGGCCAACTCTGCCCCGGCTGCTGTCGCTCCAGCACCACCTTCAACTTCCGCGGTCCCCAGCGCATGTGCTCCTGCCGCAGTTCCACGACCTGCCGTTCGATTTCGGCCGCCGTCTGGTTCGGGTGACGTCGCGGAGCCCGACTCCGCTCCTCCAGCGCATCCCAGCCCGCCTGCTGATATCTAATCACTGTGTTGTAGCCCGCCTGCCGCGAGATCCCGTGCCGGGCACACAGTTCCGTCATCGTCCACCGCTCGGTTAACCACTCCGCCACAAACTGCCTGCGCTTCTCCACTACTCCGCTCACTTTCCAAGGCATGCTCTGTTGTAGCTGCCTCCGGTGAACGGACCAAACTGTCAACCATCTTCCCGGTCTGTTCTGTCAACTATGTCTCCGGTTTGGACCATTGATTTCCCACGGCTTGCGCCGTGGGCTGCATTCTTTCGCCGCTTCGCGGCTGTCCGTAAGCGAAGCATCCTGCGAAGTGAACGGTCACTAAAATCAAAATCCCCATTTCTCGCGCAAAGAACGCGCGAGAAATGGGGCACCCATCTCGTTGGGATTCCGTTTGAGCTTAAGCGGCGGCGATGCGGCGGATCAGGTCTTCCTGCTCCGCTTTGTTTTCGGCGCCGATGGTGAATGCGTCAAGAAGATTTAGCGACAGCGCATACTTGATCGCTTCGTCCTGACGCGTGCGCATGGCACCTTGGCCCAGGATCTTCATTCCCACGATAGCTTTGCCTGAAGATTTCATCTCTTTCAAGACGCTCACCACAGTGGCCGGATCCGCGTCCATGGCTGCACCGATTGGGTTGATGCGGGCGAGATCGATTTCAACCCACGGCGATTTTGCGGCGGCGCGCAGCGCCTCAATCGAATGGCACGAACACCCGTGTGTGCGGATGATTCCTTTCTGCTTGGCTTCGGAGAGCGTGTCCATGGCGCCGCGGAAGCGATCGGTCCAGTCGGCCTCGGTCACGCAGTGCATCAGGCAGACATCGAGATAGTCGGTGCCGAGTTCCTTACGGAAGCGGTCGAGATCGGCGCGCATGCCGGCGGCATCGCGAGCCCAACTCTTCGTGAGCACCGTGACCTGGTCGCGCTTCACATGCTTGAGCGCTTCCGCCACGTGAGGATGACTTCCGTAGGAGTCGGCGGCGTCGAAGAAGCGCAGGCCGTGGTCGTATCCATTCAGGAGAAGATCGGAGAGGCCTTTCACGCCGAGAGCAGTTTGATGCGAGTGGTGGTCGACGCCGACAGTGCCAGTTCCCATGGCGAGGCGACTTGTCTTGATGCCGGTGTTGCCCAGCACCACTGTGTCGGACGCGGTGAATTTCTTCGGAAGAGTTTGTTCGGCGATCGCGTTCAGGATAGAACGCGAGGAGAGCCAGACTGTTCCTGCTGCGGTAGCCGACCGGACGAGGAATTCGCGACGACGCATGAGCACCTCCAGAAACGGCGTGCCTAGAGGCTACATCAGGAGGGTGGGGTATGGGAAGACGGCCGCGGGGGGCTGAGCCCGAATTCTTTAGAAGCCCGAACGCGGCCCTAAAGTGGCCCTCTGCCACGGTGCTGATGACGAGCATACGTTGCTTCCACGTATGGTACGTCTACGCATGGTGCTATCCACGCGTGGTGCCATTCACGGACGGTGCGGTTAACGATTTTTCAAGGCGCTAAATCCGGAAGGGGGCGGCTAACAAACGGAAGGGGAGTGTTATGGCCAGAAAGATGACTTCGAGCACTCCGTGGACAGCGACGCCGATGATGCGAAATGGGAGCAGGAGTAGCCATACGAATGGATAGGCGATCAGGGCCAGGAGAGCCAGAGGCCAGCAGAGCACGAACAGAAGGCACCAGAGCAGGAACGTGAACATGGCAGAGACCTCCTTCTAGTTCATAGTACGTTTCGCCCGCCAGAAAGTTCCCTGTTTAATTGCAAGTCGCGGTTCACGCGATGGGCAGGTGAGGCGGCGTGCACATTTAGCTATTCGAATTGCTTGCGGAATGCGGCTAGTTGTTGCTGAACTTCGTTGAGTTCGGAGCGCAGGGCCGCGATTTCTGTTTCGAGCGCTGATATCCGGTCAATCGTTGATCCGCTGTCGGTATTCGCGGGCGTGGGCGCCCGCGCCACATCTAAAGCTGCCATCGGCGGGGCCTCTCCCGAGAACAGGTGCATGTAGCGGGATTCTTTTGTGCCCGGCTGGCGTGGAAGGACCGCAGCCAGCGGCGGATCGCGATGCGCGAGGCGATCGAGCGTCGAGACTACGTCTTCGAGCGTGTCGAAGTGGTACATGCGGTCGGTGCGTCCGCGGAGTTCGCCTGGCGTTTGAGGTCCACGGAGCAGGAGGACACAAATGATCGCGATCTCGCGGCGATCGAAGTTGAAGACTTCCTGCAGACGATGTTCGTATTTCGTTACACGGCTGTCGGCGCCGCTGGCTGGGCCTGCCAGGCGCTTTTCCTGCAAAGTGCTCAGAGCATCGCGAACGGTGTTTTCGTCGAGGGTCATCACCGGATCGCGGTTGTTTTTTTGATTACAGGCGTTGACCAGCGCGTTGAGGGAAAGCGGGTAATAGTCTGGAGTGGTAATGTCCTTTTCGATGAGCGAGCCCAGGACACGGGCTTCGACTTCGGTGAGAATTGCCTGCATGGTGAGTTTTGATTCTAATTCAAAAACAACTCACCACAGAGATCACAGAGCAACACAGAGAAGTCAAAATCCCCACTTCTCGCGCAAATGGCGCGCGAGAAATGGGGCACCCATCACTTCAGGCTTCTTTTCTAGAACAGCGCTGTTGGGCGACGCTTCCAGCTCTTGCCTTTTTCCTTGGCGATGTTTTCCATGTCGGCGACATAGGTTCCGGCTTGCGTCAGGACATGGTGCAGGTCGTTGCCGATGCTGATGAAGGTGAATCCTTTCTCGAGAAATTCACCGACGCGCGATGTGCCAAACAGAAAAAGTCCGAGGATGACGTTGTTCTTGCGCGCATGCTCGATCAGCTTCTTGGTCGCGGCGTCGAGTTCGGGCGAGGTGTACATGTGCGGGAACTCGTATTTGTTGTACAGGCCCATCGACATGCAGAGGTCGTTCTGCCCGAGAAAGAGAATGTCGACGCCGGGCACGGCGGCGATTTCCGCGATGTTCTCGATGCACGACGCGGTTTCGACCTGCAGCGCGACGATACTTTCGTTGTTCCAGTTACCGGCATAGCCGAGAAGGCCGGCTCGATTCATGCTTCGCTGCGGGAAATAAACCGAACGCGTGCCGACCGTTGGATATTTGGTGCAACTGACGGCCTGACGGGCTTCTTCGGCTGTGTTGATGTAGGGGACGAGTACGCCGTCAGCGCCCATATCGAGGGCTTGCTGGATTCCTGGGCGATCATCGTATCCGCCGACGCGGACGAGAGACTTCGCACCGCCGTTGGCAATGCTGCTGAGCATCGCCGAAAGTTTTTCGTAGCCCATCGGACCGTGCTGCGTGTCGACGAGAAGCCAATCGTATCCGCTGTGAGCGAGTTGCTCGGCGACAGTGGGGCTGTGAGCGTTGAGGAACAGGCCCATCTTCGGCTGTCCTGCGCGTAATTGTTTTTTGAATTCTGATCCGCTGAGCGCGGGGTCTGGCATGCGTTTCCTCCTTGAGATGAATTGCGTAGTGTACCGTACCGAACTCACCTCCATGGAGAATGCGTTGGAAATTTTTCTTGCGATGTGACCGGGGGACAGGACTGGGAGCGCAGAAGTCAGAGGTTGAATGCAGAAGTCAGACCCGAACGGATTTCAGATCGCGGAACGAATATCCATAATTAGTTCGACTTTCTTCGATCCAGTGGCAAACCTAGGATATTCGGCCTATCATTCGAGCGGAGAATCGTATGCTTCGCCTTCTTCTGAATTGGATTTTGAGCGCGGTTGCGGTATGGGTGGTCGCTCAGCTTGTGAGCGGGGTCTATGTGAGCGGCTGGAAGAGCGCGCTGATCGCTGCCCTCGTGATCGGGTTCATCAACGCGACGATAGGGCTTGTGCTGAAGGTGATTACGTTTCCGCTGACGTTGATCACTCTCGGGATTTTTTGGCTCGTGATCAACGCACTTATGCTGGAGCTTGCGTCAGCGCTTTTATCCCCTGGATTCCAGGTGCACGGATTTCTGGCGGCGTTTATCGGAGCGATTGTGTTGAGCTTGGTGAACATGCTGCTCAAGGCGATCGTCGCACCGAAGCCGGAGAAGAGATAGCTTTTCAGGAGAGTCCTACAACAGGGAACGAAACAGATTCCTCACTGGCTTCGCCGTTTCGGAATAGCAAACCCATTGCGCACCCTCTCGTCATTTCTTTAGCGGAGGCGATTTTTTCGGCTTTAGTGCCTGCCAGTCTTCTTCTGTCAAAAGCCGTCCTAAATTGCTGAATTCGCCTGCGCCTTGAAGGAATTCACCGCCGTCCATGCGGATGATCTCACCGTTGATGTAGCCGGAGTGATCGCTCACCAGAAAAGCTGCGAGGTTGGCTAACTCTTCGACGGTGCCAAAGCGATGAAGCGGATTGCGATCGAGAGCCACGGCTTCAAGTTCTTGGCGGGGAAGCACACGCGAGAATGCGCCCTGGGTCGGGATTGGGCCAGGAGCAATGGCATTCATGCGAATGCCGCGGTTTCCCCATTCGACCGCCAAGCTGCGGGTGAGGGCCTCGACTCCGGCCTTGGAGACGGCGGAAGGCACTACGTAGGCCGAGCCGACAGGCGCGTAGGTCGCGGAGATACTGAGGACTGTGCCTTTGTGCTTGGCGGCGAGCCAGCGGCGTCCGCAGGCCATGGTGCAATTGAGAGTGCCCATGAGCACGATATCGATCACAGATTGCCACGCGCGCGGCGAAAGGTCCTCGGTGCGGGCGATGAAGTTTCCGGCGGCGTTGTTAACGAGGATATCGAGCGGGCCTTCTTTCCAAATCTTCTCGATCACCTGCTCGACAGCTTCGAGGTTTCGGACGTCGCAAGGCATCGCATGGATCGCGCCTTTGTTCTTCAGTTCGTCGGCGGTAGCTTTCAGAACTTCGTCGCGGCGGCCGCAGATATAGACCGTCGCGCCGAGTTCAAGGAAACGGCTGGCCATGCCTTTGCCGAGGCCAGTGCCTCCGCCGGTGATGAGGATGCGCTTGGAGTGGAGAAGATCGGGAGCGAACATGGAATTGAGTAATTGTGAAATTTGGTAATTGAGCAATTGAGCAGACCCCGCCAAGCTTTTCAATTACTCAATTACCAAATTACACAATTACTCAATCGCATGCGACTCGGAAGCCGTAGTCGGCATACTGAAACTCGGGCGGGATGCTGGATCGTGCACTGCAGCGGGCGACTTTGATGTGGTGGCGCCAGGAGCCTCCGCGGGACGATTTACGGGCTGGTTTCATCGGGCTTTGGTCGGGGCCTTGCGGATTCCGGTCTGGGGAGATCGCGTAATAATTCGGGTCGTACCAGTCGCTGCACCATTCGTGCAGGTTGTCGCCGATGTCGTATAGGCCGAAGGCATTCGGGGTGTATTGCGCGACCGGCTCTGGGCCATTCTGCCAACGAGTGGCGTAATTGGGAAGAGATTGGGGCGGATCGTCTCCCCAAGGAAATTGCTTTTGTTCCAGACCTCCACGGGCAGCACACTCCCACTCGGCTTCCGCCGGGAGGCGGAAGTCGCGGCCGGTTTGTCCAGTCAACCATTCACAATAGCGAACCGCTTCATGCCAGGAGACTCCGGCAACCGGTTGTCTCGGGTGGTTGAAGTTTGGATTATTCCAAAATGGTGGCGGAGTCGTTCCTGTAGCGCGCAGGAATCGGTCATATTCCTCATTTGTGACCTGCGTGGCGCCGAGCAGGAAGGAATCAATTGAGACGCGGTGAATGGGGTGCTCGCAATCTTGGCCGCGGTCTGAGCCCATGAGGAAAGTGGATGCGGGGATTTGCACCAGCTCGGGCTCGATGTGTACGACTCCAGTCATGTGTTTCAGTCTAGCAACCTAAATCTTCACCACAGGGGACCACGGGGGTTCACAGGGGAAGGCTGCGTACGGTTTTGACGATTTCGGAGATGTCGTTTTCTTGAAAGATTCGGATGCCGGCGATTCCTGCGGCTCCGGCGTGGAAACAGGATTTCGCATTCTCTTGGGTGACACCGCCGAGCGCAAGAACCGGGATATTTGCCTTGCAAGCTTGGCGGAGTTGGGTCAAGCCCGCAGGATGTATGCCGGAAGCGTCTTTCTTTTCGAACACTGGCGCGAATACTGCGAAGGTTGCGCCA
Organism: Candidatus Sulfotelmatobacter sp.; assembly: GCA_035946775.1. Lineage (GTDB taxonomy): Bacteria > Acidobacteriota > Terriglobia > Terriglobales > Acidobacteriaceae > Sulfotelmatobacter. Next base: position 79,991 of record DASYZA010000143.1, on the reverse strand, counting down.
TTCTCGACGGCTTGCTTTACTTCTTCTGGTGAATGGCATGAGATTCCGATCAGCGGAGGTTTTGGCGGGTTGTCGCGGGTGAGGGCGCCCGCGCCACACTGGTTCCAGATTGCTCTCGCATCTTGCGGCAGGATGTCATCGGACCGGAGATGGACGCCGTCAGCGGCCGCGGCTGCAGCCACATCTGTGCGTGAGTTGATTAGCAGAGCAGTTCTCAGTTCCCGGTTCTCAGTTCTCAGTTGACATAGGATGGCGACGGCTTCGTGGGCTAGGGATTCGAGTTCGCGAGTCGTGAGATCTTTCTCACGGATTTGAATGTAATCAACTCCGGCGCGGGCGGCTTCGGCAATCTTGTCGACGAGACGACGTCGGCGGGTGGGTTCGTCGCGCGCGAAGGCGGTGCGATCGGTGATGTAGTAGAGAAGGCAGCTTTCAGCCATCAGCTCTCAGCCTTCAGCTCTCAGCCTTCAGTCAAAACCATCAGTTCTGGCTCTAGAACGATGAGGGAAAGGCGCTAAAGAGTCTGCTCATGGTCTCGTCCTGGCGATTTCGGGCAGAACTTCACCTTTCTTCTTAGGCGTCTCGCCGAGATGATATTTTGTCAGGCCATCGCGGAGGAATTCGAAGGCTTCCGTGGGATCATCGACGATCTTGAAAAGATCCAGATCCTGGGGTGAAACCGCTCCGGCGTCGACGAATGCCTGGAAATTGATGATCTTGTTCCAGTACTCGCTGCCGTAGATGATCACCAGAATCTTTTTTGCCAGCTTGTCGGTCTGCGCGAGCGTCAGGATTTCGAATAGTTCGTCCATGGTCCCGAAGCCGCCGGGGAAGATAACGAGTCCCTTGGCGAGATAGGCGAACCAGAACTTGCGCATGAAGAAATAATGGAACTGAAGATTGAGCGACGGCGTGATGAACTGGTTGGGGTGCTGCTCAAACGGCAACTGGATATTTAGACCGATGCTCTTGCCTCCGGCTTCATGAGCGCCGAGGTTGGCAGCTTCCATGATGCCCGGACCACCTCCAGTGGTGACAACAAAACGATGGCGGCGCGCCGGAATCGTGATCGACCACTTGGTCAACATGTGTGCCAGCTTGCGCGCGTCCTCGTAGTAGCGGGCCATATCTACACTGGCATGGGCGCGCTTCAGATCTTGCTGTAACTGCTCCGGACCTATTGCGGAATCGGGATGCTCCTCCAGTTGGGCCAGCGCTTCGGCGGCATCCTTCCGGCCGTGGAATCGGGCAGAGCCGAAAAAGACGACTGTGTCCTGAATCTGCTCGCGACGGAAGCGGGCGAGCGGTTCCTGATACTCGGCCAGCATGCGAATGATGCGGCCGTCGGGGCTATTGAGGAACGCCTCGTTCTGGTAAGCAACAGCTGCGGATTTAAGGTCAGTCATGATTACTCGCGTTCAGGGAATTTCGGGGCCTTGCAGCAGGTCAACATTTTCGAGTGCTACTGGCTTTCGTGGTAGTGCAGCGCCTCCCAGAAACCGATCCAGATATCGAGCAGGCCGAGCCCGCTACAGATGCCGCGAAAGAAGCCATTGGAGACGATAGTACGTAGAGACGGAAACGATAAAAGAAGGTAATTGTCGGTCCACTCGGGGGTCCACGGCAGAATGATGAGGAGGACGCCCGCCACGGCGCTGATTAGCACGAACAGGAAGACGGAAATACGGTGCATCCAGAGCTGAATGCGCTGTGGCTGAGGTTCGTCGCCGGATTGCAGGAGATTTCCTTGCATTTCGGCGGAAGGCGTGGGATCGGGTGCTTTGCCAGGGGCGCTGGAAAACATGGGATCGGTCATTCGGAGACGGTCCGCCCCCAGTACGGAAGAGCCGTGCGGCTGGATCCCGGTAGCAAACGATAAATGACAGCCATCGGGCTATTCTACGACTTCAGGGCCTTGATGCGCTCGGAGACGTCGCGATAGTCGATGTTCGAGCCGTAAACGTCCATGAAGTGCTTGAGAGCAGAAGCTTTATCGCCGGCAGCTTCGTAAGCGGCAGCCAGTTCATAGTTCAGGGCGGTGCGGGTTTCACCGTCGATGTTGGGAACATTGAGAGCCCGGTCGTACCAGCGAACGGCGGCTTCTGGAACTCCCTTTTCCAGGAAGCACTGCGCCAGCCAGGTGTAAGTCTGCATGATCTGCGGGAACGGATGTCCGCGATCGAATGACTGGCAGGCCTTTTGAAGCTCCCCGATAGCTTCGTCGAGCAGGCCCATCTCGCGGAAAGCGATGCCGAGGTTGTAATGCGTCTCCGGATCTTCGTCGGCACTGGCCACATCGGCTTCAAGGTCCTGCTTGAGTTCGCCGAACATTTCGGCCAGATCGACCCCAGCATCCTCGCCGAACGGGGAAGCTTTAGCGGCCGGAGCCGGAGGTGCAGCGGGGATTACCGGAGCAGGCGGAGCCGGAGGTGCGACTACGGTTCGTACTGGCGGAGCGGGTGGAGCGACTGCCGGGCGCGGTACGGCCGAAGCAACCGGACTTGTTGGTGCCGCGGATGCGGCGGCGCTGGCAGCCAGGGGTGCGATCTTTGGGGCCGGAACTTCCACACGCGCTGGTACGACCGAAGCAGCCACCGCCGGAGCTGGTTTCGCTTTTGCGGCGCGTTGCGAATCTGGCACAGGGGCAGCCTTGAGGAAGTCTTCTCCGAGCGTTGCTTCGATGTCGGCGACAAACTCTCCAAGGACCGGCGCAGGCTGAGCTGCGGGCCTTGGTGCTGTGGCCTTTGCAACTGGAGCAGGCGTCGGAGGCGCTTGCGCGACCGTTCGGGGCAGGAAGGTGTCGCCTAGCGACGATTCGAGATCAGTTACGAATTCCTTCAGAACACCAGGGTGAGCGGGGTGCGGTTCTTCAGCAACAGGCTCCGGTTCGTGCGCGACCGGCTCGGGAACGGCGGCTGGTTCAGGCTCGACAGGTGCTTCCGCGACGACGGGAATTTCTTCCACGGCAGGCGGCTCGGGCTCAGCGGCTGCGGGTTCCTCCGCGGCTGGAGCTTCTTCTGCGACCTCGGCAGAAGGTACATCCTCAGCGGTGATCTCTTCGACGACCGGCTCGGGTTCGACGGCGATTTCTTCCGCCGGCTGCATGGCCGCATCGATCTCTGAGCGGAGTTCGTCGATCTTCGCCTGATCACGCGTGAGCGTCTGCAGCTTGGCGAGCGCAGCGAGGGCCTGCTCGGGCATGCTGTGCCCGACGTAGAAATGAATCTCTTCGATAGTCTCGCCGACGCGGGGATCTTCTCCCGCGGTAGCTGCGGGCGCGGCGGCTGGTTCGGGTTCGGCAGGTTCCTCGGCGGCAGCAGGTGGAACGTCGTCAGCTTCGATGGTAACTGCTTCGTCCCACTCAGAGGAGAGATCGATTTCCTCGGAAGCAGCGGCAGCTTCAGCCTCTGGAGGAGCGGGCGACTCTTCCACAACGGCGAATTCGGATTCCGCAGAAGCGGCAGCAGCCGGTTCGTGCGCTGCCGGCCAGGGCGACGCAGCCTCGACTGCAGCTTCCTCCACGGCAGGAGCAGCCTGGGACTCTTCGATAGAGACTTCTGGGGATGCTTTCTCGATGGCGAACTCCGCCACTTCGGCTTCAGCTTGCGCAGCTTCCTCGACGGGAGCCGACGCGTCAATCACGATCGGTGCGTCCTCGTCCGCAGTATGGATCGGCGGAGTTGAGGAACGCTCTTCATAGCGTTCAGCGAGTTCGCCGTACCGGGTGGCCTCGTCGGGATGATCCGAATCGGAGTAGATGTGCTGCAGCGTGCGGCAGCAAAGTGCCGCTTCGGCAAAGCGTTCAGCACGGGTATGCAGCGCGGCCAGACGCTGGTTGATGCGAAGATCGTTGGGCGCGAGCGGCAGAGCGGAGGTTAATGGCCCGAGTGCCTTCGCGGGCATGTTGTAGGAAATGAAAAGTTCGGCATCGGTCAGGGCCGAGCGAATGGCCAGCGCGACCTCGTCAGAATAGTGCTGGTGAATCGCAGGTGCGGTAGCTTCGAGATCGTCGATAAGTACAACCGCTTCTTCCGGAGTAATGAGCTTGCTGCCCGAGGTTCCGCCGAGCTGGCTGACCACCTGCTGGTAATTCTGCATGTGCAGCGGGTTTTGGGGCTCGACTTGGGCGAGTTTCTGATAAAGGTCCTTCGCTCGGGCGAGGTCTCCGGCTTGCACGCTGGCATGCGCAAGAAGCTCCGTGACTTCGCTGACGTGCGTATTTTCACCGGCCTTGTTGAAGAGGTCGAGAAGCTTCTGCAGCGAGTCGGGATTATCGCGGACGTGACCGATGATTGTGTGAAGACTCTTGAGTACCTTGTCTGAGTTCTCGGCCAGCATTCGTTCGGCATGCTGATCGAATACCTGTAGGGCGTTCTCATACTGTCCGGCCTGCATCAGGGCATCGGCAAACGATGCGATAGCAGTCAGGTCGTTGTGAACTGTCAGCAGCTTATTCGCGACCGTGCTGGCCTCTGAGAGTTGTCCAGTCAGCAGATAAGCTTTCAGCAGGTCCCGCAGCCCATCCGGGTTGGAATCGATAGCAGGAACTTTCTGAAAAGCAGCAACCGCACCGGCGCCATCGCCCGATTCGAGCAGATTCTTGCCTTGCATCAGCAGGGCATATGCATTTCCCGGATCGAGGCTCAGCATGCGCTCGAGAATTTCGTCGGCGGCGCTTAGCGATCCCTTGGAGCGCATGCTCTCGGCGGCAGCGGAGAAAATCTGCCACGCTTCGTTCTTTTTGCCGAGGCGAACATAAACTTCCGCCAGCTTGACCCGCATCTGGCTGTTTTCCGGATCCATCTCCAGGATCTTCTGGAAAATCCGGATGGCATTCTCAAATTCGCTGGCTTTCAGGAATTCTTCTGCGACCTGCAGGTATTGGGCACGGGCATCGTTGAACAGTCCCTGCTGGGTATAGAGTTCTGCCAGTTTCAGCAAGCTCTCAAGCGACGGTTTGAGCTTGCAGATCTTCTTGTACATGGCGATGGCCTTGACCGTGAAACCTTGGCTGGCATAGGCATCGCCAACAGACTTGAAGCATTCGGTGGCTTTGTCGCTCTCGCCGATGCGCGAGTAGAGATCGCCAATGGTGTTGTTGACCGTCAGGTCCTTGGGATCGTTCTTGAGGATTTTCTCGTACTCGGAGATGGCATTTTGAAGCTTGCCCTGCTGGACATACTTCTCCGCATTGGCGAGGACCTTCTGCTTATTGAAGCCGAACAATGCCATAAGAGCGTCGAACTCCAGACCCTGGTGTTCAATCCAAGCAACGTCGTTTACTGGACCCGCTGAACGCTGGGGCGGCTTCCCGGGTACGGGTCACGGGCGTCATCTCTCCTATCGGCAGATGGACGACCGGACAAGGCCAATTGTACGTCGGGTGGTCATGAATCCAATGGTTACCAAGGGTTACCGAAAGGGAGTGTACCGACGGGTTACTTAGGGAATTTGTGCGGATTCGTACGATCTTGTGTCCTTCCATTTCGTAATTGGAGGCTTTTTCCGGCCGGAGCGAACGCATCCAACCTGCGCTATGCACTGGTTCTATCATCTTGTCCGGCACATCCTGGTTTCCTGGGGCTGCTGGGCTCTATTACTTGCACTTTTCGGGGAGAGCATGGGGCTGCCGCTACCGGGTGAAACCGTTCTGATGTTTGCCAGCTTCCTGACGCACAAGCAGACCGGACTTCGAATCGAATGGGTGATTCTGGTCGGCATCGCCGCGGCCGTGATGCGCGATAGCCTGGGATTTTACCTAGGGCATCACTTCGGGAAAACGTTTGTACGGCGTGCCAAGAAGATCTTGCGGCTCGACGACCAGGACGTCGAGGCAGCGAAGAAGCTGATTGAGACGCAGGGGGGACGAACCATCTTCTTCTCCCGCTTTATTTTCGGATTGCGCACGATAGCGGGCCCGATGGCCGGAAGTCTGGAGATGCCATGGCCGAGGTTCTTCAAGTTCAACCTGTCAGGCGCAGCCACCTGGGTCGTAGGGATGTCATTTGTGGGCTACGCATTTGCGAACGAGTTCAATACGTTGCAGGGCTACATCGAGAAAGCCAGTTGGGGGATTGCCGGGGGTTTGCTGCTGCTGGGCTATCTCCTGTGGAGGCGAGCGAAACATCGCTACGAATCCCGGCAGCAGAGCAAAGCGGCGTAGGTTTGACGGCTAGGCGGGCCGGTTCTTACCGAGGACGTTCTTTTCTACGGCATCCACCGCAGCCTCCGCCGCCTGGCGTCCCACCCTCTCGCCGACGTCTCCGGCGGTCTCTTTTGCCGATTCAGCGGCTTGTTCTACCTTCTGCTGAATCTTGCGCTGTGGCATCTCGATCAGGTCGCGTGCCTTCTGCGCCACCGAATGACGTGTTTCTTCGCCGCGGGCAGGAGCGAGAATAACCCCGAGCCCAATACCGATTCCGAACCCAAGCAAGAAGCTTCCGATACGCATGATTGACTACTAAGATTGCCATTTGCCTTCAAGGGTTGCGGGCGTATTGACCCGGCCGGTTGATGTGACCGATTTGCAGGTGAGTTCCTTCGTGTTCCTTGTGTCCTTCGTGGTTGGAGAAAAGCTTTAAACCACCAAGGACACGAAGGGCACGAAGGAAGGAATCTTCGTCTGACGTCTAATATGAACTAGCTATTGGGTGGGTTCCCCGCGGCAGTGTATGCTGCGCGGACCTATCCTAAGTGGGGACACTTCAATCATGGCTTGGATTCGAACCGTTTCTCTGGCTGATGCCGATGAGAAGCTGAAGAAGGCGATCGAGGGCGAAAGACTCCTCTATCCGAAAGAGTATGGCGATCCGGTGCATCCGGATCCGTCGGGCGCGTCGTCGATCGTGGGATCGCACACGTTGATTCCGGACGCTCTCTACCACGCGTTCAGCACATTCGGAGCGCTGATGTCTCCCGACCTGCCTCTGAGCCGGGCGCAACACGAGATGATTGCCACCATGGTGTCGGTAACGAACCGGTGCGTGTATTGAATCGAATCTCACGCAGAGTTTCTGCGTAGGGTGACGTTAGATAAAGCATTGGTCGAGGCGCTGGAGAAGGATTACGCCAAGGCGCCGATATCGCAACAGGATCGAGTGATGCTTGATCACGTTGTCAAATTAACTAAGGATGCTACGAAAGTACAGAAAGCTGATATCGATCATCTGCGCTCGGCCGGCTTCGATGACCGCGCAATCCTGCAGATTACATTGATCGCCGCGTGGTTCAACTACATCAATCGAGTTGCCGACGGGCTGGGGGTAGGGCGGGAATAGGCTCGGCAAGAGAACAGCAGATTCCTCGCGGGCCTTGCCGCTCGCGGGCCTTGCCGCTTGACAAAGCTGAGTTCTTTTTTGTCATCGCGGCTCTTTGTCAATCCTGCGATGCGAGGAATCTGCTTTTGGCTGCTGAATGCTAATAATTGAATCCCTGAATCTCATTGACGTTCGCCGAGGGACCATCCACAAACCCGGTGCGCGTGCCGGGATTCAGCGCGATGTGCGCGGCGATCACATTAAATGAATTGGAAAAGCTGAACCCGTTTAACGTTTCCTGCAGATTTCCTCTCGTGTCATAGACGTAAATGGAACTTCCACTGGCAGAACTCGAATTCGGCTGCGCGACCAGGAACAGCTTGTGAATCGCGTCGAACTCGACATCCGCTCCGCTGAAGAACTGCTGGCTGCCGGAATTCGGCAGAACCACAATCGCAGTGACGTTCTGAGTCGTCAAATCATAAAACTCTATGCTGGCGTCATCTTCGGTTGCGGTGCACGCGATGTTGTCTTGCGAGTCGACCGCAACGCCGTTCACAAAACCGAATCCGCTCCCCTGGAATTCGGTAAAGGTTCCTTTCGTGAGATCGGCCACGCCAAACACGGGAATGCAACCGAAACATCCGTCGCCACCCCCGAGAATCGCCTGATTCGTAACACTGTTGTAAGCCATCGGAGGCGGAACACTGCCGAAATTGAATGAGTCAGTGATGTGAATGACTGGGCCGAATGTGTTGGCTGCGACGTTGGAGCTGAATACCCACGGGATAAAGTTCCCGCTGTTGTCTTGGGCGAACACGGCGTTGTTCGTCGTACCCTGGTTCCGGCTTACGCTGCTCAGGAGGTGCTTGGTCCCGATCGGTGGGGTCCACCTCCCTGTCAATTTGTTGGCCTTCAACGGATTGATGACATTGAATGTGCGCTGCACGTTGAGGAAGCTGATGACGTGTTCGTGCTCGACAAGTCCCACGGAAGTGACGACTACCCCGAGGGTGATGAAATCGTCTTGCGTTTGCGTTCTCACCAGAACAGCCAGAATTTTGCCCGTCTTCTGATCGAACGTCTCAACGGCGGCCTCGACGTTTCCATTGGCGAGCGTCCGAGCTTCGGACAGCACACCCTCGGTGCCGTTCTGATCGATATCAAAACCGAAAATCTGGCCTCCGAATTTGCTGTGAACGAAGACCGAATTCGGTCCGACAGGAGTTTCGGTCTGGGCGATGCTATGTAGCGAAAGAAGCAAGGTTGTACACGAGATTGCGAAGAGCAAAGAAAACGAATAGGCGCGGTTCCGCATGGTGGTCCTTTCGAGAAGGGGCCTGTAACGGGCCACGGACGGCCACTATGCTAGTCCCGTCCAATTGGAAGGTTGTCACAGAATTGTCAAACTAGGGCTTGAAGGGAACGCTGTAGTGAGACGATATTACTTGCCACTTCCCCGCAGCTTTCATCCAGACATCCGTAAAGCGATCGTGATATTCGTAAGGCCTTCCTTCGGACTCGCCTTTTTCGTGGTAGGCACCGGTTACGACCGCGGTGTTCCCGTGGAGTCGAACTTTGAGGTCCGACATTTCTGCGATCTGGACGTGGACTTTTGCGTCCGCAGTATGGCTGATGTAGCCAGTCTTGCTGTATACGTTGCCGTCCTCGACCGTGATGACGAAATTCTCGGCCAGCAGCGACGACAGATTGTCGATATTGCGCTGCCGGTACGATTCAGTCCACTTCAATTCCAGTGCGCGGACTGTGTCTGTGTCGGTTTTTTCCTGCGCGTAGAGGGCAATGCTGGCAAGAAGCAGAAGGAATGCTGAACAGCGGCGGCAACAGGGCATAGAACTATGTCGCACGATTCTTCTTCCGGAGCAAGTTCCTTTCCAGGACACCCGTTAGACTAAAGAAGAAGATCGGACTGCAATGAACGATCATGCCTGATTCGCTAGCAGAGTTCTTCCACGTCAATTTCGAGAAGCACAGCCAGGAAATTGCCTACCGGCAGCGCCGCGGATACCGGACTGAATCTTTCTCTTACGGTGAAGTTTTGCGGATGTCCCGAAGTTTCGGGCGGACGTTGGAAGATCGCGGCATTCGCAAAGGCGACCGCATCATGCTCTGGGGAGAGAACTGCGCGGAATGGGTCGCAGTCTTCTTCGGTTGTGCGATGCTCGGTGTTGTAGTGGTTCCCGTGGACGATGGCACCTGCGTCGACTTCGCCAATCGCGTGTTCAAGACGGTGGACGCGAAGTTGCTCATAGCTTCCCGTCCGCATTTGCAGGAATCGGCAGGTACAGTGCCTGCGAGTGCGACTCTGACGTTAGAGGATGTTCCCGCCCTGGAGGGCACTGGGTCGTCAACCGCAAGTGTTGCGGTTGGAAAGAACGACACACTCCAGATCGTGTTTACCTCCGGAACGACCGCCGAACCGAAGGGCGTTGTGATCACGCATGGCAATGTGCTGGCCAACATAGCGCCGCTCGAGCGGGAAATGCAGGGCTATCTCAAATATGAGCGACTCGTTCATCCTTTGCGGTTTCTCAATCTGTTGCCACTCAGCCACGTCTTCGGACAGTTTCTTGGAATGTTCTTGCCGCCGCTCCTCGGCGGCACAGTCTTTTTTCAGAAGGAACTGAGCCCGTCCGAGGTGATGAACACGATTCGGCACGAACGAATATCGGTGTTGGTCAGCGTGCCGCGCGTGCTGCAGTCCTTGAAGAGCAAGGTGGAACGGGATCTCGAAGATCATGGCGAAGCAGAAAAGTTCCGCCAACGCTTTGCACAATCCAAAGACAAACATTTCCTGCACCGCTGGTGGATCTTCCGGAGAATTCGACGCCAATTCGGCTGGAAGTTCTGGGCGTTCATCGCGGGCGGCGCGGCACTCGACAGCGAGACAGAAGAGTTCTGGGGACGATTGGGCTACGCCGTGATTCAGGGATATGGACTGACCGAGACAACCTCCCTCATCAGCGTGAACCATCCGTTTCGGCTGGGAAAGGGATCCATCGGCAAAATCCTGCCCGGACGGGAAGTGAGGCTCGCACAGGATGGGGAGATTCTCGTCAAGGGCGGAGGAGTGGCCAGCGGTTACTGGGACTCCCAGGGTGCGCACGCAGTAGCCGACAAAGAGGGCTGGTATCGAACTGGAGATATCGGCGCGCTCGATGCCGCCGGCAATCTCTATTTCAAAGGACGCAAAAAAGAGGTGATCGTCACTCCGGCAGGCACAAATGTGTATCCCGCGGATCTGGAGGCGGCATTACGACAGCAGCCGGAAGTCAAAGATTGCGTTGTGATAGGGATCGAGCGCGGAGGCAACGCGGAACCGTGTGCCGTGGTGATCTTGCGCGACAAGGCCGATCTGGAAGCAGTGATACAGCGCGCCAACGAATCGCTGGCCGAATACCAGCGGATGCGTATGTGGTTCGAATGGCCGGGAGAAGATTTTCCCCGAACCAGCACCCAGAAGCCGCGTCGCAACGTGATAGCCGAGACCGCGCAGTCACAATTCCGGGTAGGAGGAAGAGTCCCTGTGCAACAAGGCCCGCTCGGAGAGTTGCTCTCGCGAGTCTCTGGGCGGAGTATCCCCGCACTGAGCGAAGACACGAGTCTGGATTCTGATCTCGGACTAAACTCCCTCGATCGTGTGGAACTGATGAGCGTGTTGGAAGATCGTTACCAGGTGGATCTCAGCGAAACGCGGTTCGGCACCGTTCGGACCGTTGGTGATCTCGAGCGCATGCTCCGTGGCGAGGCGAGCGCAAGCCCACCGTATCACTATCCCACGTGGGTGCTCGGTTGGCCGATTACGTGGATTCGTTTGCTGTCGCAGTACCTGCTGATTCGTCCCGCAGTGTTCTTGCTGGGATGGCCTCGCATTGTGGGCCGTGAAAATCTGCGCGGTATGGGCGGACCGCTTCTGGTGATCTCGAATCATCTTGGCGACGTCGATCCGGGATTTATTCTGACAGCTCTGCCCGCCCGCTTCCGAAATCATTTAGCGATCGCCACCGGAGGGGAAGCGCTCGAAGCGCTGCGCACACCATCGTCAACCCGCAACTTTTTCCTGAGGATCTACGACCGCATCGAATGGGCGCTCGGCGTCTCGTTGCTCAACTTGTTTCCGTTGCCGCGTGAAGCCGGGTTCCGCCGCAGCTTCGCCTACGCGGGAGAAGCTGTCGACCGCGGATACAACGTCTTGGTGTTTCCTGAAGGACGCCACACAAAGGACGGAAAGCTTTGTCCTTTTCGTTCCGGGATTGGGTTGCTCGCAGAAAATCTCGGCATTCCTGTGCTGCCCATGCGGATCGATGGGCTGTTTCAGGTGAAGCAGTCCGGCAGGAAAATGGCGCGCCCGTGGGAAATCACAGTTCGCATCGGTAAGCCGATTGTGTTCGCCGCGGGAACCGATCCGGAACAGATTACGTCGGAACTGCGGCGTACCGTCGAAACCCTGTGACCTCAAAAAACAGGCACAGCGTTCCTGGCTGGTTGACAAGGAAACGCTGCGCCCGCAAACAAACTACATGTTTCTTCATTCCATCGTGAGATGGAGCTAGTTAATGGTTACCTGAACCGGTGCCGATGGGATTCCGTTCGCGACCACGACTAGGCTGGCCGGTCCGGTGGCGATCGATGCCGGGATGTCGAACAGCGTGGTCATGATCTTCGAGCCGGTGGCAACCAAGCCCGGGGTCCAGTTGTGCGATCTGCAATACACGACATGGTTCTTGGAGTCGGTAATGCGAACCAGCGGGAAGTTCGAATCCGCCTGGTTGTCATCGCCGTAATACCCGCCCTGATCCATTCCGTCGAACAACGTTCCAGCAATCCGGTTGGATTTGGAGCCATGGGTGAGAGTCGTCGCGACGTGCTTGATCGTCGGAGCGCAGCCCGCGCAAGGAGCTGTGCTGGCCGGTGTATAAATTTCGACGTCACTGCTGAAGTCGGTAAACAACACCTGCCCTGTCGGAAGCACAACCATGCCGCCCACGTAAGAAGAATCGATGCCCGCGTTGGGCGGAGCACTGGTCGCATTCAAAGTGGTGCCATCCCATTCGAAGAACTTGCTGCCGGTATTGAAAATACCGGGGCTGGTGTCGAACAGGGCGTTACCGTTGGGCAGAACTGCTGCCGGTCCGTCAGCGATGTCAAGGCTGTTGCCAAATGAAGGAGCCACAGCCCAGGTTCCGGTCGAGACCGTATAGATCGCGTTATTGGTGGTGGCACCAGAGCCAAACACAGTGCCGTTCGGAAGTAGCGGTGCCGGCCCGAGTTCAAGAGATCCGGGATCGACCAGGTTCACGACCGTAGTGTTGGAAGCCGTGGTCCAGGTTCCGGTGGCCTCGTTGTAAAGCTGGTAGCCCATTTTGCAGCAACCGCCGGAGACATAGGCGTCGACCGTGAGGATGTTTCCGTTCGGCAACAGAGTCCAACCTTCTTCGTCGTTCCAGTCAGACTTGCCGGTGCCGGTGCTTGCCCACGTGGCGGTGGTGCCGTTGAGCGTCAGGATGGCTTGCTGGGTCGTGCAGCAATTCGCCAGCATCATGTGTCCGCTCTGGAGCAGGATGCTCTGCGCATCGCCAACAGTTGTCCAGCCGCTCGGAGCAGTCAAACTCGTCCAGGTGTTCGTGACCGGATTGAAGAGAGCACCCTTCGTGGTCCACACCGAGCCGCCATTGTTGTATTCGCCGCCGAAGATGACGACTTGTCCGCTGGGCAGCATGGTGGAGGCAAAGTACAGAGGGTTATATCCGCTGGGCAGAGTTCCGGCGTTAATCCACTTTCCGTTCGTGTAGCTGCCGGTCGCGTCGGGCACCAGGCGGTACCAAGGGTCCGAGTGATTCTGAAAATACATGCTGTTGACCAGCACGGATCCATCACTCAGCAGCAATGCGTGTGCAACGGTTGAAGATGGATTGTTGGTGGTGCGTGTCCACGTTCCTGCGGTGAATGGTTCCTGGGCGATCGCGATGCTACACCAAGCCAGCGCGAACAAAGCAATCCCGAGCTTGCGGCAGACCTTCATAGTGAATTGACCTCGCATATTTTGTAGTTCGAAAGGCGGCTTCGGATGCGGACTTCCGTTTGTTCCCCACCCACAGAAAAGAGTCTCTACGGCCAGTCCAACTTGCAGTCCCCAAAGTCGGGGGATTATACCCCGCATAGCTTCTGCGCGGAATGTTTGTCACGGGAAAATTACAAGAATTTTTTAGGCACGCGAAAATCGGCGGAATTTTACGATTGCGCGAGCGGTGAGTTTGCAAGTTCTTGCAAACTGCTGCTCTCTGCGCGGGGCAAAAGGCTTGGAGCCGAAAGACTCTTGACGGATTTTGTTCTCGATCGCGAAGTTATTCTTCGTCGCCGAGGCTTTCGATTTGGTGGAACTCCGCGTCAGCGTTGATCTCAGGAATTTTCGCATCGCGAAGCCGACGATTCAGCCCGGGAAGTTCAGTGTTCTTGAATTCGGCCCACCGCTTCAGCACGTCGGCGCTTGATTTCTCGACAGTCGAGAATGCGTCGTTTTGTGATGATGTGGGTTCGGCATCGGCCTGCCAGATTTCCTGGTAGAGTGTTCCGGCTTCTCCGCTCACTCGAGACAGAGTCAGCTCCGGGGATGGCGGCGCGAAGAATCCGCCGGGCGCGCCGACTAAAGCGTCGAGTTTCTTCTCGAATTCAGATACAGCGCTTTTGGTTTCCGGGCTATCTACGCCCTTCAACTTTTCCAATTGCGCTCGAACCGACCCTCCCTGCTTCAGCGCCATGTTGGTTTCGTTCATGATTGCTGCGAGGCGGGTTTCTGATTCGAACTTCTTCTGCAAGGCAGCGAAAGAGGTCTTCACGCGCGGATCCATCTTGATGGTGAGCGGCGCGTCCAGCGATTTCCCGTCTACGATGAGGCGAACTTTGTAAGTGCCGGGAACTGCTGTCGGCCCCAGTGGCAGACGTGGCGTGTCATGGGGGATTGCAGCGATCGGATATTCGTGCCGCGAAGAAGCAGGCGCTGGATAATGAAGATCCCAGACCCATCGGTGCATGCCTGTACCAGTCGAGAGGTGCTGAAATTTGCGGATCCAATAAAGGGGGATCAACTGCTTCTGCAATTCTTCTTCGGTTACATCAGGTCGATCGGAGTTTGAATACCTGCGAACAACTTGCCCTTGCTGATCCAATATCTCGAGACTCACAGAATTGGCTGAAGCCGGCAGGAAATAATCGAGGATCGCGCCGTCCGGCGGATTCGGTGCCATCGGCTCGTCCGGGGGAATGGGGGTGTCGGTGTTGGTATCGCGTTTCACTCGATACGCAGGCGCCGGTGCGAACAGATGCGCCGAGTTTGCCAGCGATGCCGATGCTTCGCGGAGCGGTTCGATGTCATCAATAATCCAGAATCCGCGCCCGTGGGTTGCGACAATCAGATCATTCTCGTGAATCCACAGATCGCGCATCGACGTGTGCGGAAGATTCAGTTGCAGCGATTGCCAGTGATCACCGTCATCGAACGAGACCCATACGGCATTCTCTGTTCCTGCAAACAGTAAGCCATGGCGGACCGGATCTTCGCGCACAGTATCGACAGATCCGAACTCGGGCAGTCCTGAGGTGATGAGCGCCCACGTCTTTCCCCCGTCATGCGTCCGATAGATATACGGATGGGTGTCGTTGATCCGGAACCGACTGACTGACGCGTACGCCGTCTGGTCGTCAAAATGTGAAGTTGCGATTTGCGTGACCTTGCTCCAGGGCGTGATTTCCTTGGGAGTGATGTTGTTCCAATTCTTTCCGCCATCCCTGGTAATCCAGATCAATCCGTCATCAGTGCCAGCCCAAAGCGTGTTGATGTCTTTGAATGACGGAGCTAGCGAGTAAATCACCCCTCGCATTTTCTCTGCAGGCTTGTTGTAAAGCGCACCTACGCTGTCCGGTACGCCTGGATTTTCGCGGGTCAAGTCCTGGCTGATGGTTTGCCATGAATTTCCGCCATCCGTCGTCTTGAACAGCACATTGGTTGCGTAATACAGAACATGGGGATTGATCGGCGAGAACATCAAAGGCTCGGTGCGATCGGCACGGTACTTTGCGCTGCGCACTGGAATCGGCGTTACGTTCTGAACCTCGCCGGTATGCCAGTGGTATTTCGAAACCTCGGTGCGTCCGGCCCCGTAAATGATGTCGGGATCGAGCGGATCAGGAGCCACATATCCGTATTCGATCACGCCTACCGGATGCCAATCGCGGAAGTTGATGGCACCATCATTGCCGCGAGTCGAGATGCAAACCGAACCGCTCTCCTGCTGGCCGGCACAAACGCGATAGGGAAATGAATTGTCAGCGATGGCGTGGTAGAGCTGCGCGGTTGGCTGGTTGTACCAGGAACTCCAGGTCTGGCCGCGATTGACAGTAACAATCGCCCCCTGATCGCTGACCAGCAGCATAATGTTGCCATTGCTGGGATTGATCCAGAGATTCTGATAATCATCGCCACCGGGCGCTCCGCGGAATCCAGACCATGTCTTTCCCCCGTCACTCGATTGCATGGTGACTGTACTCGCCACATACAGAAGATCGGGGTTCTTGGGGTCAACTCGAGGAATCGATAGATCCCCTCCGCCGATCCGGCCTGAAGGCCGAGGGTCATCTGTTATTTGGGTCCAGGTCTCGCCAGCATCGTCGGAGCGATAAACGGCTAGTTTCCCGGAGGCTGTTCCGAGTGTCGCGTAGAGGCGCCGGGAATCGCTCGGAGCGATCGCCACATAGATCTGCGAAAGATCTTTTGGCAGACCGCCAGTAAGCTGGTGCCACGAGTTTCCGCCATCCGTTGACTTGAACAACCCTCCGCCCACGCCATTGAATTCATTGCCGTCTTCCCACGGACCTTCCCGCACTTCCCACATCGATGCGTAAACGACGTCGGGATTTGAGGGATCCAATTCGACGTCGGAAGCCCCGGTATTCTCATCTTTTGAGATCACTCGCTTCCAGTTCTGACCGCCATCGGTGGAAAGATAGAGACCGCGCTCCTCGCTGGGACCGTACGGGTGCCCCAACACAGCTGCGAAAACTTTGTTTGGATCACGCGGATCGACCGCGAGAGCCGGAATCTGCTGGCCGTTCCTGAGCCCAAGATGTGTCCATGTCTTTCCAGCATCCGTTGATTTATAGATCCCGTTTCCAACGGAGAGATCAGGACGATGCAAACCCTCGCCGCTCGCCACGTAGACGACATTGGGATCCGAGGGAGCGACGGCGATTGCGCCGATCGATTGTGTCGGTTCGTGGTCGAAAAGCGGATTCCACGTGCGCCCGTAGTCGTCGCTCTTCCACACGCCTCCGTTGACCTGACCCATGTAGAAGACGTTGGGCTGGCTCGGTACGCCGGCGGCGGCGCGGGTTCGTCCGCCGCGGAACGGGCCGACCATACGCCAGTGCAATTCCTGGTAGGTGTTTTCGGGAACCTGCGACCAACTCAGTGCCGCGCCGAAAAGCAGCGCGCAAGACACACAAAGACGAAGGACTACGCAGTGTCGATTCACTTTTAACCCCCTCGACCAGCAAACGGCAAACTACACAGCATAAATCAAATGTGCCGTGATCGCAGTTGCGCTCGAGCGGGTCCATGATCCCCAATCGGCTCGGCCGAGGCACTCGAGTACGGCAGCCCAAAATCGCTTGGAGACTAACTTCAGCGACAAGTATGATGGCGGGGTTTGCTTCCGAAAATCATGACTTTGCCCTCATCCCAATTTTCTTCTTTCTGCTCTCGTGTCTTTCGGATTCTGCTGTTTGCCTCGCTTGTAATCGGGCCAGCAAATCCCACGGCTATTGCGGTTCCCCGCAGTGATGCCAACCGTCAAGGCCTGAAACCGATCCTCGATTACATCTCTTCGGCCTGGGACACTCTTACTCGTTCCATGACGGATTGCCAGAGCATCGTGGATCCGAAGATCAATACCCAGTCGGTGCTCTATCTGCCGAAGGACTTTACTGAGCCGCAAAGTGTGCAGACTCTGAACGGCAAGTGCAACGTGCGCGTTGAACCTCTTCCCATTGAGATCCAGCATCTGGGCGAGATCACAACGGGAAACATCGATCCTCCGGGGCTTCTCTACCTCCCGAATAAATATGTCGTGCCCGGAGGGCGGTTCAATGAGATGTATGGCTGGGACAGCTACTTCATCATTCGAGGCCTGCTGCAGGCCGGACGCGTCGAGCTGGCGCGCGGCATGGTGGACAACTTCTTTTTCGAAGTCGAGCACTATGGCGCCATGTTGAACGCCAACCGCACGTATTATCTGACGCGCTCGCAGCCCCCATTTCTCAGTTCGATGTTCGTTGACGTGTACAAAGCGGGCCGCAAGCAGGGCGGAGGTGAGGATCGAGCTTGGCTCGAACGCGCTTATAAGGATCTGAACAAAGATTACGAAATGTGGACGCGCGCGCCCCATCTCGCAGGCGAGACCGGACTGTCTCGTTATTACGATTTCGGCGACGGGCCGCCGCAAGAAGCCGTGAAAGACGAGACCGGCTTCTATCGCAAGGTCGCGCAATACTTCTTCTTTCATCCAGCGCAGGCAGATGGATACATCGTTGAGACACTTCCCGGGACTTCCAACGAGGTGTCGGGCGCTGCTTACAACCTGGAAGTCTGTGATGCTCCCACGACGATGGAGCGCCCTCAGTGTGAGAAGGAACGGCAGTTCAAGCTCAGCCGCGACTACTACAAGGGTGATCGTTCCATGCGGGAGTCCGGTTTCGACGTGAGCTTTCGCTTCGGGGCATTCGGTTCGGCAACACATCATTACGCGCCTGTATGCCTGAACAGCCTTCTTTATAAGACCGAGAAGGATCTCGAGCAGATCAGCAATTGGCTCGGACGCACCGATCAAGCCAAGATGTGGAATGAGCGCGCGGAACAACGCAAGAAACTGATCACAAAATATCTTTGGGATCCGCAGCAGGGTCTCTACTACGACTACGACTTCATCAACAATCGGATGTCGAGCTACAAATACGCGACTACCTTTTATCCACTTTGGGCCGGGCTCGCCACCGCCGAGCAGGCACAAGCCGTCGCGAACAACTTGAAAGTTTTTGAAAAACCTGGCGGAGTTCCCATGAGTACAGAAGACACCGGCGCACAGTGGGACCTGCCGTATGGATGGGGCAACATCGAGATGCTTGTCATCGATGGCCTTCGCCGATACGGCTATGACAAAGATGCCGACCGGGTCTCGTACGAATTCCTGTCGACGGTCGCCGAGAACTTCCGGCGCGACGGCGTAATCGTCGAAAAGTACAACGTGGTGACGCGCTCCTCCGAAGCGCACGCGGAACTTGGATATCACATGAACGTCGTCGGCTTCGGGTGGACCAACGCAGCCTTCCTGGAATTACTGCACAATCTTCCGAAGCCGATGGTCGAAAAATTGGACGCGGAGCAGAATCAACCTGTGGCGACTTCAAAGTAACTACCTCAAATACTTAACCCCAAAGGGCACAAAGAAACACCAAGGAAAGATCTGCAATGATTTCCTTCGTGAACCTTTGTGTCCTTTGTGGTTCTTGGGTTTGCGCGTTGACGTGATGTGTCATCCCTCCTAAGATGAAACACTCCGCTCCTTCCTCATGGGTACAGAACATTTGATCAACCAGACCATCTCGCATTACCGCGTCACGGGAAAACTCGGAAGCGGCGGGATGGGGGTGGTCTACGAAGCCGAAGACACTACGCTGGGACGCAAGGTGGCGCTCAAGTTTCTTCCGCCGCAGCTTGCTCGCGACCAGAATGCGCTCGATCGTTTTCTCCTCGAAGCACGCACCGCCTCCGCGCTGAACCATCCCAATATCTGCACCATCTATGCGGTCGAGAATGCCACTGCGGAAGACGGTGAGAAGCAATCATTTATCGCGATGGAGTTGCTCGAAGGGCAGAACCTCGCCGATAAGCTCCACTCGGGACCGCTGCCGCTCGACCGCCTGCTGGATATCGCAATCCAATTGGCCGACGCGCTCGACGCAGCGCATGCCAAAGGCATCATCCATCGCGACATCAAGCCCGCCAATGTCTTCCTGACGCAACGCGGACAGGTAAAGGTTCTCGATTTCGGGCTGGCAAAGTTGTCCCGCCCCGAAATGCAGATGGAGACCATCGGAGCAACGCAGGAATCTCCTCTGTTGCAGCAACTGACGAGCCCCGGTGCGACGGTCGGCACAATCGCCTACATGTCTCCTGAGCAGGCCCGCGGCGAGGAACTGGATACCCGCACCGATTTGTTTTCGCTGGGATCGGTTCTATACCAGATGGCCACTGGCAAACTTCCGTTCTCGGGTGCGACCTCCGCCGTGACTTTCCACGCCATCCTGGAACTTGATCCCCCGCCGGTATCGCAGCTCAATCCGAACTTACCCCCCAAGCTGCAGGAAATCATCGACAAGCTGCTCGAGAAAGATCGCGACTTGCGTTACCAGTCCGCCGCGGATTTGCGCGGAGATCTTAAACGACTGAAACGTGATGTGGAATCTGGCAGGCGGACAGCAGGCGTGACCTCGGCTTCCTCTGTGGCTCCGGTAGGTGCGGGCAGTTCGGGCTCAGTTGCGACTGCAACCCCGGCCTCAGGCTCGCGACATGCAACCGCGGCTGCGGTACCAAAAGTCCGAAGTGGACTTCTAGCTCTGCTGGGGGTGGTGATTCTGGCTGCTGCGGCGTACGGCGTCTACGCGCTCCTGATGCGGCATCCCATGCGGTCGTTCCGCAACTTCACGGTCCGGAAACTGACCGAAGAGGGGAACTCGGCGCTAGTCGCGATTTCGCCTGACGGTAACTACACGCTCAGCCTGGCGCGCGACAACAACACCGGACTCGCGAGTCTGTGGCTGCGCAACGTTCCCACCAACAGCAACACGCAGGTGCAGCCCCCGGCCGATGTCTGGTACAACGGGCTTCGCTTTTCTCCGGATGGCAATTATCTGTTCTTCGGCCGCAGCGATCCTGGCAACCCCGACCTTAAGTATCTCTATCGCGCGCCCTTGCTTGGGGGTGCGCCAGAACGGATCGCTGAGGATGTCGATTCGAACATTACCTTCTCTCCGGATGGCCGCAGAGTAGCATTCATGCGCTACGACAATCCTGAGCAGGGGAAATACAGGCTGATCGTGCACTCGCTTGACAGCGGGCAGGAGACGACGCTTACCGGCGGTTCAAGTTCCCAAAATCTCTACAATCCGGCGTGGTCGCCGGACGGAAAGACGATCCTATGCGGAGTCACTCAGCCTGGCAATGCGCTGACGGGATTGGTCGCGGTCGATGCGCAGACCGGGCAGCAGCATCTGGTGCTGAGTTCCGAGAGCATCCTGCTGTCGCCGACGTGGTTGCCAGAGGGACGGAGCCTGCTCGTGCTCTTGAAGGGCCCCGATTCGAATTACACGCGCCAGCAGATTTATTTTGTCTCTTATTCCAGCGGACACATGGATCCGATCACGCGCGACACGAACAACTATTCGGACCTGAGCGTCGCGGCAAACGGGCAGATTCTGGCGACCGTGCTCAGCGAGGAGCGCTGGAACCTGGAGGTAATGTCGGCTGCCGGAAGTGGCACGGATGCGCGTGTGGTGGCGCCCGCATCGATGTACACCAACTTTACCTGGACACACGACGGACGCCTGCTCGACGACAAAGAAAACGTGCTCAACTGGGTGAATCCGGAGACCGGCGCGAAAGGCATTCTTAGTGCCGGGCAGAATCCGGGCAATGACGATCCCTGGCAGTGTTCCGATGGTCGCTACCTCATTTTTCTCCACGGTTTTCAGGGCAGGGAAGCGAATATCAATGTGTGGCGCGCCGACTCGTCCGGCGAGAATCTGAAACAGCTCACGCAAGACAAAGCCGATAACTTTCCAGTGTGCGCGCCGGATTCGAAATCTGTCTTTTACCTTGCGGGCGACAACGGACACATCATGCAGGTTCCAATCGATGGAGGAACGCCGAAGACCGTTTCCGAGTTGAACGTCGCACAGTTCTTCGATGTCTCGCCGGATGGAAGCACTGTGGGTTTTGCGACGGTCGATCATACGATGGGGCACCAGGAACGGCTGGCGCTGGTCTCCGTCGACTCTGGTCAACTCCTGAAGAAGATTGAATTTCAGCGTCCGCGAATGGGGATGGTGCACTTTGCGCGCGATGGTAAGTCGATCATCTATCCGATTCGAGAGAACAACGCGGACAATCTTTGGCAGCAGCCACTCGACGGATCCCCGGGCCGGCAAATCACGTCATTCAAGTCGGAGCACATTTGGGACTATCACTGGTCGCCCGATGGCACGAAGCTCGGAATCGTGCGCGGGCATACAGATTCGGATGTGGTGCTGATTCGCAGCGAGCAGATGTAGGAGCGTCAGGAAGAAAACCGCGCAGAAACACTAAGGGCGGCCATTGCTGGCCGCCCTCGTTGCGGATTGTACTTGCGAAGCGGTGTTAGACGCCCTTGACGTTTTCTGCCTGCCAGCCCTTGGGGCCTTTGACCACGTCAAACTGTACTTGTTGACCTTCCTGCAGGCTGCGGAATCCGCTCGCCTGAATGGCGGAGAAATGCACGAATACATCCTCTCCGTTCTGGCGGCTGATGAATCCATAGCCCTTGGCGTCGTTAAACCACTTCACTGTTCCTGTTTCCATGTTGGTGCTTGTTCCTTTGTTCTTGATGTAGCGCTGAAACTTTCGGATTCTTCTGCAGGCAGGTCAACGCTGGGTTAAGCGGAGATGCTTGTACTGCGAGGAACTCTAAAGTCAAACGCATGTACATTGTACGTTAAAGTGCCCCAAAATAGCTACAAAATTCGTATCGAGGAGCTCGTAAGTGCCTGATTTGCAGGGTCTTGGCATCGCCTTAGCCCAAACGCATTATCCCGCCCGGTTTGCCAGCTTTCGCGAAAACACTCATCATAGAAGTAATGCGTTTACGGGTTCTTCTGATTGGAGTTTTGCTGACGGCGACGGTCGCGTGGGCCGGAATTGTCGAGAATGTGCGCTTTCTGCTGGCGCAGAACAACTTCTCCGCGGCAGAGGCGCAACTTGATGCCTACCGCAGCCAGCGCGGCGTCGATGCCGAGTATCTCGACGCATATTCGTGGCTCGGGCGGGTTGCTCTCGACCAGGGCCAATACGACCAGGCATCCGCCTACGCCAAACAGACCAAGACTCTTGCCTTGGATCAACTGAAGAAGCGTCCTCTGGATGCCGAGCCTCATCTCGCGCTCGCCTTGGGAACTGCGCTGGAGGTGCAAGCTCAGGTGCTCGCCGCCCGTGGGCAGAAGGCACAGGCGACCGCGCTGCTTCAGTCAGCGCTGCGCACGTATGGGAACACGTCGATTCACGACCGCATTCAAAAAAATCTGAACTTGCTTTCCTTTCAGGGACGCATCGCTCCGCCGTTGAAATCCGAACAATATCTCGGAGCGCCGCTGCCATCTGCGGCTTCGCTCAAGGGATCCCCCGTGCTGCTGTTTTTCTGGGCGCACTGGTGTTCCGACTGCAAGGCCGAGGCGCCGATCATTACTCAATTGCGCTCGGAGTATGCAGGCAAAGGCCTGAAGGTAATCGGTCCCACCCGCTACTACGGATACACGGCGCAGATCGAACGCGCGCGACCCAGCGACGAGTTGCAGTACATCGATGCGGTGCGGCATCGGTTCTACAGCGGATTGCTCGATATGCCGGTGCCGATCAGCAAGCAGAACTTCGAAACCTACGGAGCGTCAACGACTCCGACACTCGTCTTGCTCAGTCGCGCCGGGAAAGTTGCTTGGTACCATCCGGGGGCGGTGTCGTACGGGGAGTTGCGGGGAGAGATTGAAAAGGTGATAGCGCGATAACTTCTAAGCCTTGTCATCCTGGAGGAACGCGATGTTTGCGTTCCGAAGGACCTACGCAATTTTGCTGCTCCCGGCAGAAGTGCACAGGTCATTCGCGTCGCTTAAGGGTCAAAAGCGAGGTGCTTTCACTTTACCTCGCGCAGCTTACCCGTCTTCACATCGTAGATAAATCCGCGCACAGGGATGTGCTTCGGAATCCACGGATGGTTGTGCACCTTTTTCACCTGTTGGCGGACGTTTTCTTCAAGGTCATCGAATCCATAGAAACAGGCCGGCTCACTGGCAATGGTGCCCATTTTCTCGGCTAGCTTCGCGCGCATCTCGTTCTCTTGGATCTTCAGTAGGCCGCAGTCGGTGTGATTGATGATAATGAACTCCTGTGTGTCAAGCAGGTGATGAGAGACCAGCAGCGAGCGGATGGCGTCGTCGGTGGCAATGCCTCCGGCGTTGCGGATCATGTGCGCGTCACCGGGACGGAGGCCGAGGCAATGCTCGAAGAGGATGCGCGAATCCATGCACGCGAGCACGGCGGCGTGGCGTCGCGGGCGAACCTGCAAATTGCCCAGGTTAAAACTGCGTGCGAAGATTTCATTGGCGGCTAAGAGTTCGTCGGCTACGGACAATGGTTGACTCCTCAAAAACTCTGGTTCCAGAGTAACAGTTCTCAGTTCTAGGTCCACAGTTCGAGAGGCAGAGAGACTTTTTTGCTGGGAACTGAGAACTGGGAACTGACAACTGTTTACAATCGGCGCGTGAACCTCGACGACACCATCGTTGCGATTGCCACTCCCCCGGGTCGGGGAGGAATTGGCGTCGTGCGGCTGTCAGGGCCGGATGCTCGCAGGATTGCTCAACCGATGCTGCGGTTGAAGCATGAGCTTGAGCCTGGAGGCGCGGTGTTTGGGGAACTCGTCGACTCGGATGCGTCGACGCAGTCAAAAAAAACCACTTCTCGCGCAAACGACGCGCGGGAAATGGGGCACCCATTCGCTTCTGGATCCAGTGAACGAATCGATGAAGTGGTTGTCACCTACTTTGCGAAGCCGCATTCCTATACCACCGATGACATCGTCGAGATTTCAGCCCACGGCTCGCCAGTGGTGCTGCGGCACATGGTCGAGATGTGCGTTGCCGCTGGAGCCCGGCTGTCTGAGCCGGGCGAATTTACCATGCGTGCCTTTCTGAACGGGCGCATCGATCTGACGCAAGCCGAGGCCGTGCGCGATCTCATCGACTCGCAAACCCTGTACCAGGCGAAAGTCGCGGCGCAGCAACTCGCGGGATCATTGTCGCGACGCATACAGCCGATTAAGCAGAAGCTGATCGAACTGATAGCGATTCTCGAAGCCGGGATCGATTTTGCTGAGGATGATGTGGCGGTCATGCCTGGCGATGACATTCTCGATCGCATCATCACGGTGCATAAGCCGCTCTGGATGCTTAGTTTCAGCTTTGGATACGGCAAAATCGTGCATGCGGGACTCACCCTTGCCATTGTCGGCAGACCCAACGTCGGCAAGTCCAGCCTATTCAATCGTCTCATCGAGCAGGAGCGAGCTATTGTCACAGCGGCTCCGGGGACAACGCGAGATCTGGTCACCGAGACAGTCGCGATTGGCGGGATCCCAGTCAAACTCGTCGATACTGCCGGGATCAGGAAGGCAATCGACGAGGCGGAATCGATCGGGATTCAGAAATCCATGGAAGCGCTGGCGGACGCCGACTTGGTCTTGCTGGTTCACGATGGCTCACAAACGTGGACCACAGAAGACAAAGAACTTTTACACCAGGCGCCGGATGATCGTCTTCTTGTAATTGAAAACAAGATCGATCTCGTCTCAGTGAGGTCGCGTCCCGAGACAGCCGGCGATTTCACGACCGTGTGCGCTTCCGCTGTCACGGGCGAGGGTATCGAAGAGCTGCGGAAGGCAATCCTGCAAGAGATCGGATGCGAGTCGCGGATCGGCGGCGAGCCTGGTTTTCTCACCGACATTCGCCATCAGAAGCTCGTCCAGGAATCCTTGGCCGCGCTCGACGCAGCCCGTAAGGCAGTCTACGGAAATATTCCGCATGAGATGCTTCTGCTCGATCTCTACAATGCCCTGCGCCCGCTGGATGCCATCACGGGCGCCACAACAACCGACGATATCTTGAATCTGATCTTCAGCACGTTCTGTATCGGGAAGTGACCAAAGGAATTAACCACAAAGGACACAAAGGCCACGAAGTCCTTCGTGTAACTTCGTGTCCTTGGTGGTTTCACTTGGACAGCGCGGCCATTGCCTCGCGGAACAGGCCGTCGAACGATGTGGCTCGACCGTTCTTCACTGCAACGGAGAGAGCCTTCTCCGCCGCCGCCCGCTGATATCCCAGATTAACAAGAGCAGATAGCACGTCGTCTTCGGTGGCGTTCATCGTTGGAGTCGCGGGCGCCGCTGCTGGAGTTGTTTCAGGCAGCTTGTCGCGAAGTTCCAGCACCATGCGCTCCGCTGTCTTTTTGCCGATCCCGGGGATACGCGTGAGGCGCGCGACATCGTTGCCCCGGATCGCGCCAACCATTTCGTCGGCAGCCATCCCGCTCAAAATTGTGATTGCCAGCTTGGGCCCGATTCCGCTGACCCCGATCAGTTTCTCGAACAGCATTTTCTCGGAAGGCCGCAGAAATCCGTACAGGGCAAGAGCATCCTCACGCACGTGGGTATGGATGTGCAGAGCGACCTCCGAACCGATGCCGGGCAGATCAGAAAAGGTCGGTACGCTGATGGTCACGTCGTAGCCAACGCCGGCGGTTTCAACGATCGCTTGATTCGGGTGCTTGGCCAGCAACTTCCCGCGAAGATGAGCAATCATGGTCAGGGTCATTGTAGCGGTTCATCCGCGGATTTCCACGCGAGGGGACGCGGACGGCGTGCCCACGAGGTGGGTGGACACTCCCGCCACAGGCTCATAGAATCGTTCTACTGCGGCGATCGTTTCAGTGCAGATCTATGGGGTCCCGATCCTCTCTTCGAATCGCAATATCTGTGTCGCTATTGGCGCTGACTTCAGCAATGGCGTGTGCTCAGGCAGCGGTTGATCTCGATGGACACGCAGTGGACCCCCTCGCCAAGGCTTCGGGCAAGGTCGTGGTTCTGGTGTTCCTCAGGCGTGACTGCCCCGTTTCGGGCCGATACGCACCCACCATTCAGCAGATCAGCAAGCAATACTCGGATGACGCAAATTTCTTCCTCGTTTACCCTGACAAAAGCGAGACGCCGGATGCGATCCGCAAATCTGTTGCCGATTACGGGTATCACCTGCCCGTACTTCGCGATCCGGAGCACGCATTGGTCAAAGCGAGCCGCGTGCAGA
Organism: Candidatus Sulfotelmatobacter sp.; assembly: GCA_035946775.1. Classification (GTDB taxonomy): domain Bacteria; phylum Acidobacteriota; class Terriglobia; order Terriglobales; family Acidobacteriaceae; genus Sulfotelmatobacter. The sequence goes on along the minus strand of DASYZA010000143.1, from coordinate 53,502 downwards.
TCACCCCCGAAGTAGCGGTGTTCGACCAAACCCGTAAGCTGATCTATGACGGCCGCATTAATGACTGGTATATCGATCTAAGTCGCGCCCGCCCAGCGCCAACCACACACGAACTCGAAGATGCGATTCGTGCGGCCCGCACTGGTCAAACGCTTGCCCGCAGCGAGGTCCGGGGAGTGGGATGCTACATCTCGGATGTGGAATGAGGCGCGGGCGCAACAGTTTCGGTGTTTTGGTGCTGGCGCTTGCGGTGTTTGGGGTTGCGCTGCCGATCGTTGCTGTCCCGCGGCAAGAAAACGCCGGCCAGAATACGCCTCCGTCTCAGGTCACCTTCAATCGCGATATTGCACCCATCATTTTTCATTCCTGTTCCTCCTGCCACCGTCCGGGCGAAGCTGCGCCTTTCTCCTTGCTCACGTATTCCGACGTAAAGAAGCATGCCCGGCAGATTGCCGACATCACGCGTTCGCGGGTGATGCCACCATGGCTTCCTGACCCGCAGGAGTTGAAATTCGCCGATGAGTCTCGGCTCACGAACGCCGAGATCGATCGCATCGCGAAATGGGTGGAGCAGGGCGCCGTGGAAGGCAAACCGAAAGACCTGCCACCATCGCCAAAGTTCGTTGCAGGATGGCGTCTCGGCAAGCCTGACCTGATTCTCACCGCGACCAAACCGTTCATATTGTCGCCTTCCGGAACGGACACGTATTGGAACTTCATTTTTCGTGTTCCGATTCAAGGCACACGCTGGGTCAAGGCGATCGAAATTCGCCCCGGAGACAAGCAATATATTCACCACGCGAACATCTTGGTCGATCGTGCGGGCGCTTCGCGCAAGCGGGAAGCCGAGCCCGGCGCGGGCTTCGGAGGAATGGAGATTCGCATTGAGTCGCAGGTGTTCGATCCCGACAGCCACCTTTTGTTCTGGAAGCCGGGAACAATTCCCTCTCCTGAGCCGGATAGCATGGCGTTGCGCCTCGACAAAGGTACCGACCTGATCCTCAACACGCACATGCAGCCGTCGGGCAAGCCGGAAATCATTCAGCCCAGCATCGGGATTTACTTTACCAACAAGCCTGCAACGAAATTCCCGATGCTCTTGCAGTTAGAGAATGACGCGAAACTCGATATTCCGGCGGGCGACAAGAACTTCATCGTGACTGATGATTTTACTCTGCCGGTTGATGTCGATCTGCTCGCCATCTATCCGCACGCGCATTATTTAGGAAGAGACATTCATGCTTTCGCGACTTTGCCGGATGGAACAAAGAAGACTCTGATTCACATTCCGCAATGGAACCTCAATTGGCAGGCGGTGTATCGCTATGCCGAACCGGTATTGTTGCCAAAGGGAACGAACGTTAGCCTGCGGTACGTTTACGACAACTCTGACGAGAACCCGATGAACCCGAATCATCCTCCTGTGGAGGTCAAAGGAGGAAATCGATCGAGCGACGAGATGTGCCACCTGTGGCTGCAGGTGCTGCCCGTGAACTTCGATCCGGCGAAGGGCGATCCGCGGATGGCACTGCAAGAGGCTCTAGCGCGCCACAACGTCGAGAAGAATCCTCGCGACTTTGAAGCGCACTATAACCTTGCGGCAATGTTGCAGGCGAAGAATCAACTCCAGCCTGCGATCCGCGAATATGAGACGGCGCTTCTTTTGCGGCCCGACGATCCTACGGCGAACAACGGACTCGGAGCCGCTCTGCTCGCCGATGGTCAACCTCGCCCCGCGACCGCAGTCTTGCGAGCGGCGGTCGATGCGCGTCCGGATTACGCGGAAGCTCACTACAATTTTGGGATTGCGCTCACCCAAGTGGGCGACATGCAAAGTGCCATCGAAGAATTCCAGACTGTGCTAAAGCTGCAACCCAATGATGCCAATGCGGAAGCCAATCTCGGCGCCGCATTTGCGGAGTTAGGAAAATATTCTGACGCCGAGCTTCACCTTCAGAAAGCGCTGCAGATCGATCCCAGCCAGTCGAACGCCAAAGACAATCTCGAGGCAGTGCGCAAGGCGATGAATGGTCAGCAGTGAGGAACATAAGACCCAGCCCGCACCAAGGATTCCTTGTGAACATGTGCTCTAATCTGCCTATGAAGTCTAGGGCTCTCCAGACTGTCTGCCTGGGTGTTTGGCTATGCCTGTGTGCTGTCAGCCTCCGCGCACAACAAACCGCAACTCCCGACTTGCCATCCGCGCCAATGCCGGAGTCTTCTTCCCAATTCGTAGCGGCCAAGAAATTGATGCAGCAGGGCGAAATCGATGAAGCGATTACGCAATTGCGAACGCTGGAATCGACGAGCCCGGGCACAAAAGGTCTGGCTCTGGAACTGGGCACTGCCTATTACAAGAAGAGCGATTACCCGAATGCCATTGAATACCTGAAGAAGGCAGTCGCCGAAAATCCAGCGAGCGAGGAGGCGACGCAACTACTCGGCATGTCGTACTTCGCCAGTGGACATCCGGCCGATGCAATTCCGCTCCTCGAAAAAGTGCAAGCCTCCAGTCCGCACGCTAATGCCGATGGCTACTACATTCTGGGAACGTGTTATATCCAGATTGAGAATTATGACGGCGCCCGTAAGGCATTCGGGACGATGTTCGGCGTTCCGGGCGATTCCGCGGCAGCGTATCTGTTCACCGCCCGCATGCTGCTGCGCCAGGAATTCGATCCGGTAGCCGAGCAGTATGCCGAAAAAGCTGTGGCGCTTGATCCCAAGCTGCCGATGGGGCATTACCTGCTCGGCGAGCTTGATCTATACCGGTCGAAACTCCCCGAGGCGATCGGCGAGTTCCAAAAAGAGTTGGAGATCAATCCCGCACATGCTCCGACCTACTACAAACTGGGCGATGCATATCTCCGAGCGCAGAAGTACGACGAAGCCCAGAGCATGCTGCAGCGTTCCATCCGGCTCGACTCAACCTCGAGCGTGCCGTTCATTCTGATGGGCAAGGTACTTCAGAAAAAGGGCGACTACGATCTCGCGGTCTTGTCACTGAAACACGCCGTAACGATGGAGCCGAACAATCCGACATCACATTACCTGCTGGGCCAGGTCTATCGCGAGATGGGCAGAAAAGAAGACGCGGCCGCAGAGTTAAAGCGAGCCCAGGAATTGCACGGAGATGAAGATCTCGACTGAACTCATATAAACACGAAGGATTTTCCTTCGTGGACCTTCGTGCCCTTTGTGGTGGAAGTTTTCGAAACCCTCTAAGAGATCGCAGTCGCCTGTTGCCGCCGGCGTGCCTGTATCTCGATGTAGACGTTCACCAGCGACACTGCCGCCGGAGTCACACCCGGAATGCGCGAAGCCTGACCAATCGTGCGCGGACGGACTTTGCTTAATTTCTCCTGCATCTCTCGTGAAAGCCCGCTGACCGAGCGGTAATCAAACCAATCTGGAATCGAGTGCTGCTCCGATTTCTTCAGGCGCTCCATCGCCTTGTGCTGCTGCTGCAGGTAGCCTTCGTACTTGATTTCGGTCTCGACCGACTTCAGTTCGTTGCGGACTTCGGACGAAAGACTCACCACAGAGGGCACAGGGACCACAGAAGAATCCCGGTCAAAGAACTCTGGGCTGAGATTGCGCAAAGCTGGCGCGAGTTGCTCGATGCTCACCTCAGGACGCTTCAGGAGTTGGGCAAGCGTCTGCCCTTCGGCAGACATCCATCCATTACCGCCGACACTGGCTTGCTCCAACCTTTGCGATTCCGAATGACAAAGCGTAGAAACGTCTCGCGTTAGTCGAGTGGTTTCCAGCAACTTTTTCATCTGCGCCAGACGTTCTTGCTTGGCCTGAAAATCTTCCCATGCTTCATCGGGAATCAGGCCCACGCGCCGTCCGTGCGGCGTAAGGCGGCGATCGGCATTGTCAATACGCAAATGCAGCCGGAACTCCGCACGCGACGTAAACATGCGGTAGGGCTCGTTCGTTCCCTTGGAAATCAGATCATCGATCAAGATAGCGGTGTACGCTTCCGTGCGATCGAGAATCAGCGGTTCTTGTTCTTTCACCTGCAGCGCGGCGTTGATGCCCGCCATGATTCCCTGGCAAGCCGCTTCTTCGTAACCCGAAGTTCCGTTGATTTGTCCGGCTAGAAAAAGCCTGCGGATCTTGCGCGTTTCGAGCGTGCGCTCGAGTTCGGTCGGATCGATGGAGTCATATTCGATCGCGTATCCCGGGCGTAGCATCTCCGCCGAATCGAGCCCCGGAATGGACTTCAGGATCGCTAACTGCACGTCCACCGGCAGCGACGTGCTCATGCCGTTAACGTAAATCTCATGCGTGTTCAGTCCCTCGGGCTCCAGGAAGAGCTGGTGCATTTCCTTGTCAGGGAACTTCACAATCTTGTCTTCGATCGAGGGGCAGTAGCGCGGGCCGATAGATTGAATCTGCCCGCTGTACATGGGCGAGCGGTGCACGTTCTCGCGGATGACGCGATGCGTTTCGGGAGTAGTCCATGCCATGTAGCAGGGCACCTGCGAATCGTGATGAGCGACCCGCTTCGTGCGGAAACTGAACGGAGTGGGATCGTCATCGCCAGGTTGAACCGGAAAACGCGACCAGTCGATGCTGCGTCCGTCGAGTCGCGGAGGTGTGCCGGTCTTCAAGCGGCATCCGCGCAGGCCGAGCTTCTTAAGGGCTTCTCCAAGAAGTACGGCGTTCGGCTCGCCGGATCGTCCGGCAGGGTATTGCTGTTCGCCACAGTGAATCAGGCCATTAAGGAAAGTTCCGGTCGTGATGATGACTGCCTGTGCGCCGACAGTGCGGCCGTCGCGGAGGCGAATACCCAGTACCGTGTTGCGAGTACCGCCTGCCGAGTTCTCGTTGTTATCGCTCGGTACTGGGTACTCAGTACCCGGTACTTCTTTAACGATCAGATCCGCAACTTCCGCCTGCTTGATCTTCAGATTCGACTGCGACTCGAGCACCTCTCGCATCTTCAGCCGGTAGGCCTGCTTGTCGCATTGCGCGCGCGGAGACCATACGGCGGGTCCGCGTGAAGTATTCAGCAGGCGGAATTGAATGCCGACAGCGTCCGTAATCTCGCCCATGATTCCGCCGAGCGCATCCACCTCGCGGACGAGATGTCCCTTGGCGATTCCGCCAACCGCCGGATTGCATGACATCTGCGCGATCAGATCGACGTTCAGCGTATAAAGAGCGGTTTTCAGGCCCATGCGGGCAGCAGCCATCGCGGCCTCGCACCCGGCATGGCCAGCGCCGATTACGACTACGTCGAATTGTTCGGTAAAAGGCATTAAAAGCAGGTTTCAAAGTTTCAAGGTTTCAAAGTTAGAACCGGCAGGTTTGAGGCTTTTACTTTGAAACCTTGAAACTTTGAACGCTCGAAACTAGTCCGGAAGCTCAAATCTCCAGCCGCCGTTCCCCTTTCATTCTAGCAACTTGAACGCAGGCAGTGATTTCGATCACTTGCCGATGCGAGCCTGCGCCCGTATATTGGGCTGGCAGGCTCCCAGCCTTCCGAGGAGTGTATGACCACCGCTGAGTTCTTCAAGCAACTGGAAACGCGAATCGCGAAATATGACCTGCTCTGCCATCCGTTTTACAAAGCCTGGTCGGCGGGACGTCTGACCCGCGACGACCTGCGCGAATATGCCCAGGATTATTTTCATCATGTCGAGGCATTCCCCTCGTATCTCGCCGCTTTGGGACTTCGCTTGGAAGATGGCGACCTGCGCCGCGCCGTGCTGGCCAACATGTCCGATGAAAAAGGCGCCGAGCCTCGCGGTAAGAACACCATCCCGCATTCAGACCTTTGGCTGGATTTCGCCGAGGGCATGGGCTCGACCCGCAATCTGGAGTGGCATAACCCGGTTCCGGAGATCCGGCAACTGATCCGCTACTTTCAACGCATCGCCAGCGAAGGGCTGCCCGAAGAGGCGCTCGCCGCTTTCTATGCCTACGAGTCGCAAGTTCCGCGCATTGCCGGGGAGAAGGAGCGAGGCCTGCGCGACATGTACGGAGCCGACGACAAGACCTGCGGCTATTTCGCCCTGCACGCCACAGCCGATGTTTACCACTCCCGGGTTTGGCGTAAGCAGATCGAGAAGCGAATTGAAGCCCATCCGGAAGCCGCCGATGCAGCTCTGAACGCCGCTGAAAACACAGCCCGCATGCTTTGGCAGGCGCTGGATGGAATCGACGCGCGACGGCACGCGACGGCGATCGCGTAATTAATCCTAAACCTTAGAACTCAGAGCCAATGATTCGATAGACTCGTTGGCTCATTTGTTTTGGAGGCGAACGTGGCGAAAGAGATCCCTCCCGGCGCCAGAGGCGAAGCCGCCGAGATTGTCGAATTCAAACACACCCTGACCTCGCATCATCCGGAGTTGCCGCCGGTGTACTCCACGCCAGACATGATCCGCCTTATGGAAACGGCTGCCTTTCATGCCTTACAGCCTTACTGCGAAGGTGATCAGATCACCGTCGGAACCTCGATCAACATCGAGCATCGCGCAGCCAGTGGCATTGGGGCGCACATCAAGGCCGAAGCTGTGCTCGAAGCTTTTGACGGACGTTTCTATACGCTGCGAGTGACAGCGCGTGACGACCAGCAGGAAATTGGACGAGGAACGGTGGGACGCGCCGTGATCAGCATCGGAAAGTTCTTAGAGAAGACGAAGAAGAACGGAGCCGGTAATGGCAAGTCCCGCGCCTGAGCAGGTGAAAAAAGCGGAAGCGTTCCGCGCCTTGCATTCGCAACCAGAACCCCTCGTTCTGGTGAACGTCTGGGATATCGCCAGCGCGCGCATCATCGAAGAGCTTGGTTTTCCGGCGTTGGCGACCACCAGCGCGGGGATCGCCTTCTCGAAAGGCTTTCCCGACGGGCAGAAGTTTCCCCCAGAGCAGATGATCTCGGCAGTCGCGGAGATCGCGCAGTCGGTCCAGGTTCCGGTTACAGCCGATGCCGAAGCCGGTTACGGAAGCACCCCCGAAAGCGCCGCGCGGACGGCGCGAGAAGTGATTCTGGCTGGCGCCGTGGGGATGAACTTCGAGGATGCTACCGGCGTAGTCGAGCGGCCTCTTGCCGATGTATCCCTGCAGGTCGAGAGAATCCGCGCGATACGCGAGGCAGCTATTGAAGTCGGCGTTCCGCTGGTCCTGAACGCCCGCACCGATGTCTACCTCCTGCAGGTCGGAGATCCCGGCAGCCGCTATGAAGAAGCAGTTAAGAGACTGCGAGCCTATCGCGAGGCAGGAGCCGATTGCGTCTTCGCGCCCGGCATTCGCGATCCGGAGACGATCGGCCGTCTCGTTTCTGACCTCGCCTGCCCGCTAAATATTTTGGCGGTTCCGGGTTCGCTGTCGATTCCCGAACTGGCGGCGCTAAGGGTCAAACGCATCAGCCTGGGTTCCGGACCGATGAGGGCTGCGATGGGTCTGCTCCGCCGTCTGGGTCAGGAAGTAAAAGCGAAAGGCACATATTCGAACATGGAGGGCGCACCATCGCACGCCGAAATGAATCAGCTGATGGCTGCAATACTGAAGCCGAAACTGAGAACTGAGAACTGAGAACTGAGAACTGAGAACTCCCATTCTCATTGGCGTCATCTCCGACACCCACGGCCTGCTTCGACCTGAAGCAGTGGAGGCTCTCCGTGGTTCCGAACACATCATCCATGCTGGAGATGTTGGAGATCCGGAAATCCTAGAGAAATTAGCTGTACTGGCGCCAGTCACTGCTGTCCGCGGTAACGTCGATACGGGCACGTGGGCACGGAAGCTGCCTGAGACAGAGGTCTTGGAGCTTGGCGGCATTTCGATCTACCTATTGCACGATCTCTCGCGCCTGGATCTCAAGCCGGAAGCCGCCGGAATTGCGGTTGTGATCTACGGGCACAGCCACGTTCCTAAGCAGCAGACCCGCCGGGGCGTCCTCTATTTCAATCCGGGCAGCGCAGGCCCGAGACGATTCAAATTGCCAATCTGCGTGGGGAAGCTAGCCGTTGGAGATGGGAATGTGACGCGAGAGATCATCAAGATTGCCGAATGACGAACTACGCCCTCGGAATCAAGCCGGACCGTCCCCATTGCTACAATCCCACTGAATGTCCTTATCTTTCCACATAGGGCAGGCCGCGGCCCGCGCGCGCCGGGGCAAACTCTCGCTGCCCCACTCCGAGATTGACACTCCGGTCTTCATGCCCGTGGGCACCGTCGCATCGGTCAAAGCCGTCCCCCAAGAGACACTTGAAGAACTCGGCACTCAGATCATCCTCGGCAACACCTATCACCTTTACCTGCGCCCCGGGGTCGAGACAGTCCGCCGCCTGGGTGGCCTGCACGGGTTCATGTCGTGGAACCGCGCAATCCTCACCGACTCGGGCGGATTCCAGGTCTTCAGCCTCAGCGAACTGCGGAAGCTCACAGAAGACGGCGTGACCTTCCGCTCCCATCTGGACGGCTCTTCTCACTTTTTCAGTCCTGAGAGCGCCATGGAGGCCCAGATTGGTCTCGGGGCCGACATCATCATGGCCTTCGACGAATGTACCGAGTTTCCGGCCGAGCCTGCCCGGGTTCGGCAATCGATGGAACTCACAGCCCGCTGGGCCGCCCGCAGCAAGAAATACTTCGAGAAGCACAAGCACGAGGTACCGTGGAAGACGGTTTCCAGTGTCGAGTTTCAAGTTTCAAGAGAGACGGATACTCGAAATTCGAAACCTGAAACTCGAAACTACGATGGTTGTACACAATCTCTCTTCGGCATCGTGCAAGGCGGCATGGACCGCGCTCTCCGCAAAGAGTCCGCCGAGCGCACCATCGAAATCGGCTTCCCCGGGTACGCCATCGGCGGCCTAAGCGTCGGCGAGCCTCGGGAACTTACCCGCGAAATAGTGGAATCTACCCTGGAACATCTGCCGAAAGACAAGCCACGCTACTTGATGGGAGTTGGAACTCCCGAGGAGATCGTGGAATATGCACACCTCGGCATCGACATGATGGATTGCGTCTTGCCCACGCGGGCCGCCCGACACGGATTGCTGTTCACCTCGGAGGGCAAGATTTCGATCAAGCAGGCGCGATACGCGCAGGATCAGGCGCCGCTCGATCCGAACTGCGTCTGCCAAGTCTGCCGCCGCTATTCGCGGGCCTATTTACGCCATCTTTACGCATCTAACGAAGTGTTGGCGCAGGTCCTGAATACGGTCCACAATCTGAGTTTCTACCTTGACACTATGCGGCGAGTCCGGCATTCTATTTCACTTGGGGAAGAGTCCCGTTTTCTTTCTGATCTATGGTCTCGAGCGAAGTCGTAGGCTCAATGGGAAGCGTCCCCGGATTCAAGCCTTAGGCCGAATTAACCGGCCGAAGTCGATCCAAACCCCGCGGTGACATAAGAACCTCGCGGCGCTCGTGAGCGCGGGCCGTTTTTCGTACACATGCGTTCGAGTGTGATTGAGTTAGGGCGTCCATAACATGGCGTTAGCCTTGATCCTACAAGCCGGTGGTGGAGGAGCGCTGGGTGGAATGGTTCTGTTCCTCCCGCTCGTCCTCCTGATCTTCTACATGTTCTATTCGCAGCAGCGCCGCCAAAAGAAGTGGCAAGGCATGCTCGAGCAACTGAAAGCTGGAGATAAGGTGACTACCAGTGGCGGTCTGCGCGGTACGATCATGGCCTTAAAGGACGATTCGATCCACCTTCGCGTCCCGCCAAATAATCTGGTGGTGGAAGTGACGAAGGCTTCGGTGACGCAAGTGACCACCACCGACGAAGAACCCAAGAAGTAAGTTTCGAGTTTCAAGTTTCAGGTTTCGAGTAAAAGCCGGGAACGTGAAACTAGAAACCTGAAACTCGAAACTGGATTTTTTTATGAACAAGAATCTTCTCTGGAAAGCTCTTTTCATCATCGGCACGATGCTGTTCTTCCTGTTCGGCATCTTCGGCATTCCCAAGAGCCTTACCCTGGACGGACTGTCCACCGCGATTCTGGATCACATCCATCTCGGACTCGATCTGAAGGGTGGAACGCACCTGATCCTGCAGGTGCACGTCAACGATGCGATCAACGTTGACGCGCAGAACGCCATTGAAGTCCTCAAAGATCAGTTCCGCACTCACAAGATCCAGTACACCGATATCACTCAGCCCGACCCGCAGAACAATCCCGACCACATCGTCCTAAAGGGAGTCCCGGCGGATGCGCGCAGCGATCTGCGCAACATCGTCTCGGACCGGCTTCCGGAATACGACTTGGCCAGCGGTGCCGACAACTCGTGGACACTCTCGATGAAGCCGTCGAACTTGGCGGACCTCAAGAACCGGGCCGTGAGCCAGGCGATCTCGACCATCCGGAACCGCATCGACGCCCTTGGCGTGAGCGAGCCCACCATCCAGGAGCACGGTCTCGGCCAGTACCAGATTCTGGTGCAGTTGCCCGATGTGGATGATCCCGGCCGCGTCAAAGAAATCATGCAGAACACCGCCATGCTGGAGATCAAGCAGGTGGTCAGCGGACCTTATCCGAGCCAGGCAGCGGCGCTTCAGGCAAACAATGGCATCATCCCAATCGATCAGATGTTGCTCCCGGGCAACACGTTGGGAGGCCGCGCGGAAGGCGAGCAGTGGTTCCTGGTGTCGCGCGTTTCGGCCATCAGCGGAAAAGACCTGCGGCACGCCGATCCCAGCACCGACCAGAATGGCGCGCCTGACGTGAACTTCCAGCTCACCAGCGAGGGCGGCCAGCGCTTCTTCAATTTCACTTCAGCGCACGTCAAAGACAGCCTGGGTGTCGTGCTCGACGGAAAAGTCCGTGAGGTCGCCACCATTGACGAACCCATTCGCGACCAGGTGCAGATCCGCGGGCATATGGACGCTCAGGCCGCGAAAGATCTGGCCATGATTTTGAACTCGGGCGCGCTGCCGGCCAGCATCTCGTACCTGAATGAAGAAGTCATCGGCGCTTCATTGGGCGCCGATTCCATTCGCTCAGGCGTTCGTGCGGCTATTATCGGCATGGTGGCTGTGCTGATATTCATGCTGATCTACTATCGCGGCGCCGGAGTAAACGCGGATGTGGCGCTCATTTTTAACCTCATCATCCTGCTTGGCTTCTTGGGATGGTCCGGTATCGCAGGCGTGAATGTGGCGCTCACCTTGCCCGGCATTGCGGGAGTGATTCTGACGGTCGGTATGGGCGTGGATTCAAACGTCCTGATTTTCGAGCGTATCCGGGAAGAGTTGCGCAACGGCAAGACGCCGCCATCCGCGGTGGATCAGGGCTTCAGCCATGCGTGGATCACCATCGTTGATACGCACGTCACGACGATCGTCTCGGCCGCGATCTTGTTCATCTTCGGCACCGGGCCAGTCAAAGGTTTCGCCACCACGCTCACGTTCGGTCTGCTGGCGAACCTGTTTACCGCGGTCTTCGTGTCGCGCGTGATTTTTGATTGGGTCCTCAGCCGCAAGCAGCGCGGCGAGGCATTAAGCATTTAGAAATTCGGTAATTGGGAAATTGAGTAATTTGGCAATTTGAAAATCGACGCGGAGTGTTTTCGCGCTTTTCAAATTACACAATTACGAAATTACGAAATTACTCAATTTTGAGATAAGGGGCTAGAACCGGTGGAGTTCTTTCATAACGTCAATATCGATTTTCTTGGCAAGAAGTGGTACTTCCTCGCATTCTCGCTGATCTTCAGCGTCGCCGGCGTGCTTTCCATGCTGTTCTGGCACGGTATTCCATGGGGCGTCGACTTCCGCGGCGGAACTCTGGTCTACGTCAAGTTTTCGCACACTCCGGACTTGAAAGCCGTTCGCTCCGACATGGATCGCGCTGGCCTGAAAGATCCCAAGATTCAGGCTTACGGCGTCGCCTCGAACAACGAGGTTCTAATCGATCTCGGCCTTCGCGAGACCAGCGAGCAGGCTCTTGATCAGGGCAAGAACAAAATCATCAATGCGCTCGAAAAGAATGCTCCGGCCGGAAAAACAGACCTCAACAACGCCGCCTTCCTGACCATCAAGAACTATCTGATGGACAAAGACCCGATGCACCTGGGTACCGACGCCGATGCCAAGTACACTGCCCAGGCCCAGGCCATTGTGAATTTCCGCGACAAGGTAAATGGTGGTGTGCTCAGTTCCCTGGATCAACTGAAGGGCGCGCCCGGTGTGGATCCATCTGTTGCCGCGTCCCTTCCGGATGGCTTTTTCCTCTCTGATTTCGGGGTCCGCAACGTTGAGATCGTCGGCCCTCAAGTTGGAGGCCAACTCCGTACCCAGGCCGGTCTCGCTACGTTGTACTCGCTGGCAGGAATGCTCGTTTACCTCGGATTCCGGTTCGAATGGATTTACGGCATCGCTGCGGTGATCACTGTATTCCACGATACGTTAATCACCGTAGGGGCATTCTCCCTGTTGGCTCCAAGAGTTGACATCTCCCTGACCGTCATCGCGGCCATCCTCACCCTGATTGGTTACTCTAATAACGACACGATCGTGGTATTTGATCGGATCCGCGAAAACATTAAACTCATGCGGCGTGAGAGGCTGGCGGATATCGTTAACCGCAGCATTAATCAGACTCTTAGCAGAACCATCTTGACAGCGGGCTTAACCTTCCTTACTGTACTTGCTCTCTTCTTGTTTGGCGGCGAGGTGCTTCGTGGTTTCAGCCTTGCCCTGGTAATTGGCATTCTGATCGGAACGTATTCGTCCATCGCGATTGCCGCTCCCATTTTGGTCGCATATCAGGAGTGGCGGGTGGAAAAAGGCAAGCGCCCCGTTGGGATGCCTGTCGGCAAGCCGGTCACGAAAGCTAGGTAAGATACCTGATAGTATTCGCGGAATCATTGATTTACGCCTTCTTAGATGGGCTTTGGAAGGTTTGCTCAGCGCTGCTTCGGTTCTGAAAAAAGGCCCCTTGGCGCGATAACAGATTCTGGGAGCAAAGGAGAAGTCGTCGGTGTCTAAGTTTCCGTAGGGGTCTGAACGTTTGGGGAGAATCACATGTTTGAAGATAGCCTTATCGAGTCAGGCGGCAAGCTGAAAACGAAGCGGGGATGGACGTCGATCGTCTCGTTCGCCCTGCAGTTCATGATCATCGGCGTCATGGTTCTGATCCCGTTGATCTTCACCGAGGCTCTGCCGAAGACAGTCACTCTGGGGTTCCTGGTAGCCCCCCCGCCGCCACCACCGCCTCCACCCCCCGCAGCCGCTCCCGTGAAGGTTGTAAAAGTTATTCAGACCGACATCGTGAACGGTGAGCTGCGCACACCCACCAAGATTCCAAAGAAAGTGCAGATGATCAAGGAAGAAGAGGCCCCGCCGCCAGCCATGGCTTCCGCAGGCGTCGTCGGTGGCGTACCGGGTGGCATACCCGGCGGATCGATGGGGGGCGTGATCGGCAGCGTGTTGAGCTCAACGCCAGTGGCCGTTCCAAAAATTGCCACTCCGCAGCGCGTGCGCGTGTCGGCCGGTGTAACCCAGGGTCTGCTTGTACGGAAAGTAAACCCGGTTTACCCCCCGCTCGCTCGCCAGGCTCGCATTCAGGGAACTGTGGTTCTGCAGGCTGAGATCAGCAAGACTGGCGATATCCAGAACCTGCAGCTGATCAGTGGCCACCCCATGCTGGCGCCGGCCGCAATTGAGGCCGTGAAGCAGTGGAAATATCGTCCTTACCTGCTCAATGGCGAGCCCGTTGAAGTGGAGACCCAGGTACAGGTTAACTTTACGCTGGCTGGAGGCTAGAACAGCCTGCAGTTCGCGCCGTTCGGATCGTTTATAGCAGTTTGGCATGGCCCTCCCCCTCCTACCTTCCAAGGCGGATGGGAAGGGCTCCTGAAGAGCCCGGAGTTCGCCATCCTTCACTAATGGCGACGAGGCCCGCGCCGGTGCCCGCCAAAACCGGACAGCGGCACGTGTTTCGAATCCGAGCCAGCGGTTGGCACTACAAGCGCATCAAACGTTCCTAGTTACACGAAGGTAAAGAGTTCCGAGGAGGGAAAAGCAACTCATGTTCGCACTTCACGTACCCGCTGTTCTCAATCAAGTACACGTCGCCGCGGCCTGGATGGTTCAGGAAGGCGGCGGCGCAATGGCGACCGATCCCCTTGGCCTGTGGCACGCAATGGGATGGGTGGCTCGCACAGTCGTGATCATCCTGTTCATCATGTCCGGCTGGTCTATTGGCGTGATGATCGATCGCTGGATGGCATATAGCGCGGCCCGCAAGCAATCGCGCGCGTTTGCTCCGGCAGTGGCTGGTGCGCTCCGCGATGGTCGCATCGACGAAGCCATCAAAGTGGCTGAGCGCAACAAGAAGAGCCACCTGGCTAAGGTTGTCACCGCTGGCCTGATGGAATTCAAGGCCCACCAGGACAGCCCGGGCGCAATCCCTGGCGAAACCATTGAAGCCTCGAAGCGCGCTTTGGAGCGCACCGAAGCCATCGTCCACGCAGAACTGAAGCGCGGCCTTGGTGGCCTCGCCACCATCGGCTCCACCGCTCCGTTCGTCGGACTGTTCGGAACGGTGATGGGCATTCTGAACGCCTTCATCGGCATCAACAACTCGAAGGCTACCGGTCTGGCTGCTGTCGCAGGCGGTATCGCCGAAGCCTTGGTCACGACCGCCATCGGGTTACTCGTCGCCATTCCGGCCGTCATGATGTTCAACTATCTGACGGGCCGCGTGGAAGCGTTCGACGTCGAAATGGATAACTCGTCGAGCGAACTGATCGACTACTTCCTGAAGAAGCGCGGCGAAGTTCGACGGTAAGCCCGCAGCTTGCCGCACGGTCTTGCGTTTTCTCGAGTGAGTTGCTTGTCCGGCGCTGGAGCGGTCCGGCGCCGGCCTTCCCAGCTTAAGCGCGACAGACCGTCGGCCGCCGAAGGACGGGAGATATCAAGTTATGGCATTAGCAAAAAGAGACGAAGGATCAAAGGTCAGTTCAGAGATCAACGTCACACCAATGGTGGACGTCATGCTCGTGCTGCTGATCATCTTCATGGTGGTCACGCCCATGCTGCAGAAAGGCATCAGCGTGGACATGGCCAAGGTGAACAACCCCGAGCAGATGCCTGATGCGGATAAGGAAGACGCGTTGCTCGTCTCCATTACCCGCGACGGGAAAGTCTATTTCGGCAGCGAGCAGACTACGGTCGACAATTTGACGACCAAGGTGAAAGACCGCCTCGCCAACAAAATGGACAAGCGCGTTTACGTCAAAGCCGATATGCGCGCCCGTTACGGCGGTGTCGTCCAGGTTGTCGATGCCGTTCGCGCCGCTGGCGTGGATGATCTCGGCCTGCTGACCGATCAACGCAAAACATCTCCAACCACCCCGCCGCCTGCCGCTGCTACCGGTCAAGGCCAGGCTGGGCAATAGAGGAGAACGACCATGGGAATGAATGTAGGCACGCATGGTGGGCAGAATGCAAGCATCAACGTCACGCCTCTCATCGACGTGCTTCTGGTATTGCTGATCATCTTCATGGTGATCTCGCCAGTAACGCCAAAGGGACTGGATGCTCTGGTTCCGCAACCGCCGCCGCCGAACGCGCCTAAGAACAACACGCCCGACCGTACCGTCGTCGTGCAGTTGATTGATCGTGGCGCTGGTCAGGAACCCGGTGTCAAGATCAACAACGAAGATGCGACTTGGGACAACCTGCAGGGACGGCTCACCGATATTTACAAACAACGCGCGGAGAAAGTGATGTTCGTCAAGGGAGACGATGCAATTCCCTTCGTGAACGTCGCCAACGTCATCGATATTGCCCATGCTTCTGGCGTGGACAAGGTTGGCCTGATTACCGCGAAAATCGAAGCGGGCAGCTAAACTGTCCGCCGGGTACGGCCCGGAGTTGTACGATTCTTCACTCGGCCCGCGGCACGGAAGCCCTCCGCTTCCGTGCTGGTGAGGGTTCGCTTGTCAAACTGATGTCTCTGGGCCTAGGATGCTGTGGCGAGGGAGACTTATACCGCAATGAATAAAACTCTTAAACTGCTGACGCTGGCGGCAGTAGTGCTGGCTCTCTTCTCCTCTCTGGGATGCGATAAGCTGAAAGCACGCGACCAGCTCAACAAGGGCGTCAAGGCTTATAAAGACAATCACTACGAGCAGGCCATCGATCATTTTCAGCAGGCCGTGCAGCTCGATCCTAGCTTGATCAATGCGCGTATGTATCTGGCGACGGCCTTCGTGTCGCAATACATTCCCGGCGTTGATTCTCCGGATAACCTGCGGACTGCTCAACAGGCCATCGACGAATACACAAAAGTGATCGACATGAACCCGTCGCGCGATCAGAAAGTGAATAGCGCGAAAGGCATCGCCTATCTCTATCTGAACGAGAAAAAGTGGGACGACGCCAAGAAGTACTACCGCATGGCGTCGGAACTGGATCCCAACGATCCTGAGCCCTACTATTCTGTCGGTGTGATCGACTGGACCGCCTGCTACCAGCCGCGCATGGAAGAAAGAGCCAAGCTGGGCATGAAGCCGGACGAGCACCTCAGCGCCAAGAACAAGGACCAGAAAAAGGTCTGTGAAGAGCTAAAGGAAAAGAACTCGCCTTACATCCAGGAAGGTATCGACAGCCTGAATAAGGCAATTCAGCTTCGCCCTGACTACGACGACGCCATGGCGTACATGAACCTTATGTATCGCGAACGCGCCGATGTGGAATGCGACGACGAAGCGGCTCGCGCGGAAGATCTGAAGACCGCCGATCATTGGGTCGACGAAACTCTTCGCGTGAAGAAGGCCAAGGCTGAGAAGGCAGCACAGAGCCAAGGCGGCATCACCATGGATAACAGCACGAAATAGCTTTGGTGTCTACAGAAGCCTTCTGCCAAAAGCGGAAGGCTTTTCTGCTTCTGGTCTCCCCTTAAGAAAGACTCCACCTCAAGAGCCCGGTTTCACTCCCGCGAATATAGGGAATACGATTTCCACAGGTTTATCTTCTGGAATGTTCATTCAACCTTGACCCTCGATTTTCACTGCGAAATACTGCCGCTATCGACCGGGAACTTCCTGAGCGCACTAAGTCCTTGGCGCTCAAGATTTTGCCCCTAAGTTGTTGCAGCCCATAGATTATTTCGAGATTTCCCGCTAACTCGATGATTCCAAAGAACCGGGGGAGGGGGGATACCCCGCTATCGGACTCTGTTCCCAAAATGGAACTCAAATTCGTTCGTTTGCATCACCGTTGTCGGTTGTAAAGCCGAACCTCGACCTTCGTGAATTGCCATCGCTCGACCCGCGGAAACATTTCCGGCAAGACCTGCGTCAGCA
The DNA here is from genome assembly GCA_035946775.1 of Candidatus Sulfotelmatobacter sp. GTDB lineage: Bacteria > Acidobacteriota > Terriglobia > Terriglobales > Acidobacteriaceae > Sulfotelmatobacter. Next base: position 36,222 of record DASYZA010000143.1, on the reverse strand, counting down.
TCACCGTTGTTGGATCTGGCTCCTCTGCTGTCCCGTTATTCATCAGCATGACCCAGACGCGAGGATGAGATGGCAACGAGCTTCGCAGCGAGTCCGCAGTTGGTTTTCCGGTGAAGTCTTTGTAACCGAGTCCCGCACCATGATTCGGGAAGATGATCTCTGGCCCCAATTTCTCCCTGAATTTCGGGCTCGCGGTGTTCTGTCCTGACCGCATCGATCTGACGTACTCGTAGGGAATTCGGGTTTCCGCGATGTGGAATATGACGGCGTCTCCGGGCTGCGAATCATCGAGGATAAAGCTCGCAGCGGCGACGGACGCATCGCGTTCCTCGTCGAAGTCATGCGTGTAAATGAAAGCGGTCCCCTGCGCCTCTGCCAGGAGAATGATCGCCATTGCGGGTGCAAGCAACCAGCCACGCAGCAATCGCTGAATTCCGGAAGCCACCAAAATGAGGAGAGCCGGCAAAACGAAGATCAAATAGCGGCTTAAGAAAACCGGCCGTGCAAACGACAGAACGACGGTCAGGACGACGGGAAACAGCAGCCAAATCAGTAGAAACTGACAGCGCCAGACTTCCCAAGTTTGCGCGCGCCTGCGTATTACATTTCCCAATCCAAGAACAGCCGCAATTACCGCGAGGCCGTAGAGAGTTGCCAGCTGCCAGGAGTCGCTTCCAGCCAGATGTTCAATGAATGCCCATAAATCCCGAATCCCCGGACGATGGATCCAGCGAATCGGACCTGCTCCAGTCTTGGCCACGAAGACGAGCAGCGGCGCCACGGCGATTCCGATGATCGTCCAGCTTCGCCGCATTTCGGCTTGCAAGACTTGCCAGGAAACCGGATGTTCTTCGGCCGAGAATGCTTCAGGGATGCTCGCCGTTCGCACCGCGAGAAACTGGGCCACTAACAGGAGAAGCGCGTAAAGGTGAGAATAGACCGCTAGTGTAGTGAGCAGAATGTACGCAGTACGATTGCGACGATTTGGCGCTCTCAGAAAGCGAATCAGAAAACAGGACGACAGTATGGTCAGGAGCAGGAACAAAGCATAGCTTCGAGCTTCCTGTGCATATCGAACGTCATAGGCATTGAATGCGGTGAGCGCTGCTGCGATCAACGCTATGCGCCTGTCATAAAGGATTCTCGCAAGCCAATAGACAGCCGGAATTGTCGCAGTAGCAATGATTGCGGAGAGAGTTCGAATAAAGAACGGACTCTGACCCAAATACAGCCAAAGGCGCAGCAGCGCGTAATACAACGACATATTCGCTTCGCGCCACCACAGCAGATGGAGAAAGTTGCCCCAGGTGACGCGCGCAACCTCAACGCTGAAGGTCTCGTCAAACCAGAACGGTTTGCAAGTGAGGCAGTACAGCCGAGCTGCAAAGCCCGCGGCAGTGAGAATGGAAACGCTCAGCCACGCGAAAGAGCGATTTGCATTAGTTTTTGAAGTTGAACCGGCTACAGAATGGTTGGCATCGCGGGTCGATGGCATGCCCAGGATTCGCAAGTGTGATTTCCGATCATACTATGCTCGCGTAGAAGCATCTGAAGCCCTGAGGCACTAACGGTACAAATGCGGCGTGATCGGCCTGCGTCCAGTACAATATCCGGTCTGACCTCGCCAACTAGCGGCATTGAGGTACGGCAAATGTTCAGGAAGATTCTCATCGCCAATCGGGGAGAAATTGCGGTCAGGGTGATCCGCGCCTGCCATGAGATGGGAATTGCCGCCGTCGCGGTCTATTCCGAGGTCGATCGCGCTTCCCTTCATGTACGCAAGGCTGACGAAGCGTATCCGATCGGCCCTGCGGCTGCCAAGGAGTCGTATCTCAACATTGAGAAGATCCTCGACGTGGCCGCACGATCCGGCGCCGATGCGATTCATCCCGGATACGGTTTCCTCTCTGAGAACGCTAAGTTCGCCAGAGCATGCGCGGACGCTGGCGTCAAATTCATCGGTCCAACCGCCGCCGCAATGGACGCGATGGGCTCGAAGACCCGTGCCCGACAAAGCATGGAACGAGCGGGTGTGCCATTCGTTCCGGGAACATCTCGCGGCCTGGAGTCGTTCGAGCAAGCCCGTGAAGTCGCCGAGCGTATCGGCTATCCGATCATGCTGAAGGCTGCCTCCGGAGGCGGTGGCAAAGGCATGCGCCTGGTTCACTCCCTCGACGATCTCAAATCTTCGCTCGAAGGAGCGCGTAGTGAGGCGGAACGCGCGTTTGGCGACGGCGAGGTGTACATCGAAAAGGCCATCATTAATCCGCGACACATCGAAATGCAGGTGCTGGCCGACGAACATGGGCACACCGTCTATCTCGGGGAGCGCGAGTGCTCACTCCAGCGCCGCCATCAGAAGGTGGTGGAAGAGGCGCCATCACCGATCGTAGATGCGGACATGCGCCGCCGAATGGGAGAAGTTGCCGTGCGAGTTGCTCAGGCCGCGAACTATACCAACGCCGGGACAGTCGAGTTCCTGGTCGACCAAGATAAGAACTTCTACTTCCTCGAGATGAACACGCGCCTGCAGGTCGAGCATCCGGTAACCGAACTCATCACGGGACTTGATCTGGTGCATCTCCAGATCCATATCGCGAACGGTGAGCCGCTCCCATTCACGCAGGAGCAGATCAGCATTCGAGGGCACGCAATCGAGTGCCGCATTTACGCCGAAGATCCCGATAATAGTTATTTCCCCAGCCCGGGCAAGATCACGCTACTTCTGTTGCCTTCCGGCCCCGGTATCCGGCGCGACAGCGGGATGTACGAGGGCTGGACGGTGCCCATGGATTATGACCCGCTGCTCGCCAAACTGATTGGCTACGGGACGGACCGGGAGCAAGCGATCTCGCGACTGACTCGCGCATTAAACGAGTATTTCGTGGGCGGCATCAAGACGAACATTTCGCTGTTCCGTCGAATCCTGAATCATCCCGACTTTCACGCCGGCAAGATCGATACTGGTTTCCTCGATCGCATGATGAAGCAGAATGGTGCGCAGCCCGAGAACAAGCCGGACGAAGAATCTACACAAGTCGCAGTGATCGCCGCGGGGATGTTCGCCATGCTCGGTGCGGCCGCCGCGGGTCCAGGGGATCGAGCTGCAGCCAACGGATCGGCGCCGAAAGAGAGTGTCGCGTCGAACTGGAAGTCGACGGCGCGTCGCGAGTCACTTGCGTAGAACCCTTTTGAGGATGTCGCCGGAATGACACCCGGTACTGCAAACGTTCTGAATGACCTACGAAATCGCCATTGACGGTAAGAACTACCGATTGGAACTCAGCCAATCCGAGGGAGCGTGGAAGTGCCGTTTGGACGGCCGTGAAATCGAGGTCGACGCTGTTCTCGCGCGCCCCAACGTCCTTTCGTTGCGGATCGGCAACAAGGCCTTCGAGGTCAAATGTGAACGCGTCACGAATGACGTGCACATTTGGGTAGGCAGCCGCCGGTTCGCGCCCGAAGTGCGCGATCCACGATCGCTCCGCAGCCGAGGCCGAGCGGTCGATGAACACGGGCCCAGAAAACTAATAGCTCCTATGCCCGGAAAAGTCGTAAGAATTCTCCTGGCCGAAGGAACTGCGGTGGAAGCTGGTACGGGCGTTCTGGTGGTCGAGGCAATGAAGATGCAGAACGAGGTCAAATCGCCGAAGAAGGGGACGATTCAGAAAATTCTGGTGACAGAGGGCGCCGCGGTGAACGCAGGGGACGTTCTGGCGATCGTTGACTAATTACCTTGCCTTCGGAGCCTGCTGCGAACCAGACCTATTTCTCGATCCCGTTGGTCTCCAGTACCTTCTTCGCGTAGTAATTCTCTACCTTGGCGGAATCCCGCAGAACCTCGTAATAAGCAGCCTTCAGCAATTGCTCTCTCCGGTCGTGAAGCTGTGACCGGATGGCCTGCTGTACGCGTGGATCGGCGAGTTCCCGCTGGCCTGCTGGTTCTTTCGCGACCAGCTTTACGATGCGGAATCCGACCGCCTGCCTGGTTGAAGGATTGACCACATTGATGATGGAGCTGTACTGACCCGGTTTTAGTTTCATTACGGCATCCCGGGTCGCAGGGTCCGTGCCACGCAGACCGGATTCGGGTACCGTTCCGAGGTCTCCGCCATTGTTGGAAGTTTCCGGATCTTCGGAGTACTTCATGGCGAGGGTCGCAAAATCATCTCCGCTGTCGAGGCGGTTGGCAATCATTTGGATCTTCTTCCGCGCGTCGGCCTCATTCTGAGCTTTGTCATTCTGATTGGGCGCCTGTGGGTTGGGAGCAGGCGTCACCATGATTTGCGCCAGGTGATATTGCGGTTCAATCAGATTGAACTCTCCCTTATGCGCGTTGTAGTAATCGGTGATGTCCTGATCGGTAACGTTGATCTTTGACGAAACTTCTTTGTTCAGGACTTTGTCGACCGTGATCGAGCGGCGGATGTCACGTTTGAAATCGGCCAGCGTGATCTTTTTCTCCTGTAGCCGCTTGTCGAATTCTTCTTGCGAGAACGGGGACTTGATCTCGTTGTATTTACGATCGACTTCTTCATCGGTGGCCAGCAGGCCAAGCTTTTCGGCGCGGCGCATCAGGATCTCGTCATCGATCATCTGGTGGAGAATGTTCAGCCGCAAGGCTGTCGCCTGCTCACCTACGGGGGCCTGCTGCGCTCCGGCAACGTTGTTGTCGTAATACTTGTCGACATCAGTGCGGAAGATCTTTCTTCCGTCGACCGTGGCCATGACGTCGCCACCGGGACGGGAGTTGCAGCCAGAGACCACCAGCAGCGACGCCAGCAAGATGCCAGCCGCTACCTGGGGGAAGCGTTTGTGATTTTTCAAGAATGTTTCTCCCGTTTCTTCAACAACGAAGAAACAAAAACATGGCGCGAGGTCGACCCTCGGTTGCCTCTATTTACTTCGATGCAGGCATTGGGGCTGCAGGGACGTGTTCGGGCACAGGTTGTCCGGCATCTCTTAAGGCCGTATCCAATGCGGCACGTACTTCGCTGATAGGGACTGCACCATCAATCTTCTGGCCATTGATAAACAGCGTTGGCGTGGCATTAACCCCAAGGCTCTCAGCCTCTTTCATCGAAGCCCGTACCGCATCGTCGTTTTGCGCCTTGATGCAAGCCTGGAGCTTGGTATTGTCGAGGTTGTGCTTCTGTCCTTGCGTAAGGGCAATCTTATCGACCGCCTCGAAGCGCGATGAGGGGGTCTTTTCCTGGTCGACTTGCTGCTTATTGGCATGGATGTAGTCGGCGAAATCCCAGTAAGCATCGCCATTCTGGTCCGCCAGACAGCCGGCATCTACAGCCGCGTGAACTGCCCAGGGATGGATCTCTGTGAGAGGGTAGTCCTTGTAGATGAACGTAACCCGGTCGCCGTACTCCTTGAGCAGTTCGGGGAATAGCGTCTCGTGCATGCGCGAGCAGAAGGGGCATTCAAAGTCGTCGAAGTTGACCACGACCACCTTCGCGTCCTTTGCACCGCGCGTCGGACGGCCCTTGACGTCGATCTTGCTCATCAACTCAGAATAAGCGTCTTTACTGAGATCGAATTTCGTAACTCGCAGCAAGGTGTTGCGATCTTTGGAAATCAGGAACGTGTAGTCTTTTTCCTTGCCATCGCCATTCAGCTTTACGCCTACGCTGTCAAAACCAGGCACATCATTGCTGGGCGCGATGCTGCCAACCGTGACCTTCACCTCGGCGGGAAGATTGTAGAAAGAGCGCACCTGATGCTCGATTTTGCGAGCCAGATCGGGAGGCGTCGACTGCGCGACGCAGCCGAGGCAAATGAGTAGCAGGATGAGCAGGGAACGACGAATCAATGTCACCAAAAACCGCCTAAGTAGCATTTTGCTGAGTTTTTATTATCTCACAGCAGAGCAGCAGGAATAGGCGGTGAATGGCTGCTTTTGCGGCTCTAACCAGCACTCCGAAGATGATCCACAGGCAGCAGAGAGTTCATCGATCCAGAGCGGAAGCCTTCCAGGTCGAGCGTGACAAACTTGAATCCGAGTTGCTTGAAAATGGCAGTGAACTCCGCAGCCATCGAGGGGGTCAGAGCGCGTTCCAGTTCCTCGCGGGCAATTTCAATGCGCACCATCTCGCCATGATGTCGAACCCGGAACTGCCGGAAACCGAGGGCTCGAACGGCATCCTCTCCTCGCTCTACCACCGCGAGAGCTTCGCGCGTCACCGGACGCCCGTATTCGATGCGCGAAGAGAGACAGGCCGAAGCCGGCTTGTCCCAAACCCGCAATCCAGCCTCGCGAGCCAATTCGCGAATGTCTTGCTTTCTGAGGCCGGCTTTCAGCAGGGGTGCCGCGACATGATGAAGTTTGGCAGCTTGTTGACCGGGCCGGAAATCTCCCTGGTCGTCGAGGTTCACTCCATAGGCGATGGCGTCGAATCCGCGGGCTGCGCGCAGTTTCTCCATAACGACGAAGAGCTCATCTTTGCATTGAAAGCACCGTTGCCCGTCATTCCGGACATAATCTGGACGATCCAATTCCGAGGTAGTAATAACTTCGACGGGAAAGCCTTGCTCATTGGCAAAAGCGAGTGCATCTGCAAGATGAGTGCGAGCCAGGCTCGCGGAATCGGCGATCACCGCCAGCATGTTGTTGCCGAGAGTCCGATGCGCGGCCCAAGCCAGGTACGCAGAATCGATACCGCCCGAATAGGCGACCAGCAGACGGCCCAAAGTCCGCAACTCTGTTTCAAGCTGCGAAGCTTTAGCGGCGATACTGCTGTCGGAGGACTGCATGGACCTATGGTATCAGCCGGGAAGCGTTAGTACAGCCGTTCTTGTCGCCTCAGGTTTCCGAAGGACCCGATATTGGCGAGGCTGAAAGTAAATCGGAAAAGATTCTCGTTGCGCACGTTTGCGATCGCAAACCGGCGGTATTCCAGCGTCACCCCGCAACAGTTCCAATTGTAAGTCGTCTGGGCGGTGGCGAATTGCATCTGGCGGGTCTCCGCATCGAAGCCGAGGCTGGCAGCCGCGCTGAGCCCTCGCCGTGTCAGTCCACCATATCCGAGCGCGACCCGGAATTGCTGGAATTTACAGGTGATCTGATTGCTGCCTACGACCGGGCCGCACTTGCCTTCCTCCAAGCCCTGTGGTGTAGAGGCTGTTTGCGGAATCTCAAGGTATGCGTCGCCGCCGCCGAAGGTGAAGGCGCCCCAATTGTAATTCACCAGCAAGGTGCTCGCGTTGATACGGCTGAGTTCGAAATCGTAGTCAAGATCCCATTCCGTATCGGTGTGGGTTCCGGTAGCTGCTCGCAACCTGGAAACGATCGGGGATAAATACCGGGGTTGCGTGGCGAATGCGATGCCCGTCAGGTCTTCCGTAGTTGTAAACACGTTGCGTTGTCCGGGCACGAGCGCTCCCCCAAAATTAGGATTCAGGAAGACTTTTTGGGCAAGTTCCCAAGTCAGAACCTCGCGCACTTCAGGGCCGACTATGCATCCCTGGTTTTCCAGATTGCTGACGCGACCCCATGGAACCGTTTGTTCCGGGGCTGCGGCGCCGACGGCCAAACCGGTCATCGGAGCCTCACACTCCTGAACGGACGACGCTGGTCGCTTCGCGTACAGACGTGTGACGACGTCGTACTCCAGTTCGTTCGTGTCGCTTAGGATGTCACGTTCGTCGAACTTAAGCACATTGGCAAAGTCGTTTACGCCTGTAACAAACCGGTACCTGATATGCGGTTCAATGACGTGCTTCCATTTCCGGCCCAGGAACTCCTTCGAGAAGATCTTTTCCAATGTTGGAGGCCTGATCTCGACGGCCGTGTCGAGCGCATGGCGGTTCGTCGCGGCGTCCTGGATGCCTCCATTGGCGAATTCTTCCGAGTAGTAAGTCTCATGGAATCTGAGAGAGGGCCTGAAGTCCCAGCCGTGAAACTGTACGGGAAGAGCGACTTCGGGGCTGAAATCCATGCGAGCGAGTAGGTTGTTTGTGTGGAAGCCTGGCTCGCTGCGCGAAAGCCCGGACAGAGATGTATCGAACGACCATACCAACGGCCAATTGCGAATGTGACGATCAACGCTGGAGGCGTCGATGCTGGGGGTGTGCAGAATCCGAATGGAATCGAATGCTGGAGGATTCGACAACACTCCTTTTGAATCCGCTGTCTGAAAGAAGTTCTGATACCGCTCGACCGCCCCACCGAAAAAGAATCCGTTGTGAGCCTTCGAAAGAAACAATTGAGACTTCACTTCGGAGTTGATGGCTTGCGTGAAAACTTCATTGAAGGCCAGCCGAAAGATAAACGAGCTCAGGTAATCAACGTCCGATACCGCTCGAAATCCATAGAAGTTACCGGCACCGACAAGGCGGACCTCCTGGCCTCCTTCACGAAGCAGTTGCGCTCCTGTGGGAGTGCCGACCTCAATGCCGCGGTCGACCACCCCGAAGTAGTTCAGATCGATGTATGAAGTATCGCTGGGGCGGGCGCGAAATTCGCCACGCTGGGATGATCCACGCTTCGAGTAGTATTCCCCACCGATCATTCCATCCATGCTGCGGTTGATGGCCCAGTAAAACGAATCGCCCACGATCGTGCCCTTCGTGGAAGACCTGCCGGCACTCGGCACAAGGAAGCCTGAATGCCGGGCTTCTCTCGCGACAGGGTGGGTTGCGTAAGGGAAATAAAAGACTGGAAATCCGTGCAGCCAGAAGTCGCTGTGATAGATGCTGGCGTTGCCTCCTACATCGACGACGACTTTGCGCGCCTGAAATTTCCAATAGGGATGTGGCAGTTCGCAGGTTGTGATGCTTCCGTCATAGACGACGTAATGGTCCGAAGAGGTCTTCTCCACACGTTTGCCGCTGAAGGCAAACGGCGCGCTCGAGGTAAGAACCGTCCGGCTTCCTGTGAATCGTAGCCCGGTAGTCGCGGTCACATCGTAAAAGCTCCCGGTTTCGGCAATGACGTTGTAGGTTCCATGACTGGCCTTGAGGTGATCGTCATTCGGTCCGCCATCGACCGTGAAGTGGCCATTCGCAGTGGCTTCCCCGGTCGCGGAGTTGTAGGTGAGTTCGTCAGCACGAAGGATGTAGTCCCGGTAATGAATTTCGGCGTCGCCCCGCAGTTTGTAAACGTCGCCGTCTTTTTCCTGCTGCAGAGCGCAAATGGTGACAGACTCCGAGTCCTGCTTGCCCGCTTCACTCGCGCACGCGGCGTTCGAAGAAGGATTCGCTGGATTTTGTGCTCCTGTTTGCGCGGAAGAGTCTTTTTCTTTGGCGGAATCCGCAAGCAACTGTCTGGTTACTAGCCCACAGGCGAGAAGCTGATGACAAAGGAACAGCGCCGTGATAAGGAATCTAGTGCGCAGTGTCATCGGAAGAAAATCGACGGAAGAAAATCTCCATCGAACGCCGCCTGCCTTTCGCTGCTTGTCGTGGCACCGTGAACTTAGCATGCCGTTGCCTCGCAGGAAAAGTAGCGACAAGGGCTAGGATTGCCGTTGGTTCCCTCCCGGTTGCATGTGAGCAGTTGGGTTTTACGGATTCTTAGTCATGGATTGCGAGAAGTCTGAAGAGTCTGGTCCGTCGATGGAGCCCCCTCCCTCCGAATCGTCCCTTCCCGATAGCAACGCTACCGGTGCGGATCCTGTCGCTTCGGCGCACTCGGAAGAGGCCGGAGCCGAGTCGGAGAACACCGAGTGGCGCAACGAACTTGCGGCGCGGTTGAATCGCTATCGGGCGCGCCGGAAGGCGCCTCCGCCGAGATATCCATCGCTGAAGTTGCCTTTTACACCGGTAGAACCTCCGCGAACGGGCCTTTCTGATTCTCTGGGATACGAATCCGTGTCGAACCATGTGCTGGGTCTCGATGGCACATTGGCTGAGTGTCCGATCCCGGCTGAGCCGGCATTCCGTGACACACCACCGCCAAGCCACAGCAGCCGGGCTGAAATGCAGCCGGTGTCCCAGCCGGGACAGCCGGGGGCGAAGATCATCGAGTTCCCTCGGTTCGCATGGGGGCCTCCGCCGCCACCTCCTGATCAACTGGCCGAGCCGGTGTTTGAACGCCCCAGGATCCTTGAAGTACCGGAGACGGCTCCTGCGCCGCCTGCTCTCGGGGGAATCACAATTGAGCCTGTACAACTGCCGGAACCCGAGAAGCGGCCGGGCATCGATATTCCTCTCCAGAACGCGCCCTTCGGGCTGCGAATCTTTGCCGCTCTGGTCGACGGTCTGATCATCGCCGCCGCTTCTGCTCTGTTCGGATACATTTTCTGGAGGCTGGCTGCAATCCATCCCCCCAAACTTCAGGTCATCGTGATAGCGGCAGGAATTCCCTGCGTGTTCTGGGCGGCCTACCACTACCTGTTGATTGTCTACTCGGGCAGTACTCCGGGATTGATGGCCGCAAGTCTTGAGCTCACACGTTTTGACGGCACAGCTACAAAGCGTTCGCTGCGTCGCTGGCGGATTTTGGCTTCGTACCTCTCGGCGGCCTCGCTCGGCATGGGCTACGCGTGGCTCTTTCTCGATGAAGATGGGCTTTGCTGGCACGACCGGATCACTCGTACCTACCTGGCGCCAAAGAACTTGGGTTCAAAATCCTGAGTCACCAAGCCTCCCCTCTGATACCCTTACGTACGCTATGCGCCTTCTCAGTGCGTTCCTCATTCTCCTTGCCGCAAACGTATTTGCCCAGGACCTGAAACCTGTTTCCGAACGACTGGCCGCTCAAAATGCGCTCTTCGAAGAGCAGTACGAAACGGATTTGAAGGAGTTCCCGCAGCGTGCCACCGCTTTCGGCGACTATCGGTATAACGACAGGCTCAACGACTACTCACTCGAAGCGATCGCGCGACACCATCAAACTGATGAGGATTTCCTGGCGCGAATCAAGGCAATTCCCACGACCGGATTCTCCGACCAGGATCAACTCTCTCACGACCTGCTCATTCGCGTGCTCGATCAACGGATTGCGGATTACAACCTGAAGGAATACGAGATGCCGATTACTCAGCAGTACGGCATCCATACAGGCCTTGCCGACCTGCCTCAGGCCGTTCCACTCGATTCCGTCAAGCACTACGAGGATTACATCGCCAGGTTGCACCAGATTCCGCGTGCGATGAACCAAGTCACGGATGTGCTCCGCGCCGGCAAGAGAGACAAGCTGATGCCGGTGCGTTTTTTGGCTGAAAAGGTTCCGGGGCAATGCGAAGGCATCATTAAAGCGGATCCGTTCCTGAGGCCGACGAAGAAATATCCGGCGAACATCTCGGCGGACGATCAGGCTCGACTGACCCGCGAGATCACCGAAGCGGTGAATACGGACGTGCTTCCCGCATATAAGAAGTTCGCGGAGTTCATTCGCACGGACTACGCACCGCAGGGCCGCACTACTCTCTCCGTTACTTCGCTGCCGGATGGCCAAAAGCGCTATGAGAACGACATCTACGGCCGCACCACGACTCATATGTCTGCGGACGAAATTCACCAACTGGGGTTGCGCGAGGTCGATCGCATCCAGGGCGAGATGAGCGCCATCGCGAAAAAGGAAGGTTTCTCCGATCTGGCCTCATTCCGCGAGTCTCTGAAGACTAATCCCAAGTACATCCCGACCTCGTCGGAGCAAATTCTGGATGATTTCCGCCATTACATCTCCCAGATGCAGGCGAAGCTTCCTGAACTGTTCACCCTGCTTCCGAAATCTCCGGTCACGGTGGAAGCCATTCCCGACTACGATGCCGGAGCTGCGACTCACTACGTTATTGGCACACCTGATGGGAAACGTCCGGGACGCGTCGTCGTAGCCACGTCCGACTACGCAAAACGTACCCTGATCGACGACGAAGCCATTGCATATCACGAAGGAGTACCGGGCCACCATATGCAGCTTTCCGTGCAGCAACAGCTTCAGGGTTTACCCAAATTCCGCCTGCACGGGCTTGGCTTCAACGCATATACGGAGGGATGGGCGCTATACGCCGAGGAACTTGGGAAAGAAGTCGGGTTCTATCAAGACCCGGTCTCCGACTATGGTCGGCTCGCTTCCGAGTTGTTCCGGGCCGTCCGTCTGGTCGTAGATACCGGAATCCATGCCAAGGGCTGGAGCCGCGACCAAGTGGTAGAGTTCATGCGCAAATCGGGCGCAGTGGATGAACCCACGATCCAGTCGGAAACCGACCGCTACATTTCCTGGCCGGCTCAAGCGTTGAGTTACAAGCTCGGCCAGCTCAAAATCCGCGAACTGCGCGACCGGGCGCGGAAAGAGTTGGGCCCGAAATTCGACATTCGTAAGTTCCACGATGAGATTCTCGATGGAGGTACTCTGCCTCTGGATTTGCTTGAGGCTCGTACCGACAAGTGGATCGCCGAGCAGAAAGCGAAGTGAGAAGAAGCAAGAATTGAAAGAGTTGGACTCCAGAGGAGATCGCGACTGACGAGGTCGTCAGGCGCGCGCTTACTTGCGGAACCAGCAATGCCCCGAGCCCATGGCTCCCCTCGCCTGTGCTATCTTCTAACTTTGCCAAATAACGTTTTGGTGCACTAGTTTCGAGATGGCCACGTCTGCAGAAGGAACTAAACCAGCTGTAAAAGTCTTCGTCGCCACGACGGTGATGCTGGCCTTTATCTCCTTCTGGCGAGCTGCGGCAATTGTGCTGGCCGATCTTGCCTCGTCTGCTTACTACGTCGGCGGCGATGTTGAAAACGTGCTGGGGAAGAGTGCGCCGTGGTTTGTGCTGGCCGTCATGCTGTTCAGCTACGCGGTGTGCGCCCTGTATATCGAATCCAGCAGCATGTTCGTCCGAGGCGGTGTCTACCGGGTCGTCAAAGAGGCGATGGGCGGGACGCTGGCTAAGTTTTCCGTTTCGGCCCTGCTGTTTGACTATGTGCTGACCGGCCCTATCAGCGCGGTTTCCGCGGGGCTGTATCTGGCGGGCTTTATCAAGGAGATCGGTGACTACAGCCACCGCCAGCTTCACTTCAATGACAACTACTTTGCGGCGGTTTTTGCAGCACTGATCGTGCTGTATTTCTGGTGGAAGAACACCGAGGGGCTCCACGAATCCAGCGGGAAAGCACTGCAGATCATGATTATCACGAGCGTCATGGTCGTGATCCTGATCTCCTGGTGCGCCATTACTTTGTTACACCATCCAGCGTCGCTGCCGCCCAGTCCCGTGCATGCGCCGTTCCCGCAAACCAAGGAAACGCTCGGCTGGCTCTCGGGCACCGTGTTCGCCAAGTTGACCGTTGTGCTGCTGTTCATTGGATTTGGTCACTCGGTGCTGGCAATGAGCGGCATGGAGACTTTGGCCCAGGTGAATCGTGAGATCGAGCACCCGAAGCTGAAGAACCTTAAGAAGTCGGGCGTGGTGATCTTTCTTTACAGTCTGTTTTTTACGGGACTGATCTCGTTTTTTGCCAGCATGCTGATCCCCGATGACGTGAGGCCCCGTTATTTTTCGAACCTGATTGGCGGCATCACGATTTATTTGTGGGGGCCGATGTCGCTGAAGTTGCTGTTCCATGGATTCGTAGTCCTAGTGGGCGTGCTGATCCTGGCAGGCGCGGAAAATACCTCCATTATCGGAGCCAATGGTGTACTGAACCGCGTTGCCGAGGATGGAGTACTGACGCAGTGGTTTCAGAAACCGCACCCCCGTTTTGGAACCAGCTATCGCATTATCAATCTGATCGTCATCTTGCAATTGCTGACGGTTATTGGAAGCAAAGGGAACGTCTACACGCTGGCTGCTTTGTACGCTTTTGGAGTGATCTGGAGCTTCACGATGAAGGCGCTTTCTGTGGTGGTGCTGCGTTTTACCGAGCCCGCCAATCGCGAGTGGAAAGTGCCGCTCAATTTTCATATTGGAAAAACTGAAATCCCGGTCGGTTTACTTCTGATCTCCGCCGTTTTATTGATTACCGCAATTGTCAACCTTTTCACGAAGTATGAGGCCACGATCGCGGGAGTGATTTTCAGCGCGGCGTTCTTCACTATCTTCACAATTTCCGAGCACCACGTCGCCCGGGAGCGCCGGGGGAAGCCCGAACAGCTGGACCAGTTCCGCGTCTATAGCAATCAGGAACTGGGCAGCGGCGCGATGGGTGTCCGGCCCGGTAATATCCTGGTTGCGGTACGCGATCCGCGTAATCTCTATTATCTGCGCCACATTCTGAGCCACACCAACACGCCGAAGCAGGATGTTGTTGTGATGAGCGCTCGTCTTTACCACCGCGAACACACCTTTAGCGGCAGTACCGTTTTTGACGCGACTCAGGTGTTCGATCATTACGAGCAGGAACTCTTCACTGCAGCCGTGGCTGTCGCAGAAAAAGAGGGCAAACCGATTTCGCTGCTGGTCGTCCCGGCGACTGACGTATTCGAAGCCATCATGGTGACGGCGCAACGCCTCGACGCAAGCCGCGTCGTGTGCGGACTCTCCAACAAGCTCACTGCCGACGAGCAGGCGAAGCTGACGGGCGACGCCTGGGAGCGGCTCCCCGAGCCGCGTCCACGCTTGACTCTGGAAGTCTGTGCGCCAGATGGCTCCATACGCGAATATTCTTTGGGTCCCCATACGCCGCGCCTTCGCGGGCAAGATCTCGAGCTGATGCACAAGCTCTGGCTCAACATCACCTCTGATCCCAAGTTCGCCGGGGCACACCACTACCACATCGTTGCCCTTGCACTTGAGGAACTGCAGCGCGAGCTCACGACCGAGCAGCGTGCGCAACTTCTGCAAAAGCTGCAAGACGAAATGAATCGTCCCAACCAGCAGTGAATCTGAATCGGTGGGAGTTCTGCTATGGCACGCATTCCAGGTGCACCTGCAAATCAGGGCGGAGCTTTTCGCCGTCTACTTGTCGGACTCGTTTATCGCCTCACGCGCCGCAGGCTCGGACGAGTCATCATGCCGATTCAAGTCACCGCGCATCATCCCAAGATTTTCTGGGGATATCTCCAGATGGAGCAGTCCCAACTTGGCAGCAAGCTGGTCGATCCCAAGTTGAAGGGATTAGCAGAACTGCGGGTGGCAACTCTCGTGGGCTGTCCTTTTTGAATTGATATCGGCTCTGCCGTTGGCAGAGACAGCGGCATCACCGCAGAGCAGATCGCGACTCTCGGCAGCTATCATACAAGCTTGAATTTCTCTGACCTGGAACGGTTGGTTCTCGAGTACGCCGATGCGATGACGCGAAGCCCAGTTGAAGTGTCCGACGCTCTCTTTGCGAGATTGCGCGAACGCTTCAGCGAAGCCCAGTTGGTCGAACTCACGTCGGGAATTGCCTGGGAGAATTACCGCGCCCGCTTCGATCACGCCTTCGGCATCGAAGCGGAGAATTTTAGCGAAGGCGCGGTTTGCGCCATACCGGCCCGGGCAGAATCGTAACCAGATTCGATGCGATGGGTAAATTAGGCTCAAGAAAAGGCCCCGGCCGCTGACCGGGGCCTGATGACTCTTAAAGGGATCTTTCTTACGCGGGCTTTTCCGTTTTGTTGGAACCGCAGCATCCTCTGCAACACGATTTCCCTGCGCAGCCGGAGGCGGTTTTATCTGTGTCCTGGCAGCATCCGCTTTTGCAGCACGACCCACTCTTGGCATTGTTCATGCACGACTTGGCGTTCTTGCCGCAGCAGGACGCGCCATCTTTGCCTGCGCAGCAAGAACCCATCTGCTTTGCATCGCCATTTTTCGCATGGCGCATGCATGCGGCATGCCCGTCTTTTGATTGCGTCATTTTGTCACAGCATGCGCAGTTAGCCTTTTCGGCCGGAGCGCTCGGAGGCGGTGTAGTTTGGGTTGCGCTTTGAGCCCACGACGCGACTGTGAGGGCCAGAATCAGTGCGAATAATCTGTGCTTCATGACTGAGATCTCCTAAATTTGTGCAATGGGGCTTGCGCCCGAAGTTGGATGAAAGGCCGCGTCCAAAGCTAGCGGCTCCGTGTATGTGGACCGCGGACTGGCGCGCGAGACCTCAGATACGCAGAACAGACGTTCTTATCAGCTGGACTTCGGAGTCGTTCGATGAGTGGCGTGCGTAAGTGACGCTTGCGTTGTGAGCAGGATCGGCTGTGGTGCTCGCCATTACCAATGGGGACTCTGGCCGCGAATCACTTTTTGGCAGGGCAGGGGAATGATCCGGACCCTGCTGTACACAACAGGGGTGCCGATCCCCGCACGGCATGCCCGTGGGTGGAATCGTCCGCGAACTGGAAAGGGCCATTTGAGGATGGATGCGCGGACAGCAGGAATTCTGGTGTATCGCGTGGAGCTGCGAGTTCTTCCTTGTCGGCTCCACCGAAGGATGTAGCGGCGACGAAGCGAACATCCGCGGCGGCATGCTCCAACAGAGTGTCGCATTCAGAATGGCCGCAGCTAAGAACTTTTTCCTCATGTGCCCTGCCAGCAGTCTGGCAAGGGGGCGGATCGGAGGCTGTGATGGAAATCACATGCAGGCGTGAGCGCGAGGGCGGGAAAAACGAAATGTCAGCTAATACGCAGGAAACTTTGAGACCTTGAAACTTTGACTATTTGTGCGGATCAAACTCCAGCTTGACGGTGAGTGTTTCCTCGCTGACGGCGGGTGCATACTTCCACGATTTCACCGCTTTCATGGTGGATTGCCCGAGAATCGGGTTTCCGCCCAGCAGCTTGACGCTCTTCACCGTGCCGTTCGGCGCTACCTGTACTTCCACCCGAACCACCCCGCCGATATACAACTTTTTGAGCGCGTCCGGATACTCCGGCTCGACGCGCGCGATCACCTTTCGATCACTCTGTTGCGCGAACGTATGCGCAACCCCAAACACTCCGATAAAAAGGCTGCTCATCAGAAGCATGCCCACCGAAAGTGCAAACCCGATCCTCTGAGTTAACCGGCGGGGTGCTAGTCCCAAGTTCGACATTCGCCCCTCGCAATTCGTTTACGGCAGTTCCAAGCTCAACTGATAGACCTCTTGCGTGCTGCGGTCCCGCACAAACATCCAGGAACCGTCGGCAGCCCGGTTCGTCCACGGCCCCAGAGCTCCCGGATAGCGCTCAAGATTTCCCAACTCGAAAACCAAGTCTGCTTGACTCTCGCCGACCTTGACACGGCGAATCGCCTCCGCTCCGGTGACAAAATCGTCGAAATACACGTATTCGCTGTCTGCGGACCACTGCGGATAGCTGAAAGACCCCGCCGGCTCTTTCAACCACGTTGTCCACTGCTTCGTGGTGAAGTCGAATAGCATCAGGGACGTACCATCAGGCGAGAGCGCTGCAATGTAGCGTCCATTGGGCGACCAGCGAGGACTGAATAGACCATCGGATCCCGGAATCGTGGTGATCTCGTGCGTCTCGAACGTCAGCAGCCGAATTTTTAAGCCATTTTTGTCCCGGCTGTAGTCACCGAACATCAAACGCCCGCCATCCGGAGACCAGTTGGCATCGATCTGACTACCGTTTTCCCCGAGCATCTCGTGCTCGTCGCCACCTGTCATAGAAATCAGCGAAAGCTTCCAGGATCCGCCCGGCTTCGTGCTCGCGAAGGCTATCTGCTTGCCATCGGGCGACCAGCGGGGCAACGCGGCGCGCTCTGTGTCAGAAGTGAGTTGCAGCCGATCCGATCCATCTGCCCGCGCCCGCCACAGAGTTCCTTCCGGAATCGAAACGTAGGCGATCCATTTTCCGTCATTGGAGAAATCCACGTCCGTAGCCGACAAGCCATGAATCAAGGGGACAAATTGCTTCTTCTTGGGTTCGTATTTCACCACTTCAACTGTCGGCTGCACTCCGATGGCCCATATTTGTTTGTTGTCACGGGATGGCGCAGGATTTCCGAACGACATTGGACCGTTAGTGATCTGTGCCGGGGCTGCATTCTGTTCGGTCTTTGACTCCGGCAGCGCCCACAGGCTCGTCACAATCAAGTTGGTATTCGGAACGCTCGCACCGGCCTGGAAGATGTAGTACTTCCCGTCTGCGGTCCAGTTTCCACAGCAAGCGGTCGTCTTATACGGCCAGTCAGCAAGCAGAACGTGCGCGTTTTTTCCATCTGCCCGGACTTCCCATAAGGAGGTTGTGTTGTGCTCGGTGTCGCTGACCGTAAAGCGTATGCGTTTGCCACCGGGAGAAAAGCGCGGCGCAAACACTGAGCCTCCGTCAGCCGAGTGAATCTGATGTGCCTCGCTGCCGTCGCCATTTGCGATAAATAAGGCTTCATCCTTTGCAAAGACCAACTGCTTTCCGTCTGCGGACCAACTCGCGTCCCGTCCAGCAAGATCTGCGACGCGCGCGGGAGTGCCCGAGCCGACCGGCAGAGTCCAGAACTCGCTCTCGCCTCCGGCTTTTGATGCTGATACCAGCAGCTTCGAGCGATCCGGCGAAACATCGAGCGCCTGCAGATTCTGGAATGGGCTTCGAAGCTCAGAGCGCTGGGATCCGGACAATGTCATCTTGGCGACGACCCGGTTCGATGCTGGGACTTCGGTAACGAACAGATGAGAGTCGTCGGAGAGCAGGTTCGCTTTGCGATAACCATCGTGCGTCACCTGTGTAATTGCGGTGACTCGCGGCGCCGGCCCGCTTGCGGCACCAATTAGATCGTTGCGCATCGTGCCCGCCACGATAAACAACCCCATAATTGTCAAAATCGAGAGAGAAAGTCTGGTTTTCATGTATGCCGCCCAAGGCGTGCGCTTGCGAAGGGCTTCTGCTCAAATGGTAGGCGGAAACGATTTTGTGATGACAACCAAAATGACCTCGGAGATTACGGCAGTAATACTCAGGGTGGGGTCCCCTTGCTCTGGACAGCCTCATTCGACTGATGTGGCACAGGAGCGAGCCCGATCGAGAAGCAAGGAGCGTTCTCTGTCGTTCTTCGTCATTGCAGCGGCCCGTTCGAACTCCAGGCGCGCTTCAGAAAATCTTCCCAGCTTCTTCAGCAGGTCGCCACGGACGCTGGGCAGCAGGTGGTAACCACGAAGAGCAGGATCATCCTTCAAATCATCGACTAATTCGAGTCCGGCCAGGGGACCGCGTGCCATCGCCATCGCAACAGCGCGATTCAGTTCGATCACAGGCGAGGGTTCAATTGCAGCTAATTCCCCGTATAGCTCCAGGATTCGCGGCCAATCGGTCTCGTCGGTCCTCGGTGCCCTTGCATGACAGGCCGCGATGGCAGCCTGGATCGTATACGGCCCAGGTTGAGTACCTGGTTTTTCGGCTTTTTGTAACGCCGCCAAGCCGCGGCCGATGAGCAATCGATCCCACCTTGACCGGTCCTGATCGAGAAGCAGGACCGGTTCACCATCGGGATTCACTCGCGCTTTGGCGCGCGAGGCTTGAATTTCCATCAACGCAACCAGGCCGTGGACTTCTGCTTCATCTGGGACGAGTTCGGACAAGATTCGACCGAGCCGCAGCGCCTCATCGCAAAGAGCCGGACGCATCCAGTCGTCGCCTGCAGTCGCCGCATAGCCTTCGTTGAAGATGAGATACATCACTCGCAGAACCGACGACAACCGCGCAGTGAATTCGGCGCCGCGCGGCACCTCGAATGGCACGTGTGCTTCTGAAAGCGTCTTTTTCGCCCGCACAATCCGTTGGGCCATGGTGGGCTCAGACACCAGAAAAGCGCGGGCAATCTCATCTGTGCTTAAGCCACCCAGAAGACGAAGCGTTAGGGCCACTCTCGCTTCGGTGGAAAGCACCGGATGGCACGCGATAAAAACAAG
This sequence comes from Candidatus Sulfotelmatobacter sp., assembly GCA_035946775.1. Lineage (GTDB taxonomy): Bacteria > Acidobacteriota > Terriglobia > Terriglobales > Acidobacteriaceae > Sulfotelmatobacter. The sequence continues at coordinate 16,519 of DASYZA010000143.1, read as the reverse complement.
CCGGAGCATGTCATCCCCGATAGTGTCGTCCATGGCAGCGGTAAGATCCGGCACTTGCAGTTCGCGCTCGGCCATTTCGCGGCCTAGCGTCCCATGTTTCTGATCGATGAGTGTTCCGCGCCGAAGGAAATCGATGGCTCGATGCTTCGCGGTGCCCATGAGCCAGGCGCCCGGATTGTCAGGTATGCCCGACTCGGGCCACTTCTCGAGAGCGGCCACGAGTGCATCCTGCGCCAGTTCTTCCGCCACACCAACGTCGCGGACGATGCGAGTCAGCCCGGCAATCACTCGGGCCGACTCGATCCTCCAGACGGCTTCGATTGCGTGATGTGTCTCGGTAGCACCCACTGCTACCGATCACATCATTTCTAGGCGCTCAACGCAACTTCGCCGGGCTTCACGCACGATTGTTCGCCGCTATTGGGTTCATAGATTTGACGGATTTCGCACTCGCCCTCGCCCGCAACTTTGAGGAAGTCTTTCGCCAGCTGAATCGCCTCGGCTTTAGAATTCGCCTTCAGGATGGCGAAGCCTCCCACCACTTCCTTGGCTTCGGTGAATGGGCCGTCAGTCACGTTTAGCCTGCTCCCATCGCGCCGTACCTTCGCGCCGAGTGCTGTGGGCAAGCAGCCCTCGGTCGCGATCAGCCAGCCTTCCTTGAATCCCTGCTCGACCAGCTTCCCCATGGTTTGCATCTCCTCTGCCGAGGGAGGAGTGTTGCGTTCAACGTGCTTGTAGATGCTCAGGAATTTCATCGTGATTCTCCTTTGATGTTTGCTGTTACTCAGTGCCGACCGTAGCGCCGGCGTCTCGCCAGTTGTCGTGAGGGCGTCTCGTCCTCAACCCGGCCTCTATTGAAGCGTCGAACCGTCATTCGTGAAATCGACAAACTCGAGAATTTTTTTTCATGTGTCATTCTGAGCGGAGAAGACGTCTGTTCGCCGGCAATTCTTCTTAACTCCCATCAAGCAGAACGCTGGCGGCCGATCTGCCCGCGGAGTCGTTGATCCCGCTCCTTCGCTTCGGGCGTCAAATTCTCCCCGAAGTCTGCCGCCTCAAACAGCGGCCGGATCTCCACCTCCGAGTCTTCGCAATGCGGATTGGGACACCGCTTGAGCCATTCGACGGCTTCTTCCATCGACCGGACCTGCCATATCCAGAACCCGGCAATCAGTTCCTTAGTTTCGGCAAACGGCCCATCGATGACTGAGCGCTTGTCTCCGGAAAACCTGACGCGCTTTCCCTTCGACGAAGGCTGCAGCCCATCGCCAGCGAGCATGATTCCAGCCTTCACGAGTTCCTCGTTGTACTTGCCCATTGCCGTGATCAGTTCTTTGCTCGGAATCACACCGGCCTCCGAGTCCCTCGTCGCCTTTACTACGACCATGACTCTCATGATTTGTTCTCCTGTTGGATCGGGTTTCGTCGTGGAACCCATCTCTATAGGAACGTCGATTGACAAACGGCAAGATCGACATCTAGTGATTTTTTTACCTGGCGATTTGTGATTCGCGAATCTTTGCCCCGATCCAGGCGCACGGAATGCCTTCGACGACCAGCACAATCGAATACCAATGAGGGCCTAAGTCCTTATTCCACGTAGCGATCGCGCCGACTGTTCCAATGATCATACCGATCACCGCCCCTACTATTGCGTGCCACATAGGCCGATTCGGAGCAAGCCGCGCTGTCACATAGCTTCCAAATACTGCATAGATTGTCCGATAAGTTGTTGCCAACACAAACAGCTGATCGGACATCCTCTGCCCCAACTCCGGAAAGACCCCTATTTTCGCCAGCACCAGATCGGTTCCGATCGAAAGAATCACAACCGCGAGAAATCCTGCCACCACGGCCCAAACACTTCTCCCCGTTTGCTTCGGACGTACGCTCTCGGAAACTGTTGATGAGTCAGACATGCCGGCCTCCACGTTCGCCCCAAGATTCCGTTCCCGGGTTACAGCACTTTACCCAAACCAATGAAACTTTCCCAATGGTTTCTGAATTTGGGGGCCTTTGACCTGGCGTTGGGTACGACTGGGTGGGGGTAGTCCCCGTTCGGCAGCCCGAATGAACGTTATAGGAGGGCGCTGAAGCCGGAATGCGGAAGCCGGAGTTATAATGTCCCAAGCCTTGCTGGAATCCGGCCGATCCGTAATCTGGCTTTAAATCAACATGACAGACGCTATCAAGAGAAAACTGCAGGAAGAGATCAACGCGCTTGAACACGAGTTGATCCACGAACTTCCCAAAGAAATCAAGAAGGCCGCTGCCCTTGGCGACCTGAGCGAAAACGCCGAATACCACATGGCCAAGCAGCGCCAGGAGTTCGTAAAGGCGCGCGTCCGCCAACTCGGTAAGCGCCTCGCCGAGTTGTCCATGATCAACATGAACAATATCCCCAAGGACAAGGTCGGCCTCGGATCGACGGTCAAGGTCTACGACAACACCAAGGGCGAGGAAGTCGAGTACAAGTTGGTCACCAGCGAAGAGTCCGACGTCGCGGCAGGCAAGATTTCAACGACCAGCCCAATCGGCCGCGCGCTGCTCAACAAGAAAGTAGGCGACGAAACAGTGGTCGTCACTCCCAATGGCAAGCGCGAACTCGAAATTCTGAGCCTGAGCACCATCCACGACGACACTGGCGAGGAACCGAACAAAGCACAGGCGTAGAAAACAGTTGGTCGTTTCGGCGCATGCGGGTTCCTTGCGATGCGAAGCGCGAAGCCGGGAAGAATCTGCTAACTGCCGGCATATCCGGGCCTGACTTGGCCCCGGCGCGCAGCGCGTGAAATAATGTCGCACGTGCAAAACTCTGCCGCCAATCCGCGGTGCTTGGCATGACCGCTTCCTGGACTTCCGCCTTTGGGCGTGCTTGCGGAGTTCTTCTGGACACAATTGTCCGTTGGCTCGCTCTGTCGCGCATCAATCCTAACGTGCTGACCTTCATGGGGCTCGTGGTCAACACCTGGGCTGCCGTCCTGTTCGGCTCGGCCAATGCTTCCAACCAGAAGCGCATGTTCATTTATGCGGGACTGGTGATCATCTTTTCCGGATTTTTTGATTTGGTGGACGGACAGGTCGCACGCGCCACCAACCGCGTAACCCGCTTCGGTGCCTTCTTCGATTCGGTGGTCGACCGTTACTCAGACGCCAGCCAGTTCCTCGGGTTGCTGGTTTTCTATTCCCGGGGCGGCCGCTATAGCTATGTCGTCCTTTCCGCGTTCGTGATGATTAGCGCCATTATGGTCAGCTACACGAGAGCCCGCGCAGAATCGCTGATTGGCTCTTGCCGCGTCGGATTCATGGAGCGCCCGGAACGGTTGGTTCTGGTGATTCTCGGAGCTCTGTTCAATCGCATGGCGCCGGTACTTTGGCTGATCGCGGTGCTCAGCACAATCACCGTTATCCATCGCATGCGGTACACCTGGACGAGAACCCAGGACCCACCCGTCAGCCTGAATCCGGGGCAAGCCGCATAGCGCAGCGTAATCCGTTTTGGGTTATAACTCTTAAGTTATATTCCAAGACGATCTAGTCATTTTTCTGTATGGCTCGTCATCGACAGCTGTTTTCTACTGGCTCTCGTACAGCAAAGCAAGACGCTGTAGTAAGTAAGGGCCGCTTCGGAACCAAGCACGCCAGCTTCCCAAGCGGCTCCTGATTTTCGAACACTCTTCGCCTTGAGCCCGGCGGTTCGTCCCTAGAATGTGAACGACTGATCGGTGCAGGCCGCAGGAAAAGAGTCTCGAATCGCTCTCTAGTACTCTTTTCGGCCCCGGCCCATCACCGCGGCTTTGCCTTTTGAACAACTCCCGACGCGTCGCTCCTGCTATCCTAAGCGGTCACAGACAGTACCAACGTCCGAGGTCCGGAGTCTGGGGTCCGAGGTCAATCTGGGGATACCTTGCCAACTGATCCAGTTCTCGTCGTTCACGGCGGCGCCTGGGCCATGCCCGACGACATGGTCGAGGCCCACATGCGTGGGGTGAACAATGCCATCGCCTCGGGATGGCGCGTGCTCGAGCGCGGGGGCACGGCCTTGGACGCCGTCGAAGAAGCCGTCGTCATCATGGAAGATGACGAGACCTTCGACGCGGGACGTGGCAGTTTTCTCAATCGCGATGGCCGGGTCCAACTCGATGCCCTCATTATGGACGGCGCAACCCTCCGCACCGGAGGCGTCGGGTGCGTCGAGCATCTGCGCAATCCCGTTCGCGCCGCGCGCAAGATTCTGAGCGAGAGCCCGCACGTGTATTTCGTTGCTGAAGGTGCCGAGAAGTTCGCCGCTGGCCACGGCATTACCCTCTGCAAGAACGAAGATCTGGTGATCCCGCGCGAGGTGGAACGCCTGCGTGAGTATCAGGCGGAACTTGCGAGGCGAAACGAAAAGCAGGACGGCAATGATCTTTTTGCTCCAGAAACTGATGACGTCACCATCTCCCACGACACGGTTGGAGCGGTCGCGCTCGATGCCCACGGCAACATTGCCGCGGCGACCTCAACCGGAGGCACGCTGAACAAAGCTCCGGGGCGCCTTGGCGACTCGTCGCTCATCGGCTGCGGCTGTTATGCGGACAATGAAAGCGCCGCTGCCTCCACGACCGGATGGGGCGAGCCGATCATGAAACTTGTGCTCGCAAAATGGGCTGCCGATCGCATCGCGTCAGGAAACCTTCCCGAATGGTCCGCGAAAGAAGCGATGAACTACTTGAAACAGCGAGTGAACGGGCACGGTGGCATTATTGTTCTCGATGCCAAAGGACAGTTCGGCATCGCCCACAACACACCTCGAATGGCCTGGGGATACAAAACGGTTGGTAAGCAGGACGTCGGGATAGTCCGCGAGAGTTAGCAACAGGCCTGTCAGGCTTCATTCTTCGTATGCCCATTGGTCTTCTTCCCTTCGCTGGCCAGGAGGGATTTCTTGACGTAACTTTCCTGATTCCTAATTCGGCACAGCAGCCTTAGAACCAGTGGTTTCTTCGGCCTTACGCTGCTTGGGGATTGCTATGATGCAATGTCTTTCCAAATTCTTGTCTGAGGTCACAGTTTGTGACCTCAATCTCGACCTTTTATTTGAGGTAGCAAATTGCGACCTCAAGTTCTGGTGAATCCATGAATACAAGCGCCATCGTTCTTACAAGGAAAGTAGCGGCAAAAATCCTGATTCTGCGCAATCAAAAAGTCATTCTCGATTCCGATTTGGCAGGTCTTTACAGTGTGCCCGTCAGGCAGCTCAATCAGCAGGTGAAACGCAATCGCGACCGCTTTCCTGCTGACTTTTTTTTCGCGCTTACAACTGCTGAATACAAAAACTTGAGATCACAAAATGTGATCTCAAGTTCGAGCCACGGTGGCCGACGGTACCTGCCCCACGCGTTCACTGAACACGGTGCGATCATGGCCGCGACGGTTCTCAATTCGAAGCGCGCCATCGAAATGAGCATTTTCGTGGTGCGCGCCTTCGTGCAAATGCGCCAGGTCCTCTCAGCGAATCAGCACATTGCGTCGAGGCTCACCGAACTTGAATCGCGGCTTGACGGCCACGACGAGCAGATTCAGGAGCTAATCGAAGCCATTCGCGAACTTATCGCTCCGCTCCCCGCAAACCACCGCCGCATCGGATTCGAAGCACCGTCATCCTCTGACAAGCCTGAGAAGAAGGCTTTGAAAGCGCGTCACGGATAGCGCTCGTTTTCCGTTCCCACAGACTTGCCGGGACATCCGTCGCATTTCCCTATTGCTTTTCGCCTTATCTTCGCCAATAATGGGCGCATGGCGATCACACGCAGGCAGCGCGACGTGTACGACTTCATCTCACGATTCGTTACGGAGAACGGCTACTCGCCTTCATTCGAGGAAATCGGACAGGGGCTGGAGCTGAACTCACTGGCTACCGTGCACAAGCACATCTCGAACCTCGAGAAAAAAGGGCTGCTCACTCGCGACTACAACCGAAGCCGTTCGATTGATCTGCTGCCCCCGAAGGGGAAGCTGAAGCAGTCGATGAGCGTGAATACGGGCGTCGTGCTGCCGCTGATGGGGCGTATTGCCGCGGGCCAGCCAATTGAAGCAGTGCAGAATCCAGAGACGATTTCGCTAGCCGACTTCGTGCGATCGAAGGAAGTCTTTGTGCTGGAAGTGCGCGGCGATTCGATGCAGGATGAAGCCATTCTCAACGGTGATTACGTGCTAGTCGAAAAAGCACGAACGGCGCACAACGGCGACATCGTAGTCGCTCTTGTGGATCAAAGTGATGCGACGCTGAAACGCTTCTACCGCGAAGGGGATAACATCCGCCTGCAGCCTTCGAACGTGAACATGAGGCCGATTATCGTGCCAGCGGCCTCTGTGGATGTGCAGGGGAGAGTGATCGGAGTGCTAAGAAAGTATTAGTAGTTGTTCGCAGTTCGCCTTCAACTGACCGTCTTTCGTTTCCCTCACTTGCCACTATTTCGGACGCTCTCCGGACCAATTCCCCAGGCTGCTCGGCGTAATCTTACTTGCGCGAACCCGATTTGACCTTTACAACTGTGGGTTGTTTGACGGTTGCTAACGAACATGTCTCCCTCCGATAAGCCCACGCGCAGAGAGTTTCTGGTAACAAGTTCGACCGCGGCGATTGCAGCCAGCGTTCCCCTTGGAGGAACACCGTCCAAGGCTGATGGGAATCCCGCGGGCACAACGTTTTCTACCGACGACCTCTTTAAGCCCGGTCCGCAACGGTCGTTCAGTGGCGATCGGTTGACGCAGATTGCCATGCCGATCGGCGGAATCGGCGCGGGCTGTATTTGCTTCAATGGCTACGGTGGGCTGCAGGATTTCTCGATTGCTAACAAGCCAGCAACTACTGCTCAGCCGGAGGGGTTCGCGGCCTCTAAGGCGGCATTCGCTGTGCTTCACGTCAAAGGGAAGTCTCCAGTTACAAAACTCGTCGAAGGTCCCTTTCCGCTGCTGAAGATTTACGACCAGGGATTGCAAGGAGAAGGATACCGGCGCGGCGGATTTGAAGGTTTTCCGCGATTCGGAAAATGCATTTTTAAAGGAGAGTATCCGTTTGGGCATGTGGAGTTGAGCGATGCGGTCTTTCCGTTGAACGTCAAGGTAACCGCATGGAATCCATTTATTCCTTTAGACGACAAGAATTCCAGCCTGCCAGTGGTCATCCTCGAGTACACGCTACACAACACAGCGACGCACGCTGTCGAGTACGAATTCTCTTACCATCTTTCTCACCTGGCACCAGGATGCGGCAGTGATGACTCGCATGGGAGGAACGCAACCGTCCCTGGGAAGGGCGTGTATTTCTACAACACCGAGAAGGCGAACGCCGAAGCCTATGGAAGTGCATGTTTGATCGCGTTGGAGAATGCTCCGCAGATCAAGGGGATGTGGTTGCGAAGCCCCGGGTGGGAATTCGATTCTTTGTCGGCGCTTTGGAGGGAAGTGTCGACAGGAACGTTCACTACGAATGCCGGCTCCAACGATGTCGATACGAAGGGAAGAAATGGCGGATCGATCTTGCTCGCGGGCAGGTTGGAGCCGGGCGAGTCCAAATCGTATCCCCTCGCTATCGCGTGGCACTTTCCGAATTGTTACGTGGAGGTGGGCGGGACCGACTCTGAGGTTCCGGGAACGGCGGGATGCCGGACTCTTCCGGCGGACCAGGCAGCACCTTGGCGTCCGTATTATGCGTCGGTATGGAAAGATGCACGGGATGTTGCGGAGTATGTTCAGAGCAATTACGCATCACTGCGTCAGCGGACTATTGCGTTCCAAGAAGCGCTATTCGCTTCGACGCTGCCCACGTACGTGCTGGATGCAGTCTCAGCGAATTTGGGAATCATCAAGTCGCCTACTGTTCTGCGGCTTGCGAATGGCGATCTGTGGGGATGGGAAGGATGTTTCACGGATGCCGGATGCTGTCACGGTTCGTGCACGCACGTGTGGAATTACGCGCAGGCGTTCCCCCATCTTTATCCACAACTGGAACGAACTCTGAGGGAACTTGAGCTGGTGCGGTCGATGGACGAAAACGGCCATGTGACATTCCGCGCTGCGTTGCCGGAAGGTCCAGTCAAGCATGACTTTCATGCGGCGTCAGACGGGCAGCTAGGCGGGATCATGAAGGTGTTCCGCGATTGGCAAATCTCGGGCGACACCGAGTGGCTGAAGGCGATGTATCCGCTGGCGAAGCGGAGCCTGGATTACTGCATTCGCACCTGGGACCCGGATCATCGAGGGGGGCTGTTCGAGCCTCATCACAACACGTATGACATTGAGTTCTGGGGGCCCGATGGTATGTGCACTAGCATTTATCTGGGAGCACTCTCGGCGATCACTGAAATGGCGACCGCGTTGGGCAAAAAGGAAGATGCGAAGTTTTATCGCGATCTGGCGCAACGTTGCGCAGCATTTATGGATGAGCAACTCTTCAACGGGGAGTATTACGCGCAGAAGGTGGAATATCTCGGGTTGCGCGATCAATCGTTCGCGAAGATGGTTGTGGCTGTCGATGAGAGCAGCAGTGAAATGCAGCAACTACTGAAGCGTGAGGGACCCAAGTATCAATATGGCACCGGTTGTCTGTCGGATGGCGTCATTGGGATTTGGATGGCGCGGGCGTATGGCATTGAAGTGCCTCTTAAACCGGAGCAAGTTCGAAGCGCGCTGCGAGCGATATTCGAAAACAACTTCAAGACGGATCTGGCCGAACATGCCAATGCGCAGCGGCCGGGATATGCAATGGGGCACGAACCCGGACTATTGTTGTGCACCTGGCCCAAGGGCGGCCGGCCGACATTGCCGTTCGTTTATTCTGATGAAGTGTGGACCGGGATTGAGTATCAGGTAGCGTCGCATCTGATTTCAGAAGGATTGGTGAAGGAAGGCCTGACGATCGTAAAGGCAGCCCGAAGTCGCTATGACGGGCGCGTGCGGAATCCGTGGAACGAGTACGAGTGCGGGAATTACTATGCGCGGGCGATGTCGAGTTATGCGCTGCTGGGGGCGTTGTCTGGATTTCAGTATTCAGGCGTAAGCAAGACGCTATGGTTTGGTCCGCGGTTGGATGTGCGACCCTTCAGGACATTCTTCTCCGCGGCTTCAGGTTTTGGAACGATTCAACTGGACGACGACACTCTTCAGGTGCAGATGATCGAGGGAGAATTGCCGATCGAGAAAGTTACGCTGACACAGCACGGAATCAGCAGAACGTTGGAGTGGAAGGCTACGGTTCGCGTAGGTGCTGCTGAAAATCGCAAGCTGACTTGAGACACAAGAATGCCCGGCACCTGCGCCGGGCATTTGGTGGATGTTGATGAAAGCTTAGATGTGCTTGTTCAGGGCTTGGGCGATGGCGTCCTTTGGGCGATAGCCGACAAGTTGCTCAACGACCTGTCCACCCTTGAAGACCAGCAGCGTTGGGATGCCAGTCACTTTGTAGCGCATGGGGGTCGCCTGGTTGGAATCGACATCCATTTTGCCGATCTTGATCTTTCCCTGATATTCGCTCGCCAGTTCCTCGACGATCGGGGCGATCGCGCGGCAGGGGCCGCACCATGTTGCCCAGAAGTCCACCAGAACGGGCTTATCGGATTTCAAAACATCCTGGTCGAAGTTCGCGTCGGTCACTTCGACAATTCCGTTGCCTGCCATTGTTTCTTTCTCCTCGTTTATCCCATCGCTCTCTCGAACCACGCTCTTGTTTGCGCTGCCGATTTTGCGATCTAGTATGAGTGCTTCCCGTCAGGGAGCCGAACTTTCTATCGTAGCACTGCGTTAGATGACTGGGGAGTGGGAAAGGTCGCAAACGGACGGATGGGCGCGTCCGAGCTCTCACCTGCCGCTCCACACGGCGAACACACGGCGAAGCTGCTACGGATGATCGCTGGCCTCCGGTTCTGAGACGCCCAGCGACTTAATGTAGCTGACCAATTGCCAGCGTTGCGCGTCCGGAAGCTTGGACCAGACTGGCATTCCCTTGCGCACCACGCCGTTGGTGAGGAGCCAGAAGAGCGTCCCGGGAGTAGATTGCTGAACCTCAGGCGCCCGAAGGCTGGGAGCCTTTTTGCTTCCCTCAGCCGACGCACCGTGGCACTCCGCGCAATGCTGGGCGAAAAGCTTTGCTCCGCCAGCGAGGGCTTCGGGATCATTCGCAAATGGATTGCGGCGAGTCGAGGCCTTTTTCGGTGCCCTTTGCAGTTCGGCGTATACGGGGTTCTCGCCAGCCGTAACGGCGCGGTCTGTCTGCGCGGCTGCTTCGCCAAAGATAAAAACGGCAATGACGCACACCATCAAAGCCTGTGTAACCCTTCGAATCCAGATCATCAATGTGCTCCTAGTAACCGCGCCATGGTTGTGCCGAAGCCGGAGAACTCGCGCGAGATGCCCCAGCGCAGCAGGAACTGATGGCTATTGTCGTTCAAGCCGAACCCAGGAGAGAGACGCAGCGTCCAACTTGAAGGCAAGTTCCAGGCGATCACAGGGGCCAGATAATGAGAAGTGTCGTGCAATCCGAAGCTGTAGCGGTCGCCTAATCCGCCGTAAAGTTCGACGCCAGCAACGAAATTTTCGAGACAGAGATTGCAGCGCTGGGCCGAGGCTTTGAGCACGAGAGGCCGGCTGGTGCCAACGGCGTACCCGAATTCCCAGGGATTTCCACCAGTAAGATTTTTTACTGCGAGCGGATTCACCGCAACATTCCATCCATTATGCGTGCTGGAGAGCAGGAGTTTGAATTCGAGTTCATGATTGTGTCCCGTCCGGGCGAACGCGTTCGGGACAGCATGATCGGATTCCACGTCATGCCCTTCGACTTCCTTCATGATCTTATCGGCTTCACTGATTTGCTCGTATTCGACATAAAAAACGGGATTGACGATATGCTCGTTTTTGAGCAGGCGAAGGCGGTTCTCCCAACGAAATCCAGTGAAGACGGTGCTGTCACCGAACGTGCTCTGGCCATCGAGATAAAACTCCGTTGTCCACCAGGCGGTCGCGCCATATTCGAATTCCGTCCAATCGGCAATAAACTTCCCTGCGCCGCGCTGTGTCCCGAAGGTTGAGAAGTATTCGACTTCAAGGCTGCCGGGCTCTTCGAGATAGTGATCGTAGGTAACGAAATAAGGGCTCTCCTGAGCGCGTAATGGCAAGGGCACCGCAAAACACGCAATCGCGGCCAAAGTGAGAGAGCAAAACGTAAGAGTGATGAAGATACGGATAAGACCTCCTTTTCTCCCAGGTTGAAAAAACGAGCAGAAGCGTTCGATTTTCAGCTATAATTCAGTTGCAACTGAGTCGCAACTAGGAATCAAACCCAATTTTGGCGGATTCACTAACGCACTGTCCAGTTTCACGCGCAGAATTCGTCGCACTCCGCTTGCAACTTGTTGCGACACGGTTCGGAGCAGATCATGCCTTTGCCAAAAACAGAAGTGCCGGGCCGCCTGCAGGCGCAATTCGCCGAGCGCGGAATTCGCATGACTCAACAGCGGCGCGCGATCCTCAGCGTGATTGAGACTGCGAGCCGCCATCTGGATGCGAGCCAGATCCTGCGAAAGGCGAAAAAGCTCGATGCGACTGTGGACCGCAGCACCGTCTATCGCACATTGCAACTTCTGAAGAGGCACGGATTAATCGATGAACTCGACCTCATGCATATCAACGGCGAAGGGCATTATTACGAGCGGAGGCTGGGGCGTGATCACGTTCATATGGCTTGCCTGCGCTGCGGGAAGATCATGGAATTTGTGAGTGACAGCTTTGAGAGGCTGAAGCAGCAGGTGGAAAAAGATTGCCGTTTCCACGTATTGATTTCGCGACTGGAGATCGGCGGGTATTGTGCTGCGTGCCGCGGCGCACGGTAGAAAAGCAAATGGAGGTACGTTTCCTCAATCCGGATGACGCGGATGAGTGGCTGCGGCTGCGCATCGAAGCCCTGCGTGGTGATCCGGAAGCCTTCAGCGCATCGCTGGAGGAATACGAATCGTTGAACATTGAGGAAGTGCAGAGGCGTCTTTGGTCATCTGCAGATGCGTTCGTCTCAGGCGCGTTTGATCACGACGCGTTACAGGGAGTCGCTGGATTCTTCCGGGATAAAGGCTTGAAAACCCGTCACAAAGGGAACGTCTGGTATGTCTACGTCACGCCAAAAATGCGGGGAATGGGAGTCGGCCGAGAACTGATGAATCAATTGCTTCAAAGGGCCGCAACCGTCGCAGGAGTAGAACAGGTGCTGCTCTCGGTCGCTCGGACGCAAGAGACTGCAATCCGGCTGTATCGTTCCCTGGGATTCGAGCCCTATGGCTGCGAGCCGCGCTCGCTGAAAATTGAAGACCGGTTCATCGACGAGGAATACATGATTCTGCAACTCCGCAGATATCCAGGAGTTGAGCCTACAAAAAAAGCGCCCTAGGACCTTTCAGTCCAGGACGCCTCGGCAGCCCTCCCCCAGAACTGCCAAACCACGAGTGGATAGTAGAATTCGCCCCCAAAAGGTGTAAACGTCACTTTGGTAATTGGAATAGCGAAAAGCTAACGAAGGTAATAGCGGCTATTGCTTCTGCCAAGACTCGCCTGAGTCGGAGGTAGTCCAAATCTCGGGGGTAGAGGTGGTAATCCTGCCGTGCTGGGGGTCAATGAACTCCACGGTCAGGATGTCGCCGGTGAGAGAAATACCTGAGACAGAAGGGACGACGCGCGTCCAGTGAACGCCAGCATCGGAGGAGTGATAGAGGAGACCTCCCGATGCTCCTGCCCAGACATCCGGTCCATTGGCTGCAACGGCGCGGAAAATGATCTGCGCGTCTTTCTGGTTCTGCTTGTCGAGGGCATTGTAGTTAGCTGCTTTAGCCCGGGAGGTCTCTTTCATCAAAGACACACCCGCTCCTGCAGGCGGAGCTGACTTGTTGACGTCGACATCCTGCCAACTCGCGCCCTGGTCCACTGAGCGCTGCAGGCCGCCAGCAGAGTTGATGGTCCAACGGGTGGTAGAGCCCAGAGACGAGACCATCCGTCCGACCGCAACTCCGGCGGGAGCGCTTGGTGGCTCCATGCCGGAGACGATCACTTTACTGGGGCCGCCGCTAAAGGTCGTGACTGGGGGCTTGACTTTTTCGACTTTGGCCTCGGCATAGCCACTCTGGGTAGCAGCTTGCTGATCAATACTCTGGCTCTGGAGAACAGGAATACTAGCATTCGAGGAAACCGAGTCAGCGGCCAATGCGTTCGCGGCACCAGGGACTGGAGTTGTTCGGGATGGGACCACCGCCTGCAACTGTTTTGCCGCCGGTGGGGGTACAGCCAGAGCCGTTGCCTGTGACTGCCTAAGGCTGCTGACGTTTTGCTGCGTGGCGTTCTGCTGCCATTGCACTCTAGGCCCATGCTGCATTGCGTGGCGGCTCATTGCTGCCAGCTTGCCTTGGGACACTGCGGCTGAGGCAGCCTCAGAGTCGGTGAGCGCTGGCGAAGGAGGGTTGGGAGTGTTCGCAGCCAATGATGGCGACTCTGCAGGGACTGATGATGCAGCCTTGTCCTCGTCGCGCGGGGATTGGGCGGCATTCGAGAGCGAGGTTGTAACGTTCTCCGATTTCTTAACGGCGTCGACGCGAGGCGCGTTGTAAGCCATCATCGTCGACGCATGCTGGTGACGATACTGCACAACGCCAAAGGACGCGATCGCCACGATTCCCGCCCCGATCAGGCCCCAGCGAAGAGCTGGCCAGGTAAGCCATCCGGATTTCCCGGGACGGACTGCTCGCTGAACTGTCTCTGAGGCTGGAAGCGCCAAAGCAACAATCTCGCGGCACTCGGCGCAACGTGCCAGGTGATCAAGGACGCTGGTGCGTTCTGCATTCGAGAGCGAACGTTCTGAGAAGGCAGTAAGCATGTCGGGATCGGGATGATGCCCGCCGGGCGCGGCCTTCAGGCGTTCCGCAACGATTTGGGGTACTTTCTCCATCCAGTTTCTCTGGCCTATTTCACCGACACCCTTCGCCGTGTGCTTCGATTATCCTTCGCCTTCCCGGATTCTTGCTTCCACTCTCTTCTTTGAGAACGTCGCGGAGGGCGTTTCTTGCGCGAGGCTGCGACGAATATCCACCTGCAGGTCACGGACGTCAACCTCCAAAGCCTCTTCGGCCTGTCTGCGGGACATGCCTGTGCGGGTCAAAGTGGCCACAATCTGCTTACGCAGCACCTTGGCAAGCTTGTCCAGTTTGCGGCTGATCGTAGACTCGTGTACACCCAACATACGGGCGATCTCGGCCAGCGTGCGTCCGTCCAGATAATATGAGCTCAAAACCATGCGGTCTTCGGCGGGCAGTTGTGCAAGGGCCGAATCCGCCGCCTGCGACAAGCGCGTATCAGTTGTGGCAACGGGTTCCGGCTCAGGAGCGCGGAATTGGGCGCCTTCCTCGGACTCTTCTTCCAGGCTCACAAGTCGCTTGGTTTTGCGATAACGGTTCACGTATTCCTGCGCGAGCACGGTGCGCAGCCATCCTTCAAGCGATCCCCGGCCCGTGTAGGAGGCAAGTTTGGAAACCCGCTGGCCATCTCGAGTGCTGGTGCCATAGAGATCGGCGTAAAGGGTATCGGCCAGGTCATGAGCGGCGGAATCTTCCCGAACGATACGTAGAGCCGAAAGATAAAGCTTCTCGCGAAATCGCGTGAGGAAAATCTCCCACGCGGTGTTGTGTCCGGCTGCGCAAGCGCGCGCAAGAGCCAGTTCGTCAACACGAAGGCTCAGCAAGAATGTGCGGAGTTCGGTTTCGGAGGAGGCACCCGCGTGTTTGCTTGCTACTTCCGTCAAGATGATGGCGAAGGAGTCCAGGGTCAGACCGATCTTCTCGCATGCGGCCCTGGCATGGAGTTCCGTCAGCAGATCGCGAATGACGGACTGGATGGCCGGATTGGGAGTCGAGATAGTCATCCAACTGCCGGGTTAGACACCTAAAGAACGCTACATGGGGCCTAAAAGCTGGTTGTTGAGGAGTTCGAACGCCGCCCTTAAAGGCAACTTTTCCACCCCCAAGCTAGAGAGCATCGACCATTTGCTTGTCGAGTGACCAACTCAGCCTCTTGCTTTTTTGCACTCGTCGCACGGGCAAACTTCGCGAAGGAACTTCCACGAATAGATCCCCAGATCGTGGTTATCGTTCCAGGAGAACTTGATGGCGTATTTGCCGACGCCTTCCGCGGAGACGGGCTTGGCCGTGGGTTTGAAGATCAAAAGCGCGCCAGGGGCAGCGCTGGCTGGATCTCCCGGGCGGCGCCCGCTTTTGCCCCTCTCTTCTTCACACATGGCACACGGGCATGCGTCGCGCAGATACACAAAGTTGTAGTGCGAGACGTGGCCGTCAGCCCATTCGATGTCCATGCCGGAACCCGAAGTGAGATGTACCTTCACGGACTTGGGATCAGTCGCGGCCGTGGGCGTTTGAAGCGGAGACTGCATGAGATAAGTATCGCATAGCGACAGTCCGGCGAATTGATCGCTGCAATGAGCGCAAAAGAATGCTGGGGAGACATGGCTCGTGGTTGGCGAATTCAGCCATCTTCCTGTAAAATCTACGTTTGCCCTACAAGATCTGAACTTTCTGGGAGCAGCAGTCCAATGGCACAACAATGTGATATCTGCGGCAAGAAGCCGCAAGCGGGAAACCGCATCAGCCACGCCCACAACGTCACCAAGCGGCGCTGGAACATCAATCTGCGTCCGGTGCACGCGAAGGTGAATGGTCAGGGGAAGCGGATCCGCGTCTGCACGTCCTGCCTGCGTAGCGGTAAAGTCGTTAAGGCGTAGCGAACTCACCCACTGAGGGACACGAGATTTAAGAACGCTCGTCGGGCGGGACTGGCATGCGTGTTTTTCATTGGCTTGCCGGGGGAGCCGAGGGCGCCGGTGTCACCGCTAACAGCTGCACGTCAAAAACCAAAGTAGAGTTCGGCGGAATGATGTCTTTGTATCCCTTCTCTCCGTAGGCCAACTCAGGCGGAATCCGCAGCTGGCGTTTGCCACCGACTTTCATTCCGGTTACACCTTCGTCCCATCCTTTGATCACGTCACCTTTGCCGATTGTGAAGCTGTAGGGTTGGTGAGCATCGACCGAACTGTCGAATTTTTTGCCGTTGGTGAACCATCCGGTGTAGTGGACTTTGACGCGATCACCGTCTTTTGCGACCTGCCCAGTCCCGACCTTGATGTCCCAGTATTGGAGACCGGAGTCAGTCTTGACTCCTTCACCGGTCACTTTGGTGGGAGCGTTTGTATTTGGAACCCGGGCTGGAGCAGTGCGATGGGGTGTGGTCTGAGCAAGCAGGGCAATTGAGAAAATGGCGATTAGGATGAAGAGGATGACAGGTTTCGTTTTCATGAGTCCTCCGTGCGCCGGTTACACCGGCAAGGTGTTGTGAATGAAAGTTTCATACGTTGAAGGAATAGCGAACCACAACGGCTCCGAGTCATGCGGAGCCGCCCGCGAGGGCGGCGTCGAAGCGTTGGCAGGGGGACGTGCAG
>DASYZA010000142.1:0-162372 GCA_035946775.1 Candidatus Sulfotelmatobacter sp. | reverse complement strand
GTTTCCGCCGGCTCGTGTTTGTCATCCCTATCCTCTTGTGCGCCTGGGCGTCCTCACCCAAGGTGGGAGCCGGATGCGGTAACTCCGCTTGTCCGGATCTGTGGAGGGGGTTATGAGCGATCATGATCCCTACTCCTCCTTAAAACCTCTCATATCAAAGACTGAAGATGAATAAGTCGATGCTGAAATGCGGCAATCAGCAATCTGAGAACTGAGAACTGAGAACCGAGAACTGAAATCTGAGAACTCCCCTACCTCTTCGCACTCCCCTTCCGGCTCCCACTGTCATGTGCCTGCAGCATCGCTTTGATCTCATTCTGTCCATCGCGCAATTCGCTCAGTTGCACTTCTGTTCGAATCCGCGCCTCCGTATTCGTGGTCGCGATCTGTTCTAAGCGCTGCACTCGCGCCTTCGTGGATTCGATCTCGACATCCTGCCGCGAAATGTTTCGCGCGTTTTCAATCACATAGCCCGCAATCGATAGCGCGATCGCCGCCAAAGCAATCAAGGTCCGGCTTTCAAACTTCACCAGCCGTTGTTCCTTGGCCGCCACGAATTTCTTCTCCCACGTGTCTTCCAGAGATTGCGCGAAAGTCTGCATCTCTTCCAATCGATCCAGAACCTCCAACTGAAAGTCTTTCGCGCTGTAAGCAACCGATGCAGGCGGTTTCTCCATTGGCATCCGTCGCTGCCTGTTCAAAATGCTCGTTTCATTCATAGGGATAGTCCACATGCAGCGCAGCCGAGTATCGGCTGTACCGGGGCGGGGTAGAGCTGTCGTAAAGTCTCAAAAAATAAGTTTGGGTTCGCGCCAACCTCGGAAGCGTGAACGTCTGCGTAGTAAAGCGTCCCAGCAGATTCCGGTCGTTCGCGCTTCCGAAGCCGTAATCGTGGGCGCGCACTTCCACGCCACAGCCCCTCGCAATCGCAGTGCCCACGTCTACTTGCGCGGTAGTCGAACTGACCTCTGTGATCTGCGCGTCCGACAAGCTTGCCAGATAGTAGTTTCCAACCTGCGTGGTCGTAAGCCGAGGTGGCATGTCTTGCAGCGGAACGACACTTGTACTCCCCGACAGTTCATGCGCGAGTGGCGCCGCAAAGTCGTTGGCGAATTCAACACTGTACATGCTGTGATCGCTAGCGGGATCCATGATGTCAATGCCAACTTTGCGTACGACTGCGCTGAAGCTCGCGCCCTGCGACGGCACATTGACCACCAGGCCATCGCCCGGAAAAACGTCCCCAGCCGCCGAGGGCAGAAAGTCGCTCCACGTCCTATAACTCCCGCTCCACACCGACGAACCTGCATCGTCGAGCATCGCCAATGCTGCATTCTCGCAATCGGCTTGCGTGCGTGTACTTGGATTCTTAACGACTCTAACCATCCCGCGTGTCCCATCATCTGAGCCGCCAGCCAGGCCAGCGATGCTTACTGCATTCACTACCTCCGCCACCGCTCGCCCCGATCCGCGATAGCTCGCCACAATCAACGTGTTCAATGGCGGCACATACTGCGGATAGAAATCCAGAGAGCTTGAGCTCGCGATCGAGCACTGCGCTCCATCCGAAAGCGACCCAACGATCTGTGTGCTATAACTCGCACTCGGCAGTGCACTCCTTACCTCGGCCAGCGCGATGTGGGTTACGTATGTGAATGCAATACTGCACTTCAGGTTTATGGAATTGACCAGCGTATATGTACAAAATCCCGCCGCATTGCTGATGACATTGTCGTAGAGCACAGTCGGAGCTGCGACCAGCGTGCTCGGGACCACCGGATTAACATCCTGCAATTCCAGCACTACCCTCACGTCTGACGCTACGGATGCTCCACCCAGCCCATTGCCCGCCGGGTGGGCCGAAGAATGGTATGTCTCTCCCGACCGGTACACTTCCCTCGAATAGAAATAAGTCGTCAAAACATAGCGGTGTCCGGTACTCGTCGTGACCACCGGCCCGGTCGGACTTCCATTAATCAGTGCTTGAATGTTGGACTGTGAACCATTTGGAGTGATTTGGAAACCCGCCAGACACGTCGCACTAGAGATTGCTCCCGCATACAGTCCGCCAATCACGCCACGCGAAGGCCCCGTGAAACTTACGTCTCCGTGCTGAAGTTTCAGCGCGCCCCCCAATTCCACTTCTTCGAGAAATGAAACGGTTGTTTTTCCATCCAGGCCATTTCCCCCATTCACCTGCAATGCCTGCGCAGCCACCGAAATCGCGGAAGCAGGATCGCTCACCACCCAAGTCGCCGCATCCAGTGCAGACCCAGCAAACTCTTCGTCGATCAACGGCAACCTGCTTTGCTGAAATGGCGTTTGCGAAAGATAAAAACGCAAACTCAAACCATCTCCCACAAAGTAGTCTCGGACATACGCCTGCGGTTCATCGAGCCCAACAACCGTCACATCATTCACAATCGTGCTCGCTTGCACCAGCGATAATCCCGAAGGTGAGAAATGCGGATCAGCTTCATCGATCGTGCAACAATTCGATCCAACTGGGGACAATTGCAAACTCCCATTCACCGCTCGGTACGCAGCGCGGGCGGCGAGAGCGATCTCGCCGGCATGATACGAGAACTTCTTTTGAGGATTCACTGCGTATGCCGCAAGCTTATCCAGATCTTCCACCGCATCCGTGTTGAACTCACCCGGCAAAAGATCCTGTGCCATTTGCTTCAACGCCGATCCGGCACTTCGTGCAGTGAACGGGGCTCGATTCGGGAGTGCCTTCGCATCCAGAAGCACTTCGTCACTCAGCGCTCGCAACCGATACCGGTAAACCGGCGCCTGCTGTCCCCACCCCACGTACTCGCATGTCGGAGCATCTATCAGGTAGCCAGTGAAAATAAAACTGCCGTTTGTTTTCGACAGGGTGATCCTCGCTCCCGCAACAGGTGGAACAAACCCCGCCGCACATGGAACAACGCACAGAGTCATCTCCGACGGGCGGTTCAGCAGACGCTCGATATGCGGCGCAACCGCTGCGTCAACCCAAGCGGAATAGTCGATCGATCCTTGCCCTTGCAGATTGTCAATCGTGAGTTTCATCAAAAGCCCTTGGAGTTTTTCTTTTTTCGAGAAGCAATGAAGTTGTGAAATGTGAACTGATGAATAGCATTGAGCCGCAACTCCGCCCGTGCGACCTCTGCACCGCCGAAATGTACGGCGCCAGCGTATGTTCAAGAACACCGCCCGAGGCCAGGGCGATTAAATGCCACCAGTAAATGCCACGAGTAAATGCCGCGCGCAGTGTCGCGAGACAGTGCCGCCAGAACGCAGCCGCGGAGCGGCGGAATGCGTTAGCCCAGGACGTCAGTCCTGGGTAAGGTGTAAGAAGTCGAGCGAGTCCGAAGGGACGACACGAAAGTCCCTCCTCAATAACTCGCCGCCATCCCCGCTGGAAAATAGCTTCGATAACACAGCACCGTCTGCCCGTCGTTCGCGTCGATATACGGCAGCGCCAGGAACGATGCTCTCAGCGAAATTGCTGTTAGCGGCTTCGCGATCTCCGAATACTCTTCTCGCACATATCTGCCCGAATTAGATGCCGATGCTTTCAAAACTCCACTGGATCCAGAATTCCAGCTAGTTCCCGGCGCGCTTCCTGGATTCGGGCTCAGACGCGGATAGTAGAAGCAAACGCGTCCGCCATTCTCTTCTTGCGCCACGAACAAAGCAGACCACTCCTGAAAGAAAGAGCCACCTTCTCGATCCACGAATGCGACCACCCGTTGCACCGATGCACCATTTGCCGGAGCTCCCCCGACCAGCGGTTGCGCCAGCACAATCGACGTTGCGGTCACTTCTGCGACTCGTGCAACGTTAAATGTCACTCGCCTCACATAATTTGGATCTTCCTGCACCGCCGCAGCGCTTCTCACGTACGCGCCGGCGATGCCGGTTCCTACGTATCCGGTCTGCTGCTGGTAGTCCACGTCGACAGCAATCAGAGTGCCCGCTGGAAATGCCTGCACGCCCCCCGCGCCGACAATCAGTTCACTCGCCGTAGATCCAGGGAGCACGGCTACCGCCGCCATTGGCGTTCCTCCGGACGGCACTGCAGCGCTTCCAGCCACCGCGGCCAGCACATTCATATGCTCGGCTCCGCATGCCAATGCCATCTGCAGTTTTCCCCATTCCATGAAGCTGAAGGAGACACGCGCATCCAGTGGCCCCCGAAACTGCACACCTGGCATTTCCTTCGCTCCTGACCGACTTACATCCGTCGGCGTGTCATACCAGCGTTCGAAATTCTCAACCCATCCCAGATCGATCCATGGACTCGGCGGTGAGCTCAAAAGGAACGTCCCGATTGACGGATCAAAAACGGTGGGCGTCTCCGTCGCTCGGTTCACCGGCGCAAAGTATGCCCGCATTTGTCGCGTGATCGGAACCATCGCTGCGCGCAAAGCTGAACTGCTCATGAGAGCGTCACCTCCGAAAAGAAATAGATCGTCAATCGCGCCTTTCGCTCCACTCGGGAGTCCTGATGCTTCTCTGCTGAATCCGTCACTCCGCTCTTCATGCGTTCGGGAAAAGATGTCCGCCCCCAAAACATGCCCGTCCCTTTTCCTTCCGTGAACGCGGGTTGCGACCATGAAACGCTCGTGCCTAGATCGACGCTCGGAGCCTGTGTGTAATCCCGCTTCTCCGTGCATGCAGGTTGGCAGATCGTAAGCAGCTCTGTGTCAAGTTGGGAAAGCAGTCTCCCGCGATCTACCATGCTCTCGACAGATCCGAATGTGTAGTACGAGATCACTACGTCCAGATTCATGAGTGCGCGGCCTTCAGCTTTTCCCGCCAAACAATCAGCCGCTCCCCACTGGATATAAAACGTATTCGGCAGCGGCTCCGCCGAAGACGGTAGTAGATTCTCGACAATCAAGATTGCCGGAACCGTAGCTCCATTCACCGTGACCGTTCGCCCCGGATTCACCGAAGCGAGCCGCTCCTGCAGCGCCAGGAAAAAGCTGTCCTTCGCAAATTGCATATATACCTCTTCTTCTCTGAAGAGAGTGGTCGGTGTCCTTCCCTGTGAAACCCTGTGTTCCCTGTGGTGATTCCTGTTGTGTGGAATCCTCGGAATTATTCGACGGCAGTCACAACATAAAAACAGACAGTCCCGCCATAGCTCTCCGGAACGATACTCTCGATATGGAAGAGATCGTTCCCGTAGTTCAACCCAATGACGGCCTTGAACAGATCTTCGCCGCTTGCCATGCCCAGGGAAGACAATTGTCGCGTAATAGCCGAAGCCGGCAACGTAAACTCGACTCTGCGACGTGGTCCGAGATCTCCCGTCGTCATCTCTCGTAGCACCACGGGAGAAATCACCACTTCCTGTACGCCCGGATCTACGAGGCCCAGCTGTCCTCCCGCGTCACCAGCCATCGCAGTTGCTGGCAGCAGCAAACTCACGGTCTCCCCGCCCAAAGCTTTCGTAAGCGCTTCCGATAGCCGCAACAACCCCGCCCCGCAAATTCCCACGCCCATAAGATCCTCCGTTTAATCTCTTGCCCTGGCTCGCACCCGACAGCTAGCCTTTTACTGAGAACTGAGAACTGAGAACTGAGAACTGAGAACTGAATTTCGGTACTCGGTACCCTGAACTCGGTACTGCTTCACGACCCCTTCCGCGCCACATACGGTTCCAGCAGACTCCTCACGTTCTCATCCACCAGCGTGTCTCCGAAGTAATCCAGTCGCATGCGGTCGATCTTTCCAGACTTCACATTCAGTGCCGGGGTGATCTGCGCATTCTTGACAATCTGCGCACACGCGACCTTCACGGCCGACGGAATCATCGCGAGCCCCGCGTTATAGATCACATCGACTTCATTGAAGAACAGTCCCAGGGCGTTCACCGGAAACGTCAACTCTCCCGAATCCGTCCATATATCGATGTTCGATGGATCAATCGTCGTCCACGATCCTGGCAACGCGAACACCAACGCAAATTCCAGACTCATTTCCGGGAACGGCCATTCTCCTCGTCGCGGAATCCCATATCGTCCTTGCAAACTGATAATCGGAGTAGTTGCAGGTGCAACGGTCACAAGCGGCAAGTAGCTCAGTCGCACCGTGTTCAACTCCGGAGGCAGCTTCAACCGTTCTTCATACTGATTCACGCCCAGAGTCGCTCTCCGGCAATGCGCGTCGATGATGGCCGAAGCCGCCGTAACCCACGATGGATCCGTCGTCGCCTCCAGCCCGTACGTCAAATATTCCGTAGTCTCCAGATAATTCATGATGATTTCTCTTCCGTCGAAATCTTGAGGTTGCCCCACCCTTGTCTCGCGTTTTTGCGGGACAGGGCCTGCCCTGAGCGAGGCCGAAGGGTGGGGATTTTGAGTTCATCTGTGCCTTCCAGCCCTGAGGTCCGCCTTAGTCCGTCACCTTCACTTCGTAGTGCGCGACGTTCGGCAGCTTCACCACCGGAGCACCGAATTTCACGACCACTTGTTGTTGCGTCAGTGCACCGGGCAGTCCCAGCTTGAACACTCGCGGGTTCGGATCGGTCAGCCAGTGATACTCGATCAGGTCCTCGCTCACGATGTATGCCGGTAGCACCGCTCCCGACCCCAGCGTGCCGGTGTATCCCAGGGCCCATTCCGGAATCAGCGGCAGTTCCCCTGCTTGAGTGGATAGCGCCTTCACGCGAAAACCGCCCGTGATCTCCACCGTGTTCAGCACTACGTTGAACGCCGACTTCATCTCCTGATCGATTAGGTCGAGCAGCATTGGATTGGCATAAATCGCCGTCGGACGCACTTGGTACGACGCATTCGCGACCATCTGTGCAACGGCGGTCTTGATCGTTTGCACGATGTTCCCGCTGTTCTTGGCGACCGTAACCGTCTGCGGATTCGTCGCGCTCTCGATCTGCCCGATCACTCCGAAATACTGCGGTGTAGCCGGAGCGCTCAACGAAGTGTCGGTTCCGTTCCACAGCGCGACATCGTGCGTACGCATCAGCCCGTCAACCGCATCCGCCAGGTCCTTCGCCTGCAAATATGCGAATTGGCTCTGCTGCGCCGTCACTTCCAGATCAAACAGGTTGTAATTGATCTGCGCGACCAGCGCCTTCAGAGGTACCGAGAGTTCAACCCGGGTCGGCGCTAAGGTCACAGGAGCCATGTTCCGCGGATCCATGAACGCCTGCGCCGCCGTCGGAGCCGCGATCGCCGTCTCTTCAAAGAATCGCGACGGATGTCCCGTCGCCGGCACCTGCTTGATCCTTTGCCCAAACACACCGCGTCGCCGTACGATGTCGAAAATCTCTGTCTGGTATCGATCCACTTCCACCGCTGCAGGCCCTAGATAGTCCGCCGCTGCCATCAAATCCACGAATTGTCCTTGCATGTCTTCTCCTTGATATTGTTTCTGCCTGTGTTCGAACCGCACCTCAACTTGTGTCACCCTGAAACGAAACAGGCGAGCCAGAAAGGCTCGCCTGTGTAGTCGAAGGATCCCTACCCTTTTCTCGAAGTTCTCAGTAATTGCGTGTCCCATCTCTCGCGCGTTCTGTCCGCGAGAAGTGGGGATTTTGATTTCCCTCTGTGTCCTCTGTGGTGAAAGACGTACGGCCCAAAAGAAGGGATGATCAAAGATCGGACCCGTTAAGAACTTGAGCCTCAGAGCTAGAAGCTAGAAGCTGTCCTCCTACTCGATCATCCCTGCTCGCGCCAGTTCCGCCTTCACCGCAATCCGCTGCTCCAAGCTCAACGTTTGCAGCGTCTTATCGAGGATGCTTTTATCGATCTTCTCTCCCGACGCCTCAACGCCATTCTTCGCCAGGATGGTGGTGACCATCGCAGGAAGTGTCTTGCGCGCCATACGTGTCGCCTGCGCCTTCAGTTCGCTGTTCGATTTCTCCAGGTCAGCAACTCTCTCCTGCAACTGCCGTGTGGCTTCGTCTGTTGAAGCTTCAATCTCCTCGTGCTCTTCCACCGAAGCCACAATCCGGTCGACTTTTGCATTCAGCGCTTCCTGCTGTGCATCCAGCTTCCCCAGCACACGATCCAGCGATTCGGCCGCTGTGGCCAGCCGCTCCGCCGTCGCCATCAACTGCTGCATCACTTCTTCATTCATTCCTGTCTTTCTCCTTTCGGAATTTGTATTTGTCATCCTGAGCGCAGCAGGCGAGCCGAAAAGGCTCGCCCGCGGAGTCGAAGGATCCCTGCCATTTTTCGAACTTTCACTAATTGGGTGCCCCATTTCTCGCGCGCCCTTTGCGCGAGAAGTGGGGGTTTTGACTTTCCTTATATCTGTGTCGTAACTCGACTAAGCAATCCGTATCACTGGATTACTTGCTGGCAACTCAAGACTCGCGACTCGGGACTACGTCAGTTCGATCCACGTATCCTGATAAGCCGCCTTGCTCTTCCGCAAGATTGCCGCTCCCGTAAATGTCACATCGATCAACCTCAATATCCGCGCCTTCGGATTCAGCACATTCACATTGGTCACTTCAAACGACATCCCGAGTTCGTTGCCATGATGTCTTCCCTCAAACGCGGGACTCAGAGATGCGGATTCCGCTCGCAACTCCGCTGGCGATTCGGCCCTTTTGTGCTTCTCTGCGGCGCTCGCAATCATGCTCCGAATCTCCTTCACCGCGGCTCGCAACCTGCCTCGCAGAAAACCAGGTTCATTCTCTGCATCGTTGCTTGTCTGTGAGAGAACCCCAAGGCTGGAAGTCGCACCCCGAGTAGCGGAAGCCGCTAGCCGGCAGCGGGAATTACAATGCCTCCCGAATCTCGCAATCTCCTCCACAATCTCCGGAAAATCTTTCGCGTACAGAAACCCGCCCACTTCCAGGTTGCGTCCCACCACATCTGCACTCGTGATGACCCCGACTTTTCTCTGCTGATCGTGTTTATCGAGCGACGGAGCGTAATCCACCGCCATCCCAATCAGTGACGGGATCGCCTTCTCCGCCGCTCTCCGCGTCAGCACCACCCGCTTACCGTGTGATCCCGACGGAGTCCTGTCCGACGGTACATCAACCAACGTCAATACTCCGTGAAAGGCCACCCGGTTCGGATGTCCCTCTACCTCAGGCATCTCCACCGCCATGCTCTCCAATTCAAGCATCCACTCACCCCTGTCATCCTGAGGCGGACGCTTCTCCGCCGAAGGACCTATGCATTTGCTCTTGTCATCCTGTGCGTTGTCGAAGCATCCTTACCAGAACTCTCCAACAACGGGTGCCCCATTTCTCGCGCGTCCTTTGCGCGAGAAGTGGGGATCTTGATTTCTCTGTGAACCTCTCTGTCGTGAAAGGTTCTACCCGATCTCCGGCAACCCTCTCATCCTCCTCACCTCATTCACAGTCAGCACGCCGTTCTGCAAAAGAATCTGCTGAATCTGCGCCTCCTCCAAGGGATCCGTTGCATCCACGTCTGCAAACACAAACTCCAGGTCGTTCCACCCAAGTCTTTTTGAGATGGCCCCGCGAGTCAGCGACTCCGCTAGCAAGCGCGCCGTCGGCACAATCGCCTGCCGGAACGCCATGTCGTTCATCTCCTCCGCGGTGGAGCGGTTCACGTCCCGCTCCACCCCCAGGTAAAACGGAGGAAGATCAAACGCGGAAGCGACGACTCGCAGCAGAAACTCTTGCCACTGCAGTCGCAAATCTGCATCGGTGCCTCCACCGAACCTCAGCACCTCCGGTTTGCTCTCAACCGATAAGATGGGCACCTTCCCCGTTCCCTCAATCTCGTCCTGCCACCACCGGATCAGCCGCTCATGATGCTCCGGCGTCAAATCCTGTAACCAAAGCGCATACTGCACGACAGAATTCGAAGCTAGCCGCCCCGCATAACGATGCGCGCCCAGAAATGCATTAATCGTCTCGAAGGCCACCTCGAGCCGCCCCAGCCCAAATGGCGTGTGCGTCCGCGGATTCAGCCGGATATAAATCAGTTCGTCATCATCCAACGCAATCTTCGCGTTCGACTGATCCACCACCTGCAGATACCGCTGTGATGTCGGCGATCCATCCCACTCCAGGTTCATCCGAATCGAAGCCCCATCCACCGCCCACATCGCCAGAGGTAACGTGCCTGACGCATATGATGATGGGTGCCCCATTTCTCGCGGCGCTTTTGGCCGCGAGAAGTGGGGATTTTCGTCGAAGCCTCGCGTTACAGCTTCCCATCCCGCATTCCTCTGCACCTCAATCGCCCCATACCCGCCGACGATAATGTCCTCCAGCACCTGCTCCGCCAGCGACCGGAACGAATCATCCGGATTGGGAGACTCGAAATTAGCAGTCAGAATCGCCACGCGTTCAGCGCCGTAAGGAAGAGACTCCAACGAATATCCCTGCCGCGGTTGGATCCTCCACCGCATTCCGGCAATCCGATCCTTGATGCAGTTGATCGCTCTCCGGGCAATCGGAGTCTCCGAAAACCTCCGCAGGTTATAAGGAGTAGGTTTGGGCATCGCCTCCGTCAGCGGCCCATATGAATTGAAGATGGAAGGCAAGCCCGAAGTCCGCCGCCTCTTCTCAACTTGCGTGGATGCGTTCCCCGCAGACACTCCTGCCACCCGGCGCCATGCGCCGCGTACCGCCTCTGTGATTTTCATAATTGTTTTCTGTAGCACCGGCGACCTGCCGGCTGTCCCGCGCGGGCATCTAGCCGCGCATGGAGCTGCTGACTTCCCCCGTGCAACCCTGTGCTCTCTGTGGTGAGTTAAGCTTTTAACAAAAAAGCCCCGCCGCAGCGGAGCGTCCTTGGATTCGAAACGCGCACTCTCTTCGTATTAAAGCTGCAGGTCCAATCGTGCGATTTGAGCGATCTCAGCCATTTCGCGCAGCGGCGCAACTCGGATCGCCTCGTCCTGCATGAATGCAAGCACAGCTCTCACCGCTTTGTCGTCTGCGTCGTATGTGTTTTCCACCACCGCTGTGAATTGCGGAACAGCTTGCCTTAGCGCCACCATCCTGGGCGCGACTTTCGCAACTCGTAACGGAAACATCTGCGTTTCGTGTCCCGGGTCCACCAACGACACTGCATGGAATATCTTGATCTCATCGCCAACTGCATAGCCAAAATCGAAAGTGAAATCGTCCTCCGCATTCGTGTAGGTCGAAGCCGGCACATCCTTCATCAACATCTCCCACACCCCTGCCGATCGGAACGCTTCGCTTATTCCGGAGTAAATGAATCTTCTCCCTGTTTTCTTCGCTGTTTCCAGCGCGGGTTCCGGAGATTGCTGTTTTTCCTCAGCCCACGGGACGATCTTCGGCATCTCCACAAGTTGCCGCGCCAAATCCCTTAATTCCCGCTCCGGTTCCTCGGTAAAACAACTCTTCACTGGGGAGAGCTGGATCAAGTTCGAATACGAATCCATCATCTGGTGCAGCACCAGAGCTCGTTGCTGCACATCCCCCATTAGTTCAGAAAGCTCCCGTCCTAGACTCTCTAAGATCTCAATGTCAAACGGAGGATCAAGACGTCTTGCGCGTCGCCAGTCTTTCGTAAAATGCAATCCTGCAAATCCGCCGCCGTCCCCATCGCTCTCCGTCATCACCAGCCCGATGTTGACGAACTCCTCCCTGATCACGCTTGGCACGTAGCGCAACAGGAAATACTCGACTTTTCGTTTCTCAGCCATCGATCGTCAGAATGTGAATTCCTTCGTGTGCCTTCGTGTCCTTAGTGGTTAAAGCTTTTTCCCGCTCGCCAAGCTAATTTTCTCTCCACTTCGGAAATGGCCTCCGCACTGAAACACGAAATATCTCAATCAACCCTCGCACCATCTCGCGCCGCTCAAGCAACTTTCGTACCAGTGCCTCCAACTCGTCCCACTCGCCCCCATACCATTCGGGCGGAATCTCTCCTGCAATCCCCCAGATTATTTGGTCGTCCATCTTCTCGACCAGCGACAACCACGGTTCAAACGATGCCCAGCTGGCAACTTCCTCGTAAACCTCGTTCCTCGCGTAGACGCCTCGCAGTGGATAATCCGGAAAGGTCCACTCCCCTGCATTAAAGCAATATCCCTGATCAATGAACGAAGCCGTGTATAGTTTCTCCCGACCAAGCCTCCAGAACGCGGCTTGTCTTCCGTTTGCATTCCCGGTCCATTTATCCACCACGAGCATGCCCGCGAACTCTCGTACATTCCTTACCCGGTGTAGCATCTCCATCGGCATGTAGTCGAACACTTGACCTTGCAATGGGTCCACCACGTAGCGTGCTCCAAACTGTAGTCCAGCCTGGCACGGGATCGTGTTATGCGCCAGTTGGATGCTCAACTCAGGCGTGTTCTTGATCAACCATTCGTCGACTTCGATGACGCTCGTGATCGGTACGTGCAACCCCGCCCTCTCCGCCAATCGCGTCGCCAGCATCTCGTTCGCCAGCACCCGCAAATGCTGCGGATTATTCTGGAACTTCACCACATAAAAGTGTCCATCGGAGCAGCGCATCAAATGCCCCTGCGCCCCACCCCGCATCCTTCGCACGTGTTGGACCGCTTCTACCAATGCTTATGTGGCGCGGACGCGTCGCCCGCGAACTCTCTCGACATAGGGTGCCGCATCCTTGCCTTCGCGTTCTTTGCGAAGACAGGGCGGCCATTTTGACTTCCCCTGTGTCCCGCTGTGCCCTCTGTGGTGAAATCTTTTTCTTGCCCGCCCGAAAACCGCCCATCGTACCGAAACACCGGATCCCCTGTCTGTGACGAATAAACATTCCCACAGGCCTACCCCAAATCCACGCTCGCCAGTTCCACAGCCCTCCGCCGTATACCCTGCCCGGAAGCCTCGTTCCGCACCGCCTGTGCAATTGCCATCGCCATGACACAATCGTCATGAGCCCCTTCCGCCGCCGCCGACCGCCCATCCGGATACCGTACGAACGTTTTCATCTCCCCCAGCAACCGCTCGCTCTGAAACAGATTTGGCTTGTCGACCAACATGGAGCCAAGCCGCTCGATCATCGCTGGACGGCTCACCACCGACGTCAGCCACCCTTCCTGCCCGTCCTGCACAAACAGATTCTCGTAGCCAAGCTCCTTCAAATGCGCCAGCACGCCGTATCCATGGTTGTTTCTCTCGACCGCAATCAGCGCACCTCCGAACCGCCGTCCCAGTTTCACCAGGTGCCTCGCCAGTTCATATGGAGGAAAGTGCCCGTGCCATTCCGCGCACTGCAGCGCCGACGCCCGATCGATCACCTGCGCGCAGGCATAGTCTCCATCCGTCCCTCCTCCGGCCGCATCGACTCCAATGATGTACCGCTTCTTCTCGTGCGGAGGCAGCCAGATCAAGCATCTCTCGTTGTCCCGCGACTCCACCACCGGACCGGCCTCCGCTCCAGCTTTGTCAATCGCCTCCAGATCAAAC
Organism: Candidatus Sulfotelmatobacter sp.; assembly: GCA_035946775.1. Classification (GTDB taxonomy): domain Bacteria; phylum Acidobacteriota; class Terriglobia; order Terriglobales; family Acidobacteriaceae; genus Sulfotelmatobacter. The sequence goes on along the minus strand of DASYZA010000142.1, from coordinate 149,003 downwards.
ACGCACTCACCCGAAGCCAGGAAGCAGGAAGTCTCATCTTCAGCAAACTCCTGTGCCGCCTGCTTCTTCATGATTCGCAGCCGCGTCCGTCGCCAAGCAATCTGCTCCGGGGTTAGTCCGTGCTTTGCAACCAGATTCTTTTCTTCATCCGTTAGCGCGCCCACGGGCCTCTTCGAAACGTCCTCTTTGTACGACCGCTCATACCACCACGGGAAGAAATGTTTCGTGTAACCCTGCTCGCCCGCCTTCTGCCATTCCTCGTAAAACAATCCCGAAGCTCCACGCGGCGTCGACTCCAGCACAACCTCTCCATCCGGTACCACCGCCGCCCGCAACGACGCCAGCGTCTCTTCCCCTCCGCGGGGCCAGCGGGAGACCTCCGAGCAATGCAAGTTGTGGATGGTCATCCCGCGTCCCGCGTTGTTGTCCGCCGTCTCAACCCGGTATTCGCTGTCCAACCGGGGAAACACAATTTGACGGACATTGGAGCGCGACTTCAGCAGCGCTCCCCTCTGCAATCCGGAATTGGGCAGTTTCTCCCAAAACCGGTGCACGATCTTGAATATCGCCTCGGCCGACTCGTCGTTGTGCGCGACCTGCACCGTCACGGTCCCAGGCCGAGTAATCGTCTGAATGAAAAACCGTGCGGCAATATAAGTCGTGATCCCCACCTGCCTCGCTTTCAACACGATGTTTCGCTGTGTGCATCGCCGCGAATACTCCTGCTGCGCCCGATTCAGTCTCAAGTACCGGATTCCGCCCTTCTTCACCCGTATCCGCAACAGCTTCCGGATCAGGAAATCCAGCGTCGTTTCTTCGCCCTTCATCTTCTCCAGATGACCACCGAATTGTTCCACCAGCTTCAAATCAGTCCACACGATATTTTCCCGTAGTTTCAGCATTGTCATTCCGAGAAGCGAAGCGACCGAGGAATCTGCTCTTTCGTCCCGCTTCATCGAGCCCAAAGGGTGCCCCACCCTTTTCGCGTATTTTGCGAGAGGGTGGGGATTTTGACTCTCTCCGTGTTCCTCTCTGTCCCTAAGGTTGAAAGCTTTTGACTTACTGCAGCAACCCACCCGAAGCCCACCGCGCCGCAGCCCCATGCAAATGAATCTGCAACCCAGCCGCAGCCCGATCCAACTCCCCGTTTCCGGTTTTCGCTGTCAAAGTAGAGTTGTAAGCCTTCACAAACCCCCGCGCTGACAACGGCGTTCGCGGGTTTTGAGTCTCCCCTGTGGAACCCTGTGTTCCCTGTGGTGAAAGCTTTACCCTCGCCGCGACCTGCACCCCCTCCCCCTGTACCACCGGCACCAACGCCGCGATCGATTGCACTTCCGACAACAGAATTCCAACCACAGCCACAATCTTTGCCTGCGTCGCGCCGTCTTTGATGTGCAGTGCCGGCAACAATCCCTGCAGCTTCGCCTGCACCGCATTTACCGCACTCTGAATCTGACTCAGGATTCCAGGCTTCGCCGATGCATTCGCCTTCTCATAAGCCGCAATCAGAGATTCAATCAGCTGCAAGTCCGCTCCGGCCTGCGTTCCAGCGCTCTGGATCATCGCCAAATCCTCAGCCGATACCGTCTTTCCCTGCAGAGCCGCCACCAGCGTAACCAGGTTCGCGGCCGCAGGAATCATTGCAGCCACAATCTGCTCCGCCTCCTGCGTCCAATCTGTCGAACATCCGGTCAGAATCATCGTCCCCACCAGCACCACAGCCATACCCGCTTGAGCCAGACCTTTCATGTAACCTCCAATCTGATTTCGAACACACCACCGCGCTCGCGGCCAAAGCCGCCTACCGAACCTGTTCTGTCAGGAATCAGCGCCGGGTCGATCTCACTCCGGCGCTACGAATCTCACCGCAGCTCGCAGACTCCAATATCCGAGCGGCACGAACTGCCTCCCGGCACCGCCTGGTACACCACGCCGTTCGCATCCGTCACGCTCCCCGTGCACGTCTGCGGATTCGCCGTGTATCCGCTGATGCTCTGCCAATTCGGAGCCGTGCTCGCACTCGTTCCGCCCGTGGTCACCTGGAACACGCACGCATTCAAGTTGTTATTGAACGGCGCATTGTTCAGCAGCGGCAGCAGATACGTTCCCGCCGTATACGCCGTATTGGGCTGCCAGTCCGGACCGCAACTCGCTCCCGCCGTCGTGAACTGGTTCTCTCCATCCATCGTGAAGAAAACAAACCGCCCGCTCTGGCTTACGTTAAACACGTGGTAGCGCGACTGGAAGCTTCCCTCTTCGCTGGAGAAGGGCTGACATTCCCGGATCGGATATCCGTACTTGAACGAGTACAGCATGATCTCGGTCACGCCGGGATCAACAAAGGGTTTGTCATAGCCGTTGTACCCCGTGAGTGGGTTGTAGGCACCTACAACGAACGGAGTCTGATCCAGTGGCGTCTCCTGCGCTCCGTTATTGTTCGCGCTTGAATGGTTTCCGACTTCACCTGGCTTATAGGTCCCCGTATAACTCCAGTTATTGTTGAAGTACCGCGTCTTGGTGGTTCCCATGATTGGCTCCTCGGCAAAGGTCGGCATCGTGGTGCTGCCGAAAATGTTGTTGTATCCCAGTGCCGTATGACCTAAGCCAAGTTGCCCACCAATCGTCGTCGTGCCGGCCTTCCACACCACGTTATTGTTCATGAATACGGAAGAGCAGGACGATCCCCACCCACCTTGTAGGGTTCCAATACAAGTAGTCGGAGCGGTGACCGCAACCTGTGGATTCTGAGTTCCGGTTCCGACGTGATTCGTAAACAGATAAGGATTTGCCGCCATCGTGCCGAATCCCGCCGCCGACATATCGACCGGGCCCAGTGATGTTCCGTTATGGTAGGAGTAGCCTTGCGCCGTATCGTACACGTCGCAATCTCCAGCCACTTCCGTATCAATCACTCCATCGCCATTCTTGACGTGGTACATGACAAGCAGCGTGTCGTAACCCTGAAGCGAGCAGGAGTTGCCAATGTAACTCGAGCCCGATCGCGCACCACCCCAATTGGCTTGCTGCTTATATGCGATCCAAACAGTGCTTCCATCATTCACGGTACAACTGACCGTCTGGCACCAGGTCGGTGCTGCGGAACCAGACGTTCCAGCTGTTTGGATCTGATACGTCCACCCGCCAGCGTTGCCATCCATCGGAGTGATGGAAGCCACTCCGCCCAGAGCCGAACCGCAACTAATGGACCCACACTGGTTCGCTGTGTAAGCCGTATTTGGCTGCCAATCCACTAATCCATGATTCGGATCCCAACAACCCCTTCGCACGCTCGACACTGAGAACCCAAGCGTCGTGTCGTTTACGCTAATAAGGGACTGCACCATATTCAACGGATAGAACGGCACAGAGCCCGCGTAGCGTGCGTTGTTGAAGCAACTGTTGGTGGTGATGTCGGTGACCACAGTTGGCGTTGGGATTCCACCAGGGGTATGCACTGCCGGGTCCGTCGCCGCATTCACCGTGTAGATCACGCCATTGTGATCCTCCGGCGCTGCATAAAGCACCGGAGTCTGGGTGACGTCATAGAAGAGCGCCGGCGTCACGCGACTGGCGGTGCACCAGTTGAAGCCCCACGCCCCGGAGGTTCCGCTTCCGTTCCCCGTTCCATTCCCATTTCCCACCCATAGAATTGAGGTTTGATAGCTCTTTCCGGTTGGAGTGTAGAGGTTCGGCTGGAGGGTTGTTGGGTTGAATCCGATAATGTTGTCGTAGGCCCCTCCCTTGCCCACGCAGATAAACTGGTCATCCAGAGAAGCGGTATTCGCTTGTTCCGAGTTTCCTTGAAGGTTAACCCAGATTTGTCCGTTCGACGCATTGGGGTCTGTAACACTGTCAGTCAATCTGCCAATGCGTTGTCCGGTCGCCGCGTTTTGCACCACGGTTCCCGCTCCGGTGACTCCCCCAAGTTGAGGTAGACATCCTGAAGCATTCGACTGCGCTGTTCCCGTAGGGCAATTGAGTTGCGCCCACGTTTGCTGAGATGCCGCACAGGTAGAATCACCCACCGCACATCCAATCGGATTGTTGAGTTGCAGAACATCAAGTTCATGTCCGGGACGTCGTTGTGCTCCCAGATAATTCGGCGCCCCTGCCTGCTGCAGCAGAATCGGACGATTGTCCAGCGTCACCGTCGCCACATTCAGCAGCGAGTGATTCGCCCCGGTCATATCCTGGTAAAACGTGAATCCCGCAGGAACGCTGTACGTACACGCCGACGTGTTCGCCATCCCGTCGTAGTACACGATGCGCTCCACCATCCCGTTCCACGCCATCAGCGGAAATTCATAAATGTTCGATCCCGCCGCGCAATCGTTCCGCGGCGTCTTGGTGTACGTCGGCTGCGTGAAGGTCGCTCCGCTCAGCCAGTCCTGAATCACCGCAACGGCCGACCCCGTCGGACACAACGTTCCATTCGCCAGTTGCAAGATTGGTCCGATCGAGCAACTGTTCGAGCCCGTTGCCAGGTAATACCAGTTGGCACTCAAGACTCCCTGCTGCGCCGCGAGCGTGTAGTAGCGTCCCACAAATGCTTGTTCATACTGGGGATCCGTCGTCCCCGACGTCGCTCCCCAACTAAACTCCGAAATCATGACCGGCTTGTTCACGTTGAACTGCTGCATGTCCGCCTGCAGAATGTCCAGCGCCGAATCGATCGCTTCCGGCACCGCGCAGTTCGCATTGCTCGGAGGCGTGCAGGTCGTGCTGGTCGTGACGTACCCATGCGTCGATATCACATCGACATAATTCCCGATCCCATCCGCCAACAGCTTGTACTCGGTCCCGCCCGAGTTATAAGGCGCAGGTCCACTCGCTGGCCCATTCACCGGAGGACTCATAATCAATGCCGCTGGATCCATCCCCGTCTTCGGATACGTTCCATTCGGATTGCAGTTCTTTCCCTGGATCACGCATTGCGTATCCTGCGTCATCCGGATCAGCATCTTCTCCACCGCATCGCTATATCCCACACACCGCGTCCCATTGATGTAGGCCATGTCCCAAAACGTATTAACATTCCACTCGTTCCCGATCTCAAAGTAGTTGATCTTGCTCGGCCCCACGTGATTCATCAGTGCGGTCAAAAACTGTATGTACGTCGCATCCGTCCCAGTCCCGTCGCAATTCAAATCCGTCGGAGGCGTGCACGATCCATTCGGATTTCCCAGCGTCGACGTATACCCGCAGTTCGCATCGCTGGCATTCGACGCAATGAAATTCGGTGTCTTCGCGATCGTCCAGATAACCTGTTCGCCCGAAAACTTGTTCAGCCACGTATCCATCTTCCCGAAGTTGCAACCCATCGTGACCGTGTTTGTGCAGTTCGCATTGCTCTGCAGATCCGCCCAGCCGGTCGCGGTATCCCATAGCCTCACAATCGGGAACCCAATCGCAAAGTTATTGTCCGGAAATGCGGTCGCCGTTTGGTTGTAATGCACTCCAAAGAAATTCGCATTCACCGGCAAGGTGAACGTCGAACTCGGCCATCCGATAATCGTCGACCCGCTCCCGCTTCCGGTCCCATATCGTTGCGAGATATAACTCACCGCGCCAATGTCCCACGCCCCCAACGACTGCCGGTTCACTCCATTCAAGTCCACCGGATAGCTCGTCGCCGCCCCCCGTGCGACACTCGGCGATGTCGCCCCCGCCACGCTCAAATCAACCGCGTTGCCCGTCGGATTCTGCACGTACCGCGTTGTCCCGCTCAATGCATTGCCCGCGGTGATTGCCGATGCCAGCGCGGTATTCGTCATCCAAACGCCACCGTTCGCAGTCACAGCATCCAGCAGCCACCCCAGTTCCACGTTGCTGATATCGGCCGTGTTGTCTCCGCGCGAGTTGTAATGTGTGAATAATCCATAAGGAATCCCCCAGGCCGACGCGCGAAATACCAGGCTCTCCACCAGTTGGTTGATCTGAATCTGACTCATGCCATGAATCTGGATCGCCCCCAGGCTGGTGATGTTCTGCACATTCACGCCATTCGAATACAGCGAATTTGCGGTCGCCGTCGTATTGTCCTGGCCCTTCATCGCCAGGCTGCCCCGCGCCGCCGTGTACCCGGCGGCCACCGCGTCAGCCTCAATCGTGGGATCCTCGATCCCATCGGGATACACAAAGAAGTTCTCCGTCACCCCCGGAACGCTTGTCTGAATGGCTGTCTTCGATGAGAGCAACTCATCGGGCTCTAACTTCGCCTGATCGTAGAGCAGAATCGCCGTCCCGCTCTTGATGTCCTGATTTGTAACGGTCAGCAAATTAACGCTGTGCGTGTTCGGCCGTACCAACGGACCGCTTTGGTCGTAAGTGACCGAGTAATTGGGGAGTGAAGTCAGATATTGTTCCAGTTGCCACATCTGGCTGTAAGAAGCGCTCGTCAGATCCACGCTGTGACTATCGCCAACTGCCCCAGCCACATTAAGGCTCAGCGTGTTCCCCGAAATGGTCACCGTCGCTACCGTCCCATTCCCCGTGTATTTGATGTCCAGCGCCGGCGCATTCGGATACGGTGGCGTGCACGGCGGCAGCCCGCAAGGATTCGTGTTCGTCGTGTAGTACTGATGCGACCACGAGTGCGAGTCAATCTCATTTCCCGCCGCATACCAATTGTTCACGCTCGCCCAGTCGACGGAGTTTTCACCATTCTGTCCGGCATACGACGGCACCACCGCCGCATTGAATTTCACGTTTGGACGCAGATAATACGGTCCCGAAGGCGACGCCAGAAAGGTATTGATATAAGCTTCGGTCCCCGCCGAAGATCCCACATCATCCACCGTGAACGAGAACCGCGCCGGATAAGTATTGAAATTCGTTACCACCGGAGCAATCGCCGAAGAAATGTTTCCACTGCCCGCAATTCCTCCGACCACATCGCTTGTGACAAGCTGCGCCACGTTGTTCCCATAAAAATGCGAATACGTGTAGGTCGCGTGCCCCGAATTATCCTTTAGTCCGTTATCCCGATTCGCATAGGCCCGGCAGTTCGTCACCGTGATCCCCGCCGCCCCATCAAAGTGAAAGCCGTCATAGTTCAAATGCGCATCATCATTGAGAAACTGGATATTCCCAGCCCCCGGCGCACTGACGTAGAAGCCATGGGGCGTAGTTCCGTACGGCACCATGCCGTCTGACTCCATGTTCGCGAACACCAGGTTGTCCGACGTACCCGTAACGCTCACGCCCATGTAGTCGAAATTCTGTATCTTGATGTGTTCAAACACGAGCCAGCTTTTGCTGACGATCGAAATCACCGCCAGCCCCGATGCCTGTCCGACGACGGGATCGATCGACGTGTAGTAAGCCGGCGGCAACGTTCCATTCGGCGAGTACAAGTACAGCGTCGGATACACCACGCAAAAGTCGCCGTATCCCGCAATCACCCCGGCAGTCGCGCATCCCGGATTCGCCGTCCGTTTCCGTCCCCAAATGTTGCCCAGTTGCAGGTTGTTGATCTGCGGAGAAGCAATTGCCGTCGACAGCGTCGTCGTGTAAACGTTCCCCGAGTTATGCACCCAGGTCGCACCGGAAAGATTGATTCGAGGCGTGAGAACCGGCGCCGCTCCCGTGCCGTAAGCGTCAAACGTGATCGCGTTGCCAGATGTCCCCGACGACCCCGGAATCAGCTGCTCGCTCCAGGTATCCCCGCGCTTCAGATAAACGCTGTCCCCCGGATTCAGACTCAATCCGTTCACCTTGGCGAGTGTCTGAAACGGTTGCGCCTGCGTCCCCGGATTCGCATCGCTCCCACTACTCGAACTCACGTAGTAAGACGTGGCTGCTGCCGCAACGCTCGACAGCAGCGCAACTCCCAAAGCGCTCACGAGAACGCTCCAGACAAAAACTGTCATCCTGAGCGAAGCAGCGCGGCGAGTAACGCGAGCCGCTCTGCGGAGTCGAAGGATCCCGCGCGCTTCTGGATCTCCACCGGCCTGACTAGGAATTCTCACTGCGCACTCTCCTCCCAAATGCCGACAACTCGTTTTCGGACAAAACAAGACCCCGACCGAAATCGGGGTTATTCGTAGCGCCGGCGTCCCGCCGGCTGTCGGGAGCGCGTCTCGCGCTCCCACATTCGAGGGTATCCATCCCTGTCACGTTTTATGCGACAGGGTGAGGAGCTTGATTTCCCTGTGTCCCTCTGTGTCCTCTGTGGTGAATGCCTTTGGTGTTTTGACGTTCTGGCAGATTCCTACTTCACAACCAACGCCGGCATACTCGCGCCCCAACTCCACACATCGCCGGGAGCCGTAAAGTTACTCAGGGCTCCGCCAGTAGTCGTACCCGCAGTCGCTCCATTCTGAAAGGTCACTCCGATGCCGCTGTTATCCGCTGTTACGGTCGCGCACGACGACGCGCAGTTCGTGGTCAGCACCACATAGTACTTACCCGGTTGCAACGTCTTCTGTCCTTGCGTCCAGTTCTTGGTGTAAGTTCCGGTCGCCGGAGAAAATGAAGTCCCTGCCGTAGGTCCTATATCCACAATGATCTGCCCCGGAGAATATGCTCCTCCATTGCAAGTCGAGCCGGTCTGCCCGCACGCAATCCCGATGTCATACAGATTGCCGGTGTTGTCCGCGGCATAAGCGTAGTAAGCCACGCTCGATGTGAGTAATGGATAGGTCAGTACCACGCCCCACATCTTCACTACGTTCTGTCCGAACGTAGCTCCCGTCCCACCTCTCACCGCGGTGACCCACGGCGTCGGATAAGGCCCCGCCAGCACGCCGCTGTCGGTCGTCGTCGCGAATCCGGTCGCTTTGACGTAGTCTCCGGTCGCCAGACTTCCGGCCGGACTCACTCCCGCCACCGTATTCGGAAACGCGGTCATATTTGCCGCGCTCAACGCCGGAGCGTTCTTCAACGTCGGAGCCTGCGCCGCCGAACCCGTTCCCGCCGACGTCAGCACCTGGTCCATCGCGCCAGTATTCCCGGCCAGCATCCCCGTCGCACCCGTCGCCGTCTGATACGGAATCGATCCCAGCGAGCCACCAGCCACATTCGCAGCTGTTCCCGTCGTGTTCTGATTCAGCGTCGGAATATCCGCTGCCACAATCGCCCGGAACGTCGGCGCACCCGAACTCCCATTCGGCGCCGCAAAGAATGTATTCGCGGTCTGGCCCGGCAAGGTCGGCACCGGTTCAGTCACTGCCCCCGTGAACGTCGGACTCGCCGTCGGTGCTGCTCCCGTAATCTGCGCAACGCTGTAATCTCCAATCTGCGCTGTCACCGCTCCCGTCCTGCCAAATACCGATGGCACTGCGTCCGTAGATGTCGTCAGGATCTTGCTAGGCAACCCCGAGTTCGCTGAAATATAAAAGTTCCCGTCATTCGATACTCCCAAAGCCGACGTTCCCGCAGCCGCGCTTCCCATCGCCGAACTCGCAGGCGGAGTCGTGATCTGCCACGGCCCAGTCAGCACCAGCTGTCCGCCCACCGTCACATTTCCGCTGAACGTTCCACCACTCGCTGAAATTCCACCCGAGCCCGTGTAGCTCAGCGTCGTCCCGCTGTCGCTCAGTAGCCCATCGCCACTCACCGCAGTGCCCGAAGTCGAGTACATCGCAAGCTGCGAGCCCACTCCGCTGTTCACTGTTCCCGATCCGCCTCCGCCGCCGCTCCCGCAATCGGACCCTGTCCCCGAAATCACGCCACTCGCGTTAACACGCAGCATTGAGTGACCCCATTGATTGGCAGCGTGACATTTCCCGTAAAAATCGGCGACGCCGCCGGAGCCTTCGTATTCAACTGCGTCTGCACGCTGGAAGTAACATCCAGATACCCCAACGTGCTCGGACTCACTCCGTCCACGGTCTTATTAGTAAGCGTCTGAGGATCCGACACGCCAACAATCGCGCTCGACGGAGCCGCCAGCGACGCTCCCCACGCCGACGATCCTCCATAAACCGCAATGCCCGGCGTCGAAGGCCACGTCATTCCACTTCCACTACCGCTGCCACAGCCTGTGCACGTTCCCGTTACGGTCAAATTCCCATTGATCGTCACCGGCACATTGAACGTCTTCGCCGACGCCGTCAGCCGCTCCTTATAACTCCCGTTGTCGAAAATTGATCCGATGTACTCGGAAATGGCTACCGGTGCCCGGAACCCCAGTTGCGCCTGGTTAGCATTCACTGCGCTTGCGTTGTCGAATCCAATCGCCGTGTCGCTAGCCGAGGCCGTCGGCCGGTAGCCTGGTGTCGCCAGCGTCAGAAACGGATTGTTGTATGCCAGCGTGACCATATCGGTTTGTCCCAGCGCTCCGGTGTTGAGAAATCCATACAGTCCTGTCTGTCCCGAAGTTGCCGCCCCAGATGCCGGTCCCGCCTGCTTCAGCACCGCCCCCACCTGCGGATTGTTGTTTCCCGCCGAATCCCCCTCCCGGTAAACTTCCCAGAACGGCGTATAAGTTCCCGCGCTTCCCGGCCCAGAATGTTCGCAAAACACTGCAGGCAGATATGTCGTAGTGATAATCCCGGCTGCCTGTCCACAGCTCTGTATGTACACATGGGAAGCATTCCCCAGCACGACCGCGCCGGGCCAGAAATTCATCTTCGAAGTATTCGATGGAGTCGCTACGTTGTAGCTGCTTGCGCCGCTCTGCGCGTCCACGTTCGTGCAAATGCCTGCGCTATTGCAGCTTCCACTGATCCCCATCGCAACCGCGTACGATCCGGTGCCGTTCGGAGGAATCGCGTTCGACCCCACTGTCCGTAGCTCATCGTAGGTAACTGTCCCGAGTCCATCCAAATTCGGTTCAGGCCAGTACGTCGTACAATTCCCCGTCCCGCTCGTCGCGCAGCCTCCGATGTAAAACATTCCCAGCATGCCCTTGGTCGAGCTGCGCACGACTACGTAATAGTTGTTCTGCTGCGCTCCCGGGTTCGCCGCTACAAACGCAGGGAACTGCCCTCCAATCGGATCATCCCCGATGTAAGTCAAATCATTGTTCGTAATGATTCCGGCATTTGCCTGTATGGAACCCGGGTAGATCGGGTTGTAACAGCTGCCGGACTCCTGGTAAGTCCCGCCGATCATCAGGTTCTGCAGGCCGCCTGCATAGTAAACGCCATACTGGTTGAATCCTTGGATTACCGAGTTGGTTACGTGCAGTGTGTTGCCCGAGGCATAACGAACGCCGTTGCCTCCGCACTGCATGCTGGCTTCAAGGTGATCGATGCTCATGACTGGCGCCGCGCCCTGGTCTCCACGGGCATACACCAGAGCGCCGCAGAAGTTCGCCGTGCAACGGATCACGTTCCCATTCCCCTCGTTCGTCATGCCGTCCAGCTTGAATGACTGGTCATTCCCGACCACGATTCCCCAGTGGAACTTCTGGTTTGTCCCTTGAGAGAACTTGATATCGCGCAGGGTCACATGGTCTGAGATATCTTCGAATGCCGTGTTCTCGATCGCGGCCCACCCATAGGATGCTGCCGATGAAAACGTCGCGCCTCCAACGTTGTAAGTGAACTGGTTCGACGATGTAACTGTAATCTTGAACCGGCCCTCTTGCGTCGAACTTGCATTCGAGTAGAACAGAATCACATAGTCACCCGTCACGAATGGATGATTGTTCGCCGTGGTAATTGTGTAAGTCCCGTTTGATGCCGATACCGACGCAATCTGCACTCCGTCGACATTCAATCCCGGCTCGAACTCAATTCCTGCCACGGTGTTGAAGTACCCGGAACTCCCGACATAATCCCCGTCGATCACGCATGCATTCCGCGTAAAGCACTGCACCATCGCGCCATATCCGGTCAGTAGCGTCCTGGATGTATTCAGAAAAACCGTAGAATGTACCGTGTAGTTGGGTGTCGATCCTGAAGCTGGCAGCAAAACAATCGTTCCACGCTGTCCTCCCGCGTCATTCACCGCCTCTTGAATGCCGCTGCTGGCCGACCCCACTGTATATCCAGCACTGTGCGAATATGCCGTCGTAACCGTAATCGTCCCGCTCGCCGCGCCCGGACTGCACGTTCCGCCCGTCACCGGTGCTGCCTCCGCTATTCCCGTACCGGCGATATACACCGCATATTGCGCGTTGGCATTATTCGTCGTATCCATTCCCAACGGGCACGGAGTCAGATGAATCGTGTTATTGCCAGCTGTACTTAGATCATCCGCGGGCGTCTGCAGCCAGTTCCAACTCGCAGTCACATATCTGGCGTTCGCTAGGGTATTCGCGGAAAACTGTGTGCCCGCAGGCTGAATCACATTCTGACTCGCGGCTGGCGTGGTTGAGACATTTCCGCCCCCGCCTCCGCTCCCGCACGCGCCCCACGTTCCATTCCCCAGCAGGCAACTCCCCGCCGTCGCGGTTCCTGATCCCAATTCGCTCGCCGGAACAAGACCCGCCACCATGTCCGCTTTCGTCGATAGGCCACTATCGATATATTGCTTGGGAGCAGCTTGCAAAGGCCCCGAGGGCGTCCCCGAAAGCGTAAGCGGTCCGGTCATCGTCCCGCCGCTGGTCGCCAGATAATTTCCAGCGCCAACATTACTGATCGCGGAATCCACATAAGCCTTGTTCGCCACGCTTCCGGTATCAGTTGGCGCCGGCACCGTCGGAGCACTCGCAAAGATCTTCGTTCCGCTGATCGTCTCTGACCCATTGAGATGCACCACTGAGCTATCGTCAGCCTTTGTGGCCAATGCCGAATTTACGTATTGCATCGACACCGGCTGCGCGGCCAGTCCTGTCCCCGGCGTCGTTCTCACCGCCGCCAGATTCACCGGAGAGTTCGTCGGCACGACCCAGAACTCGGTTTTCACTTCGCCAGGCCCAAGCTGGTACACCACCGAGTAATAAACTCCCGCCGGAGTAGCGCCCGCGTTCGCCACCAGCGCGACGCTCAGAGCTCCGCCAGGTCCGAGCGTCACGTTGGTGTTCCCCGCCGCCACAGCCACTCCGTCCGCAGTTACAAATGCCGGCCACGTGATAATCAGGGTTCCACTCGCCGCGCTTCCGTCCGCCTGATAAACCGTATCGCTGACCGTGGTCGTGGCCGCCCCACTCTGGGGCGCAGCTCCGAACGCCGAAAGCGCCAAGCCAAATGCCGTGATTAAAATGAGCGCCCAATAAAAAAGCCGCCCCATAGGGCGGCGGCCCGCGTAACCCATCTTCTCCTCCATCAAACTCTTGTCAGAAAGGGATTTTGATTTCCCCTGTGTCCCTCTGTGTCCTCTGTAGTGAAAGCTCTTAAGACGTTACCTTCCCATCCAGAAAGTTCTCCACACTCTGAAAATAAACGTCAGCGAAATCCGCCACCGGACGCCGTTGCTCAATCAACTCCCGCGCGTCCTCCAGGCTCCATCCCATTGATCCCAGTACCGCCAGCGCCATCATCGGCGCGCGGTGCACTCCGGCTGCGCAATGAATAAACAATCTCGCATCCTCGTCCTCCAGCGCCGTCCGCGCAAAGTCCACCCCGCGTTGAAACAATTCCGGAGGCTTCGGCTCAAAATCATCATCCGTTGGATTCCACAAAACCTGAATTCCCAACGGCCTTCCCAGCGGCGTGTCATCAAATTCGATCTGCATGTCGATCACATGCGTGATCCCCGCTAGCCCCACCCTTTCCATGTTGTCGGGTGTCCATATTCCGCCGCCCACCGCGATGCGGTCCGTCAACCATGTAATATCCATTCCTGTCCTGTAAGAGCGCCTCTCAGAAACCTCGGGCCGCTGCGCTGCTCGCTTGATCTTTCCTTCCCCAACCCAGATCGCAACGCGTTCGGCCGTCACCGCTCTCCCCAATTCTAAGATACCTGATTCCCCAAACTCTCGAAGCTCCCGGGGCGCCCCACCCTTGTCGCGTTTTGTGCAACAGGATGGGGATTTTGACTTCCTCTGCGCCCTCTGTGGTGAAAGAACTTGTTCTCTGACTCAGACCGATGCACCGGTCGCAGCCATTTCCGCGTCCTTCTTCTCTTCCTCATCCGGCGTCCGTCCGGCATTCGGAGGGATGATCACAACATCCTCGCCTCTCTCATACATCTCGTGAATCACCGGATCAGTCGGTACGTTCAAGCTTTTCAGCAGAGTCTCCGCCAGGCTCTCCTCCTTCTCCGCAGGTTTTGTCTCCTGCACGATTGGAGGATGAATATCTGCTACTTCAAAGAGATACCTAACGGTTGGAAGCTGCCCCTTTTTGCCTTCCTCGATGACAGCGTCAGCCAACTCCTCAGCCTCCGCTTTGATCATTGCTGCAATATTCTGGCGTATCTCGGCAACGTTCAATTCTTTGCTGCTCTTCGCGCTCCGTTTTTTGCCAGCTTTCTTCGCCGCCTTCTTACCCTTCGCCTTTTTCTTGATCATTCCCCAACACCCAAATATAAGATTTATGAATCGCTATCAAAAAGCAGAAGGCGCACCTTTGGGCGCGCCTTCTACAGGAGGTTCTGTTTGTCTAACTCTCTAAATCTAGAATAACAAATTGAATAGACCATTTGTAACATGACTTACACATTTTTATTTGCCATCACTGCAATCACTTACAAGAAAATCGTTCTTTAGACCCCCTTGACAAGGTTTGCGCGAAACCGGCAGCACTCGCTCTAGTAACCCGAGTCGAACCATAATTCGGCTAAGCTCATCAAGCGCATTCAACAACGTGCGGTGAACTGTCATCCGGGTACAACCCAACAAACGTGCTGCCTCTTCGTGTCCATACTCTTGCAGCACAACGCGCCCAAGAACCGCCCGTGAAAACTCGTCCAGCTTGTTCAGGCATGTCTCCATATCGTGTACGAAGATGACCCGGTCTTCGAACGTCACCACGATATAGCTCGTTACCTTCGCGCGAAAAAACTCACGCCCCAGCAACGAAGGCAACCGCCCCGTTTCCATCGAATACCGCATGTACCGCCGCAGCATGTTGATCGTCCGGCCGCGATAGATCCGCCTCCGCCTCCTCTCCTCGTACACTGCCCTGCGTGCCTCAGCCACCGCGTCCTCGAGTGCCTGCGTGAGCTTCGACTCCTCTCCGCATGCACCCTGTGGATCACTTGATGCCGCATTCCGACGCGGCGGAAAAGAATGAGCCGGTAAATCTTCAGCCGCATCGCGCATCTTTCTCCGCCGCCCCAACTCACTGTTTACAATCTCACCGCCTTTTTCCGCCTCCGCTGCAATCGACAGGATCATGCCGCTCATGCCACACCTCCGGCAGCTTCCATGTCCCCTACGTCTTCAGGAATTCCACAGCCATACTTCTGCACCTGCGACGTCTCCTGCTTCGGGAGCATGAGCCGTCCCGGGCGCTTCTTCGGAACTGGCAGATCTGCGACCTTCGCCTCGCATTTCCGGCAATACACCCCAGCTCCACCCTCTCGCACCCAAAGGCCTCCACAATGTTCGCAATACTTCAATTCCATTCGTACATGCTTTTCGTTCCTATGATTGCTCCTCATCACTCCTCCAAGATTGAATGAATAAACGGTCTTTCGTACCCGCGCGGCCTCATCCCTCGCTCAAGAACAAAAAGCCCTGCGTTGATCCCCGAACTAACTCGTGGACCGAACGCAGGGCTCGTTTCTCTTACGATGGCCTGCTTGGGCTATTTAATTGTTGTGATCTTGCGGACCTCTACTCGCGGTCAAAGTCGCGTGTTGTCGCCTGACCTCCTTCGCCTTCACAGTTTGTGATGGCGCCTACTCGTCGAGCTCCGCTCGTTGCCGGAAGTATCCTTCCTCGTAACCCGACTTGAGTACGCGCCCGTTCTGCATCACAACGCTCACCCGTCCTGTGAAGCGAAGCGATAACAGCAAGCGCTCCATGGATGCCGATAACACCTCGGCTGCCTTTACTTTCCGCCTGAATTCCCCGAACTCCTTCTCTTCTCTGAAGTTATCTGGTTGACTCATCATGGCCTTTTACCATAGAGCATTTTGGTCCCTCAGATGCCGCGATCCTATAGCTGTGAATTTTCTCAGTCAAGGTTGGATGGACATTCCGTGCCTGTGGAAATCTTTCTCGCTGCTAACTCACTGATTCTCATCCTCAACTCCCAAACTATTCCGCACTTATTTTTTCTGGAATAACCCGCCTGCAAAACTCCGTTGGAATTCGAGGGTGCCCCAACCTTCTCTTCGCCGTTTTTTGTGGAGAGAGGGTGGGGTCTTTGACTCCGCTAATCCCGGCACAACCCCTTGCATCTAGAATCCCGAGCGAACAGTCCAGCTGAATCCCAATCCCCCTCGAACTACTCTCATTTGCGGATAACCCCGCCCCATAGCCCGCTGCTATACTCCGCTGATGAAGTTCAAAGTCCTGCAAGATAATCTCCGTAAAATCCTCTGGGACCGCATCGAAGCAGGTGAATTGACCGGGCTCCGCCTTGCTCAGCAAACGGGATTCAAACAAGCTCATATCTCCAACTTCCTCAATCGCAAACGTGGACTCAGCATCGAGGGCATGGACAAGGTCCTCCAGGTCCAGCATCTTTCCGTGCTCGATCTCCTCGATCCCGCCGAAGTGAACAAGCGCGCCTCCATTCTTCCGCCCACCAGCGATGAATTCGAAAACGTCGTTCTTACCGACGCCGCGACCGCTGCAACTCAGCCCCTGGTCACCAGCATGCACGTCAAGGAAATCCTCAAGTTCAAAAAATCCTTCCTGCACAAAATCAGGCCAGAGCCGGAAGGGAACCGTTCCAGCTGGCAGCGCTTCCTCCTGATCAAGCTCGATGCCCGTGAAGCTTTGCCCATGCAACCCCGCCTCGTGCCCGGGGCCACGCTCCTGATCGACCGCCATTACAACTCATTCCGGCCTTATCGTAGGGGCGAACTGAATATGTACGCTGTTCTGAAAAACGATAATTGCGTGGTTCGCTACGCTGAACTGGTCTCCAATCAGTTACTTCTTCGCCCCCACAACCACGCATCCGCGATTGAGGTGGTTCCCGTCGCAGAAGGCAAGACTCCCGAGGATTACCTCGTCGGCCGAATCTGCCAGATCGGTTTCGAAGCCTAACCAGCAACAGATGGAATCGGTGTGTTGTGTGGAAAATGTGTATGTTGTGCAGGCGAATGTGTGTGTTGTGTAGGGGCGGACGCCTCGTCCGCCCCGAGCGCAGCGAGTGTCCCGATGCAGAAACTGCCAACTCAGATCAATTCGATCAACGTAACCGGGAAGGCCACGAGTTCACTCGTGCCAACGATCTGCAGAGAAGACGCGCGCTTTAGCGCCTGAGGTTTGCTCTTGGCAAGATTTCGCCACTCAGAAAGTTACCTCGCTTCAAACCTGACCCGGCGAAACACTATGCTGCTCTCCGGCATTTTGAGATAAGTCGCGGCGGACAGCATCAGTCCCCCGTTTTGCTGGAACTGATGATGGCCCCGATATCCCGTCGCCCTTTGCTGGCCATCGATCCATAAACTCGCGGACTGTGTCACGTGGTCGTAGCGCATCTCAAACGTATGTGGATGGTCGATATCACCCACTCCAGGAAACTCGACTTTCGCGTAGAACTCATACTCAGGCGAGATCTGTTGGGTTAGTACGACGAAATACCTGTTCCCCTCTTGCAGATAAGCCATATCGAAACGTGGCCCGATCCCTGGCCCAAGATCGATGATTGAGGATCCGGCGCCCTTCTCTAGCGCGCAGATGCAAGTTAAAATCCAGTCTCTCTGCATGGCGAACTGCTTTTCCGCGTCACTCAGCGGGCGATAATACGAGCTCTGGTCTCGCGTTATCAGTTTCCATCGATCGAAGCCGGTATTAGCTGCGTTTCGAACGATGTGTGTATAGTTCCCTTCGTCCCCCCACACCTTGAATCCTTCATCCAACGGGTCGATCGCGCCCTCTTTCTGAATCAGAATCGTCTGGACGGGATCAGCTTTCGCAGTGGTGGAGCGCATCCTGGATTTCATGCCGGGAAGGCGAACCGCCATCCCGAGCAGGACAGCGCACACCACCGTCACCCAGACCAAAGCTCGTCGGCGCCACCAGTACACCGCAGGGGGTATCACCTCGGCCGGGCCAGCCAGCCCCGGCTGTGGATTCGACTCGACTCCCTCCTCCACAATCGCTGGCTTTCGCCCCCCTTCCACCCGGTTGACCGGCACATTGATCCGGTATCCTTTTTTCGGAAGCGTCTCAATCACTCCCTCCCCGAGCGCCTTCCGCAGAACTGAAATATTTCTTGCCAGGCTGCCATCGCCCACATAGCTGCCCGGCCAAACCAGCCCAATCAGATCCTCCTTCTCAACCACCCGTCCGGCAGCTTCCACCAGCACAAGCAAGGTGTCGAACTCCTTGGGCGTTAAGGGCACCACTTCGCCATCACGGCTCAGGCGCCGCTCGTCCGGGTCCAGGTGGTACGGTGGGAAAACGAAACTTCTGCGCGGATCTTCCATAAAAAAGCGCTGATCGCAAGCTCGACTGTTTTTTAAGTCCGATTTTAAGATTTCGGTAAAGACTTTTGCCCGCAGGCTTGCTACTTTCTGCCCCCAGCAGGCCGTTCCCCCACGGCACTTGCGGTTAGACCTGAACTGATCCGATTACGCACACGGTAAAGACGGCTGACATTCTAGCCCGACATCCATGCCCACACAACGGGCTCCGAGGAGAGTTGCAATGTTCTGCACACCCGACACATCGAAACAAAACCCCTTTGCTTCATTTTCGCTCCGTAAATCGCGCACAATCCTGTGTGTGCTCGCGCTACTTTCCTTGGCCACAACTGTTGCATCGGCGCAAGCTACCTTCACCAGCCTCCATGCCTTCAATTCGATCGACGGTGTGGAACCTTACTACGAATATCTCGTCCAAGGGACCGACGGCCAACTGTACGGAACCACTTATCTGGGCGACGGCACTGGCACCGTCTTCAAAATCGCCACGAGCGGTGCACTCTCCGTCCTTTATACGTTCTGCGCTACCGCAGGTTGCCCCGATGGCGACTTCCCCATCGGCGGGCTCGTAATGGCTCCCAACGGCAACTTTTACGGAACCACCTCGCAGTACGGATTGGATACCGTCGGCGCCTGTCTCCCAGGTATCTATGGATGCGGCACGATCTTTGAAATCACGCCCTCGGGGACCTTCACCGTGCTGCACACCTTCACCGGCCCTGACGGTTTTTCGCCCTATGCCAATATGACGCTGGGCACCGATGGCAACCTCTACGGCACAACCCTCTTCGGCGGCAATCAGAGCGCTTGCCCTGGTGGCTGTGGCACCGTCTTTAAGCTCACCCCCGCCGGGAAGTTCACCTCCCTCTACAGCTTCCAGGGCTCCGACGGTGAGAATCCTATCGGCAAACTGTTTCAGGCCTCCAACGGAAACTTCTACGGCACGACGATTGTCGGTGGGGCCAGCGGTACGGGCACAGTCTTCGAAATCAGTTCGGCTGGCAAACTGACCACGGTCTATAACTTTGGCGCGGGCACCAGTCCTGGCGGACCCTACGCAGGAATCATTCAGGGCTCGGATGGAAACTTTTACGGCACCACCGCCGGTGGTGGAACCACTAGCTTTGGAACCGTCTATAAACTCGTCGGGAAGAAACTGACCACGCTTTACAACTTCTGTTCGCAGCCTGGTTGCGCAGACGGAAATTATTCCTATGCCGGATTAATTCAGGCCACCGACGGGAATTTCTACGGTACCACTGGCTCTGGCGTTAATCCCGGCGGCACAGTGTTCGAAATCACGCCCTCGGGCGTGTTCACCACGCTCTACACCTTCTGCTCACAAGCGAACTGCGCCGATGGCTCTGACCCGTATGGAGGGCTGCTTCAGGCAACGGACGGCAACTTCTACGGCACAACTCTGCAGGGCGGCGAGCAAAACCAGTACGGCACCGTCTTCAAACTCTCTACCGGACTCGGCCCCTTCGTCCAATCTGTTACCACTTCTGGCAAGGTCGGCGCCGCGGTCACCATCCTGGGAACGAACCTGACCGGATCCACCGCCGTGAACTTCGGTGCTGCATCTGCGAGCTTCACGGTGAATTCCACCGGCTCGGCCATCACCACCACGGTTCCCTCAGGCGCAACCACCGCCTCGATTACCGTCACCACTCCTTCCGGCACGCTCAAGAGTAACGCCACATTCAAAGTGATCCCGAAGATCAACTCCTTCTCCCCCTCAAGCGGCCCGGTCGGTACGGTCGTCACGATCACGGGAGTCAGTCTTACGCAAACCACCAAAGTCACCTTCGGCGGAGTCAAAGCGACCAGCTTCACAGTCAACTCCGACCGTCAAGTCACGGCAACGGTTCCCAGCGGAGCGAAAACAGGAAAAATCGTTATCACCACTCCCGGCGGCACCGCCAAGAGCCCCACCACGTTCACGGTGACTTAGGCCGATGCGGCAAAAGGCAGCAAAGAAGCCAGACAGAGCAAAGGGGGTTACCCTGTGTTCCTCTGTGGTCTCTGTGGTGAGTGGTTACTCGAAACGGGAAGAAAGCTTGCTTAATCTTTCCCGATGGTGGCTTCCACACGATCGAGACCGCCCGAACGAGGGGAATCGGATGGCTCAAAAGGAACCGTTACCATCACCCTGGTTCCACCTTCAGCCGATTCAATCCGCAGCTCACCGCCAAACTGCATCAGCCGCTCTCGCATTGCGCGGATCCCCAGTCCCGTCGCCCCTGCCTGAATCTCTGCGAGCTTTTCTGGCGGAATGCCCTTTCCCCAATCCTGTATATCGATCGTGACCGCATCCACTCCGCGCGAAATCCGTATTCTTGCCTTCTTGCTTCCCGAGTGCCGGTGAATATTCGTCAGCGATTCCTGCACCAGCCGGAATATCAGCAGTTCCATCTCGCGCGGCACTCTGCCGAAATTTTCTGGGAAATCGAACTCAATTTGTGCTCCACTGCGCTGTACCATCCCCTGCACGTACCAGTTGATGGCCGACGACAATCCGGCTTCGTCGAGCAGCGGCGGATGCAGCAGATACGACGTCGTCCGCAGCTCGCGGTGCAGCAGGTCGACTAGCTTCTGGCTCTCTTCGGCCTGTGCTAACAACTGCGGCGCGATCGCGCGTATCTTCTCCGCTCTTGCCTGCTCCACGATGTTGGCCACGTCCAGCCCTATCGCCGTCAGGATCTGTCCCGAGCTGTCGTGGAGGTCGCGAGCGATCCTGCGCCGCTCTTCATCCTGCACCTGCAGCAACCGGCTTGACAATACACGCAACTCTTCTGAGGTGCGCAGAACTTCTTCATTGCGAAGCTGTAATTCGCGCGTTCGCTCTTGTACCTGCTGCTCGAGCGTGCCCGCAAGATCCCGGTATCGGGCCTCACTGGCGCGCAACGCATCTTCTGCCTGTTTCCGGATCGTGATGTCTTCATACAACACGGCAAACTTGTCGCCTTCGTACGGGAAAGCTGTCAGTTCCCATTCCCGGGCGGCCGATGCCGATCCTCGCTCAAAGCGCTGCACCGCTTTGTCCCGCACGACGTGTTCGTACTTGCGGACCCACCATTCGTATTCCTCAGGAAACACTTCGCTGGCGCAATGTCCGACAACCGCGTCTCGGCTGAGCCCAGTCAAACGCTCGAGTGCCGAGTTGCATTCAATCCAGCGGATATCGACAGCCCGCCCTGACTTGTCCCGCAACAGTTCGCACAGCGCAAAGCCATCGGTCATGGTTTCGAACAAAGTGCGGTACCGGGCCTCGCTGGCCTTCAGCGCTTCTTCAATCTGCTTTCTCGCCGTAATGTCTTGCGTGATGCCATCGAAGCGCACGGGCTTGCCGGACTCATCGTACGAGGCGCGCCCGATCGCCCGTACCCATCGTTGCCGCCCGTCCGGCGCCATGGTCCGATACTCCACCTCGTACTGCTCGTTCTTCGCAATCGAAATCTCGATCGCCCGCCGCGTCGGCTCGCGGTCATCCGGATGCAGCATGGAATAGAACATCTCGATCGTCACCGGCGAATCATCCGCTGGCAGCCAGAAATGTCTTCTCACCCGCTTGTCCCAAACCAGCTTGTCGAATGGCAGATCGCAGAACCAGAAACCGACGTCTGATACCTCCGAGACAAATTCAGCGCGCTCTCCTTGCCTGAGCAGCGCATCCTCCGTATTCCGCATCTCTGTGGAATCGAAGTAGTAGCAGACCACTCCGTACTGCCCATCCGGCAGCACGATTCGGTGGGTCTCCCACTCATACGCCTTCACATCGCCCAGGTCCTTCCGCAGGTTCCGGAAGCGGTGCGAGTAGTAGGGCTCTCCGGTTTCGAGCGTTTGCCGGAAAATCGCGATGATTTCCGATGCCAGAGGTTCGGGCCACAGAATCCGCATCACCTCGCCGAAATCGCGCCCGTCAAGCGGGTCTACGTTGCGGAATGCTTCGGTCCGGGAGCCCGGATCCGTCAGGGCGACGCGGAATTGTGAATCGATGACGTACACGCCATACGGCGCGTTCTCCACCAACTTCGCGAAGGCTTCCTGGTTTTGTTGCAGTTGGGTGTCCGCTTTCTTCCGTTCGGTAATGTCCTGCACCGTACCGGAGCAGCCCAGTGCCCGCCGCGCCCTGCCTTCGCCCTCGAATTCTCCGATCCCGTGACTCTCCACCCAGCGAACCGAACCATCGGGCAAAAGCACGCGATACTGGTTGAAATAAGGCTTTGGATCAGCCGGATCCATCGCGCTCCTGAACCGTGCGACCGCTTTATCTCTATCTTCCGGATGCACGCGGTCGATGACCAGCTGGGAAGACCCCTGGTTTTCAGAAAGGCCGTAAATATGTTTGAACGTATCGTCCCACTTCGAAAGGTTTGTGGCGGCATCGAAGCGCCACCAGCCCATTTTGGCCGCGTCGAGCGCGAGTTGTCGTTGCGTGGCGAGCCGATCGCGTTCCGCGTCATCCTGCTTCCGTTCCGTGAGGTCAAATGACGCACAAGTCAGGCCAACGATTCGGCCCTGCGGATCGCGCTGCGGATCAATGGTGGCGTGGTAGTGGCGCATCGCGCCATTCATCATCGCCTGCATCTCTCCCTGGAAGCTCACGCCGGTGCGCAACACCTCCCGCTTGATGGTGACAATCGCCCGCGCATCCTCCTCACGCTCGAGAATTTCCAAGTCCGTCTTGCCGATAATCTCTGCCACCGTGTGGGCACCGATCGGGTTGTAGATCCAGGTGTAGCGTAGATCCAGGTCCTGGTTGAACACGGTGATCGGCGTCCCGCGCAGCGCGACTTTGAACCGCTCCGATGTTATCCTCAGCCGCTGTTCCACCACCTTGCGGTCGGTGACGTCGAGATACGCGCCAATCGCGCCCCTGACGTTTCCGGCTTCATCGAACAACGGGACCGAGTGGCCGTATTCGAAGATGGAACTGCCATCGGCGAATCGGATCTCCATTTCCTTGTCGCGGACAGCCTGCCCAGTCGCCGCCGCTTTCTGTAACGGCAATTCTTCGGGCGGCACTTCGCGGCCGTTTTCAAGGATGACGATATTGGGCCGCTCGCCTTCGGGCGCCGTTACCGAGGGATTCCCGCCATTCGGCATTCGCAACAGCGCATAGGCGGCTTTGTTGCCGACGACGTTCTCGCATTTCCGGTCGTAGGCGATGAACGCCGCGGCAGGCATGGCTTCCAGAATCGCCGAGAGGTTGTCGGCCTGGGCTTTGGCTTCCACACGGGCCCGCTGTAGCTCTGCTTCGGCATTCTTCAATTGCGTGATGTCGAGGAATGCTCCGACCGCGCCGTGGGACTGGCCCGAGGTATCGAGGAGGGGAACCGCGTGGCCGAGCAGGTAGAGCGACCTTCCGTCGGGGAATCGGACTTCAAATTTCCTCCCCGCGACTGCTTTCCCCGTCGACGCGGCCTGTTGGACCGGCAATTCCTCCGGTGCGAGTACACGCCCATCTTCGAGCCACTCAAAATTGAAGCGCTCGCGGACTTCGGGGTCGGAGAGCGATACGTTCGTGTTTTCCGGCAGGCCGAAGACTTCGCGCGCCTCGCGACCGGCGGTCATCGTGCGGCCTTCGCGGTCGCGGCTAAAGAACGTAATGGCGGGAATCGCATCGAGCACCGCCGCAAGATTGTCGCTGTGCGCCTTGGTTTCAGCCCGCGCCTGCTCCAGTTCGTCTTCCGTTTCCTTGAAGGGCGTGACTTCCATCCCGGCTCCGCTCATGCGGACCGGTTTGCCGGATTTATCGAAATACACTCGCCCCCGCGACGCGATCCAGTGCATGCTCCCGTCAGGCCAGACGGAGCGCATCTCAGTGCTGTACTCCTCGCCGGTTTCGATCGCGGCCTGAACCGCCTGATTGACGCGCTCGCGGTCTTCCGGATATATGGCTTGGAGGAAAAGCTCGTAGCTCATGGGCGCGTCCGGAGAGAGCCCGAACATCTCCAGGCATTCTCGGGACCAGACCAACTCGCCGGTCTCGATGTTCCAATCCCAAGTACCAAGATGGGCGGATTCGATGATGCGAGATAAGCGGTTCTCGTGTTCCTGAGGTGAGTCTTTCCTGGGATTGTGGTCGCTATTGCTCATCGATTGGGAAAAAGGCGCATTGCTCCCCATGGTTCGGTTCGTTTCCTGAGACTTCCTATGATGACGCGGAACCCTGCGCTGAATCCCAAAGGGTCAAGGACATCCAATATGACGTGAGTCTAAATGGGGCGTTTCCGGGTGGGCACTAAGGTGTTTTCTGTAGAACGCGAGGGATGGGGGGAACTGGCGATCCGCCAGCCGTATATCGCTTGTCATTCCGACCGGCGAAGCCGGAGAGGAATCTGCTTCTTGCCGGCAGCTTCGACGCTGCATGCAAACAGCAGATTCCTCGCTCCGCTCGGAACGACAACGTACGGGGCTAGATTGCGGGTGGGCCACGAAGCACTCAACTCCGACAACTAGCCCCTGACCCCTGATCCCTAGCCCCTGTTTTCTAGAAGTTGAACTTAACCGCTAACTGCACCTCTCTCGGTCCAATCGATGTGTAGCTGATCTGCCCGAAGCTCGGATCGTCCACCGAGGTGTTAGGCGTGCCAAACACCGGATGGTTGAACGCGTTCTGCGCCTCGATGCGCAGTTCCAGGTTCATCGCCTCGCGGATCGCAAACAGTTTCGCGACCGACAAGTCAGTACTGAATGACCACGGGCTGCGGATGCCTCCGTAGGCTCGCGGCGCGTTGCCCAGAGTGAAGTCCGGCGTGCGCTGGAAAACGCTCGTATCGGCGAAATACTGATCGACGATGTCGTGCGAGGCTTTCTTCGGCGCGCCGACAAGATTGGGCCGTTGTCCGCCATATGTTGGCAGAGCAACACCGTCAGCCAGCGTGAATGCCAGCGGACGGCCATCCGCGATGCGCCAGATGCCATTCGTCTTCCACCCGCCGATGAGCGCGTCGGCCCACCGCGGCATATTGCCCCCGAGCGCCCGGTTGCGTCCCAGCGGCAGATCGTAGCTATAGCTGAACTGAATCACGTGCGGAATGTCGAACGTCGAAAGGCTGCGTTCCGCCCAGGGTGCGTTCGGATCCTGCAGGCTGCTGAAGCTTCCGAGCCACGTCACGTTATCGTCAGCCTGCGACGAGTCGTCAATCGACTTCGACCACGTGTACGTCGCCAGGAACTGCAAACCGTTGGAAAAACGCTTCTCGGCGAGCAGTTGCAGCCCGTGATAAATCGAACTCGCGATCATCTGCGCGTCCGTCGATACGCTCGTGAACTGCGGATACGGCTCCAACAACTGCGCGTACTGAACTTGCGGGCTCGAGAGCGTGCTGTTCGGGTCGGTAATCACCGGCGCGAACGGGTTGTCCACATAACTGTTCACGCACGCTACGCTAAAGTTCGCGCATGGATTGTTCGGATCAGGGCTGTTGATGGGCAGATGTTCAATAAACGAGCCGAGGTGCATGTAACCGTAGCTCGTTCCGCTGAAAGGAAGGTGCGTGCCTTTCTTCCCAATGTACTCCGCGTTAAGCACCACGTTCCAGGGTAGTTGTCGTTCGACGCCCAGACTCCAACTCTGCTCTTGCGGTGTCAGGTTTTGCGCCAGCGTGCGCAGCGGGCCGTTCGCTCCGAATCCCACATCGTTCATCAGGCCGAGCGAACTTCCGGCAGGCTGGATCAATCCGTTCGGGAACGGATTGCTCAAATGCAGGTATGGGGTTGCGCCGTCGTTCTGGTAGGTGCTGATCACGTTGGTGTATTGGTTGAATCCGGCATTGCCAAACGGCACAACTCCGGTCACGCCCGACCGCGACTGACCGTAGTAAATCCCATAGCCGCCGCGGACCACCATCTTGGGAGCAAACTGGTAGGCGAAACCGAAGCGCGGCTGGATGTCATGCCAGTCGGTTACGTAGTTCTTTCGCTGGCCGGAGGTGGCGAAAACCTCGCCGCCCTTCAATGCCGTTGTGACCGGATTTCCCGTAACTGGATCGTTGTAGCTGATGCTTCCGCCGTTCAACGGGCTGGTCGCGGTCGGATCAAACCAATCCTGCCGGTTGTAACGGTCGGTACGCGGCAAGGTCACGTCATAGCGCAGACCGAGATTCAAAGTCAGCTTCTGATTCGCTTTCCAGTTGTCGAGCACGAAGAATCCGTACTGATAGTTTGTTGTGGCTGGGCGCGTCTGGATCTCGTAGTACGAGTTCCCGTTCATCTTGCCCATCATGAAGCTGGCCATCGAGTCTCCACCGCAGAAATCGATACCCGTTTGGCCATAATCTCCTTCACCTGCTCCCGGACAGGCGCCGGTTCCGCCAGTATCGAAGCTGAAGTAGCCTAACGGCGCGTTGGTCTGAATGTAGTTGATCTGGTGTATGCGGCCGTCAAAACCGAACTTGATTTCATGAGCACCGTGGACCTTGTCGAGTGTGCCGGTAAGTTGTCCGGTGTCCTGGCCCAGGCGGTAGTTGCCGTAGGGATCGGTTCCGATACTGGCAAATCCCGCACTGAAGTATTGGCTGATGAATATCGGCGGGACGCCCTTGAAGCCGTTTTCGTACAGATAGGATGGGAATCCCAACTTGCCGAGCGGGTCGTTCACGCCTTGCGGGTTGTAGGCGTCGATGTGCCATGCGCCGCGCGTGAAGCCCAGCGTTACGTTGAGTAACAGGGTTTGCGTGATCGTGTGCGTGTCGTTGATGGCAAAGAGGTGAGCCGTCGTTCTGTTTGGACCGCCCTCGCATGGGTCCGTGAAGTTTTTGAAGCAGTTGAACGATGAGCCATGGCTCCACTGCTGCGAGTATTTCACGCTCATCAGGTTGTTCTGTGTCCAGCGCTGATCGATTTTGATATCGAACTGATCGTTGAAGCTCTGGTTGGCCCCCGAAGCAATAAAGTTGTCGTATATGTTGTTGCCCGCGATGTTCGGCTCTGGGAAATAGCTCATCATGGTCTGAGCCACCGGATCGATCAGGTTTCCTGGAACATTCGCTTTTATCGCGTTCGGAACTTTCGGATTGCCAGGACTGGCGTATTTCGCGATGTTGTTGAAGGGAATGAAAGCATTCGGATTCATTCGAACCGCTACGCCGTTGTTCGCGTCATAGGTGCGTTGAAAGGGATCCCAGAGCTGCCCGGCACCCACGCTGCAGAGTCCGGCACTATTGAACGTTCCTCCATTTGCGGTGCAAACTTCGCCGAAGTCGCCGGCGCGCATCGCGTCGGTAGGAACTCCAGCTTGCGCCGTACCCAGACCGTTCTGGCGGTACCCGTCATAGTCGAAGAAGAAGAACGTCTTGTTCTTGAAAATCGGGCCGCCGATGGTGCCGCCGTAATTGTTGCGGCGCAACGCGGGAATGGGAACGCCATAATGGTCGTTGAACCAGTTGTTGGAATCGAGTGACTGGTCGCGGACGAAGTCGTATGCGCTGCCATGGAAGGCGTTCGTGCCCGAGCGGGTGATCATGTTTACAACCGAGCCGCCCGAGAACCCGTACTCGGCGCTGAAATTCGTCTGCTCCACTTTGAACTCTTCCACCGCTTCGGGGGACGGAAGATAGGTCGCCGCCGTGATGCCGCCATTTGGTTCGGAATTCGTGACTGACGCACCGTCCGACAAGATATCGGAGGTCGATCCCCGGCTGCCATTCGAGACGAAGTTCGTGCCCGTGCAGCTTGCGCCGCACTGGTCGTCCATCTCGGTAACGCCCGGCGCCAGCGAGGTCAGGTCCACAACATTCCGGCTAATCAATGGCAGGTCGTTGATGAACTTGCGATTGACGACCTGGCCGGTCTCAGCGTCTTCCGTTTGGATGGCTTGCGCCGTGGCCTCAACCTGAATGGTTTGGCTCGCGCCCGCAACTTTCAACGACAGGTTTGTGGTGGCATTCTCGTTGATGTCCACTTTGAAAGGCTTGCTGCCGACTTTCTCAAAGCCCCTCACTTCGGCGGCCACCACGTACGTTCCCGGTGCCACCGAACGAAACAGATAACGCCCGTTAGCATCGGACGTTGTGGTGAACGAGAATCCTTTTTGCTGATCGGTAAGGACGACAGTGGCGCCTTGTACCAGTGCTCCGGTTGCGTCGGTCAGTTCACCGCTGACCGTGCCGAAGTAGGCCTGCGCAGAAAGCAGGGAAGGCAGCATGAGTGCAATTGCAAGGAGTGAGAGGAATAACTTAATCCGCGAGGATGTGAGGGAGATACGAGCAGAGGGCATGAGAACCTCCTGTGTCGGGTGATTGGGACAAAATTGGGCTTACTCGGTAGACGGCGCCATCGTACACAAAGTCGACGTTCTGCGCTAGTGCCAAAGGCACGCCATAAACGTTTTAATACTATGTTTTGTTTCCCACCGTTTTTGTTCTTGAAAGTCGACGGCGAATAGTGGTAGCGCTCTGCCTCTGCGCTTTGTCATTCTGAGCGAAGTGAGGAATCTGCTGTTTGCATGTGGCGTCGAAGCTGCCGGCAAACAGCAGATTCCTCGACGGCTTCGCCGTTTCGGAATGACAAAGTTAGAGAAAGGTTGAAGAGATGTCTGCGTCAGATGTCACACGAAGTGGCTGTGCAAAACTCCGGATCCTGCAAAGTTTTTTGTCATTCTGAGCACGGCGAGGAATCTGCTGTTTGCATGCAGTGTCGAAGCTGCCGGCAGACAGCAGATTCCTCGACGGCTTCGCCGTTTCGGAATGACAAAGTTAGAAACGCGATCCGGCTTGGCATGATCCCGGCTACGTCCCCACGTACCGTTTCGGTCGCCCTCGGCTATTCGTACAATGGTCGTGAACATCGCAGGAGGTCTTCTTATGCCGGAACTCCGCCAGAATTTCATGACGAAGGAATGGGTCGTGATCGCAACCGAACGCGCCAAGCGTCCGGATCAGATGGCGGTGCACCGGCAAGCAAAACCAGCAGTATCGTTTTCAGAAAAGTGCCCGTTCTGTCCCGGGCACGAAGATCAGACGCCGCCCGAGATCCTGCGCCTGCACGACGGTGCCGGATGGAAGGTCCGCGTTGTGCCGAACAAGTTCGCGGCCCTGTCGCCCGATCTGGAGCCGGAGCGCTCCATCCGGCGCACGCTTCGCTCGATGAAGGGATTCGGCGTTCATGATGTAATCGTTGAAACGACTGACCACTCGCTGGCCCTGGCGCAGATGCCTGACTCGCACGTGGCCGATATTCTGCGCGTGTACAAGACGCGGTATGACGAGATCAGCCTTGATCCGCGCATCGCGCAAGTGACCATCTTCAAGAACCATGGCCCCGACGCCGGCACCAGCCTGGAGCATCCGCACTCGCAGATGATTGCCACGCCGGTGATCTCGTACCAGGTGCGCCAGCGTTTTCACGAGGCGCTACGGCACTTCGATGACTTTGGCTGTTGCATGTTCTGTCAGGTCATCGACGAGGAAATGAACGAGCAGAAACGCATCGTGCTGACGAGCGAGCATTTTGTCGCGATGGAACTCTTTGCCTCGGCGGCGCCATTCAGCACGCACATCTATCCGCGGCGGCACATGGCGAGCTTCGGCGACATCAGCGCGGCGGAAATTGCCGATCTGGGCCGCGTGCTGCGGACGGTACTGGCAAAGCTCTACTACGGGCTCGATAATCCGGACTTCAATTTCACCATCCGCACCGCGCCGGCCGAGTGCGTGGGCGTGCGCTATTTCCACTGGTATATGAGCGTGATCCCACGCCTGACGCGGACTGCGGGATTCGAACTGGGATCGGGCATGTTCATCAACACGGTGATCCCCGAAGAAGCGGCGGAGTTCCTGCGCAAGGTGCAGGTCGAGACCGCTGTAGGCGGAGCTAGTTTCACGACCAAACATCTACCACGGAGACACGGAGGCACGGAGGAAAAGCCCAGGCACGCAAAAACCCCGGTCACGCAAAACCCCGGTCACGCAAAAAAACCACTTTGTCGTTCCGAGCGAAGCGAGGAATCTGCTCTTGGCATGCAGCGTGGAAGCTGCCGGCAGACAGCAGATTCCTCACGGCTGCGTCGTTCGGAATGACAAAGGCTGGGAAGCGCCGTTCTCCGTGACTAACAAGAAGCTGTTCTCCGTGACTCGGTGTCTCCGTGGTGAAAACGCCGCTAGATCCAGAAATCGTGCTCCGCGGAGGAGGCACTGCCGCGTCCTGCGCCCGCGGCCTTTTCCAGGCTGGGTTCAACACGGTTGCGTCCCGCGCGCTTGGCCTGGTACATCGCGCTGTCGGAAGCGTTGAGAACTTTTTCCAGATCGGCCGCTTTCTGGCCCGTGGTAACGCCCAGGCTCAAACTGACCTTTACGTGCGAACCTCCCGCCATGATGCTGCAGGAGGCGACGTGGGTGCGCACCCGCTCGGCCAACTCCCAGGTTTCTCCCAGACCGCAGCCGGGAGCGATTATCAGGAATTCTTCTCCGCCGTAGCGTCCGACCGAATCGTAAGGACGGACCATCGCCGCAATTCCGCTCGCAATGATGCGCAGCACGACGTCGCCGGCAGCGTGCCCGCGCGTGTCGTTGATGGCCTTGAAGTGATCGACATCGATCATGATGACGCCCACGGCTTGCTGGTCGCGTTCGGCACGCACCAGTTCGCGATCGAGTATGTTGAGAATCACTTTGTGATTCCACAGGCCGGTGAGGCTGTCGCGCGAGGCTTCGCGGCGCAACGCTTCTTTGGCGTTGAGCAATCGGTTCTGTGTTACTAGAAGTCGCGCGCTCGAGCAGACGAACGACATTCCGACGACTAGGCCGGCGAGCGTCAAGTGCTCCACGGCAATGCGCAGCGACATGAGCAGCACTGCCATCGGATAAATGAGGTAGAAAAGTTCCGTGTAGATGCGCTTTTCAGCCGGCTTGGGATCGGCTGTGGCTTCCGGGGCCTCATCCTGATTCCAACTGGCAGCAATCAGCATAGGGATGACCAGCAGCGCGCTCCAGAGAGCATCGAACCACTGCCCGGTTTTCAGCCCTTGGCCGGGGCCGTAGTAATAGAGGGCATCGACACAGCCGGACATCGCGAGGAAGGCTCCCATGGTGCCGAACAGGCGTCGCACATCGCGAGAATGTGTAAGGATTCCGCGCAACACAAAGGCCGTTGAGACCAGGCCGTAGCCTCCGAAGTAGGGGGCCCAGACGGTATGGGCCAGTTCGCCTCCGGACTCCACTTTTGGGATATAGAAGAAATAGAGATAGGCGGCGACGCAAACCAGTACGCCCTGAACGAAATCGAGAGCGAGCAGCGCATCGACGCGTCCGGCCTCGTGATCGGGATCGAGAAACAGCGCCATTGCTAGCGGCGCGAACCAGAAGGAGAACAACAGGTTCATGATCCACTGCGCCGGCTCCATGGGGTGCATATCGTTCGCGACACTAAGGCCTTGCGCGATCATCCACAGCACGTAGGCCACTGTGCCCAGGTGCCAAAAGGCGCGCGCCATTCCTTCCGAGCGCCGGGCCGTGTGAACCAGGCAAATAACCAGAAGCCCGCCAATCACCGCCTGGAGGACGTCAGAAAGAATCGGTCCGAACGAACGAGATCCCACGGTAAGCAGCAGGCACACGTGCACCACCCACAGCGTTATGGCGGTGATCACGATGGCTCGAGGACGAAACACTTCGATCCTTTCGAACAGCAATTTGTACTGATGACTTACCAGGGGAGAACGGAACCCGGGACTGCCAACGCGAGGATTTTCGACACGAATGCCCTTACCGATCGAGACCCTTACCCGAGAACCTCACAGTATCCCGAAAGAAGCCTGTGAATTTCACCTGCCCATGGTAACTGAAGGTCACGTTACCGCAAGAGAGATTATTCAGTCCCAATCTCTGAGGACCTGCGCGAGAATTTCGGTCGCTTGACCGACAATGTGAAGCTCATCGGCAGAGAGACGGTCCAGATGTGCGGCCAGGTAAGCGATGCGGCGCTCGCGCCCTTTCTCGAGTAGGGCTTTGCCCTTCGCAGTCGCACGGATGTGCATGCGGCGGGCGTCCTGAGGATCGGCGGCGATCTCGACGAGGCGATCGCGGGCGAGGCCAGCCACCATGCGGCTCATCGTAGGAGGCTTGACCTGTTCGGCGGCGGCGAGTTCGCCGAGCGTCTTTGGGCCGCCAAACACCAGCACTGAAAGGGCAGAGAGGCGCGCCGGGCCTTCTCCCGTCGCGACATCCTGCTTGCGCACGCGGCGCAGCAGGTGGATGGCGGCAGAGTGCAGGCGGTCGGCGATGGAGAGAACATCATTGCTGATTGCTGATTGTTGATTGTTGATTGATCTTCGACGCGGCATGTCTATTTAATTGTGACGAATTCTTCTTCCAACTGTCATTCCGAGACGGCGAAGCCGTCGAGGAACCTGCTGTCTGCCGGCAGCATCGGCGCTGCATGCAAGCAGCAGGTTCCTCGCTTCGCTCGGAATGACAAAGTGCGGCTGGGTATTGACATTCTCTCCCAAATATAGTTAGCTATGCTAACTAATTTCTGGATGGAGGTCAAGAGCATGACAACAACGAGTGGACCTGGAATCACAAAGCTGGGGCAAATTCAGATTCGGACGCATGACGTGGAGCGCGCCGCCGATTTTTACGAAAAGGTATTGGGGCTGAAACTGCTGTTTAAGGCGCCTCCGGGCTTAGCGTTTCTCGATTGCAACGGGGTCCGGCTGATGCTCGACCGCCCGGAGAAGCCTGAGTTCGACCACGCCAGCTCGATTCTGTATTTCGCGGTCACCGATATCAAGGCGGCGCATGCCGGGATGAAAGAGAAAGGCGTGAAGTTCGAAGACGAGCCGCACATGATTGCGCGCATGCCCGATCACGACCTGTGGATGACTTTTTTCCGCGATACGGAAGACAATCTGCTGGCGCTGATGAGTGAAGTGAAACGATAGGTGTCCGGGCTATTTGAATCTCGTCGATACAAAGCCAGCTGCGAAAGCCTGTTGCCAGTTGATGTCTGGGGAAGGAACCGCTGTTCCCTGGGGCGGCACAATCACCGAGAGCGGAAAGGGCGCACATTCCTGCTGTGGTGGAACCACAGGACTATCGAAATTGATGTAATTGTGGTGCCCGAATTTCCAGTCGTCCGGGATGTTGGGCGTTTGCGAAAGATTCTGCGGCTGGTTCGCGGGATACGGTCCGTAGCGCCCCAATGCGCCGTTCCAGTACGGCGAACCGCGAGTGAGAATGCCCGAAAGAAGATTGCCGCCGGGGAACGCCCACTTCAAAACCTCATCGCAACTGGAAGCGAGCACCGAGATCTTTTCTATCTTCCCGGCCGCGTCTGCGTATTCCTTCATCAGGCAAGTGTCATCAATCGCTCCCGCCATCAGGACAAGCCGCGCCACTTTCACGACCGGTTGTGAGCCTTGGGTCAGGTTGCGCACGGTTTCCAGCACCATGCGCGCGCCCAGGCTGTGCGATGCAAACGAGACGCTGTTGACGCCAGAAAAATATTTACGCAGGTACGCGGCCAGAATCTTTCCGCTTTTGATGGCCGCACTTCCTTCGGCCGGGTAATCGAGATAGGGAAGCCAGCTGGAGTCTCCGGGCCACAGAGCGCCAACAAAGAATCCGTTTGCGCCAAGATCGAGGAAGCGCTGCCAGTGCGTGAGATAGGCGATGCCATGGTCCCGGTCCACGTGAAAACCGTGTGTCGCCAGCAAAACGTCACGTCCCAGCACCGCGGCAGAGAGTTCCTTGTCGCTCTGATGCGATGGATCGGGGCTGGGATTGGCCTGCGTGTCCTGGCGGATCACAACGCTATCGGCATCAGGCACGGGGCTGCCGCCCACCGATTCAGCACGGAGATCGATGAAGTAGGTCACTTTTTCCAGGCCTGCGCCAGCTTGGCCCCTTCCTGAATTGCGCTGGCAAGATCTTTCGCAATCGGCGCCAGCGGAGTTGCGAGCAGGCCGCCGATGAGCGCGCGCTCCCAGACCCCGCAACCGAGATGACCGTATATCGTCTTGGCGCCGAGCAGAGCCAGTGCAACGGCGACGACAACTGCCAGCAATTTGGCGCTGTTGCGATATCGCTGGTCCGCCCGCTCGTATGCCTGATCAAGCATGGCGGAGAGCAGAAGATCGAATCGTCCGTAGAGGTCGGTTTCTGCTGGAGTCAGCGGCGGCTTTCCCGTGGATGTGTCTAACTTCCCCGAGAGCTTCTCCGCGATCTTTTGGAGAGTGTCTTGGTCAAGTCCCGTCGCCCGAGCCATCCGCTCTGCCGTGTCTTCGTTGAGGCTGAGTTTGATTAGCGCCTTTGCAACCGCCTTCTGGTCGGCGAGCGCCATGCCATTGAGCCAATTGGCGCGAAGGGTCCTCATGATCGACTCAAACGACAGAGCCGCGTCTTGGGCGTGGGCTGATGCGGATGGCGGAATAAACTGCGCCATGACTTTCTTGATGTCGAAGTATCCGCGATTGGAGATGCCTCCGCCAAAACCCTTGCAGGCGTCGACCACGCCGTAGGCGGCGGTTCCTAAGCCGCCGATGGCCAACACGACGTTGGACAGATTGATGGGTGGAGAGACCGCGCCGGTGGCTGCTTCGAGCATCACATCCCCCTGACAGAATTGCGTGTCTGGAATTCTTACTCTTGTCTCGCTCCGGGATCAACGCGGAATTGTGGGATCAATGGCTGCGGAGGTAGAGAAGAAATGCGGCGCGTTACGAAATCCGAACAGGCGATCGTGGTGACAGATCATCGGGAGCTGTTGGCGGCGTGTGCCACAACTGTCGTGCCGGGGGCGAGTTCGTCGCTGGCAGGCACCACGACCTGGTCTCCGTCTTTGAGATCCCCGAACACCTCAGTTTTTCCGGCAGCGCTGGCGCCGCTCTTCACGTCGATCCATTCCGCCTTGCCGTCACGAACTCGGATCACGAATGTGCGCTGCAGGTTGGTGGTGATTGCAGCGGTGGGGACAAACAGCGTCGGATACCCGCGCTCAACGGGCCATTGAACGTTGGCGAATGTTCCGGGCGTGATCTGTAGGTTGCGCACGTCGAGTTCGACGGCCATCGTTCGCGTGTTCTGGTCGATGTCGTGGGAGATGCGCGCGATCGGCGCACGAAACGTCTGGCCTGGATACGCGGGAATGGTGAACGCGACGGATGTTCCTTCGCGGACTCCGGGAACGTACTGCTCCGGCACTGGAACAATCAATCGCAATCGTCCTACGTCTTCGATGCGCACGATCGGTTGCGCACCGGATTGTCCGGAGGACGGGCCAACCAGCGCGCCCGGATGCAGATTGCGTTCGGTAATCACCCCGTCAAACGGCGCGCGAATCTGAAGATACGATTCAAGCTGCGTCACGCTGCGCAGTGCATCTTGAGCGGCGAGCACGCCGTGCTGGGCAGCTTCTACCTGCGCGCGGTCGGCAGCCGTGGTTTGTTCTGCCACGAGCAGATCATTGCCGGAAACAACTCCGGGCGTTTTTGCCGCAGAGGTCAAGTGCTCATAGGTTCCGTTGTCAGAGAGTAGCTTCGCCTGGGCTGCTGCAAGATGCGCCTGAGCCGTTTGCAGATTTGCCTCTCCCTGGGATCGCTGCGCTAGCAACTCGGGTGCGGACAGCTGGACAATCAGGTCGCCTGATTTGACGTGCGATCCTCGATCCACTGAAATCTTCTCAATGAAGCCCGTCACCTTGGGAAAAATCGCGACTGCTTCGTAAGGAGTGGTTTGGGCCGGAAGCGACAGCACTGTGTTGAGCTTCTGCGATTCGACCGCGACGACGTTCACCTCCTGCGCTGAACCAGAGATTGCAGGCTTCTCCGACTGAGAGGCAGGCGTACTGCTGCATCCAAAAGAAATACTCACGGCGAGCGCCGTGATAGCCAGCAACGAATAGCGCAAGATCATTCGTTCACCTCCGGCGCCGATGCGGAGAAGGCAGGATCATCCGGATCTAACGTAGGAGACTCCACGCTAGCGTGGCGCTGCACGATCGAGAAGATGGTTGGCAGCACGAGCAAGGTGGCAGCCGTGGCAAACAACAAGCCGCCAATAACAGCGCGGCCCAAGGGAGCCACTTCTTCGCTGCCGCGTCCAATGGCCAGCGCCATGGGAATCATGCCGGCGATCATGGCGACACTCGTCATCAGGACCGGACGCAGGCGTTCTCCGGCCGCATTCCGCGCAGCTGTGGACGCGTCTTGTCCGTCTTTGCGATTCTTTTCGGCGAATGTCACCAGCAGGATCGCGTTCGCTACGGCCACGCCGATCGCCATGATCGCTCCCATGAAACTCTCCAGATTCAAGCTGGTTCCCGTAATCAGCAGCATGATGACGACACCGACCAAAACAGCTGGCGCGGTGGAGACCACGATCAGTGCGAGCCGGGCGGACTCAAAATTCGCAGCCAGTATAAGAAGGATGACCAGGATCGCGACACCTAACCCGATCGCGAGATTTTCAAAGATCTGGCTCATTGCGCTGATCTGCCCGCGCACCTGAACCGTGACACCGCGTGGCGGCGCTCCAGCCTGAGCGATTGCCTTGTTCATGTCGCTGCTGGCGCGGCCGAGATCAACTTTCGCGAGATTAGCCGAGAGCGCGACCTGCCATTGTCCATTGAGCCGATCGAGTTCGCCGGGAACCGTACCGGATTGCACCGAAGCAACCTGATCGACCAGCGGATCGGCGCCCGTGCTGCTGGAGACGGGAATGGTTTGAATGTCTTTGATGGAAGTCATCTCCGGCTGCGGAACCTGCACCTGCACCTGATAGCTGACGCCGGACTTTGGATCGCGCCAATAATTCGGTGCAACAAAGCGGCTGGAAGCCGTCGCCGAAACTACGGCCTTGCCAATTTCGTCGGCCGTTGTTCCCAACTGGCCTGCCATCACGCGATTCACATTGACCGCAACCGTCGGATAGTGCAGCGGTTCCTCATAGCCGAGATCGCGCAATTCGCGCAGTTTGCTGAGTTGTTGCTGCAACTTATTCGCATAGTTCACGACATCGACGTATTGAGGGCCATGCACGGCGACCTCGATCAGGGACGGAGTGCCGAAATTCAATGTCTGCCCGACGAGATCGCCCGGATCGAATGAAAAATGTGATCCGGGAAATTGCTGCGGCAGAACGGCCCGCAGCTTGTCTTCCAGTGCGCGCAAGGTGATCGAAGCTCCGGGCCGTAATGCGATGTTCATGACCGCTTCCTGAGGGCCGCTCGTCCAGAGGAAGACGGTGTTGATCGGATAGGAC
Source organism: Candidatus Sulfotelmatobacter sp. (assembly GCA_035946775.1). GTDB lineage: Bacteria > Acidobacteriota > Terriglobia > Terriglobales > Acidobacteriaceae > Sulfotelmatobacter. Next base: position 111,414 of record DASYZA010000142.1, on the reverse strand, counting down.
GATCCCTGCATGCCGACATAACTCAGCGTCGCCTCGATATTGCCCGGGCCGGCTTCGCGGTTGATCACATCGAGCACCTGACGCGTCAGTTGCTCGGTGACCGGTACGCGCGTGCCATCCGGCGCATCGAAACGCAACCGGAATTGGCCGGCGGCCGCGGACGGAAAAATCTCGCGTGACAAGCGCGGCAGAATGACGATCAGGACTAAAGCGGCGACGATCCCATAAACGGCGAGCAACAGCGATTGCCGTTTCATGATGCGGTCGAGCGCCGCAAGAAATCTTTCGCGGAATCGATCGAAACGTTCGTCGGCGGAGTGATGTGCCTCGACCTCTTCTGGCTTCAAGATCCAATTCGAAAGCACCGGAACCAAAGAACTGGAGAGCAGATAGGACGCGCCCATCGAGAAACCAACCGCGAGCGAAAGAGGGACGAACAAGGCGCGAGCCGGACCGGTCATAAAGAACGACGGCAGAAAAACTGCCAGCACGCTGAGCATCGCCAAAAGGCGCGGGATCGCAACTTCTCCGCTGGCATTCAGCACGGCCCTCGCTTTCGGTTCTCCCGCCGCGAGATGGACGTGAATGTTCTCCATCAGCACGGTACCTTCGTCAACCAGCACACCGACGGCTAAAGCGAGACCTCCCAGCGTCATGATGTTGACGGTTTCGCCGACGGCCCAGAGCGCGACCACCGCCATCAACAGCGCGAACGGAATCGTGATCACGACCACCAGAGAACTGCGCCAATCGCGCAGAAACAACAGAAGCGTCAATCCGGTCAAGAGCGCGCCCAAGGCTCCTTCGCGCAGCACGGAATAAAGCGCGTCGCGCACATACTGCGATTGGTCGAACTCGTACGTGAGCTTGATGTCTTCGGGAATCAGTGACTGGAAGTTCGGGATGCTGTCGTGAACTTCGTTCACGACCGTGATCGTGGAGGCGTCCGGACGCTTGGTGACCGGGATGTAGACAGTCCGCTTACCGTTGACAAGCGCGTATCCCGCGAGGATGTCGGACGAATCCGACACGCTGCCAACGTCTCGCAGATACACGGCGGGCCCGGAGCCCGTCCGCAATGGAATGTCGAGCAGGTCTGAAATTTGCTCGACCGTCGAGTTGGTGGTGACCAGCGCCTGGTAATTGCCGATGTTCGCGTTTCCCGCAGGCTCAATGCTGTTTCCCGAAAGCAGCGACTGCACGACATTGTTCGGCGATAGTCCGTAGGCGTGCAGCTTGTTCGGATCAACGCTGATCACAATCGTGCGCTGATTTCCGCCAAAGGGTGGCGGCGAGGATACGCCCGGCAATGTCGCAAAAACCGGGCGCACTCGGTTCAACGCAAGATCCTGAATTTCTCCCAGCGTGCGCGACGGGCTGGAAAACACAAGATAGCCGACTGGAAGCGTGCCGGCATCGTAGCGAATCACGAACGGGGAGACCGTTCCGGGCGGCATGAACGCTCGCGCGCGATTCACGTAGGAAATCGTCTGAGCCAGCGCCTGGCTCATGTCCGTGCCCGGATGAAATGTCAGCTTGATGAGCGCGTTTCCCTGGATCGATTTCGCTTCTACGTTCTCAATGCCGTTGATGTAAAGGAAATGGTACTCGTAGTAATAGGAGAGGAATCCTTCCATCTGCTGCGGGCTCATGCCGCCATAGGGCTGAGCGACATAAATCACCGGAAGGTTGAGGTCGGGAAAAATGTCGATGCGGGTGCGCAGCAGTGCGAGGATGGACGACAGCGCGAGCGCGGCCACGATCACGATCACCGTGATCGGACGCCGCAATGCCGTCCGGATTAGCCACATGGAACTTGCTCCCCTTTAATCCTTGCGATGCGCCCGCTACTGCGGCCCAGCATGGGCCGGTACTTTCAGCATGTCCAAAAAAGGCTGTAAATCTCCCTGTGCTGCTGCCACACCAAACAGACTGCGCCACACGTTCATGCGGGCAATGGCATCGTCGGCTTCGGCGCGAGCCAGCAATCCCTCGGCATCGGCGACTTCCACAATCGTTGTCAGGCTCGCGTCATATCGGGCCCGCGATTGGCTCTCGGACTGACGCGCCGCCGTGAGTTCGACCGGAGTCTGCTCGGCCACCAGTTTTGCGCTTTTCAGCGCAGCCAGAGCGGCCTGCGCTTGTCCCGTCAAATCCTGAACGGTTTTGTCATACAACGCGCGCTGCGAGTTCTCGTGCGCTTTCGCGACCTGTTTTTGCACGCTCAGATTTTTAAAATCGAAAACATTCGGAAACAGCACCGTGATCCCAGCGACCCAATTGCCCCGCGCCGGAGCAAGGCCGTTCCAATTGCCAATGTAGGAATTGTTGGCCGGCACTTCGCTGCCTCGCGCGAAGCCTTCGCCTTGAAGGTACAAACGTGGATAATCCGTCTTGCTCAGCGTCTTCTCTTGCGCCTGAATCTGCTGCACCGTTGCCATCTGTTGACGAGCGACAGGATTTTCCGCGGCAGCAAGATTCGGCAGCGAGTCCGACGAAGGAAGATTCAGCAGAGGCCCCGGACTTAATATCAACTCGCTTCCCGCAATTCCCATCAGCGCGGCCAGAGTCGCCAGAGAGCTTTGCTCCATATGCTGCGCCTGATAGAGCTGAGTTTTGGCGAGCGCGAGTTGCGCATCGGCGCGCGAGGCATCGACTCCGGGACGTAGTTGGTTATCGACGAGCGTGTGAACCGATTGATTCACAACCTGCCAGCGGTTCAAATTCGCTTGTGCCGCTTTCGTTCCCAATCCGGCAGCGGTCGCCATCAGGTAGTAGTTGGCCACTGCGCTTGCCACCTCGAGCCGCGTGCGAGCTACATCGGCTGCCGATTTCATCTCTGTCGACTTCGCTTGCCCCACCATCGAGCCCCGCAGTCCGAAGTCGAACGGCTCCCAGGAAAATAGAGCGGCCGCCTGGCTTCCCCAGTAGCTTTGTCCGCTGGAGCCGCCCGTCGGACCTTCCACAGTTGGTGTGATCGGCGTGCCCATCCAGATTCCGGGAACCTGGTTCTGGGTGGCGCGGCTGTCTTGATAGACCCCGCTCAAACTGGGCAGATACTGAGCTCGCGCCAGGCTCACGCCCGCATGGGCTGCGCGAAGTTCCTCCAGCGAAGCTCGCACCGCCGGATAGTGTTCGAGCGCATAGCTCACCGCAGCGTCGAGTGTCAGCGACTTTGGCTCGGAGGGGTTTGCCTGAGCCGACGAGAGTCTGGGCAGCAATGAGACGAGACAGAGCGCGATTGCCGGCATCCTGAGGCGGCTGATGCTCCAGTGGCTCCGCACAATGTTGCTGGCTCGCGGGTTCATGCGCCCTTCCGTTTTGCGGGCTTCTTCATGGAGCGCGCACCTGCTGAGTCCTCGAAAAGTTCGCTGAAGAGTTCTTGAACCCGCTGCTTGGCGGCTGTCAGGGCTTTTCGCCCCTCCGCCGTCGCACGGTAGACTCGCCGGTCATTGCGCGTGCGACCCGGCCACGAGCGCAGCAGGCCCTTCTTCTCCATCGAGTGCAGCAGCGGATAGAACATGCCCGGGCTGACCTTGTAGCCGTGCCGTCCGAGTTCTTCCATCATGCCGAGCCCAAAAATCGGCTCTTCAACGGCGTGATGCAGCACGTGCAGCCGAACGAGGCCGGAGTAGAGCTCTCGATGCTCTGCGAGCGCGTCGTCTATAGAGTCTTTGAGCATACTCTAACTTCGTTGACGAATTCCGATACTATACGCCGGCAATGACGCCGTTGCAAACAGCTGTGTTGCTTGAGCGAGGGACTAGATCAAGAGAGAAGTCGGCCCTTCGCGGGAGCCTAGTTCACCGTGAAGGAAGGATCCATGGTGTGAGTAATGGGGCCAATTGTGTTGAAGTGGTCGCGTGTGACGGTGTGAACTTGCCGGCCGGTATCGTACAAAATGTGAATGGTCACCCGGTTTTCTTCGCGAGTGTCGATCATGACGTCGATTCTGCCCCACATAGATGCCCCCGAATCGCGCTGTGCGATGACCGTGCTGGTGTCCTGATTCAAACACAGGATCCCAATGATTGTCTCTGTGGAAATAGAATTCGTCTGTGACGTGGCTCACTCAGGGCGCAAATTGCCGTATTTAATTTTGCAGAAACCCGGTTTAACCATCGTTCCTGTCGACAGCATCGACGCTGCATGCAGAAAGCAGCTTCCTCGTCACCTGCGCTCCTCGGAATGACAACCGGATTTTTGGTCGAACCTGAAACAACGCCCAAGGTCCGAAGTCTGTCGTCGGCTCGCTCTGCTATGATCGCAAGGAGCATCAGAAAAACGTCGTCATGAACCGCGTCATTATTCATTGCATGCAGGACTTCGAGGACGACGAAGAGATCCCAGTCATTTCCGGTAGAGGAGAAGGAATCATGGAAGAGGCTCCAGCCACGGGTTCGGGCAGCCAGCGCCGCAACGAAGACATCGCACTCGACCTGATGAAGTTTGTCGCCATGACCACGGGCTATGGACGGACTGCGTCCGGCGGCGTGGGGTTCACCGGCAGCGGATCGGCCGCCAAACCCGAAGATTACGCCGAGAAGCTGCTTGAGCTGTATGGGAAGTGTCTGAGCACGGTCGGCGGGAAGAAGTAGGAGAGCGTCGGTTCCCAACGGTGTGAGGCGGGCGAATGAGAATTTGTCTAGTCATCCTTCTTCTAGGGGGCTCTTGTCTCGCGCCGGCACAGAGTTCTGATCGCTCGGCAGCTGCAAGCAAATCCGCGCACAAAACCTACACCAGTCCCAACCGAAGCTTTCAGTTCACATATCCGGCGTTACTGATCCGATGTGAAAAGCACCTGCAGCAGCCTGGCTATCTGGCAAATTGGACCCCAGAGGAGTGCGCCGCTTACTCGCCTACCTGCGATATGAGTTTAGACGTGGGCAAGAAAGATACCCTGGTGTGCGTCGCGTATCCGCGGAATGAGCATACAGATACGCCAGCGTTTGAGGCTGGAACTTTCTCCGTCGCGGTTGTTGATGCCGCTACGACGGCGAGTGCGTGCCTTCCGCCTGCCCCAGAGCAGAACGGCAAAACGATGGGACCGCGAACCATCCATGGGATCCAATTCACAGAGTATGAAGCGAGTGATGCAGGAATGAGTCATGGAGTGGACGCGAGAATTTACCGGGCACTGCATGGTGGAACGTGTTACGAGCTGGCGATTGCGGTGGCATCGCAAAACCCGAAGGTCTTTGACCCGCCTGAGCGGGAACAATCCAGCAAGGATATCGTGGCGGTAAACGCGGCGCTTGAGCAGACCCGCGACTCGTTCCGATTTCTGAAGTAGATCGGGGCTGGAAGGGCGCTCGTGAGTTCGCACAAAACAAAACCGCGCCCTTGCGGGCGCGGTGAACTCTTCGATGGAGGCGGTCTTGCGATATAAGGCCGCCAGATGAATGCTTAACGGCGCTTCTTGCCTTTTTTCTTCGCGGGCTTCTTCGCTGCCTTCTTTGCTTTTTTCTTCGCCGGTTTCTTCGCCACTTTTTTCTTGGCAGGCTTCTTGGCGGCTTTTTTCGCTGGTTTCTTTTTTGCGGCTGGTTTTTTCTTGGCCGCTTTCTTTTTGGGAGCGCCACCTCCGCCGGCAGGGGCTGCGGGCTGGGGAGCGGGAGGCGCAGGAGCCGGTTCGGCGGGCTCCGACATCTCCGGAGTGCCCATGCCCGGTTCTTCTTCTTCCTCCTCTTCCTCTTCGAAGTCTTCTTCTAGCGACTCGCTGTACGCGCCGCTATCGCCAAATTCTTCTTCATCATCACGACCATAGAGCGTTGGATCGTAAAACGTCATTGCTCCTCCTGATTCAGTGGCGGCCGGGTGCGGATACGCCGCCCTGGCTGCAGGCACGGGAAAGTTAGAAGACAACAGAAACTTTTGCTGTGACGGCGCCGGATTATAGCATGACATTCCGCCATGTCTGCAAGGACTCGAAACACGCATTCAAAGCAAATGATTTCATGTGTGTTATCGAGAATTCGAGCAGGCTGAGTTCCAATTTCGCGCGCCAGATTTATGCCTTTCCCGCAAGCTGTCCGTTACGAAAAGCCAACAGCGCTTCCCATAGCAGCATCTGAAAGGGAGCGCTAATTTCAGCCTTATGCCTGCGCGACGCCTCGAGGATCGCATCCGCGAACTGTGTGCCAGGGCCCTCTATGAGAAGGGCCCGCAATGGCGTGCGACTGTTCAGGAATTGCAGCTGGCCATCCAGGAGCACGGCTTACGGGTGTCCAATGCGAGCGCGGCGGTCACGGTAGTGGGCAAGCCGGACGCTCTCCGCGAACGGCGGCATAACTAGCCAGGCCGCAACCGTAAGTTACTCTTTATCAGCGCCTTGCCAGGTTCTCGGCCGGTCGGCGAAGGCAATAAAAAAGGGGCGGTCGATTCCGCCCCAAACCGCCTGTAACTGAACTTTCCTACTTCAGGCTCTTCACGCACTCCGCAACCGCCTTGGCATCGTCGGCGCTGAGGCCGGCAATGGCCTTCTTGTGCGGGGCCTTCTTGGCATCTGCGCCCTTCACGAGCAGATCGGTGATCTGGTCGGCTGAGAGGGAGGTTCCCTTCACAGCAGGGCCCACCTTGCCCTGCCCCTCGGGGCCATGGCAAGCGGCGCACTTCGCCTTGTAGGTGGCGGCGCCGTCGGCTGCGAATGCGGGCATCGCGAGCGACAGAGCCAGCGTGAAGATCACGAACAAAACAATCAATTTAGTGAGTCTCATCCAGTTTCTCCTTCAGTAATGGTTATGAAATGTACGAACAGGGGTCCAAAAGAACCGACGATTGTAGCGCCGGGGAATGGGCGGGAATGTGATTGGACGCACAGGAGTTTTAAAGGATTCGGTGAGCGGGGCCTTCGCTGTCTTTCCGAGCACAGCGAGGAATCTGTTTTTGGATGCAGCGCCGAAGCTGCGGACAGCAGATTCCTCGCTACGCTTAGGAATGACAAATCTTTGGAAGTGTTCGGAATGACAAAATTCGGAATGACAACAACTGTGAAGATTATCTTGCGACCTGGACGGTCAGGATCATTCCTGGCCGGATTATCGCTACGTTGCGGTTGTCGCGTTTCAGGGCCGCGACCGTGGTGCGGTAGGCATTTGCAATCGAATAGAGAGTTTCGCCGGACCGTACTTTGTGGTGAACGACTGCAATCTCTGACTTGTCCGTTCTCAGGCGTTCGGTTTCAGACGACTTAGTCGCCGGAGGCTTGGTGCTGGCGGTTTCTGTCTTGGGCGCTGTGTGCTTCCTCTTGCTGCGGGAGGAAGCGAGTTCGGCTTCGTGGGCGCTTGGCGAAATGGGCAAGTGGAGCAGGAGCACGCGGCGTCCGCCGAGGCTGTTGCCATGCAATCCGTTCCAGCGGCGGAGTTGCAGGGCTGAGATCCCGAAGTTATCGGCTACGCTCTGGACCGTGTCTCCCCTGTGAACTTTGTAGCGGGTAATGCGGCGGGCGTAGGTGGCGGTGTCGCTAATCGGATGCTTGCCGGGCGCAACGGGAATGATCAGCCTGGCATCGGTCTCGAGTTCCTTGCTGTCCAGATGATTCTTCTCTGAGATCGACTTCACCGTCGTGTGATATTCGCGTGCCAGAGAAGCGAGCGTGTCCCCGGGGTGCACGGTGTGATAGCGCCACCAGAGGCGCATGTCGGTTGGAATGCTGGCAATCGCGGTCTCGTACTGGTCTTTCGTCCCAATCGGCAGGTGCAGATCAAACTTGCCTTCACGCGGAGTCGTCAGGCGGAGGAGGCTGGGATTCAAATCCTGCAGGTCGCTGACCGTCGAATTCACGGTTTCTGCAACCAGGCGGAGGTCAACCGGGTAGTCGATGGTGATGGTGTCGTACTGGGCCGGCTTCTCCATCACAACGTCATCGAGTCCGTACTGCGACGGATTCTTGGCCATGATGGTTACGGCCAAAATGATGGGGACGTAGTTCTTGGTCTCTTTGGGCAGAACGTTGCGGTGGTAGAGTTCCCAGAAATCAGCGTAGCCGGTCCGCTTCACTGCAGCTTGCACGGTGCCGGGACCGGAGTCGTAGGCGGCCATGGCCAGATACCAGTCGCCAAACTGCTGATAAAGCTCCTTTAGGTGACGGGCGGCGGCGCGGGTGGACTTTTCGGGATCCTGACGGTCGTCGACCCACATATTGTGGTGAAGACCGTATCCGCGGGCGCGCGAAGCCATGAACTGCCATATGCCGCGGGCTCCCACGCGAGACACGGCCAGCGGATGGAATCCGGACTCAGACTGCGCCAGGTAAATCAGATCCTGCGGTACGCCTTCCTTCTTCAGGATGGGCAGCATCATGTCGCGATAGCGGCCGGAGCGGGCGAGAGCGCGCACAAAGACGCCGCGTCCATGACCCGAGAAGTACGCGATGTAACCGGCAACCTCGTCGGTCATCATGAGCGGCAGGTCGGAGTGCGTGTTCTTGATTTCCTCTTCAGCCTTGGCGCGGGTCTTGGCGTCGGCGGAGGGCGCGAGGCCGTTCAATTCGTCGATGGGCGCGGGCTCCGCTTTCTGCTGGGCCGCTTCGGTATCGCCGGACGTTCCGCCCGGATATATCTCATTGACGCCCTGAACGATGCGGTCGAACTCCTGCTGCAGGCGGTTGTCGGAACGGATATCCAGATTGCTTTCCAGCAGGGAATTCAGGGCCTGGTCGAAGTCTTGCTTGGCTCCGTCGGTGTTGCCCGCATGATATTTCGCCAATCCGGATTGATAGAGCTGTTCCGCCTGGGCAACGAGATCTCCCACGCGGTCGGGAGCGGGCGGAGCCGGCGGCGGAGCGGGCTGAGCAGAAGCTGGAAGCGGCGCGGCTGACCCTTGTTGCGGTGCCATGGCCGGGGACGAATCAGGTTGAGCGGAAGCCACTGCAGGCGCAGCCTGGCTTTGCTTAACAGTCGCCGGGGGGGCCGGAACCTTCTGGGCGACTGGTTTGTGCGAGGACTGACATGCGCAAACCAAGAGAATGCAAGAGGCTAGCGAGGCTGTCCGAAAATAGAGATCAGTGCGCATGGTCGCCAGAGAATGCGGCGGGCCTCGTTGGAGTTTAAATTACGGTGAATTCTACCAAAATCGTACCTGCCGTGAGTTTTGAGGTCAATCTCTAACCGAATGTTTTGCGGTTACTTTGGACATCGCCTCCGCAAGCCGACAGAGTTGGGATTCCCGACACGCCGGACCGTTTCGCCTTCAGAGTTCTGATGCGTCCGGCTGACTGCGGTTTGTCGCGAAACTCACGCCGATGTTCCGGTGCGACGGAAGAACCGGGACATGTGGCGAAGGCGCATTTGTACTCCGTTGAGGAGTCCTCGCTTCGGGGGATCGGCCACGAGGGGAACTCCCACAGGCGGCAGCCGCCTCATGACAACGCGGATGGGCGGCAACACCGGCCAACCGGCTTTCTGGCTCAGTTCCGCGCATTTGCTGCACGTGCAGTGATGAAGCGGAGAAGACGGCAGCGACAGGTGGCCGCAACTCTGACACATGTACCAATCGCCGCTGTTCTGCCGGACCATGAGCCGGAAACTGACCCCATCGGTGCAGTACGGGCAGCGAATTTCGCCCGAGTGGAACTGCGTCCAATCGATCATGCCTGGCCCTCCTTTTAGCGGACGAAGCGGCAAAGAGGCTCGGCGAAGAGAGTACTTGGCAATACGGGGCAAGAGTCTATCACAGGATGTATAACTCGATGATTATAAATCTTGATTTTTGGGGGCCCAGGGCTTAATCCCTCTCACTGCAGACTGGAAGCCGGTGGCGGTGCCGAAGATTGAGTGATTGCGCGATCGGGTGATTGCGCGATTGAATACGCCAGATATTTCGCGGTGAACGAGAGAACGGCGACTCCCCGAATCATCAAATGGCCCAATCACCAAATCGCCCAATGACCCAATCGCCGAATCACCCAATGACTGTCCGAACTGCTAAAATAAGGTCATTCGGTTCTCCCATTGCGGCATGAGCGAACCTGTGACATTTCCTCAAACTGCTCGTTTTCCGAACTGGCAAGCAGAAGTAGAAGCTGCGGTGAATGAAGCAGACCCCGAGAAGTTGCTGGGTCGTGTCCATACGGCCGAGGTAGCCATCTTCAACCGGCTGCAGGAACTCGGAAAGCTGCCCCGCGGAGAGCGTGCCTACGCGATTGAACGCGGCTCGCTGGCCAAAGCGCTCGAAACGCTTCGCCTTTTGAAACGGGACAGGCTTGGATTTCCGGACTGGCGCCAAGAATAGTCAGGCTGCACGGTGGTTCAGCAGGTCGCGCGAGCGCGCGATCAGAAGAGCGACAACATCGGATTTCGGCACTACGGCCGACGCCCCGGCAGCCAACGCTTCCTTCTCCACAAAGCTATCGATGTGCGCGGAATAGAGAATGATCGGGATCTCTGGCATCCTCTCCCGCAGGATGCGGGTCTCTTCCAGGCCATTCATGACCGGCATCGACAGATCGGTGACAATCAGGGCAGGCCTTATGCGCTCGGCCATTTCAATGGCCTGCTGGCCGTTTTCCGCTTCCCCGCAGACCTCGAAGTCGCCCTCGCGAGTAAAGAGCTCGCAAATGACTTTGCGGATAACCGCGCTGTCATCGACGATGAGCACCGACCATGCGCTCATCAGCTCCCTCCCGTGGGATCCTCTTCGCCAAGCCTCCGCCGTATGATGAGAAACGTATTCCATAACTCAGCAAAATCAGTGGCATACGTGAGACGTTAACAATCACGAGGGCCACCTTGAATCGGGCAAATCCATCACTGCTCAGGCGAATCGACTAGGCGAATGGCGCAATTTGGCGCATGTGCATGTCATGGCTGCACCCTTCAAGGGAACCAACGCGTCGCTCTTCCCCATTATTGGCTCTTTGCACGGTCATCCAAGGTTTGCTCCTTGCGATCGAGCAAGTCATTGAGTTCATTGATCAGCTGAAGAAAGCGGCGGTGATCCTTCTCCTTCTCGATGAGCGCACACAGCTCGTACATGCGTTCTCGTTCCTCAGGTTTCATGTGGCATTGGATTATCTCGGCGGGGCTAAGGTTTATACCTGAGAACACCGTATTTCGCACAGCTTCTTTCCTTAGAAGCGACTTAAGTTTTGGGTTGAAGAAGACCTAGGGAGGCCTTTCGCTCGACATCCGTCAGCTGGGAGATAAAAGCCCGCTGCGGTAACTGACTGCCAGCGCGACGGGCGTGACGCCCTCCGAACAGTCGCCGGGGTCGGTGGCGCTACGCACCTAGGGTCTTTGCCTAATCCCAGCGATGTTATTTCTGTCCGGATTCCAGAGACGCGCGGCAAAGATAGCCTCTCTGGGGGCATCGAAGTTTTGTTGGAGGTGGTGATGCCCCAAACGCGGGTACTGTTTGTGGACGATGAGCAAATGCTGCGGGATATGTGGTCCGCCATTCTGAGCACGGAAGGTTTTGATGTGACGGTAGCGTCCAGCGTTCAGGAGGCCCTCTCCCGCATAACAAATGAGAAATTCGATGTGCTGATCGCCGATCTGAATATCGGCGAACCGGGAGACGGCTTCACCGTCGTGAGCGCGATGCGGCGCACGCAGCCGGAAGCGGTGACCATGATTCTCACCGGGTATCCGGCGTTTCAGGCAGCGCTGCGAGCGATCCATGAACAAGTGGACGACTTCCTGGTGAAACCGGCGGAACCGAAGAAGGTGGTGGAAACCATCCGGCAGAACCTTTCGCGCCAGAGAAAACCGTCGGCTGTGCCGGTCGCGCGTTTGAACGATGTAATCGCCGAGCACAAAGAGGACATGATCAACGAGTGGTATCGGCAGGTGGAGAAACATCCGATGATTCAGACCATTCCGCTGCCGCGAGACGAGCGGGTCGACGACTTACCGCAGGTGCTCGATGAGTTGGTGCGGCCGATGGATCCTAATAAAAAGACAACTCCGCGACACCGATCCGCCTCGCACGAACATGGGGAGAAGCGAAGACAGCAGGGATACACGATTTCCATGCTGCTGGAAGAGACTCGAATCCTGAACAGCGTGATCGCGAATTGCATGCAGTCGAACCTGCTGCAGATCGATATCAGCAACCTGATCCCGGACCTGATAGAGGTGCACGACCGGATGCAGCGCATGTTGCAGTATTCACTGGAGGCGTTTCTCGAGTCCGGAGTGCAACACGCTGCCTGATGTTAGCGGCGGTGTGATCGGGCTCCCGCAATAGCGCGGGCGGCCGCAAGGCAGGCAAGCGGGCCGCAAATGGCGAGAAAAATCTGCATTCTCGGCGCCACGTAGACGAAGGCCAGCTGGTAGATGCATAAAGCCTGCATCGCACAGCAGACGAACAATCCAAACGGATAGAAGCCTATACCTTTTCCGCCCCGGCGCAGTTCACCCCACATCCCGACCTGAAAAACTAATGCCAGCAAAATCAAGCTGACCAGAAACAGTTGATCGGGGGCTTTCATGGTGGCGCCTTACGTGTTGTTAGATGAAAAAGCGGGCAGACGCGTCTTTACGGACTTAGCTCCCTTCGTCACACGCGCCAATAGTCCGGGCGCCAGTTCTGAATGGACTTCTTGATTTCCTTGCGCGACAGCTTCTCGTTGAGCGCCCGCTCGACCAGCTTGGGGACTTCGGCGTCGCTGGCGAAGCGGATCCCGATCAGTTGATCCACGCTGAGCTCGGGAATGCGAGAACGCAGAGGCTCGGGAAGAATCTGCATGAGGCGGAGGCGCTCCTCGAGCCGGATGACGCGGTCTTGCACCTTCAGCGCGTATAAGCGCATTTTTGTCACGAAAACCAGCATCGCGACAGCGAGGACGATCAGCAGGAAAGAGTGGATGTTGTCGCGCAGGTCGCTTTCACGCAGATGGTAGAAGAAGTGAATCAGCGTGAGGATCAGGCCGAGAATGAAGACCGGCCCGAGGAAGAAATGAAATAAGGGATCGAAGCGGGTGTGATTGGCGAAAGTCTGGGGCGCCTTTTCAGCCATTTGAATCTCCTGTTTGACGGATGGAGAAGTGTAGCAGGAGGGGTGGACATCGGCATGTCAGGTCACAATGAAAGCAATCGAACGCCAAGAGATGGGCCGCAAACTTTTTGTCATTCCGACAAGTCGCGCCAGCGACGACGGAGGAATCTGCTGTTTGCATGCAGCATCGATGCTGTCGGCAGACAGCAGATTCCTCGCTACGCTCGGAAGGACAACTTCTTGCTCGGTTTCTTCGCTATGTTTGGAATGACAAATTCTTGCTTCGTTTCTTCCTCCGTGTCTCCGTGACTCCGTGGTAGATTTCACGACCGGCCCGCGCGGCAGAATCCTTCGCCTGCGGTGTAGAATCCAAAGTCCCATGAAAGCCATACAAGTGAAGCAAGTCGGTGGGCCCGAGGCGATGGAGCTGGTGGAGTTGCCGGTTCCGGAGCCGAAGGCCAATGAGGCCGTGGTGAAGCTGGCCGCCTCGGGCGTGAACTTTATCGATGTTTATTTCCGGGAAGGCCGGTACAAGGCAGCGGTGCCGTTCACTCCGGGGCAAGAAGGTGCGGGAGAAGTGGTCGCCGTCGGCAAAGATGTAAGCACGCTCAAGAACGGCGACCGTGTTGCGTGGACGATGACACTGGGTTCGTACGCGGAGTATGCGGCGGTAGCGGCGGACCGGTTGGTGCCGATTCCGGCTGGCGTCAGCGATCAGCAGGCTGCGGCAACCATGCTGCAGGGAATGACCGCGCATTATCTGTCGCACGATACGTATCCACTGAAGCGCGGCGAGACGGCGCTGGTGCATGCTGCGGCGGGGGGCGTCGGCCTGTTGCTGGTGCAGATGTGTCACAACATCGGCGCTCGGGTGATTGCGACTGTTTCGACCAACGAGAAAGCAAAGCTCGCGAAAGATGCCGGCGCAGATGACATCATTCTTTATTCGCAGACAGATTTCGAAGCTGAGACGAAGCGGCTGACGGGCGACAAGGGCATCGATGTTGTGTACGACTCGGTGGGCAAGACCACGTTTGAAAAGGGGCTGAACCTGCTCCGTCCGCGCGGGATGATGGTGCTATTCGGCGGATCGAGCGGGGCAGTACCTCCGTTTGATTTGATCCAGTTGTCGCAGAAGGGATCGTTGTACGTAACCCGTCCGATGCTGGGAAATTACATTGCGACGCGGGAAGACTTGATGGCGCGCTCGAGCGCAGTGTTCGGCATGATCGCGGCGGGCAAGTTGAAGCTGCGTATCGAGCACACATATCCGCTGGCCGAGGCGGCGCGGGCGCATCGTGAGTTGGAAGGACGCAAAACGACGGGGAAGTTGCTGCTGATCCCGTAGTGCCTCCCGACTTCGTCGATTTTTATTTGTCGTCAACTAATTCCAGTTTGTCATCCTGAGCGAAGCGAAGGCCCTGTGCAATTTGCCTGCGGCATTGGTGCACTCGGCAAATTACATGGGTCCTTCGGCCCACAAACGGTGCGGACCTCTGGATGACAAGTTGACTTGTGAGATTTTGGACAAGGAATATACATGAAAGCGATTCGCGTACAGCATGCGGGTGGGCCGGAGGTCCTGGAACTGGTGGACGTTCCAGTTCCGCAGCCGAAACCGGGCGAGGCCTTGGTCAAGGTCAACATGGCCGGCGTCAACTCGATTGATGTGCAATTTCGCGACGGGCATCTGCGCACTCCGCTGCCTTTTGTTCCCGGGCAAGAGGGCGCGGGAGTGGTCACGGCTGTCGGTCCGCAGGCGAAGCTGGTGAAGGTCGGCGATCGCGTCGCGTGGAGCGGAACGCTCGGGTCTTACGCAGAATATGTCGCGGCGCCGGAGGAGCATCTGGTACCGGTGCCCGCGTCCATCAGCGACGAGCAGGCGACCGCCGCCATGGTGCACGGGCTCACCGCACATTATTTGGTGAACGATGCGCACAAACTGAAGAATTGGGAAACCGCACTCGTGCATGCGGCTGCCGGCGGCGTTGGATTGCTTCTCGTGCAGTTGGCACACGCCATCGGTGCACGCGTTATCGGAACGGTATCGAGTGACGATAAGGCGGAGTTGGCGCGCGAGGCTGGTGCGGATGAAGTCGTCGTGTTCACCAAGCAGGATTTCGAACCTGAGGTGAAGCGCTTCACTGGTGGCAAGGGCGCGGATGTCGTCTATGACGGAGTGGGCAAAGCGACGTTCGAGAAGAATCTGAACGTGATGCGGTTGCGTGGGATGCTTGTGCTCTATGGGATGTCGAGCGGCGCCGTGCCTCCGGTAGATCCAGCGAAGCTTTCGGAAAAAGGGTCCCTGTACATGGCGCGCACGACGTTGGCGCACTTCACAGCGACGCGCGAAGAGTTGCTGGCGCGCACTTCGGATTTGTTCAGCATGATTTCCGATGGCAACCTGCACATGCGGATTGCGAAGAAGTATCCGCTGGCGGAAGCGGCGCAAGCGCATCGCGATATGGAAGCGAGGGGCGTGAGCGGGAAACTGCTGCTGGTGGCGTAAGTTCGAAGTTTTTCACCGAGGCCACATTCTGGATAAGGAACGGCTTCATACCAAAGCGAGTTCCGGAAAATCTTGCTGGTAGCGCGATGCATCCAGAGTGAAAAGCCGGTCGGCATTCATCAAGGCGTGCGCCGCGATCAAAAAGTCCGGCAATAATCGCTTGGGCAATCCGCCGGTGGATGTTCGTCTGCGGTGAGCGTAGGCGGCAAAACGCTCTGCGGCTTTGCGCCACACCGATTCATCGAGCACGAACTCGATTGTGATATCAGCTTCCTTCAGGAGCCGATCAACCATACCCGGTGTAACCAGAGGGTGGGCCGCCAATTCCACATACACCGGAGCGCACAGCACGATGCTGCCTCGCGCACGGGCGTCAACCAGGTTTTGCCGGATTTGCTCGGCCGACTTTTCCGCTGACCAGAGAGAAGACAAGATGTTCGAGTCGAGTGCCGTCTTCATCTTCGGTGCGCGGCAGGCCTAGTCTTCATCGCTGCGCATGTCATCGATCCAAGCCTTGATCCCCGCTTCGCCGCCCGGAAATGGACCAAGTATGCCCAGCTGCTTGGCAAAGGGATCTGGGTTATCCCGAGATGGACGAATCACAATCCGTCCTTCCTCCGGAACAAAATCGATCCGGTCTCCGGCAGCGACGCCAAGACGATTGCGAATCTCCTGGGGAATTGTGACCTGGCCCTTGGAACTCAGGGAGCTGGAATGAATTGTATTCCTTACCATATATACCTACAGTAAAGATACTATTCTTTACCATGCGGGTCAATATCACTAATGCTCTTTTCTGTGAATACTTTACCGAGCCCTGGAATAGGGTCGAAGGTAGGTCGGAATGCCGACGCCCGTGTCCAAGTTTGAGTCCCTGATCGGCTCTCCGGCTTTCATCTCCAGAGGCAAAACTCCCGCCCAAGTCGGGAACGTCATGTCTTCCGCGTCATCGATTGGCGGGCCAGTGCGGACCTTCGCCGAAAATTCTTCGATCGGTACTCGCAACACCGATGTCGCTTTCAGTTCCTGCTCGTTGGGTTGGCGGGAGTCGGCCCAGCGGCCGGGCAGGATGTGCTCTGACAAAGTTCGCAAGGATTCCAGCTTTTCTTTTGGATCGTCCACCAACGTTGCCTTGCCGAGGACCACGACCGAGCGGTAGTTCATCGAGTGATTGAAGACGGAGCGGGCAAGGACGAGCCCGTCGAGCAGTGTGACGGTGACGCAGACCGGGACCGCTTCCTTCATCTGTCGCAACATGCGGCTGGCGGCGGAGCCGTGAATGTAGAGGTTCGCGTCTTTGCGGCCGTAGGAGGTCGGAATGACGAACGGCTGCCCATCAACGGCGAAGCCGACGTGACAGAGGAATCCTTCGTCGAGGATGCGGTAGACCTCGTCGCGGTCGTAGACAGCGCGCTGCGGTTCGCGGACGACGCGCGTCCGCGCAGTGGGCATTTGAGTTTCGGACATTTGGGAACGAACTCCGGCTAGCGCCAAGGATGGGTGAAGGGAAAGTTTAACACCCGGCTTCCGGCTTTCGCTTTCCGGCTTCCCGGGCAGCCCACACCTCAGACCTCAGACGTGGTGCCAGGAGTATCTGTCTCCGAGCATAGCGAGGAAGCTGCTTTAGCATGCGGCGTCGGTGCTGCCGGCAGACAGCAGATTCCTCGTCGGCTTCGCCGTCTCGGGATGACAAACGCTCGAAGGTTGTGAAATCTACAGGCGCGCCCTGGGCGCTGGGTAGCGATTCTCGCGATACACGCGACTGATGACGATTGCAATCAGGATCAACACGACCGGTGTGAAAACGCTGGCTTCCGGGCCGACGCTGCCTCCCGTGAGCCACGTCGGTCCGGTGAAAGTCGAGTTGAAGAGATTGCCTTTTGGCAGGATGCCGCTGTCGGGAACGCCGTAGAAAAATGTCTGCGTCCAGTCCCATCCGGCGTGAAAGCCGACGATCCACCACAAATCGCCGGTGCGACGGAGAATCAGGCAGAACACGAGTGCGAACACCACGATCGAGATCAATCCGATTTTGTCTTCTCCGGGGTTTTGCGTGTGCACCAGCGCAAACAGCGCCGATAGCAGAAGAGCCGCCGGCCAGAATCCGATTCCCGTCGTGAGCGTGTACTGAAGGTAGCCTCGGAATAAGAATTCCTCGGCGAGTCCCACGAGTACGAAGGCGATGGTCCACGACACAGTGACGCGCAAAAGATCGCTGCCGTGCAGAGCAAGGTTTTGCAGGTGGAACCCGTGGAATGCTGCGATGGCGAGCAGGACGACGTTGACGCCCAGAAATCCGGCGCATGCACCGATCCAGAACTTCCTGCCGAATGCGTTGCGTCCGGGAAGACCATAGACGCCGACGTTTCTGTCCTCGATCTTGGACATGAGGAGCGCCGAGATGAAAGCGGAGAGAAAGAAGATTCCGTCGCGCACGATCGTCAGCAGCGGCGAGAGTTCGGGTTTGCGGAGGTCGACGCCCGGGATGCGGGCGGCGATCTGGGTGAGCCCCAGGAAAAGCGCGAACCCAATCGCGAGGAAGATCAGGGCGCGCCATCCGGCACGGATGCCATTAGGTCCGTGAAAGATGGTGTCGGAATGAGGTTGAGGTGCTGGCGGCGGGAAGCTCGAGATTGGGTCAGACATAGGACGTTCTGTGTTGCGGAGAGATTCTCGTGCGGATGGTGAAGCAACTTCAGGAATAGTGTAACCGGGGAACCGGTCGGTGCAAGGGACTAAAAATCAAAATCCCCACCCTGTCCCGCCAAACCCGCGGGACAAGGGTGGGGCATCCTTATCAATTCTTTCTTTACCAGTTGATCTTCATCGCGAACTGGAATTGGCGCGGATCGTACGCTGCCGTTGGCTGGCCTGCGTTGGTGAAGAGCGGGCTTACCGCGGCCACGTTGTATTTATTCGCGATATTGAACATGTCGACGATGAAGTCGGCGCTGAAGCGTTCGGTGAACGAGATCCGTCGTGCAATGCGCATATCGCCGAATGCGGTCCACGGTGTCACGCCCGCGTTGCGTCCGAGATTGCCATCGAGCTGCAGCAACGTCGGAACCGTTCCTGTGGCAAGGAAGCCGTTGATGCAGGGCTCCTGGAAGACTCCAGTCGGCGAATACTTCGATTTGTAGACTGTGCCGCACGCAGGATTCACGGTTGTGTTGGGACGAGATGTGAGGGACGAGAGCTGCAGATTGTCTCCGGTGCCGGTGATGATGTTGAACGGACGTCCCGACGAAAGCTCGAGCATCGGAGCCCAGGTCCAGTCGCTCAACATCTTGCGCGCGAACGAGCTGCCATGAACGGTGCCGCTCTGGAACACGCCGCTGAAGACGAAGCGATGGCGCTGATCGAAGAGCGAGGTCGAGCGATCGACCATCGGGTAGTAGCTGTCCTGTGGAGTGAGCGTCGACTGCAAATCCGTCGAATCGTCAATCGCATGCGACCAGGTGTAGGACGCGAGGAACTCGTAATGCTGGTTGAAGCGCTTGCGCAGGTTCGCGCTGAATCCGTTATAGATCGAGCTGCCGTTGGAGTAGTTGGCATCCATGTCGCCGAAAGGAACGCATCCCGCGAAGGTTGCCGGATCACACGTGTTGAACCCGAGCTTCTGCGCCAACGCCGCCGCTTGTCCGATGCATGGCAGGCCGGCTCCGCCCGGAATTGAAGCGTACGCGCCGATGATCGAAGGATTCAGTCCGCCGGGACGGAAGAAGTTCATCAATGAGGCATCGACGTAGGGATACGGGCTGGTCAGCGTTCCGCCGGGATTGCATCCGCTAACCGTGAACGGGCTGGCCGGAGGAGTTCCGCCGCTGGCGAGCGCGTCGTAGTATGCGCCCTCGAAATTCGCGACCATCAGATCGCCGCGGATCGTGTTGGCGTTGATCGGGCGATTCAGGTGGCGTCCGCCATTGAAGTTGTAAGCGAGGCTCAACGCGTAGCCGTGGCCGAGATCGCGCTCGATGCTCACGTTGGCCTGCTGCGAGTACGCGTAGACAAAATTATTCGCCTGCGGATATCCGAAAGGCTGGAAGCCGAGAGGCATGAACGTAGATTGGTTGAGATAGTTCTGGTTTAAGAAAATCGACTGCGGGAAATTAAGCGACTGGAACTGCTGCTGGTTGGGCAGGAATCCCATGGCAGTCGCAGTTGCGGGATTCAAAGTCGCGGCACAAGGATTCGCAGCATTGGCATAGTTGATCGGCAAGCCTTGAAAAATGGTGATGCCGTTCAGATTGCTGGGATTGCCGGCGCCGCTGCACACCGAGGTTCCCGCAAAGGCGAGCTGTCCGCTGGAAGATCCGTCGGACGCGTCGCCGAGGAAGTAGAGCCCGAGCAGCGGATGGTCATAGAACATGCCGAAGGATGCGCGCACGACGGTTTTGCCGTCCGCGTGAGGATCCCACGCCACTCCGATGCGCGGCTGGATGTTGTTTTTGTCGGTCTGAATTCCTTTTTGCAGACCTAGCGTGTGATAGGCCGACGCGGCGAGTCCCTGTGGGGGCGCGAAACTGGGAGGAATCTCGACGTCATAGCGCACGCCGTAATTCACGGTCACGTGCGGATTGACGCGCCACGAATCCTGCCAGAAGACGCCGATCGGAATGTTGTGGAAGGAATCGCTGGGGCTGCCGAGTCCCTGAACGAAACTCCCGGGAATCCCTGCACCGTAGGCTTGGACCGCATTCAGGTCTGGGATAGTGACGCCGGGTATGGTTGGGAAGCCGAGATTGGCTGCACTCACCGCACCGAAATCATATACACCGCCGTAGTTCACGGTGAAGATGGCCTTCAGCGGCAGGTAATTGAAGTCCGCGCCGAACTTCATGTTGTGGCGGCCGACCGTCCACGAGAGATTATCGGTGAATTGATAACGCTGCTCGGTTCGCTGAATGTAAGAGAACGGCTCGCGTCCGAAGTAGGCGAAGCCGGGGATGTTGACCGCGGGGTCCGATCCGCCGGGAATCTGCGTGTTGTAGAAGTAGGAGAGGCCGCGCCGGGCATACTGGAAGCGGAATTCGTTGATCTTGTTGCTGCCGATCGTCCAGGTGTCCTGGAAGACTCCGGCGACATCGCGATACGTTTGCTCCGACGTCCGGGAGTAGGCGTTCTGTCCAAAAGGCTGATCCTGCCCGCTGACTTCAATGCCGGTGACGGTGCTGGGGCTGACGCTGGCGCGGAATGTGAGCCGGTGGTTTGTGCCGATGTTCTGATCCAGCCGGAAGGAATAGAGGCTGGTTCCTTCAAATACGGGAAAGTTGCCCTGCTGCGATGTCAAGGTCTGGAAGGATTTCGGAATTCCGTTGCATAACGGCGCACTGCTGTTGCACGACGTGACGAACTGCGCCATGGGATTGCTGCCGTTCGCTGGGACCGGCAGACCTCCCGGCGCTCCGACCAGCAGTCCGAAAGCGGCCGGATAGCTGCCGTTCACGGCAATGGCAGAAGCTCCGCCCGTCACAATCGCGTATTGCTGCAACAAGGAAACTGGCAGTCCAGGTGTGGAGAGAAAAGCTGCCTGATCGGGCGTGACCTGAATCCCGAACGTTCCTGCCGGAGCGCCGAAAAATGGCGAGGCATCAAACGGGACCAATCCGTAATTGCCCTGCCCGATGCTGGAGAATCCGGTTTCATGGCGCCGGGTGATTTCGTAAGAGAAGAAGTAGTAGCTCTTGTCTTTCACGATCGGACCGCCGAACGCGGTGCCGGCCTGCACGCGAGTGTAAGCGGGGTTCGGAACCGTGCTGAACGGGTTTACTGCCTGGAAGTTGCGGTTGCGCAGATATCCGAAAACGTCGCCGTGAAATTCGTTGGATCCCGAGCGTGTGATGATGTTGACGACGCCACCGGCCGCGCGGCCATATTCCGGCGCGTAGTTGTTGGTGATGATCTGGAATTCCTGGACGTCTTCCTGCGAGACAGTCGAGCGCACGCCATTGACGGAGTTATCGGTGGCATCGGCGCCGTCGACGTTCACCAGGTTGGAGCGGCCGCGCTGGCCGCTCATATTCAGTCCCGAGGTAGGAGCGGCACCGAGATTGGGCGCATTGTCGCGGACGACCTGAGAATCCGTGAGAGTGAAGTTGATGTAATTGCGGCCATTGATCGGGAGATTGTCGATGCGGCGTTCGCCGATGGTATCGGTCGTCGAACTGCGCGAGGTCTCGACGAGTTCCGCTTGCGACGTGACCTCAACGACCTCCTTGCTCCCGGCAACCGTAAGAGTGATCGGCAGTTCAACAAGACCGCCAACCGTGATCGAGACGCCGGTGTTCTGCGTCCTGGCAAATCCCGAGGCCGTCGCACTCACCGAGTAGGTGCCCGGGGGAAGAAGCGGAATGCTGTAGCCTCCCTGGCCATCGGCGGTTGCGGTGCGCTCCACACCTTTGGCAACGTTCTGCGCGGTTACCGTAGCGTTGGCGACGAGGTTCCCCTTGGGATCCTTCACGGTGACGTGCAGATCGCCGGTGGCAACGCCGCCCTGAGCGAAAGCGGCGACGGCAAGCAGAACAAAAGACGGCAGCGTAACCAGTTTCATGGTGCGGAACATAGGGATCTCCCTTGTACTCGCGGGCACGAGTAGACGGCATCATGCGCTTCACGGCACATGCTGGATGTAATCACTCGACGGTTGGAACTGCTTTGATTCCCCCGGTTTTTATAACAGAAGCATGGTCGAAAACAAGTCAGGAATGAGGATAGGTCGTTACGAAGTAACCGGTCTGTGGTCTGGTTGACCTCAGCGGGACAGAACAGGGATAGGGTGTTTCAAAGCGCGGCGTTGCGTTTTTCATCAGAACGAGGAGATACGAACGGGCGCCGCAGGGTTCTGCAGGCGTCCGAGAAGCATGGCGCTGCCATTCAGCCGCTCGTAGCCCTGAAGAACGGGGGAAGCGGATAGGCCGAGTTGCGGCCAGGCGAGCGCAGCGTAGATCTTCAGCAACGCGAACGTCGCATTGCGCCGCAACAGCAGGGCGTTGTCGATCAGTTGGCGGGCGGCTTCGACGGTCTGAGAGTCGGAAGCAGCCAGCGCGGCCTGTCCGAGGGTGATCAGCACAGCGGCATTGTGGGCGGCCACACGAATGTAAGCGGCCACCGCGCGAAGGCGTTCGCGCTGCACCAGGCGATACTGCGACGCGGTGAGACGGCGGCGCAGATAGGCGTCCTCCGCGGGATCGACCAGGTTGCGGAAGGCTTCCACATCGACGGGCTCAATCTGCCGGGCAAGCTTGCGGCCGGAGGAAATCTGAAGGCTGCCCGATACGGTCACTCGCGCGATGACGAGCAGGGCGAGTACGGCGAAGACGACGAGAACGATGGCCAGTGTCATTGCTGTAAAAGACGCTCCAATTCGCGATTCCAGACAGCGAGATTGTTTTCCGGCAACGAAATCTTTGGGGGTTTAAGAGTGACCTTGCCGGGGACGAGGAGGTAGTAGAACCAGATAAAAACCGATACGTGATACGTTGCCATGTTGAGGAAGGCGAAAAGAGTGCGCAAGTGCTCCGAGGGGCTGGCGTTCGCGATAATCGCCCAAGTCGCCAGGTGTTCGCAGGAAGAAATTCCGAGACCGAGCAAGATGCCGAACGAAGGGCGATCCCACGAGAGGTGGAAGTACGAAGCGAATAGAAAGAGGAAAATGATCAGGCCGGATTCGATGATGAATACTGTTTGTTCTAGGAGGTGAGCGCCGGAGACGAGAAAATTGATATTGTCGCCGTGAGCAAATGCCGCCACAGTGGCAGATACCAGAACAAGCAGGGCCCCGAATCCACTCACCAGAAATTTGGCGACACGACCCACAGAAGGATACGGTGAGAATAGTTGTGAGAACGCCTCTCCTATCACGAGGAATTTCAGCAGGCTCTCGACGACAAGACTGGCCCAAACTAGACGCCAAAACGTTTCCGGCGTGGCGGAAGGAATGACATCAGCGGAATAGGTCGCAAGGTCTCCCAATGAACTCAGAAAAGCGAAAGCCAAAAAAGCGGGGAAAACGCGTAGGAAGCCGCGCTTTAGCAAAGCAAGGCCAAGCAAAATAAGGAATAGATTGGGCGCAACCCAGAGATAGTGCCAGAGAAATGAGTGCGCCTGCAGCATGGCGGTGAAGCAATATACCGCGATTCGCTGCAGGCGGCAACGCTAGAGGCAATCTTGTTCGGTTTTCGTAAGATCTCTACAAAGGCCGTGCGGTCTGGCCGATCTTTGTGCAAAATAGAGACAATCTTTCCCTGACTACGGTTTGCAGATCTGATTGCCGCCACAACCGGTTGTGCTTCCGCCACCGCCGTCAGCTGAGGCGAGGGAAGGGGTTACCAGCGAACTCAGGAACAGAACGGCTGCTCCAACGACGAGTAGCACACGTTTCACGGTTATCTCCTTGGAACTGCGAGTTGAACCGTGATCCTGACACGGCGCGGGCCGGATCTGAAGAGTACAGAAGAACATCGGGATTGTTCGGAATTCGTAACAAAAGACCATGACCCTTAGGTCAGCCCTCCAAGACGTCAAGGAAACCACCCTTTCGGCCCTTTCCGGCCTATGGGCGAGGCTTTCCTATTTGGCCTCCCTGCGGCGGACGCCGGGCAGGTACCAGCACTGGGGCATGGAACTCGTCCACGGGCAGGAATCTTCGGAACGTGCTCTAAAGACAGCACATACGGAAGTCATGACGACCATCCTGCGGACGCCCCTCCCCCAATTGGAAGAAGATCTCAAGGAATCCTCACGCGGCAGCGGACTCGGGGCCAAGGAGTATGCCGATCAGATGCGGACGCATCTCGAGGACTTGATACCGGAAGGACGCCAGCATTCCCCGGCGTCGACCCACCTTAATTCAGTGCTGCTGGCGCTTTCGAACCTGGAGCGGAATCGAGGGCGTGCCATTCGGTCAACTTCATAGCCACCCCCACCACCTGACCGAGCACTTCAGCTTCCTGCGGATGCCGCAGAATCCGAACAGGAACCGGAGAGAGCGGATGCGGTTGCAAGATGATTTCTTCCCGGCGCATGCTGCACCACGAGCAGGTGTGTCCCTCGCGCGTCTCCACGAAATAAATAGGACGCTCGTATTCGGAGCGCCACGCTCCCTCGACGACACGATTCCGGGATTCATCCACCTGGATGAAACTTCCCGGCGGCAGGATCGGATACATGGTGAAGTCCTGAGTGCCGACGTAACCGTAGGTGAAATCGGTGCTGGCGAATTGTGCGAGATAAGCAATCGGGACTACGCCCCACTGCTCGACCATCCGTCCCAGGTTGGTAGTGCGGCGTTCGTCGAAGCCAGGATCCATGCGCACCGGAACCTGCACAGACGATAGTCCCGCAAGGGCATCGGAGACGTGCGATTTCGGAGGCGAGACCAGGCCAAGGTCGGCGGCCGTATTGCTGAGGTCGACGCCATACCACGCCAGCAGTTCGCGCAAATCGCGACGATAAATCACCGACAGCGTGTACAGACGATAGATGCTGGGCAGAATACCCTTGGTTTCTATATCGGAAAGACGGCTGGGCGGAATCGAGAACTCTTCGTTGCGGTATCTTTCTGCGATGCGCGCACTGGAGTTTTCTACGTCACGCATGGTGAGGCCGAGCTTTTCACGAAGAGTGCGAAGGCTCTTTCCTGCAGGTAGCATCGCGGGGCCTCAAAATAATGACGGCCATCATATCAAACAGTGCAATAGTTTTGTTTTGGAATCGCTCAAAAATCTCCGCATGCTGCTCTGTTACAAAATCCGAACACGCGGAACTGCTTGTCTGTTACGGGATTCAGGGTGGTCTCTTGCCGGAATCTTCGGAACAAAGCGATTGTCGAGCGACTGTGAATAACCTGTTACTGTTCGGATTTCGTAACAAGCGATCCGCGAAATTCTTGTGACCCTGGCCGCAGCTATTTCGTACTTCCGCTCTACCTTGTCCTCGCCTGAACCGCGACTCCGGTCACCTGGATGACATTTGTCACGCCACTTTCGTGATGGATGGCACTGGTTTGCGCATTCGGGTTGCGCGACTATGCAATCACTGACCGGGGACTGGCACCAGAAATCCCAAGCACTGCCGGGAAGGAAGCAAACATGATCGCAACTCTCGTAGAAAACCGCAGTACGGAATTCGTTAACACCGCGGCGGCGACGGTAGCCAGCCTGGAGCGGGTTACCAAGAACTACGGTCCTGTGCGGGCGCTGGCGGGCGTCGATTTTCGCGTGCGCGCCGGAGAAGTGGTAGCGCTCCTTGGACCCAACGGCGCCGGCAAGACGACTGCCGTGAAGCTGTTGCTGGGATTGCTGCAGCCGAACTCCGGAAGAGTGCGCGTCTTCGGCGGCGACCCCACGAATCCAGACCATCGGATCCGCACTGGCGCCATGCTGCAAGTCGGACGAGTTCCGGAAACGTTACAGGTTCGCGAGCACATCGACCTTTTCTCGAGCTATTACCAGAAACCGATGGCCGCGTCCGATGTGCTGGCGATCGCCGGCCTGGAAAAAATCAGCGACCGCAAATTTGGCGATCTTTCCGGAGGACAGAAGCAGCGCGTGCTGTTCGCACTGGCAATCTGCGGCGACCCCGACTTGCTCTTTCTCGACGAGCCAACCGTTGGCCTCGACGTGGAAGCGCGCCGCATGTTGTGGGATGAAATCCGCAAATTGGTGCGCCGCGGCAAAACAGTTCTCCTGACCACACATTATTTGCAGGAGGCCGACGCCCTGGCCGACCGCATTGCCGTGATCAACAAAGGAGAGATCATCGCCGAGGGTACGCCGTCGGAAATCAAAGCGCAGACGGCGGGAAAACGCATTCGCTGCATCACGAGCTTGCCGTTGAGCGTGATGCGCCAGCTCGCCGGTGTTACGGAAGTCAGAGAAGACCGCGAAGCGGTAGAGATCCACGCGGCCGAAGCGGAGCCCGTGCTGCGAGAACTGTTGGCCCGCGATCCCGCGCTTTCCGGGCTGGAAGTCAGTAGCGCAGGACTGGAAGAAGCATTCCTGGCGTTGACGCAGGAAGGGCCGAGAAACGGGAACTCCAACTGAATTCGCGTATTCGCAGCAGGAGGACATGCAATGAGCACCGCAACCATGACACTCGGTAACGCGCAGACCCAGAGATCGCCGGGACACACGGCCACCATCTACTTGAAAGAGGTGAAGTACGAATTCCTCAAGAACCTGCGCTTGCGGATGTATACCGCGTCGGTGTTGAGCTTCCCGATCATGTTCTACGTCCTGTTCGGATTGGTACTGAACTCGCACCAGGCGATCGGCGGAACCAGGGTCCCCACTTATTTGATTGCGACCTACGGGACGTTTGGAGTGATGGGCGCTTCGCTGTTTGGAACCGCAGCAGGACTGGCTTCGGACCGCGGTCTCGGTTGGTTGCAGGTGAAGCGAGCGAGCCCCATGCCTCCGTTCGCGTATTTCGCGGCGAAGGTCGTGACCAGCCTGATCTTCAGCACGATCATCGTGCTGGCCCTGTTTACCCTTGGCATCGCGCTGGGTGGAGTTCGCATGCCTGTTGCGATGTTCGCAAAGCTGCTCGGAACGCTGGTGGCGGGATCCCTGCCCTTTTCCGCCATGGGTCTTGCGATCGGATACTTTGCCGGGCCGAACTCCGCACCTCCGGCCATCAATCTGATTTATCTGCCGATGTCATTTTGCAGCGGGTTGTGGGTACCGTTCATGTTCCTGCCGAAAGTCGTGCGGCAGATTGCACTCGTGCTGCCCCCGTATCACCTGTCGCAGCTGGCGCTGGGAACCGTGGGAGCAGGAACCGGAGGCTCGGTGCTCGCGCATTGGGAAGTGTTGCTGGCATTCACCATGATCTGCCTGGGCGTGGCGCGCATCGGCTTCCAGCGCGATCAGGAAAAGATGTATGGATAAGGCAAAGTTTCAAAGTCGGAAAGTTTCAAAGTTGCCGGATAGAGTGAGTCCCCGTCAGCGAGCATAACCTTGAAACTTTGAAACCTTGAAACTTTGAAACTTGGTGTCGATCCATGAGCACGAACTTCAAAAAATCGATCGGCTGGGCTTTCGTGCTGGTACTGCTTGGCGTGGTTGCCATCTACGCCGGCGCAGTGTCGCTGCTCGTGATTCTTCCGGCTGCAGCGCTCGTGTGGTACGAGGCCCGGCCCTCACTTCGCAGTGGCCGGAATTGACAGCGGGAGAGAGAATAACGGTATGCCGTTGCTTTCCTTCGAACGCGAGATGCAGTGTTCCACGGCGAGTCACTGGAAGCTGAAGCCGTGGAGAACCATCTTTAAAGATAAAGAGCACGGCTGGAGCCCGCTGCTCTGGGTCATGTACCTGGGATTTTTCTTCGTGGATCCCGTGCTGAGCCATGCCAGCGCCCGCATCTGGGCTCTCGACGTCGGCGCTGCTCTCATATTTCTTTGTTTGTATTTCGGGTTGTTTGCCCTCGAAAATCCCAACGTCCTCGTTCACATCGGGGGCATGCTGTTGCTAGGCATGGTTTTCATGCCGATCAATTCGGGAGCGTGCACGTTCTTCATCTATGCCGCGGCCATGGTTCCGTTTTGCGTGAACACGCAGAAGGCGGCGGTTACGGGATTAGTGATTGTGGGCGGGGTTGGTGCGCTCGAAGCTCTCATATTGCTGCTGAGAAGCTCGGCCCACGTAAACGCATGGGTCATCTTTTGGGCCTCAGTGTTTCCGATGATCATCGGCGGCGGGAACACTTTTTTCGCTGAGCGCAACCGTATTAACCGAAAGTTGCGCAAGGCGAACGAAGAGATCGAGCATCTAGCCAAAGTGGCGGAGCGCGAGCGCATCGCCCGTGATCTGCACGACGTCTTGGGGCACACGCTTTCGGTGATCACGTTGAAGTCGGAACTGGCCGGCAAGCTCGTGGATCGCGATCCGCAGCGCGCGGGAAAAGAAATTCGCGAGGTGGAAGAGATTTCGCGGCAGGCATTGGCGGACGTGCGCGATGCGATTCGTGGATATCGCAGCCAGGGACTCGCCGCTGAATTGGCGCACGCCAAGGCGACACTGGAAACTGCAGGCGTCACGGTACAGTGCGATGCGGCTACCACCCTGCAATTACCGGCTATGCAGGAAAGCGTGCTATCGCTGGCCGTGCGCGAAGGCGTGACCAACGTGGTCCGTCATGCCCGCGCCACCAATTGCCGGCTGCGTGTTGAACAACAGAATGCTTCCTGCCGGCTCGAGATCGCGGACGACGGTCAAGGATTCGTCTCGCTTGAAGGCAATGGCTTGCGCGGCATGCGGGAGCGCGTCGAGATGCTCGGAGGCACCCTGGATCGAAACAACAAATCCGGCACTACGTTAGTCATTACGCTTCCATTGAAAGACGTGGCTGTAAAGAATGAAAGTGAGTCCATTGAAACCTCTCACTAAAGAAGGCGTGCGCGACAACGCGAAAGAAGGTCGCAAGACGATCCGCGTGGTGCTGGCGGAAGATCAGGGCATGGTGCTCGGAGCGTTGGCCGCGCTGCTCGACATCGAAGGCGACATCTCGGTCATCGCGCAAGCACGCAACGGCAAGGAAGCCCTCGATGCGGTTCTCGCAAATAAGCCGGACGTTTTTATCACCGACATTGAAATGCCGCACATGAGCGGACTCGACGTTGCTGCTGAGTTGAAGCGGCGGCGTATCGGAACTCGCGTGGTCATTGTGACGACGTTTGCGCGCGCCGGGTATCTCCGGCGCGCACTCGAAGCGGGAGCATCCGGATATCTGCTGAAGGACATGCGCGCGGAAGAACTCGCCGACGCCGTACGGCGCGTGCATCAGGGATTGCGCGTGATTCATCCCGAGCTCGCGACGGAAGCATGGGGAGAAATGGATCCTTTGACCGATCGCGAGCGCCAGGTGCTGCGCCTGGCAGGAGACGGCATGGCCAGCGGAGACATCGCGAGTGAATTGGGATTATCCGACGGCACGGTGCGCAATTATCTTTCTGAAGCGATCAGCAAACTGGGCGCCAGCAATCGCATAGAGGCAGCGCGCATTGCGAGAACCAAAGGCTGGTTATAAAAGTTCGTGTAGGGCGGATGCCTCGTCCGCCCCGAGTCGCGAAGCGACGATTGTCGGCGTATCCCTGGTTAACTCTCGCAGAAGAATCCGCGGCCTATAGAAGATCATGTGGGGACAGCCGCTCTCGGCTGTCCGGTCGAGCGAAGCTCGACGTTCGGCTTGAACCCGGCTTCCAGAGCCGGATTTGGCTCTTCTTGAAATTCCTGAGCCGTTGTAAGTACGGCGCCGTCATGGTACGCTCTCAACCCGGTGAGCACCTGCCCATTCCTTCCTCTGCAGGCTGATCCAAAGGGAGCGTTGAATCATGAGCGGTAAATCCATTCTGGTCGGTCGAGTTGTCATTCTTCTCGGAGTCGTGTTGGTCCTTACCGTCGGAATCTCTGCGCAGACAGAAAGTATTCTGCACTCTTTTACGAATGGTAGTGACGGTGGATATCCGGAAGGAGGTCTGGTTTCGGATGGCAAGGGGAATTGGTATGGGACAGCCTCAGGCGGTGGGACGTATTTTTCAGGACTTGTCTTTGAACTCACCCCAAATTCGAGCGGCGGCTGGACGGAACAAGTTATCTACAATTTCACCGGCAACTCGAACCCCTCCGATGGCGCCAGACCAGATGGCCCACTGGCGTTCGATGCTAAAGGCCACCTCTATGGCGTGACAGACGGAGGCGGACTTTCAGGCGCCGGAACTGTATTTGAACTCTCACCGGCCTCGAACGGCACGTGGTCCGAGAAAATCTTGTACAGCTTCCAGCCCGGCACAGGTGCCCTCCCATATGGTGGCGGCCTTGCTCTTGATGCTGCTGGCAATCTGTACGGTACGGGCGCTGGAGGTGGAGCATACGGTTACGGAGGAGTGTACGAATTGAGTCCTGGTGCTAACGGAACCTGGACCGAAAAAGTCATTTACAGCTTCCAGGGTCTGAACGATGGGGGCTCTCCTATTGCGAGCACACCGCTACTGGACAATGCGGGCAACGTGTACGGTGTCACCTCTGGCTGGGGAGTGCACGACTACGGTGTCGTCTACGAACTGACGCCGGGCTCGGGCGGAACATGGACTCAGAAGGTACTCTACTCATTTCCGGGCACTGGCGGAATTCAACCGGCTGGGAATCTGATCTTTGACTCCTCGGGAAATCTGTACGGTACGACCATACTCACAGCTTACGAGCTAATTCGTGGTGCCAACGGAACGTGGACCGAGAAGACGCTGCACCATTTCGCAGGAGGAAAGGACGGTGCGACAGCGTTAGCCGGGATGGTGTTCGACAATGCTGGCAATCTGTACGGAACAACCCAAAACGGTGGAGCACATCGCGGTGTGGTCTACAAATTGTCCCTTAACTCCAAAGGTGTTTGGATAGAGAAAATACTGCATCAGTTTGCAGTGAACGGGATCGACGGCTATTACCCCCAGTTCACCAGCCTCGCAGTTGACTCGAGCGGCAATGTATTTGGCGTGACGTCGTCCGGCGGATCTGCGAATGGCGGAGTTGTGTACGAAATCAAACCGTAGACTTATCGTTGAAGTCTAATCAGACGAAGATGGCGAGATCCAAGGCCGTCCGAATCTCGACAGGTTTGATGGCTATCTGCCCGCGCTGGCACCGAGCTGTTGAAAGTTATCCTCTTCCGCAAAGCACGTCTTCTGTATACGCAAGAGCAGGAAGATGACTCCAATGCAGATGGCCAGTCCAATCGAGCCGTACTTCGCGGCGTTGAGTGCCGTCTGATGGTACGCGTCGGCGAGGGGAACGCCCTGATAAACCCGCACGCGTAATCGTCCTTTCATGTCCGGGAAGAAATAGATGGGAATGGCTGTTCCCGCAGGGACACGTGCGTCGAGTTCTTGCGGATTACGCATCCTGTCATGCACATACGGCTGCAGGCTGATCCACTCGCGGTGACCCTCGACGATTCCGCTCGCATAGATATCAGGACCGCCTTTGGATTGTCTTTGCCAATACGTCTGCCTTACCTGGAAAGTCGTGACGTGGTAGGGCTGGCCTTCGTAGCGATGCCAGTCGTTCCATGAATTGAGGAACATGACCGAGCCGAGAAGCAAAAATGCGAGAGCGGCAAACGAGAACAGTGCGAGACCAGCGCCCACGAAGCGAAGCAAAATTGGACGCGTGATCGGCCTCTGAGGAGCAACGCTCCGGCTTGCCACTTTTGATTTTGTGGCGGAGGCGACGAGCGTCCCGACCAGAATCATCACTGCGAAGGCTCCGATCATCCACTTCGGGAATCGGAACAGAAGCATGAAGCCGGTTGCGAGGGTGAACTGAAAGGCTGCCACGATCCAGAGGTTTCGTCCTGGTGCGGCGGAGATCTGAGCTCCACAGGCCGGACAAACCTGCGCTGAGGGATCCGCAATATCGAATCCGCATTTCAGACATTTGCGTTCCAATGGCATCAGCGGGAATTACATCATGCAGGGTGCACCCGGACAATTAACGGAAGTAATTTGTGCTGACCTCCCAGAACACCGCGACCTCGCCGCTCTCGCCAAACTCATCGCCAGATTTCCACAGAGCAAACTCGAAATGCTGTGACATGTGACCTTGCTTTCCACAGGCACCATCTCCCATGATCGCCGCAGCGAAAGGTGCAGCCAGCTGTCTACCTCGAAGCTAAGTACTTATTCGGCAATATTTTACGTCTAAGTGCAATGTTTCCAAGATTTTACAAGCACATTGCGCGGCCGGATTCAGGTAAGCTCTTTGAAATCAATATTTTGAAGGTTTCGGATGAAAAAATAATGCGAACCACCGCTCCGCTAACTCCAGCGTTTTCAAGATTTTCTCCCTAAAATATTGAGCCCCAAAGATTTATTCGCGATTTTCCCCTAAACCGCTGATTCTGATAGATCGGTGGAGGGGGAGGGCGCGGGCTGGTTAAGGAAAGAGGAAACGGCCCAAAATCTCATCTCGCCGTTCCCTCCCACTTGTGGAGGCACTCGATAATCGATTTGGAGTGAGTTCGACAGATGTCGATCATCCGGTTGCCCAACGGATGTGTGCGCACGATCACAGTGCTCTTTTTGCAAACCGGAGAATATTCTCGCTACCCATGGCGGATGGAACTGCCGTACACTAGCGTTTCCCTTTGCGCCGGAACCAGCGATACGAATTCAGAAAAACTGAGGAGACTCCCCCAATGAAGTCCCAATCAGATGATCCCTTCGGAACTATCGAGAGTGCGCACGATTTCATGATGCTGCTGGCCGCAGCCGTCTCCCAGGCGAAAGAAGATCTTCAGATGGATGTGGATCGCGAGACTGCAAGTGACGATCTCTCGCGCCGTGTCGATGCGCTGCGGATGGCCCTCTACAACGTCGAGAAACTCGAAGTCCATCTGAATCGCAGCAGCCGAATCCTGAACGATCTCCGCACGCTGCGCCGCTTGCTGTTCGAGGAAAGAGAAGTCGCCGGGCGAGCGGAACGCCGAGCCGTGACCAGCGCCGAAAAGAGCGCCGCAGCCTAGCAAATTCCACAATCTTTTTCTAGGCAGGCACGATGCCCGCGCTACTCGCGGTCGGGGTCCGGTTGGCCTGCGCTTTTCAGTGTGACTTGATCCTGCGAGACTTCACCGCTTCTGTGCACCGGCGGCGTCTGCGCGTGCGGATCAGGTCTCGGTTCGGATGAGGGTTGCGCGACTTGACGGGCATCGATCGGATGCGGGTTGTGAATCGGAGTGATCATAGTGGTCTCCTGAGGAAAGGATCGGCAGGATCCTCGCGGAGTTTAGCTGTCGCACGGAACGTCGGTAAGAGTTACCAGCGGAAGTGAACGTTGCGCTCCACGTCGACCATGCGTCGCTGCGCTCGGGGCGGACGACGGCGTCCACACCTACACGAACCTATGCTTCGGCCACGAAGAACTTTTCTTCCGGCTTCTCAGCTTCTTTTTCCGGCGCCGTTCCGGCGGCCACATCCTGAACGAATTCGCGGCGGCGTTCGGTCTGGCCTTTGCGTTCGACCTGGCGGACGCGGCGCGTGGGCATGTTGCTCGGTTCAAGGCTGACGATGCGGCCTTCGCGGACGACAATCTGCGATCGGAACCAGTCGGTGCGGTACATGCGTCCGGCAGCGTAGAAGGTCATGGCGGCGGCGATGGGACCTTCGAATTCGTAGCCGGTGCATCCGATCAGGCGCTTTCCCATTTCCTGCGTCCAGGTGAGGCCTCCGACCAGCGGGTCGTTGAGGCGGCAGCGCTCGAACGGTGTGGCGTGCGTGAGCTTCCTCAATTGCAGAAGCTGCAGGAGAACCGATGTTTTGCCGAGGTTGGTGACGACAATGTTGGCCTCGGTGTTGGAAACGCGTTCGAGCTTGATGTGGAGGTCCGGATTCCATTCGCGCTCGAACTCTTCGCGGGCAAGGGCCAGCCCTTTGTCGGTAGCTTCAACCTGGCGCAGCGTGGCGCGGGCAAGCACGATGCTGAACAGCGTGGTCACAATGGTGGCAATGACCGGGATGTAGCTGAGGAGCGTGGAGAACGGAAGACGGAGCGAATCAATCATCTGCATATGCTGCAAGTGCATAGACGAAACGTGGCTCCTGCCGGACGCGCTTGGGGGAGTGCGACCGTGACGGTGAGTCTAGCGATGCAGGAGGAGGTGCTCCAGATGCGTTTCGGGAGTGGACGGTAATGATGGGAGTGATTGGACTTTGGTAACCGATGCTGGTCTTGGACCTCAGACCTCGGACCTCGGACCTTGGACCTCAGACCTTCGACTCGTGGCGTTTGACTTCGATTGAGAAACCGACCACCGGGGGCCGAAGCCCGCGTTTTCTTTCTGGGCTGGGATGCGGCTCTGGAAGGGCCGCTCTTCCACGGGTGCGTCCAGGTTCGTTTCCATCTGATTGGTGACACCACTACGTTTCGCACTCTTCGTGGAAACGAACGGGGGAGATTACCAAGGTCTGAGGTCCGAGGGCTAAGGTCGGTTTCACTCCAATACGCTGTCGTCTAGTTTCTTTTTGCCCCAGTCGGCGGCGGCTTGGACGAAAGCCAAGACCAGTGGGTGCGGTTTCTTCTCTGTGGATGAGAGTTGCGGCTGGAACAGCGTGGCCAGGTAGAAGCGGTGGGTGGGCGATTCGATGGCCCGGATTTCGCCTTGCGGGCCACGAGCTACCACCGGAAATCCGGCCTCCATGGTGGTCCATTCGAAATCCGGATTGATTTCGAAGTTACAGAAGAATTCTTCGGTGACGACCTCTTTATCTTTGCCGTAGTAGGACTGAAGATAGGAGCCGGGACGAAGTTTGATTTCCGGGACGACGCCGGAGAGCTTGGGAGCGTTGCCTTTGCGGTCGGGGACGGCGCAAGCGACCGGGTAGATGATGATGTTCTTCGATCCGGAATTGTTTTCGGCGGAATCGGCGTCGGCGATGTGCAGGACGTTGCGGGCGAATTCGATGAAAGCGTACTGGAATCCTCCACAGGTGCCGAGATAAGGCCAGTCGCGACGGCGGGCGAATTCGATTCCCTTCAGCATGCCATCGAAACTGTTATAGGGGCTGCCCGGTGATCCCCAGAGTCCATCGAAGGATTCGAGTTTCTTTTCTGCTTCCGGTTGAGCGAGGGACGGGGTGGGGAGCCACTCGCTTTGCACTTCCATTTTGAGCTTGCGGGCGGCGTGCTGGAGAGCATCGTTGGTGGCGTGATGCGAGCGGAATTCGGCGTTGAAGTCGCCAAGAATGCCGATGCGGACGGCGTCGCTCACGCGATGATTGTACTAGAGGGGTGCAGCGGCTTCGTGCGCCAGGAGTGGGGGGTTGAGGTTAGCACCGTGGTGCATGGACGAACGCGGGCGGGGCGCCCGCGCCACATCCCTAGCGGGCGATTACGAACAGCCAGAGGCTTGCAACCGATATGACGATGCCGCACCAGAGGAGCACCTTCGCTTGGTGGCTCGCAGGTGAGGCAGTCCCAGCCGTTGTTGCCGGTGAGGCGCTCTCGGCTTCATCGGGAGTTTCGACGGCGACAGCAGAAGTCCCCTTCCAAGGGTCGGACAAGGAGACTCCAGCGCGTGTCAGAGCAGCGGCGATTTTTTCTTGCTGGGTCATGTCGGCGCTGCGCGTGGGGCCAATGTGGGAAGACAGGCGTATGACCTCATGCCTTGGAGGCGCAGATTCGGTCGCGAGTTGCTGGGTTGAAGATGGAGCAATCGGAGAATTTCCGATTGAGGCTGATATTTGATTACGGCGGGCACGCAATCCGGAGGTGAGCATCGCAATGCCTAGGCAGAATCCGCCGATTGCCAAGAACCGAAGTTCGCGGGCATGCCCGAGTTGCAGGATGAACAGGGAAAAGATCACAAAAAATTGGCAACAGGGTAATTGCGTGCTGAAAAAAGGCTACCGAACCGGAGAGTAGCGCCGCAGCCAAAAACATGAATCGCGGCTTACGTCGGTAATGTGCCAATGAGCGCCAGTCCCGAGTTTTGACAATCTTTTGACAAGCACGTGCGACTGTGGGAGGAGAATCGGACCGTTAAATGGAGATTGTTCATGAAGATTCCGGTTTTCGCCTGTGCTCTGCTGGCCACATTCGTTGTATCGACGACCTGCATCGCGCAGACGTCATATTCCATCACAGACCTCGGAACAATCAACGCGAACGGGTACAGCGTGGCGAAAGCGGTGAATGCGACGGGTGAGGTCACGGGCGCGGCTGGATCGAACACGACGAATCAAAGCGAAGTGTTCTTCTACAGCAATGGGAGCATGACGAGCCTGGGGACACTCGGCGGAAATTCGGGAATCGGCAATGGGATCAATTCTTCCGGACAGGTCGCGGGATATTCGACGAACTCGGTTGGTACGTACCGCGCATTCCTGTCGAGCGGAAACACGTTGACCGACATTGGTGACCTCGGAGGAGGTTCGGCCGTGGCGTATGGGATCAACGACTTCGGGCAGGTCGTTGGATCGGCCGTGACGAAGGATGGAGAGAACCATCCCTTCTTGTACAGCGGCGGAAAGATGAGGGACCTGGGTACGCTGGGCTCACGCAACGTGGACTGGTGGAACTCGGCGCAGAGCGTCAACAATTCCGCTGCGGTCGCGGGAACGTCTTATGACGCGCAGGGGAACTTCTTCGGGTTCGTTTGGCGCAAGGGCAAGATGATCAAGATGGGGACGCTGGGCGGCTTATGGAGTCAGGCCTACGGGATCAATAACAAGGGACAGATCACGGGATTGGCATATACGAAGAATGGATCGGCGCATGGATTTATTGCGAACTGTGCGACCTGCTCGCTTCGGGATCTGGGAACGTTCGCCGGAAGCACGAGCACGGTTTGGGGATTTGCGATCAACGATTCCGGTGAGGTCGTGGGGCAGTCGACGTTTCAGGGTACGTATCACGCATTCGTGTACAGCGGGACAAGGATCAAGGATTTGAATTCGCTGATCCCTGCTGGTTCGGGATGGGTGTTGACCGAAGCGGATGGAATCAATTCTGCGGGGCAGATCGTGGGGATGGGCACGATCAAGGGCGAGACGCATGGGTATTTGCTGACTCCGCAATGAGTATCGGGGAAAGCTTAATGGCCACGGCGATATTTCGCGCGGCCTTCTCCTGGAATCTGGAATTAAGACCAAAATCAAAACCAGCGGGCGGGTGCGCCCGCTCCACACCGCTCGCGCGCTACGCCTTCATCACTTTTTGGAATGCGGACTGGAAACGCTCCATTTCTTCTTGCGTCCCTACGGTGATGCGAACGTAGGTGGGCATGATGGGCCAGACGCGGCCGATCATCACGTTCTCTTTCGCTATGGCGTCGCGGACCTCCTGACCGGGGCGTTTGGTATCGACCATGAAGCAATTCGATTCGGACGGAATGAACGAGTAGTTGTTACGGCTGAGCCAATCGAATGTCTGCTGGCGGATGGTGGCGTTGATGCGGCGGCGTTCGGGAACGAGATTCGGATCTTTCAAGCTGGCGATGGCTGCCGCCAAGGCGGTCACCGGCATGAAGTTGAAGCCGCCATGCTGGAGAACCCGGTCGGCGAGATCGGGGCGGGCGATCAGAAGCCCACAGCGGATTCCTGCCATTCCATAAACCTTCGAGAAAGTGCGCAGGACGATTACGTCTCTTCCTGCCTTCACAAGATCGAGACAGTTCGGCGCAGCCTCGGTGAAATGGATGTAGGCTTCATCAACGACCACGACAGAATCTTTGGGCTTATTAGCAATCAGATATTCGATATCGGAGCGAGGCGTCATGGTGCCAGTGGGGTTGTTGGGGTTGCAGATATAGAAGAGGCCGGCGTCAGGAGCAGCGGCCAGCATCGCCTTGACGTCGTGCGCGTACGTTTTTGTTAAAGGAACCTTGATCACTCGGGTGCCGGAATGTTCCGCAGTCATCATGCCCAGTTCGAAACCGGGATCACCGGTGACGTAAGGCCGTTGCGCAGACGTGAAGGCGAGCACGCTAAGTGCGAGAGGCGGGGTCGAGCCGACGGTGGCGTGGACATAGTCGGGATTGAGGCCTTCCATGTCGGAGAAGGTATGGACGAGATCATCGGTAAGTTCGTCGGGATAGCGTCCGCCTTGGGGAAGAACGGCAGCCATGGCGTCGCGCGCTGCCTGGGATGGGCCGAGAGGATTCTCGTTGGAATCGATGAGGACGGCACCTGGGGAGTGACGGCGGCGCCGTGCGGCTGCTGCGAGCATTGGTTCCGTGGTGATGTGAAGGGCGGCAGCGGCGGAAGCGGCGGCAGAAAGATGCAGGAAGGATCGGCGGGAGAAGCGTGGCATGCGGTGCCTCCGGTGGGGAGTTTAGCAGACGGTGGGACTAAGCGCTTGGGGAGTCGCGTCTGAGCGGTCCCTAGCTAAAGGCGAGAATTGGCGAGATCTCAAGCCGACAGTGTGAAACGTTTTGCGGCTGATCTGCACTATTTGAACGTTGTTGGTTTTGTGGGGAACGGTTTGCTTTCCCCCGCTGAGACCCGAAAAATCCAATAACAAAATTCAACATTGGAGCAAAGCGATGAGAAGTGCAATGAAAGTTGCAGCGGTCGCAGTGTCGCTGGCCGTTTCAACGATGGGGGCTCTGGGGCAAGACACGAAGGCACCGATGGCAATTCCGACAAGCGAAGCGACGCCGCAGGCCGGACAAGTGTACGTTCCGGCAAGCAATCGAGAAATGGCTGGCCGGGCGCACACAACGTACATGATTCGAAGCACGGATGGCAGCAAGCCAATGGCATTGAAAGCTCCCACTGCACTTAGCACAGTGGGACCGTTGTCGACGACGGAGGAAGCGGAAACGCCGCAATCTCTGGGCTGCCTGTACGTGAAGAGCCCGAGCAGTTCGGGATGTATTCCGAATTACAACGCGGGTTCGGGCGGTCCGACGAACTTGGGATATGGCGCGATCGTTCTCGTGGATGCATACGACAATCCGGACGCAGCCAGCGATCTTTCCAATTTTGATGGGTACTGGGGATTGCCGGCGGCAACGTTCGTGAAGGTCTATGCCAATGGCAATGGAGACTGCACCACTCCTCCGCCGGACGCGGGCTGGTCGGTGGAATCGTCGATGGACATTGAATACGCGCATGTGTTTGCTCCTAAGGCGGCGATCGTGCTGGTGGAAGCTTGCTCGGCGTCCTGGACCGATCTTCTGTATGCCGAGCAGGTGGCGTTCAACTACATCATCACCAACTATCCGGCTGGGGGCCAGGTTTCGAACAGCTGGCAGGGCGGCGAGTTCTCGGGCCAGACTGCGGACGACGCGCTGTTCGCGGATTTCACCTATAACTGGCAGGACAGCTACAAGACTCCGATCCTGGCGTTTGCCTCTTCGGGGGATGGCGGGTACGGAGTTGGGTATCCGAGCACGAATCCTTGGCTTATCTCGGCGGGCGGCACGTCGATTCTGCGCAAGACGACGAACCTGGCCTACTCCTCTGAGTCTTGCTGGGGAGGATCCGGTGGCGGGGCAAGCACGGTTGAAAGCTTCTCGGCGAGTTGGACGGGCGGCGGGAACACCGGCTCTTGGGCCGACTTCCAGTATCCGATCTTCGGGCAGAACTACCGTACGACGCCTGACATGTCGTTCGACGCCGATCCGGCTTCGGGCGCGTGGGTCTACAGCTTGTACGGCATGGGCGGCTGGGGCGTTGTTGGCGGTACCAGCCTGGCGTCGCCTTCGCTGGCCGGCATCGTAAATCGCGCGGGGAACAAGATTGGATCTGTGTTTCTCACCAATGCCACCAGCGGGCTCGACTACTTCAACGCTGGTGAGAACAACCTGCTGTACTCGCAGTTGGCTGCGGTGACAGCTTACAAAAACAACTTCTATGACGTGAAGACCGGGTCGAACGGCGTCTCGGCTACTTCGTCATGGGATTACTGCACGGGGGTTGGATCGCCTCGTGGATTGCTCGGCAAATAAGCAGGGTTTGCCCGATGTGGTTTCAGCGGGCTGCGGAGGAGGCTTGTGGTTGGGGCGAGCCTCCTCGCTTTTCGATCTGCTGGCTGCCGCACAAAGCAGATTCCTCATGTCCAACAGACGGCCATTCGGAATGACATCCCAGGTATACGGATTTCAGATTGCAGATCTGGACGCGTGAAGGAGCAGCACTTATGAAGAATTTTCTAAGGGCACTGATTGTGACACTTTCGTTTGTGGGAATTGGATTTGGGCAGGACGAGCTGAATCTGCCTGACTTTTCTGCGACGCAGGTTTTCCAGGGCCGAAAAGGAGACATGACGATGAAGGTGTTCCTATCCGGTCAGAGCGTGAGAGTGGATCGAACTGTAACCATTTCAACGTTGTATGCGACGGAAAGCGCGAAGGTTTATAGCTTAACGACGTATCCGGATGACAGCCATCAATGCGTTGCGATGAAGCCGGAGCAGGCGAAGATGCTGCCGAGCCCACTGGAGCTGATCCAGGGCAAGATCGTGAAGCGGGTAGCGGCAGGATCGGAAGTCGTCGAGGGACACCCGACAAAGATTGAAGAAGTCACGGTGGTAGGGATCGATGGGAAGACGATTCAATCGAAGGTGTGGGAGGCCGAGGATCTCAAGGGGATTCCGGTAAAGATCGAGTCTCACGTTGGGGAAGTTACACTGCGCGCGATTTTCCGCGACATCGTGATTGGAACACCGCAGAAGTCTCTGTTCGAAGTTCCGAGCAAATGCACTCCGTACGAGAAGATGTGGCAGGTGGCCGAGGCGAAGACGCTGAAGTAGGCCAGTGCGGTTTCCGCGCTACTCTTCTTCGCCTCTGCGGATGGCGTAGTAGCCCGAGCGAGCCTGGATCTTGTAGTTTTCCTTACTCTTGATTTCGATCTTGCGGTAAGTGCCGTCCTGTTTCGGGTTAGTGGGCGTGTAGCCGATGTTGTACTGGCTGCGGAGTTCCTTGGCGATCTGGTCGAAGGCTTCTTTCAATTTGTCGAATTTGTTGCCGACGTTGATGACGCGTCCTCCGGTTTGGTCGGTAAGCTTGCGCATCTCGCCTTCGCCGCTGTAGCCGCCGAAGCCGCCGTAGAACCCGCGATCAGCGCAGAGCAGGACGTAGACGATAGCATCGGCTTTTTGCGCGGCCTCGATGGCGTCCTGAATCTTCAACTTGCTGCCTTCATCCTGCCCGTCGGTAAGCAGGATCATGGCCTTGCGGCCGGTTTCCTTCGACAGCATGTCGTGGGAGGAAAGATAAACGGCGTCGTAGAGCAAGGTGCCGGGGGCATTATGAGTGGGGACGGGACCTCCGCCCATACCGGGGATGCCGCCACTGGTGTAATCCACATTGATCTTAGCCTTGTTCAGAGCATTCTGAAGGCGGTGCGTATCGCGGGTGAAATCCTGCAGCAGATCGACGGTGATGTCGAAGCTGATTACAAAGGCTTCGTCTTTATCGGTGAGGATCTGCTTAAGGAAAGCACCGCCGACTTCCTTTTCCATGTCGAGGACATTTTGCTGGCTGCCGCTGGAATCGATCATCATGCCGAGCGTCAGGGGAAGGTTTGATTCGGCGGTGAAATACTTGATGTTCTGAGGCTTGCCGTCTTCGGCGATGTCGAAGTCGGTTTTGGTGAGATTGGGAATCAGAGCGCCGTGTTTGTCTTTTACATTGAAGAAAAGCTGGACGACGTTGACGTTCACCTTAAGAGTCTCGTCGGGCTTTTGATTGTTATCGGGCTGGGCCGAAGGGTTTTGCTGGGCGGCGGCGAACGGCGTCAGACAGAGGACTGCCGAGGCGAAGACAAACGTAAGTCGTGCCATAAAAAGGCCTTTGAGCATTTGGGACTCTCGCGAGGAGTTTTTTGTTAGTCTAATCCTGTAGCTTTAGATGCACCAAACGGGGTTGTATCGGCATCCCAAAGAATGAAGATGCGTTTTTTCGACGGGGGCAGGGGATGATGGACCGCGGGGTTGTCACCGGTTGCAGAGGTCTTTCGCCGCTTCGGGGCTTTTCCGGATCATTGACCCACCACTTGCGCGGTGGGCTGCACTCTTTCGCGGCTTCGTGGCTGACGCTCATTACGGGGTTAGCGGTTCTCCTCATTGCGATTCCAGCGGGGTGGAGTCAGGCGGGTCAAAGTCAGGGTCAGAATCAGGGTCAGAGTCAGCAACCGGCTCAATCGCAGGAATCCCAGGACATTCCGGATGCGCCTTCGACGGTGCAGCCGCCTCAACCAAAACCTGCTCCTGAGGCAGAGACGGCACCGGCGAGCGATCAGAGTCAGGAAGAGGCAGCTCCGGGGGAATCATCGTCACAAGAGAACCGGGAACAGACGGCTCCGCCTCCAATGCCACCGGTGCAGACTCTTCCTCCGAGCAAGGTGCCTCCTCAAGACGAGGCGACCGGGCCCAAGAACCAGATCAATCCGACCGAACCGCTCTTCAAGTTGCGAGTGCAGACGAACTTTGTGCAGATTCCGGTGCTGGTAAGAGACAGTCAGGGCCGGCGGGTGGACGGACTGACACACAGGGATTTCACGGTCAAGGAGAACGGGAAACCGCAGACGCTGACTTATTTCACGAGCGACCCATTTCCCTTGTCGGTGGCCCTTGTGCTCGACATTGGAATGCCGGATATAGCTCTGCAAAAAGTGAACCAGACGTATGCGTCGTTGGTGGGCGCGTTCAGTCCGTATGACGAGGTGGCGCTGTACACATACAGCAGCACGGTGAGCCAAGCATCGGATTTCACGGCACGGACGCAGAGGCTGACGGCGGTGCTGGATGAGATGAAACTGGTGCGTGGCCACAATAACGGGCCGCCGGTACTGGGTGGACCTCTAGGGCCGCAACCGCCGGAAGTGAACGGGATTCCGGTAGGAACAGCGGGGCCTCCGCCAGTGTATACGCCTCCAAAGGAGGCGTATGTGCTGAACGATGCGATCCTGCGCGCGGCGCTGGATTTGAGTAAGCGTCCGCGTGGTATGCGCAAGGTGATTTTCGTCATCAGCGACGGGCGGGAATACGGCAGCCAGGCGAGCTACAAGGAGGTGTTGAAGCTGCTGCAGACGCGCAACATACAAGTCAAAGCCGTGGTGGTCGACCAAGGTGCGCTACCGATCTACAAGCAGATTCAAAGATTTCACCTGAAAGGGCAGGGCTTTGACAATATCCTTCCGAAGTACGTATACGCGACGTGTGGCGGGCAGGTTTACAGCGAACTATCGCGCAATTCGATTGAAGACGCGTATGCGCAAATCACGTCCGAAGCGCGGAACCAATACACGTTGGGCTACGTGCCGAAACCCTCGGCGGACAGTTCAGCGTACCGGAGCATAGAAGTGATCGTGCACCGGAGAGGGCTGAAGGTTTCGGCGAAGGATGGGTATTACCGGGTGGCGATGCCGCGGCAGTCGGTGGCTCCGTGATGCGGGCTATCAATTCTGGTTTCATGTGCACTAGTGCGGTATCCGGAGAAAAACAGCAAGCTGGGCTGGGAGTCACCTGAGTAACCTGCGGCGAGTACCCCCCGTGTGATATAAATTCCGCGAGCCTCCAAAAAGGACAGAAGTGTTAGCGGGCACTCCCCGGAGGATGTGTCCGCGTTGAGGAAAGCCTTGAGTTTCATCAACTTCGCAGCCCGGGAGATCAATTGCAAGATCGTCTATTATGGCGCCGGGCTTGGCGGCAAGACGACGAATCTGCAGGTGATTTATCAGAAGACTGCGGACCAGCAGAAGGGCAAGATGATCTCGCTGGCCACGGAAACGGAACGTACTCTCTTCTTCGATTTCCTCCCGCTCGATCTGGGTTCGGTGCGCGGATTCAAGACGAGAATCCATCTTTATACAGTTCCGGGACAGGTTTTCTACGATGCCAGCCGCAAGCTGATTCTGCGGGGCGTGGACGGAATTGTGTTTGTGGCTGACTCGCAAGAGCAGCGCATGGACGCGAACGTCGAAGCTCTTGAGAACCTGATGGCGAACTTGAAAGAGCATGGGTATGACTTCAACAAGATTCCTTATGTGCTGCAGTTGAATAAGCGGGACCTGCCAAATATTCTGCCCGTTGATTTGCTTTCAACCGAACTGCGCAAAAAGAACGAGCCCATTGTGGAAGCTGTCGCATTTCAGGGAGCCGGTGTTTTCGAGACTCTGAAAGAAATTGCGAAGCAAGTTCTGACCGAGCTCAAGGCTGGCGGATAAGTCACAGTTGAAAGGCGTAACCGCCGAGATCGCATAGAAAAACTGCCAAGAAGGCTGAGAACGGACGAACCGTTTCCGCGCTTTCCACTCCGAACTCACCACAGGGAACACGGGGTTCCACAGGGCGCCGAGTGCAGAGAATCGACTTGGCTATTCCGGATTTTCGTTCCAAGCCACAACTCGTTTTTCCCGGCTGCTTTTGTGAGAAAGCAAGAGAGCGCGCTGGGTGCGCATGAACTGTTCTGGCGGGACCTCGAGGGGGGCGTGGTTCTCGATGGCATCGCGCATGTTCACGTAGAAGCCACGGTAGTCGCCACGTTCGGTGGGAATCTTACGTGGGCTCTCGCCGACGCGGGTGAGCGTTCCCCAGTGCTTTTCGGTTTCGAGTCCCCAGTCTTTGCCCCAATTCAGGCCGTCGGGATAGTTCGGGCCGCGGAGAATCTCTTCCTGTGGATCCATGCCGTACTTCACGAAGGAGCCCTCGGTGCCGTGGACTAGCAGATGGTGGCTGGGAGCGTAGGCGATGATG
This sequence comes from Candidatus Sulfotelmatobacter sp., assembly GCA_035946775.1. Taxonomy (GTDB): domain Bacteria; phylum Acidobacteriota; class Terriglobia; order Terriglobales; family Acidobacteriaceae; genus Sulfotelmatobacter. The sequence goes on along the minus strand of DASYZA010000142.1, from coordinate 66,786 downwards.
CGGGCGCGGAGAGTCGCACGAAGGTGCGGATACTGCATGATGACGTCGAAGGCGTCGTCGATTTGGGAAGTTGCGCGCTGGCAGAGTGCGGTGGCGTAGATCGACTCGGGTTCGCCGAACAGGACAAGAGCGCCGTCGATGAGGTGAGGTCCGAGGTCCCAGAGGACGCCAGCGGCGGGAAAATCGGCTTGTTCCCGCCATGCACCGGGCTTAGCGTCCAGGCGGAAGCGGTCGAAGCGGGCTTCGTACTCTGCGACTTTTCCGACGGCGCCGTTTTGGAGCAATTTCTTCAGGGTGACGAACGCGCCATCCCAACGGCGATCCTGGTAAACGGAGATAAGACGGTTGCGTTTCGCAGCGAGATCAACGAGTCCCTCGGCCTCGCGCATGGTGGGAGTGAAGGGCTTGTCAACGACGACGTGGCGATCCGCCTCGAGTGCGGCCTTTGCGTAGGAGTAGTGGGTGTCGTTGGGAGTAGCGACGACGACGAGGTTAATCGATTTATCAGACAGCATTTCGTCGAGGCTGCGCGTGACGCGAACTTCGGGATAGCGCGTCTTCGCGTTGTTGGTGTGGCGCTCGAGGACACAGGCGAGTTCCATGCCTTCAATGCCGCGAATCATGGGAGCGTGGAATGCCTGTCCTGCCAAGCCGAATCCGATCAGTCCTACACGAACCATGGTTCCTCTTTCGAAATTTGTGGTTAGCGATCTTTGAGGCGACGGACGAATTTTAATCCAGACCAGACGTCTGTGACGGCGCAGACTTTGACGTCGACGAGTCCGGAGGCGAGACCGATTTCGCGGACGATGTTTTCATTCAGCTCTGTGGGTACGCCGGAGGACTTTTTGGGCCAGCTGATCCAGAGCATTCCGGCCGGTGCTAGCTGTTTTGCGATGCGCTTGAGATCTTTGGTGAGAGTTGCGTCGGACTTGGTGAAGATCATGGCGAAGTCGATGGGAGTGTTGGCATCTTCGATGGCTTCACACTGCCGGAGGGATGCTTTCAATTCGCGCAACACTTCGGGAGGAGCGTCCAAGAGATGAAAGCGAAATCCATCTTTGATTCCTAGTTTTTTCGGAAGGGGCGTTCCGGAGTATCCGGGCATGATTTTTACTCTGACAGAACAGGATAAGCGCTAAGGGCGCGCCGCATCGAACAACTACCCAGGACGGCGGTTAATAAAATCACTCACCACAGAGAACACAGGGTTACACAGAGAAATCCCTGCGAGCTACTGAACCGTCGGTGCGTAGTACCCGCGGCGGGCGCGGACACGGAAGTTTTTGCGATCGTTAGCGACGATTTCAATTGTGCGGTAATGTCCGTCGGGTCTAAAGTCTGCCGGCTTATAGGAGACGGCGTACTGGCTGCGGAGTTCGTCCTGAATGGCGGCGAAGGCGTCGGCTACTTCGCGGATCTGGAACGGGAAGAAGGCGTGACCGCCGGTGGCGTCAGCGATGCGTTCGAGCACTTTGTCTCCGGCACCCTTCGTGCCGCTGACGTTGGTGCTGATTGTGTAGATGATGGCTTCGGCGCGCTGGGCCATTTCGATGGCCTCTTCACGCGTGACATGGCTCTGGTTGTCATCGCCATCGCTGAGGAGAATCATGGCGCGGCGTACGGGAGTGGCTTTCGGCGCCTTCATCAGCTTATCGCGGCAGGCGAAATAGATTGCGTCGTAAAGAGCCGTGCCGCCGCCGGGCCGAAGTTCGTGGACACCGTGAGCTAAGGCTTCGGTGTTATCGGTGAAGTCCTGCGTCACCTCGGGAGTAACGTCGAACCCTACGACGAAGGCCATATCTTTGCCGGGGTGAATTGTCTGGTTGAGGAATTCAATGGCGGATTCCTGCTCGAACTTGAAACGATCGCGTACGGAGTTGCTGGCGTCAATCAGCAGGCCAACCTGCAACGGAAGATTGGTCTCGGCGTGGAAGCTGCGGATTTCGTCGGGAGGCTTGTTGTCGTCGACGATGCGAAAGTCATTCTCCTTGAGATCGGTGACGCGGCGGCCTTTCTTGTCGGTGACAACAAAAACGACGTTGACCTCATTGGTCCGAGTCTTGATGGTGGCGAAGTCGGAAGAGTTGGGATTGGAAGAAGTGCTGGTCGACTTCGTGTCCGGGCTGGCTGGGTCGGCCGTAGCGGTTGATGACTGAGCCGGTGGCGCGGCCTGGGTTGAAGCGGAATCCGGCGTCGACTGCGCGAACGACGTGGCAGCGATTAGCCCCGCCAAAAACAGCGGCGCTAGTGAATAGATTTTGGTGCCCAAAGTCTCCACCCCTTGCGCATATTATAGCCGCCCCGCTACATGCGATGGCGCTTACTTGCCAGACTTGGCGATGGGCGCGGGTTCTGACGGCTTTTCGAGAGCTGATACAAACCCTGAGAGTTCCTCGGGTAAGGGTGCGGTGAACGAGATCTTCTTGCCAGTACGCGGCTGTGACAATTCGAGATCCGCGGAATGAAGAAAGTTTCGGGGCAAAGAAAGGGTGGGCACGGTTCGCTGTTTTTCGCGTTTTGGGCGGATCTCGCGGGGTGCGCCGTAGAGGGTATCGCCAACGACAGGATGTCCGAGGGACGAGAGATGAACGCGGATCTGGTGCGTGCGTCCGGTGTCGATCTTCACTTCTACAAGCGTGAACTTTCCGTAAACGGAGTCGATGCGGCGGAAGACGTGATAGTGGGAAACGGCCGCGCGGCCGCCGGACTGACGAGCTGTCATGCGAGTACGGCGGAGACGATCGCGACTGATGCTGGCGGAGATCGTACCCGAATCTTTCTTGATCCAGCCGTGGACCAGCGCAATGTACTTCTTTTTTACCTCGCGGCGGGAGAACTGATCGGCCAGCTTGCGGTGGGATTCGTCGTTTTTCGCGACGACGATCAGGCCGCTGGTTTCCTTGTCGAGGCGGTGGACGATTCCCGGGCGCATTTCGCCACCAACGGCGGATAAAGTCGCGAAATGGTGCAGCAGCGCGTTCACCAGGGTGCCTCGATTGCGGGCGTCTTCGGTAGCTCCGGCGCCGGCGTGGACCATCATGCCGGCGGTTTTATTGATGACCGCCAGGTCGTCATCTTCATAGACGATCTCTAAAGGAATGTTCTCGGCAAAGGCATGCAGAGGCGGGCGTTCGGCTGGATCGAGCAGTTTGATTTGTTCGCCGCCTCTCAGCTTAAGCGAAGCCTTGACGGGGCTGCCATCGGCCAGCAGGACCTTCTCGTTGGAAATCAAGCCCTGGATACGCGCGCGACTCACGTTCAGTTGACCGGCCAGGAACTGATCGAGGCGCTTACCGGCGTGCTCGTCTGGCACGGAAATCGAGATCTCGCGAGCTGGCTGCATTCCCGTTGCACGAGTTTACAACGCTGGGAGGATAGCCAGGCGCATAGAACATGGCTTCCCAGCGGCCGTAAAGTGCATCCAAGCTGCCCGATGCTAGGCACAGGAAGGCAGTTCATTGTCTGTCTTGCGATTTTTGCAGGGTGGGGGGCGTTAAGCCGCGCCTCGGCACAAAACACCCCCGCGGATTTACCGGATGCACCCTCGGAAGTAGTTTTTCACCCGCATCATGGGGGAGATCCAGCCTCCGATCGAAGGGTGAGCTGGAAGTCCCTGCCCAAAGACTTTTTGCACGATCAGAAGAATATCTGGCTGTTTCCCACGCAGTTGGCCAGGGGAAAGCACTGGATCCCGACGCTTGCGATTGCCGGCGGTACCGCCGTGCTGATTGCGACCGACACGAAAACCGCGCCTTATTTCAGAAATCACCAAGGGCAATGGGACGACGTCAATGATGTGTTCAATACCTACCTTACAGCCGCAGAGGTGGTTGCCGTACCCGCGGGACTGCTCATTTCCGGCTATGAACGGGGCGACAATTACCAGGTGCAGACTGGAATATTGGCGGGTGAAGCGTACGTCGATTCGGCGATCGTCGATCTGGCGATGAAAGCGGTCACGCTCAGGAAGAGGCCGAGCGACGTGCCGGCCGGAGGAAACTTCAACGATACTTTCTTTGACGGAGGCAAGTCACCGTTCAAAGGCAGTTCATTTCCGTCCGGACATGCAGCCGCAGTTTTCTCGGTGGCGACGGTAGTTGCGGAACGATATCGAAATCACAGGTGGGTTCCGTTCCTGGCATATGGATTTGCCGCGGCCATCACGTTCTCGCGGTTGACGACCTCGTCGCACTTCGCATCGGATGCGTTTCTGGGAAGCGCGCTCGGGTACACCATCACGAAGTATGTAGTGCTGCAGCCGCGCTGACCGCTCGGTTCAACGCCTCTCGGCCGCAAACCACGGATCCAGGCCCGACGGAACGTAGATCAATCCACCGGTGGTGACCTGCGCATTGGACGTGTTGAATCCGTAGATTTCGATGTCTACGGCGCCGTTCACGTCGTTCGCAGCGTAGGCGATTTTTCCATCGGGGCTGAACTGTTCGACTTCGTAGGGGATCGTGCTCGAGGTCGCCACCATCTGCTTCGAATTCAGTTTTACTTTGTCGATGTCGGTGGCATAGGTTTGTGGGTTGATCAGGAACAGGTACTGGGCCGAAGGATGCACCACTTCGTAGAAATCGCTGGCACAATTTGCCACCATGGAACTGGTGCAGGAAATCTGGGGATTCTTGGTATTCGACAGGGAATAGACATCGACCGTGTTGTCGGGTGGATAGACGTTGGGGCTGACAAGGACGAACATCAGGTTTTTCATGAATTGCACCTGATAATTGGTCTCTCCGGAATTATTGTTGAATGAGTAGACTTGCTGATCGGGGCCGAGTGCGCCGGTCTGCGTATTCACCGTGCGCTTGTAATAGGTTGCGGATATCCCGCCATGTGGATAGCTGCAGATCACCGCATCGTACAGCTCGGTTCCCACCAGGTTCATGCCAGTGATCGACAGCGAGCAGTCTACAGCGCTGACAACGGAATCGAGTTTATAGCTGGCTTCCGTGACTGGCTGGCTAAGCTTGCCGGTCGTGGCGTCGATCAGATAACGCTTGATGATATAGGTGGTGTATTGCGAACCGGGAGTGTCCTCATGCACGACGTATAGATACTGGCCTGTGGGATCGACCTGCAGAGCAAGGAAACGCGTTACGCTCATCGTCTGAACAGGCGAGCTACCGGGAATACCGGAGTTGTCGGTGCTATAGACGTAAAGGTGCTCACCGTCTTGAGAATAGTCCTGGTATGCCGTGTAGTAGACGAAATGGCCATCGGGTGAGGTGGTGATTCCCGGATACACCGATTGCTTCAGCGCAGTCGTGCCAACCTGGGTAGCCTGCAGGGTCTTCGAGTCGATGTTATAGGTGGTCAGGGTTGAGCCGTCGATGACGTATACGACTTGAACGGGGGCTGAGGGAGTTTGTGAGAAGCCGAGGGACGCAAGGCACAGGAACACACACATGCATACAGCACGATACATAGGTCAGACTCCTGGATTTTTGGCGGAGACGAGATCTCAGATGAGAGTTGTAAAAGGCAGGTTGGCGCGAAATTGCGAAGGCATTGCGCTTGCGTGAGTAGAGTTCGCTATCGGTTCGCGCTGACGGGACGGGGCGCAATGGCCTTGGCGCCCGGGCGGAGCCACCAGATAAAGCCGCCGGCGAGAACCAATCCAATTGCGATCAACTGGGTTCCGCTGATGGCACCACCGAAAACGGAGCCGCGGCCGGGATCGTCGCGCAAATATTCCAGGAAGAAGCGCGCGATGCCGTAGATGAACATGAAGGCGCCGATGACCTGTCCATCGAACTTTCTGCGCTTCAAGAGCCACATCAGGAAAAAGAAATTCGCGAGCTCTACGGCGGATTCGAAGAGCTGCGTGGGTTCGAGCGGAATGCCGAGCGGTGTTCCCGTGATGGAGTTCGCAAGGGGATTGTGGAACGTCACTCCCCACCAGTGATGGGTAGGTTTCCCGTAGCAGCATCCGGCCGCGAAGCATCCGAGACGGCCGATGGCATGGCCGAAAGCCAGGCCGGGAGCGAAGGCGTCACAAGTACCCAGGGGCGGCATGTGATGCCTGCGGACGTACCATGCGGCAGCGACAAAGGCCGCGAGCAGGCCTCCGGAGAAAACTCCCCCAGCTTGCAGGGTGTTGACGCTGAAAATTTCACGGATATGGGTTGAGTAATAACCCCACTCATTGACCACGTACAAAATTTTGGCACCCAGGATTCCGCAGAGGACGACGAGAATCCCGAGGTTCCAGGCGTTGTCGCCGTTATAGCCGAGGCGTTCAGAGTTGCGGACGCTGATCCAGAGGCCGAGAAGGACTCCGAGCGAGACGAGAAAGCCGTAGGTCGGGAGAAAGAAGCTTCCGATGTGAAAGAGTTGTGGGAACACTGATTAATTAGATGCGGGAAAAATGGAATTGCTACTGAACCAGTCTAGCAGGAAAGCACAGGCGACTGCGCCAGGCATAGGTAAGGGTCTGTCGAGCTTGGCTCGACCGGACAGGCGAGGGCGGCTGTTCCACAAGCTTCGTTGCAAGTCAAAGAAGGAAGCCGACCCACTGAGCCGTGTGACGGAGGCCGAGAATGAACCCGTCGGTAGACGTGGGCGCCCGCCGAGACCCTTTAGGCATCTGCGCATGGCGCAGCATTGCTCACCGGATCCTAGTTCGAGTCGAGCTCCCGTTCATTCTTCATTGGTTCAAATATCGGATCCCCGCCATCACCAACCTGGCAGGTCGGCTTTCTCTCTGGATGCTAGGGAAATCATGCTTCGTTGGCAAGTGGAAGCGACCAAACAGTGGAAGCGACCAAATAGTTGGCAGGAAGTTTGCAACCAAAGTAACGCAGGCTCCGCAGAGGGGAATGGTGGGCGCTTGCGGACAGAACCAGTCGCGATAACCGAAGGTGCTCCAAGTAATTGATTTTGCTGGGAGCTCTGAGTGTATACTTTGCAGTCAATATTGGGCCACTGCGCCCTCGCTTGCGGGTTGGCGAGGCGCTGGAGCGATGTCGAGGATGTCGAGGCTGCGCACTTCAGCAATTGCCGCAGCGGCGATTCTAGTCATTCTGCACGTGTCAGTGTTGGTGGCCCGCTACGGAACCGACGTCGCATCGATCTGGGGCGACTGGATTGATACGATCGCACCGCTGGTTGCGGCGCTGGTTTGCTGGGGAACATCTCGCATCGCTGGTCCTTTCGGGAAGCGAGTCTGGCGGCTCGCGGCCTTTTCCGCACTGATTGCCGGCACCGGGCAAGCCCTCTACACCGATTACTACGACTATCTGCATGCACGGCTTGGGACCTTATGGCCGAGCGACGTGCTGGTGTTTTTCTGGGTGGTTCCGGTCGTCATGACGCTGTTTTTGAGCCCGCGCGATTCGAACAGCGGGTACCAATGGCTGCGAGTATGCGACTTCGCGCAGGTTTGCACACTGGTGTTGGCGCTGGAGCTGTCGCAAATCTACGTGCCGTCGAACTGGCAGATCGCCGGGCAGGCGATGGAACTTCGCGCGGCACACGCCGGGATTCTCTTCTTTGGGCTGATCGCGCTGAGCTTCATCGTGCGGAGCCTGCTTGCCGCAAATCGGGTTGAGAGAGCATTCTTCGGCCGCCTCGGGATTTTCCTCGGAGTCTACGCGCTGGTTGTCAACGGGACGCTCTATTACCAGGCGTCGGGACACTACAAGCAGGGACAGTGGACGGATCTGCCATGGACGGTCGCGTACGTCTTGCTTATCGTGCTGGCGGGTACGTGGAACATCCGCAAGGAAGAATTAGCGGATGAACAACTCTCGCGGGGTTTGCAATTGCTGGCGCAGTTCGCCCCATTGCTGATTCCAGCGATTGTGTTTCCGTTAGTCCTAAGCATTGCGCGGGAGCAGTTTCTCTGGTCCGTCGTGCTGGCGCTGGTTTCATTCGCGGCGGCTGGCGGGCGAATGATTGCGGTGCAGAATCAGCTTCTAGCCAGTTCCCGGGAAGTCGAGAAGAGCTATGCCCTGCTGCGCGGGATTATGCACAGCACGGCGGATGCTGTGTTTGTGAAGGATCCGCAGGGCCGCTACGTGATGATCAATCCCGCAGCGGCGCGATTTGTAGGCAAGACTTCGGAACAGGTGCTGGGAGGTACAGACCTGGACATCTTTGCCGCGGATATAGCGCGCACCGTGATGCAGCGCGACCGCGAGGTGATCGAACGAGGGGTGATGTTGTCGTATGAACTGGTACAGCCTGTCGCGGGAGAAGAGAAAGTTTTCCTGATCACCAAAGGGCCGTATCGGGATTCGAAGGGCAACATTGTTGGAGTTCTGGGGATCTCAAGGGACGTTACCGATCAGAAACGGGCGGAAGAGGAAATCCGGAGATCCCAGCAGAAGCTGCGGATGCACGTCGAGAACACTCCGGTGGCCGTGGTTGAGTGGGACGTCAATTTTCGAGTTTCGGCATGGAATCCAGCAGCCGAGAGAATGTTCGGATATAGCCGGGAAGAGGCGATCGGGCAGCACGCAGATTTGATCGTGCCTGCTGAAGCGCGTTCGAAGGTAAGTGAAGTCTGGAAGAAGTTGCTGGCAAAACAGGCCGCGACGGTAGGAAGCAGCAATGAGAACGTGACAAAGAGCGGCGCTGTCATTTCATGCGAGTGGTACAACACTCCACTGGTCGATGAATCGGGGAAAGTGTTGGGGGTCGCCTCGCTAGTGCAGGACGTCACCGAGCGCAAGCGGGCCGAGGCGAAATTCAAAGGACTGCTGGAATCGGCGCCGGACGCGATGGTGGTGATGGATCGGGCCGGAAAAATTGTCCTGGTCAACGCGCAGACGGAGAAATTATTCGGCTACAGGCGAGAGGAACTGTTGGGCCGGCAAATTGAAATGCTGATGCCGGAACGATTCCGCACGAACCATCCGGCGCTTCGCGACAAATATGCGGCTCAGCCTGAAGTTCGCGAGATGGGCAAGAGAGTGGAACTGCATGGGCTGCGGAAGGATGGGACGGAATTTCCCATCGAAGTGAGCTTAAGTCCTCTGCAGACAGAAGAGGACATGTTGATCTCGAGCGGGATACGAGACATTACCGAACGCGTGGCCCTGGAAGAGCGACTGCGACAATCGCAGAAGATGGAGGCCGTAGGACGGCTGGCGGGCGGAATTGCGCACGACTTCAATAATCTGCTGACGGTAATTCTCGGCTACACGCAGATTGTTGCGGATGGTGTGCCGAAAGGCAGCCAGATGGCCGACGGCACGGCGCAGATAAAGTCTGCAGCAGACCGTGCTGCGGGCATCACGCGCCAGTTACTGGCCTTCAGTCGGAAGCAGGTGCTTTCGCCGCGAGTCATTAATCTGAATGATGTCGTGCTAAATCTGGATTCGCTGCTGCGGCGGTTGATCGGCGAAGACATAGAAGTGTTCACGGTTCCGGCGAATGATCTGGGATCGGTGAAAGCGGATCCGGGCCAGATCGAACAGGTCATCATGAACCTGGCATTGAATTCCCGAGATGCCATGCCGCAGGGTGGCAAGCTCACGCTCGAGACTTCGAACGCGACTCTGGACGCAACCTACTCGCGACAGCACCAACCGGTGGAACCGGGACGGTATGTCATGTTGGCGGTGAGTGACACGGGTACCGGAATGACGCCGGAGACGCTGAGCCGGATCTTCGAGCCGTTCTACACGACGAAAGAGGTAGGCAAGGGCACGGGGCTGGGCTTGTCGATGGTGTATGGGATCGTCAAGCAGAGTGGCGGCTACATATGGGTTTACAGCGAGCCTGATCGAGGGACCACATTCAAGATCTATTTGCCCCGTGTAGATCAGGCTGCGGAAGAAGCGGTGGCGGAAAAGCGTCCAGCGCAAGTGATGCGCGGATCGGAAACTATTCTGCTGGTGGAGGACGATCCGCAGCTACGCCAACTCAGTTCGTCCGTTCTGTCACATTGCGGGTACCGTGTACTTACGGCCAGCACTCCGGAAGAAGGACTGGAGATATGTAAGGCGAATTCTCAGGCTATTCATTTGCTGGTGACGGATGTTGTGATGCCGAGAATCAATGGACGTCAACTGGCGGAAAGAATTCTGAAGTTCCGTCCAAACCTGAGAGTGCTCTACATTTCCGGATACACGGACAACGCCATCGTGCACTACGGAGTGCTCGATCCGGGATTGTGGTTCCTGCCAAAGCCGTTCACGCTATCGTCGCTGGTCGCGAAGGTTCGGGAAGTGCTGGACTCGAAAACCACGCAGGCCATTACATAAATCAAGTGCGTCACTGCTGGCGCTCTGCCCAGTAACTCGTTCTGGCCAGAACTACGGCATCTCCTGCCTGTTTCAGGCGTACGCGGATCTGATGCAATCCGGGCTGCGGGTTCTGCGGTGAAAAGCTGAGGAGATAGCGGCTGTGCAAGTGATTGGTGAAATCGTTCATGCGCACTTCGAATTTTTTGCGCGTCATGAAGAGTTGGTACTCTCCTCCGGTCATGGCGGCGACGGTGGCGGGAACATTCTTGCGCATGGCCTGCGCGGTGCGATAGGCCAGATCGAGGAAATCCACTCCTTCATGCATCTCATTTTTGTTAGTGCCGCGGGCGGTATCGAGGATGTTGGAAAGCCCCGGCGAGAAGGCGAGAGCATACATCATTGAGTTTGCCTGACCGATTGCGGCCACGGCGTCTTGGATCTTGATGTGGCTCCCGTGATCGCGGGTCTCGCTGATCAGCAGTAAAACGCGTTCGCGCTCGTCGGGTTCGTGCTTCAGAAGATTGATGGAGTATGCGACGGCATCGAGAATCGCGGCGCCGGAATTTCCGGGCTGAAGATTGTCGAGATCCGCATCGATCAGACTTTCGTCGTGGGTGAAATTACGGGTGAGCTTGGGTTCTGTATCGAATTCCACGATGGCCGCTCTTGCCGTACCCATTGCGAAGAGCGGATCAAGCATTGTCTTCAGGCCTTGCATGCGAGGAAATTCGTAAGCCGCGCGGCGTCCACGTTGGATGGTGATCACGAGCGAAATCGGTTGGCCTTCGGGAGCCTCGTCGAGGCGAATGGACTGCTGAACGCCGTTGTCTTCGACGATGAACTCGCTCGCCGCGAGTCCATAGACGATGGATCCCTGGGAATCTTTGACGAGCGTGGGAACGAGAACCAGATTGGATCGGGAGCGAAGGGTAGTGTCTTGAGCGAAAGAGGGGGTCAGGAGCGCCAAAAAGAGGAGTGAGGCGCTGATGCGCAGCCTAACCCGCCTTGCGTTCCTGCTGCAGGATTTCATCAAGCGCATGGATCAATAGATGCGCACGCTTCTCGTAATCAGTTGTGCGGCCATCCTGCTTCTTCTTCAGCAAGTGATATTCGTCGGCAATATTGAGGGCGGCCAGAACGGCGAGGCGCACGGTATCGATGGTATTGGTGGCTTCGGCGACGGCACGCATTTTGGCGTCGACATATTCGGCCAGCTTGAGAATGTACTCAGGGTCGGAGCCGCGCAGGTTGTAGGCCTGGTCGAAAATTTCAACCCGCACGCTGGCGTTTTGTGCGTCTTTGACTAGAGGATCTTTGGTCGCTGTCGCCATTTGTGTCTCCGTGAAATGCAGAGCGAGCAACCGGGTCGGCTAGCTGGCCTCTGCGAGCGATTCAATCTGCGCCAGCATCTTCTCAACGCGGCTGCGAATGTCTTCGCGCTCTTTTCTTAGCTGTACGGTTTCGCGGCGCAACCGTACCAGTTCTTCTTCGCGGTCTTCCATCTGCTGGCGCAAGCGTTGCGCGTCACGCTCAGCCGTAGCCTGCGCCTGGCGGGCCGCTTTGTACAGCTCTATCGTGCGATAAATCTTTTGCTCGAGCGCCTGAAAATCGTCGGCCGGAACCTGTTCTGCTAATGGTTCAACTGCATTGGACGCCATAATCTTGCTTCCCCAACCTTAAAGATTCGAACTTATTCGCAGTATACTCCACATTTTTGCGAAGCCTGAGCGGAAGGTCCCTTACTTTTTGGCGCGTCCGAAACGGGAAGTGATGTCTGAAGGCAGACCGCGCGGGGCGAATTGCGGGACGAGAATTCCACAACCGCAACTTCACATTGCACATCCAATTCGTCGGTGACGAAATGTACACAAATGAATTGGTAGTGAAGCGGCTTCGCCGATGCGTGCTTACATTCGCAGTGATGTTCTTTGCAACGTTTTTTGCTGCGGCGCAGACGCCGCAGGGCCGGAGCGGTGCTGCAGGCAGCGAAAGCAAGGTCGCGCGCGGGAAATACATTGTGAACGGTGTGGCGATGTGCGGGATGTGTCACACTCCGCGAAATGATTCCGGACAGATCGAGCAGGATCGCTGGCTCGACGGAGCGGCGCTGTGGCTGCTCCCTGCGCATCCGGATCCCAACTGGCCATTGAAGGCTCCGCGGATTGCGGGGACGCCTCCAGGGAGCGATGAAGACATGGTGCGGCTGCTGACGACTGGTATCTGGAAGGATAAGGGATATCTGCGTCCGCCGATGCCGCAATTTCGCATGAGCCGTGAAGATGCGGAGGCGGTGATTGCGTATCTGCGGTCGCTGACTCCGGAGGCGGGAGACTGAGCCCCGTTACGGCTTGTGCTTAGGCTGCAGGGTGGAGAGCTTCTTCGCTGCTTCCGACAGGGTTTCGGGGCGCTTGCAGAACGCGAAGCGCACCTGCTTCGCCCCATCGTGAGGATCGTGATAGAAGCTGGATCCCGGTACGCACGCCACTCCGATCTCCTGGACAAGGTATTTGGCGAACGAGATGTCGTCTTTGTAGCCGAAGCCTGAAATGTCGGTCATCACGTAATAGGCGCCGCGCGGGCGGAAGCATTTGAATCCGGCGGAATGGAGCGCGGGTATCAGCTGGTCGCGGCGAACGCGATATCCCTCGGCAAGTTTGGTGTAGTACTCGGGCGGAAGGCTCAGAGCTGCGGCGCCGGCTTCCTGCAGCGGAGCGGGCGCGCCGACGGTCAAGAAATCATGCACCTTCCGGATCGCGTTCGTGAGTCTCTCTGGCGCGACAGCCCATCCTACGCGCCATCCGGTGACACTGTAGGTTTTGGACATGCCGTTAATCGTGACGGTGCGGTCCCGCATGCCGTCGAGCGAGATCATCGAGATGTGGTCGGTGTTGTCGTAGAGGATGTGCTCGTAGATTTCGTCGGTGATGGCGAGGACATCGAACTCGAGACAGAGGTCGCGGATTAATTCGAGTTCGGCTCGGGTGAAGACTTTACCAGTGGGATTGTTGGGCGTATTGAGGATGATCGCCTTGGTGTGTTTGTCAAAGGCGCGGCGAAGTTCCTTTTCGTCGAACGTCCATTCGCCGAGTTCGTCATTGGGAGGACGCAGCTTCACGAACTTGGGCTTTGCGCCGCTGAGGACAGAATCGGGGCCGTAGTTCTCGTAGAACGGTTCGAAGATCACGACCTCGTCGCCTGCATTGCAGACGGCGAGCAGGGTGGAGATCATCGCCTCGGTGGATCCGCAGCAGACGGTGATTTCTTTTTCGGGATCAACGGTGATGCCTTGCCAGATGCCCATTTGGCGAGCAATTGCGTTTCGGAGACCTTTGGCGCCCCAGGTGATGGCGTATTGATTGACGTCGGAGGCCACAGCCTCTTGTGCTGCTCGTTTGATTTCGGCTGGCGCCGAGAAATCGGGAAATCCCTGAGCGAGGTTGACCGCGCCGTGCAGCATGGCCTGGCGAGTCATCTCGCGGATGACGGATTCGGTGAAGTGCGAGACCTTGTCGCTGAGGAAGTGCTTGGGAGCTGAAATGGCGCGTTTTTTCCCGGTGGGAGGCCTTTTTGTGCTTCGGATCGGGTGAGTCGACATAAAAGGCAGACTAGCACAGTGATGAAATGAGAGTGTCGTCCCTCGGATACTCTGGTTTTGTCATGTGACTTCACCCCAGGACTCACGTCCTGGCTAACGAATTTCGCCCTTTCGGGGCTGCAGTTTTTTGCGATTCTTTTGCCTGCTTCCATTGAATCCGCATGAATCTGCGTTTACGCGGCGAGGAAGTCGGTTATGGTTTGAACCCGACAGACCGCCACAACTCTGCCGTGTGATACATCGTGCCGTTGGTGATGACGTATTCGACGGCGCGGGTGTTGTGGATGTCGGCCAGCGGGTCCGCGGTGAGAATAATCAGGTCGCCGCGTTTGCCCTTCTCGACCGTACCGGATTCTTTTTCGATGCCCATGGCTCGCGCGGGGACGATCGTGGCCGCCTGGATGGCTTCCATGGGAGTGAATCCAGACTGGGCATAGAGTTCGATCTCACGATGCAGGCTGTATCCGGGGACTGCTTGATCAGTTCCGGCTACGATCGGAATGCCCGCACGATGCAGTGCACCAACGACAGCCAGTTCCTTGCTGAAAACTTTGGCTCCGATTTCAGAACGCTCCGATGGTGGTCCGACATCGGTTAGCGCTTGGGCAAGTTCCGGCGCGATCTTCTCGACGCCGGGTTCGAAGCTTGAGGGGGGCTTTGCCGTGGTTGCACCAAACAACTCAAAAAGTGCCATCGTCGGATCAACCACTGTGTGATGATCCTTCAGGAACGACAGGGCTTTCTTCGCGTCGGGCGAATCGAGGTCCAGATCGGCGATTGCCTTCATGCGATCGAGTCGGGTCATATCTTTCGGGAACGGCGCATGCATGATGTCGACGACGTAATGAATGTGGTTGATCTGGTCTTGCCCAGCCTCAACGACCTGATAAGCGTTCAGGCCCTCCGGAACATGACCAGTCACAGTCATGCCGACGCGGTGAGCTTCGTCGGCTACGGCTTTCACCTCTGCAAGTTTTACCGAGCTGTAAATCTTCATTTGCTGGAAGCCGGCTTGGTGGTAGCGATCGACCCACATGCGGGCCTGCTCGGGAGTGTTGACGCGTTGCATGCCGAGGGCAAGCGGACCGTCACCGTCGACAACTCCTGCGAGCAGGAGTCGAGGGCCGAGGCCGCGGTTTTGCGCGATGGCATCGCGAACCGCGGTGATGAATTCGAATTCGTTGCCGCAATCACGAACTGTGGTGACTCCGGCAGCGAGATAGATCGGTCCCCACTCGACCTGCTCAAAATGGGCATGCATGTCCCAGAGGCCGGGCAGAAGGAATTTTCCCTTCGCGTCGACGACGTTCGCGTCTTTGGGAATCTTTACCTTGGAGCGTGGGCCTGCCACGACGATTTGTCCGTTATGGATAACCACCGCTGAATCGAGAACCGGGGCGGCGCCGGTGCCATCGATCAGGGTCGCGCCGACAATGGCCAATGTCGCGCTGTGGCTGCCAGGAATCCCTTGGGAAATGTCAGCCAAGGCACTCATATTGTCGGAGCCCGCGCGCGCGACGAAGTCCCCTAGGGCGCTCTCGTATCCATCGCGAAGGGCTTCGAAGTGATCGAATTCGGCGTCCGTACTGACCTCGGCGACAAGGATGCGATTCGAGTCGAACCAGAGCGTTTCGCGTCCCCAGATCAGGCCTTCGACGGTGTAGCGATCGAGTTTCTCGTCTTTGTCGCCGACATGGATCGTGTCCTCGCCGCGCGGTTCGATTTTGACGGAGCCGCTTGGAAGTGTCGTGAGTTGCGCTGGAGAACCGTGGGCGGCCCAGTAGCGCACCATCAGCATCTGCATAGTCGTGGGCGCATAGCCGACGATCGTAAAGTAGGGTGCTGAGGGCGCTGGGGAATCGGATTCTTTGTCGCGGGAGCGCAGGTGCACTTTTCCGTTGTCGATCGTTATTGCTTCATCAATCGTGATCGGCCGCGCTGTGCGCCCTTTGATCTCAAATGACTGTGGGGTCAAGTCCTGCGTCGCGCGGAAGGTCGTCGAAAGAGGAACTTCAGAGCCACGGTCGGTGAATTTGAAATCGATCTTGGCGGTCATCGAATCGCCATCGCGGCGGATCTCGTAAGTTTCCTGACCGATCGGCTGCTCGAATTTGTGGAGAGTGAATTTGCCTTGCTCAACGATGGAGGCGAGGTTGGTGGGATTCTGCTGCGCCCGAACTGAAACAAAATTGAGGAAGAGCAGCGCGGCGCCCACTGCGGCCGCGAAGGTGGTGCGGAGATTTCTTTGCATGCTAAGGGATCCCCAGTCGAACCAGTATCGGTTTGAGCAGGATTGTAAAGGATTGCTGCTGAATCGACGTCTCGAAACCGGCTTAGCGGCCGAAGCGGGCTAGCGAGCGGGCCTTCGCTTTAGCGGCTTCCTCCTCGCGGTTCTTGGGAGGAGCGGTAGTTTCTAGGGAGTAAAGAAGACGGCGGGAGACCATTGTGATTTCCTCGACGGCGGCGTTGAATGAAGCTTCATTTGCCTTCGATGGCTTGGCGAAGCCGCTGATTTTGCGGACGAACTGGAGGGCGGCGGCGCGGACCTCATCATCCGTGGCGGGAGGCGCAAAATTAAAAAGAATTTTGATATTGCGGCACATCGAATCAGGAACCTCGGCGGAATATTCGCTACCGGTATTTTGGCGTAAGTTGGCGCCGACGTCATCTGGTTCACGTTGGAAGTTCGCGCGGCTCGTCATGCTATAATTCTTTATTCTCAGTTGCTTAGAGCACGGAGGACAGTATCGATAAACGTTTTATCCGCATCAACGACCGCATTCGGGCCCGCGAAATTCGGGTGATTGACGACGAAGGCAACCAACTCGGGATCATGCCACCGTTCGAAGCGGTCAGGAAAGCCCGCGAAAAGAATCTAGACCTGGTTGAGATTTCGCCTACCGCGCAGCCTCCTGTATGCCGCATCATGGATTACGGGAAGTATCTCTACCAGCAGGAAAAGAAAGAGCGCGAAGCCAAGAAGCACCAGAAGACGATCACCGTAAAAGAGGTCAAGTTCCGCATTAACGTGGACGACCACGATTACGAGACGAAAAAGAATCATGTGCTGCGTTTTCTGGGCGAGGGCGACAAGGTTAAGGCGACGATTTTCTTCCGAGGCCGCGAGATGACGCGCACCGGGCTGGGACGCCAGATTCTGGAGCGGCTGATCAAGGACGTGGAGACGGAAAGTATTGTTGAGTTCCGGCCGCGGCAAGAGGGGAATACGCTGCACGCGATTCTCGCGCCGAAGAAGTCGGATAAGGAACGCGAGAAGGAGAAGCAGAAGGCTGCGGCCACAAGGAGCGCGCCGAGTCCAGCCGTTCCTCCTCCGGCGCAGGTCGCGAAGCCCGCGTCGTAGCGCGATGGCGACGAGTCACAAAATCAGTGCAATTGGCACTTAGCACTCGGCATTTGGCCAGTGAATCGAATGCCTAGGGGCGAGTTGTTGTTCCGCTAAGTGCGCAATGCTAAATGCTGAGGTTTTTATGCCAAAGTTAAAAACGCACAAGGGCGCTGCCAAGCGCTTCAAGAAGACGGCGACAGGGAAGGTGAAGCGCGGCCATGCCAAGCTTCGTCACATCCTGACGTCGAAGGAAACCAAAACCAAGCGGAAATTCCGCAAAGCTGGGCTGGTGAGCGATGGAGATCTGGCCAAAGTGCTGCGGATGATTCCGTACCAGTGAGGGATTGAGTGATTTTGCGATTGAGTCATTGAGCGATTAAAAAATCGCACAATCACCCCTCGCCGAATCCCACAATTTTCCGGCGTGTGAAGAGGCCATCGATTGCCGACGCGATCGTCCTTACCTCCAGCCGCCATTAAGCCGAAAGCAAAAAGGAGAACACCATGCCTCGTGTAAAGCGCGGAACCAAACGCCGCCAGAAACGCAAAAAGATACTAGACCGCGCAAGCGGTTATTTCCTGACTAAGTCAAAGCTGTACCGTTCGGCGAAAGAGTCGGTCGAGCGCGGTTTGAAGTTTGCCTATGCTGGACGCAAACAGCGCAAGCGGCAGTTCCGCTCGCTGTGGATTGTGCGCATCGGCGCCGCAGCCAAGCTGAACGGACTGAGCTACAACCAGTTCATTCACGGCCTAAAGAAGGCCGGAGTGGAACTGGATCGCAAGATTCTCGCGGATTTGGCGGTGAATGATCCGGCGGGGTTTGCGGGCTTGGCGTCCCAGGCGAAGACGGCGCTGGCGTAAAGGCAGCCGTCAGCATTCAGCCGTCAGCTTTCAGCAAAACCGGGGCACGGCTTTCAGCCGTGCCAACTACCCGCTTCCCATATAATTTGTCGTTCCGAGCGAAGCGAGGAATCCGTGTTGGAGGCGGTGTCGGCCTCGTAGTCGATGTCTCCACGAAGATCGATGCAGTCTGCAGCGAGTAGGGATCCTTCGACTTCGCAAACCGACTTGCTTTGCAATTCGGTTCGCTTCGCTCAGGAAGACAATCGTTGATTGCGTCATGGCTTACACCGTTCCCAAACTGACGGACTATTCAGCGGCAGCTCTGGAGAAGGCTGCGGGCGAGTGCGTTGCCGCGTGTCAGGCCGAGTCTGGCGAGGTTCGGAGCGAAGCGGATCTAAAGGTGTTTCGCGACCGGTGGATGGCGCGCAAGAACGGGATTCTTACCCAGATCAACGATCTCTGGCTCAAGGGCGCACCGAAAGAGGCGAAGCGCGAGGCCGGGATGCGCGTGAACGAATTGAAGGTGCGCGTTACTGAGATCGTCGAGGCGGCACACGTTACGGCATCCGGCACTGAATCGCTGGAGAACGAGTGCGTCGACATTTCCCTCCCCGGAGTGCGGCGGCCGATCGGGGCCGAGCATCCGGTCATCAAGACTCGAAACGAGATTGTTTCTGTTTTTCAACGGCTGGGCTACTCCGTTGCTGAAGGCCCTGTCGTTGAGACGGACTACTACAACTTCGAGGCGCTGAACTTTCCTCCGAATCATCCTGCACGCGATACGCAGGACACGCTCTTCATTGCCGGACAGCAGAAGAAGCCGCAGCGCGAGCGGCTGCTGCTGCGCACGCATACGTCTCCGGTGCAGATTCGCACGATGGAGAAGATGCGTCCGCCGATCCGGATTGTGATTCCCGGGAAGGTGCATCGCAACGATCCTCCGGATGCGAGCCACTCGCCGATGTTTCATCAGATTGAGGGGCTGGCGGTTGACACGAACATTACATTTGGCGATCTGAAGGGCACGCTTGATCACGCGATGAAAGCTTTGTTCGGGTCGTCGGTCAAGACGCACTTCCGGCCTTCGTTCTTTCCGTTTACCGAGCCGAGCGCGGAGCTTTATGTTACGTGCTTCATCTGCGGCGGGAGCGGGAAGCGCGGGTCGGACCCCTGTCGTCCTTGCAAGCAGACCGGATGGATTGAGGTGCTTGGCTGCGGCATGGTGGATCCAAATGTGTTCGAGTTTGTCAAAGACAACGGCTACGATCCGAAGAAGGTTTCGGGGTTTGCTTTCGGGATGGGCGTGGACCGGTTGGCCCTGCTGAAGTACGGCGTGGACGACATTCAGTTGTTCTTTCAGGGGGATGTGAGGTTTTTGGAGCAGTTTGGGTAGAGAGCTTCTAGCTGCTAGCTCCTAGCTTCTCAAAAGTTGGGTTGGCTAGATGCTAGTAGCTAGAAGCTAGACGCTTCCCATGAAACTTTCCGCCAGTTGGATTCGCGACTACGTTGACCTCGGCGTCGATGACAATCGGCTTGCGTCCGATTTGACCGACGTTGGCATTGGCGTCGAGGGGATCATCGGGTCCGGCAAGGAAACTGTCTACGACGTCGAGATCGGGACCAACCGGCCAGACGCGATGAATCATTACGGAGTGGCGCGGGAGGCGGCGGCGATTTATGACTTGCCGCTGAAGCAGCTATCAGCTCTCAGCTATCAGCCGTCAGCTTCGCCCGGTACACCATTCTCTATTACCGTCGAAGAGCCTTCGCTTTGTCCTCGATTTTCGGCTCGGGTCATTCGCGATACGCACATCAAGCCTTCCCCGGAGAAGGTTGCGCACCGGTTGCAGTTGCTGGATCAGCGGCCGATTTCGAATGCGGTTGATGCGACCAATTACGTTCTGTGGGAAATCGGCAAGCCTACGCACGTCTTCGATATGGACCTGCTGGAAGGCGGACGCATCATCGTGCGAAAGGCGCGCTCCGGGGAGACACTGCGGACTCTTGACGGCGTGGAGCGGAAGCTCATGACCGAAGATCTTGTTGTCTGCGATGCAAAGAAGCCAGTGGGGCTCGCCGGGGTCATGGGTGGGTACGACACCATGATCACCGAGAAGACACGCAATATTGTGATTGAGTCGGCGTGGTGGGATCCGGGCATCGTGCGGAAGATGTCGCGGCGCCATGGAATTCACACCGATGCTTCGCACCGCTTCGAGCGCGGAGCGGATTTCGAGTCTTGTCCGTTGTCATGCGATTTAGTCGCGGAGATGATTGTGAATTCCGGTGGCGGAGAACTGGTCGGCGATGTGGTCGATGTCGTCTCGAAGAAGATGGATCAGGCGCCGGTGCTCCTGCGCGTCAGCGAAGTGCGGCGGATACTGGGCGAGGGACTGGACGCGGGACTCATTTTTCGATTGTTGAAGAGATTGGGATTCACGTTGATCCCCGATGGTCAGGGCGATGCGCAGTTCCGCGTACACATTCCGAGTTGGCGTCTCGATGTGGAGCGCGAGATCGACGTGATTGAGGAGATCGCGCGGCTTTACGGGTACAACAAGTTTCCGAATACGCTGCCTGCGTATAGCGGTGCGGTTATCGAGTTGGCGGAAACAAAGATTGATGTGCAGCTGCGCGAGCGCTGCCTGGCATTGGGGTACAACGAGGCGCTGTCGTTGTCATTTATTTCGCATGCGGATGCGGAGAGATTCGCATCCGGCGCGAGGGTACTGGAACTTGAGAATCCGTTGAGCGAAGAAGCTTCGGTCATGCGGACGTCGCTTGTTCCGGGCATGCTCGATATGCTGGCGTGGAACTTGAATCGTGATGTGCCGGATGCACGACTGTTTGAAATGGGCAGCATCTATGAACTCTCGGAAGGCGAAAGAGTTGAGCCTCGGCGGGCGTGCCTGGGAGCGACAGTGGCCGCGATCCGCGGCGTTCTTCCTTTAGGGGGATCGTTGGATGTGAGCAAGGGCGAGCAAGCCGGTGCGGCCGAAGTGTTTCGCGGTTTCAAAGGCGATGTCGAAGGTGTGCTCGAAGAATTTGCCGGTGAGGTGAGTTTCGATCGGGAGGCTGCGGAGTATTTTCATCCGGGGCGGTCGGCGCGTGCGCTGCTAAATGGCACGGTGGTGGCTCAGTTTGGGCAAATTCATCCGTCCGTGTCTTCAGCTCGTAAATTGCGGCAAGAAGTTTATCTGGCTGAGTTCGATCTGGAGCAGCTTTATAAAATTGGACTTCGAAGGATTAAGTATTCGCCGCTGCCAAAGTATCCTGCGGTCGAGCGAGATTTTTCGTTCGTGTTCAGTGATGACGTTAGCTTCGCGCGGATGCGCGACGCCGTGCTATCGCTCGGGATCGCCGAACTGCGAGACCTTCGTCCGGTGGAAATTTTTCGGGGCGGGTCGATTGCGAGTGGGAAATATTCGGTACTTTTGCGAGTACGTTTTCAATCGCCAGATAGGACGCTCCGTGAAGATGAAATAGCGCAGTGGTCGGCGAAGATTGTGGCGGCGCTGACCGGCTTAGGTGGGGCGCAGAGAGCGTAGATCTCGATTCCTCTCGCAAAGATCCCAAAGATCCGAGGATCGCTTCACTCCGGAAAAATCAAAGTCAAAATCCCCACTTCTCGCGCCAAAGACGCGCGAGAAATGGGGCACCCATCATGGCTTGGTTGTTAGAAGAATGGATGAATTCAGTTCTTGGACTGAACGGAATCCACTCAGGCCCATGGTGATGTCGAAGTCTGCCAGGAAGTTTTGCACTACGTCGCGCACTCCCTGTTCGCCGGCGATCGCCAATCCCCAGAGATAAAGACGGCCCAAGAGTACGGCTCGAGCTCCCAGTGCGAGTGCCTTGAGTGCGTCGGATCCATGACGGATTCCGCTGTCGAAGAGGATTGGCATCCTCTCTTGAACCGCGGCTACTACTGAGGGCAAGGCATCCAGCGCGGCGATGGCGCCATCGACCTGGCGGCCTCCGTGATTGGAGACGATGATTGCGTCTGCACCATGGTCGAGGGCGAGGCGGGCGTCGTCGGGGTGAAGGATTCCCTTCAGCAAGATCGGCAGTTTGGTCTGTGCGCGAAGCCAGGCGAGATCTTTCCACGAAAGGGCTGTATTGGAGAAGATTCCCGCCCAGAGCCGAATGGCGGCTGCGGGATCGGATTGTGGCGGCTGTTTTAACCGGGAGCAGAAGACTGGGTCGGTGAAGTAGTTGGCGAGACCGTGCCCGAGCAAGAACGGGAGATAGGGATGACGCAGGTCTCGCTCCCGCCATCCGAGCATGGCCGTGTCGAGCGTCACGACTAGAGCGGTGTACTCGGATTTCTCGGCGCGCTGCAGGAAGCTTGAGGTCAGTTCGTGATCCTTTCCCCAATACAACTGGAACCATTTTTGTGAGGCTGGGGCGGCTTGTGCGGCTGCTTCGATTGGATAGGAGGAAACGGTACTCAGGGCGAAGGGAATACCCAGGGACGCCGCGGCTCGCGCTACGGCGAGTTCTCCTTCGGGATGGATGATGTTCTGCACGCCAACCGGGCCGAGGATTACGGGAACGGACAGATCGTGGCCGAGAAGTTGAACCGAGAGATTACGCTGCGAGACGTCGCGGAACATGCGAGGAACGATTTGGTATCTGTCAAAGGCGGCGAGATTGGCGCGAGCGGTGCGCTCTCCCGAGGCGCTGCCTGCCACGTAATCGTAAGCTTGAGGAGTGAGAATCTTAGCCGCTTTCTTCTCGAGTTCTGAGACCGGTACGGGAACTGAGAGTTTCTTGCCCGAAAGGCCCAGTTGGTAGATTTCGAGTTGGCGCTGCATGCCTCGGTTGAGAGCAGTCGCATCGGGAATGGAGTGGGGTGAGTCGGGCATTTGCGGGAACATTATATCGGGCGGTAATGAAGCAACTCACCACAGGGAGCACGGAGGGACAAAGAGGAACAGCTAAGTTAAGACTTCCTCATGCTCATAGCCGACAGCCGACCTCCAGCATTCTTGAGTTCTGGCCGATAGTTCACAGGGTGAGGGATATGTCTGGCGCTGACGGGTACGCGAGAGCACGGCCTGAAAACTCGCGGACATTTCGGTATGTCGCGCGGCAGCCGATTTTTGATCGCGACCAGAGAGTGTTTGGCTATGAATTGCTCTTCCGCAATGGGCTGGAAAACTGTTTTTCAGGCGATGCGGACGAGGCGTCGCGGTCAACCCTCGACAGTTCGCTTCTGATGGGGCTTGATGTGTTATGCGATGGCCGGCGTGCGTTCTTGAACTGCACGCGCGACACGCTGATCAAGGGTTTGGTGACGCTGCTTCCCTCGACGTCGACTGTGGTGGAGATTCTGGAGTCAGTTCCCGCCGATCCCGACGTAATTGCGGCTTGCCGGAGTTTGAAAGAGCAGGGATACATGATCGCGCTGGACGATTACGTGGCGGGCGATCGGCGTGAGTCTCTGGCGGCGGTGGCTGACATCATCAAAGTAGAAATGCAACTGACCACGGAGAAGGATCGAGTCGAATTGATGAAACAGTTTGGGCCGTGGGGTTGCCGGATGCTGGCGGAAAAGATCGAGACGCGGCGCGATTTTCTGAGGGCGCGAGCCCAGGGATTCGTCTACTTCCAAGGATATTTCTTTCGCCGTCCAGAGATGTTGACTACCCGAGACATGCCCGCGAACCGGCTCCATTACCTGAAGATGCTGCAGGAGGTATCGCGTCCGGAGTTGGACCTCGCAGGGCTCGAAAAGCTGATCAAGTCGGAAGCGTCCATTTGTTACCGGCTGCTGCGATACTTGAACTCTGCGGTCTTCGGGTTCAAGAAAGAGATTCACTCGGTGAAGCACGCGCTGTCGCTCTTGGGGGAGCGCGACGTGCGCAGATGGGTTCGGCTGGTTGCCGCGGTGGGTGCGGGCCAGGAGAAGACCAGCGATCTTGTGTTGTCGGCGCTGGTGCGGGGGAGATTCGGAGAATTGCTGGCGCCGCAGGTTCCGAGCCATGGCGAGTCGGACCTGTTTCTGATGGGGCTGCTGTCGCTGATCGATGTCATGCTGGAGATGCCCATGGATGCGGTACTGGATAGGATCTCGCTTGATAACGAGACGAAGTCAGTGCTGCTGGGCCGCCCGAGCGTGCTGCGCCCGGTGTTTCAATTGATGTTGGCGCACGAAAGTGGAGAATGGGAAGCGGCCGCATCTTTGAGCGAAGGGCTGAATCTAAGTGCTGAGGACGTGGCTGGGTGCTACTGGCAAGCGCAACAGTGGGCACGAGAGCTATCAGCGTGCCAATAGGGGCGAACCAGTACGCGTTGGTTAATCACTGGCGCATGACCTCCTGTGCAAAAGCAGGTCGGACGGGGCCTTGCGCGAGGAGGCGCGGACGAGTACCATAAAAGAGTTCTCATTTAGGCCTCGTTCCCGCGAGGGCCTTCTGCGCCAGCCATTCTGAGGCGGCGCCTTACGGATCCGATAAGCAGAAAATCGAAACTGAATTAAGTTTTCATTCGCAAAGCGCAGTTCGTTTCAGAGTTGGGGTTCATTCCAAGAGTGTGTTCCGTAGCAATCCGCACGGCGCAGAGACGCAAAGGAGTGTGCGAGCAGAGCCTCGTTCGCTTCAGCGCTGGCGCGCATAAATGAGAATCCAAGAGTTTGCAAGATTTTGCAGTATGAACCGTTTGAGAGGACTATGAACGCAGGACCAGGCAAGAACTCCGGTGGCGGAGGAAGACGGCGGCGGAGAGGTCGCCGGCACCAGAATCAGCGCGGACACCGTCCGGGACAGGGCATGAGCCGCGAAAACAAGGACGGCATATACACCGCACCCATGGATCACAGCTATCGTGCTGCGCTCTCCGGGGGCAACAATAACGGCCACAAGGGCGGGCGCCCGCGTCCGGGGTTTTCGACGCAATATCCGCAGCCGGAGCCTGAGCCGTTGCCGCCGAGCGTCGAGGCGAGTTCGCGTATCTTCGCATTCATCGAAGACCTGTTCTTCATGGCGAAGATCCAGGAGACGGCACGCAAGCTCAACGTAAAGGTTGAGTTCGTGAAGTCGGACAAAGATATGTCGGAGAAGATGCAGCAGAATGGCGAAGAGAAACCTTCGCTGATCATCTTCGACTTGAACAACGCGAACGTGAAGCCGCTATCGCTGATTCCCAAGCTGAAGAGCAAGCTGAAGAAGGGAACGTCGATCATCGGGTTTCTGTCGCATGTGCAAGGCGATCTGAAGCAGAAGGCCCATGAAGTGGGTTGCGACATGGTGCTGCCGCGTTCGGCCTTCTCACAGAACCTGCCGCAGTTGTTGCGACGTCATGGGGCTCCAGAGGATGCCGAGCCCAGCCTTCAGTAGCTAAAGTTCTTCCGTGCCGAGGCGGACCACTGCTGTCCGCCTGCCATTTTTCTGCGCGAGCTTCCGGCGTTCTTTCCTGTCCTTTATCCGGGAGGCCAGGTCAGCGGGCGTCCACCAAGCAAGTGAACGTGCAGGTGGAACACGGACTGTCCGGCACCTGGACCCACATTGAGGACAGTGCGGTATCCATTCTCTATTTTGCGCTGGCGCGCGATCTGAGCAGCGGCCAGGTGGCAGCGGCCGATGATTTCCGCGTCGGCACGCTCTGCTTCTTTCAATCCAGCAAAGTGCGTTTTGGGTATGACGAGGACGTGCGTCGGCGCTTGCGGCCGGATATCCTCGAAGGCGAACACGTGTTCATCTTCGAAGACTTTCCGGGAGGGGATTTCGCCGCGAATGATGCGGCAGAAGAGGCAATTGGGATCCAACATCATCCAAAAACGATAGCATTGCCGCAAGAAGTTTGTCAGCGGCGTTGCTGCGATCAGTCTAATCGCACAATGAAAACGGCCCCTTCAGGAGTTGTGGTTTCCGCAGCAAGCTTTTGGGCGCGTTCGTGGCTGTCATCGAGCACTCGAACGCGGATCCACCAGTCGCCGGCCGGGCTTTTGAAACGCAGCACATTTGCCGTGTGATAGCGGTGAGTAAGGTGATCGGCAAGCTTCTTGGCTTCGTGCTCGTCGGGCATGCCGCCGATCTGAACGGCCCATTTGCCAGGAGATCCAGAAGCGGCGCCGGATTCCATTAACTCGACTTTCACTTCGGCGATGCCGGGTTGCCAAACGTCGACTTTGTGCGCGGCCGCGAGCGACAGGTCGACGATGCGTCCGCGAATGAACGGGCCACGATCGGTAATACGGACGAGTGCGGAGTGTCCGGTCTTCAGATTTGTAACGCGCACGATGGAGCCGAGAGGGAAGGTCCGATGTGCGGCTGTCATGGCGTGCATGTTGTAGACTTCGCCATTGGATCCCCGGCGATTGTGGTAAGGCGGGCCGTACCAACTGGCCAGACCCGTTTCTATTGCGAGCGGTTTGGCATCTGCGGGAATTGTGGGTTCGGCCAAGTCTGCGCTGTTCTCAGGCTGGCGGGGAGTGACACTCTCAGTTGTTTCGGGGATATTGGTTGGCGGCGTCGGTTCTCTTGTCGATGTGGCAGGCGGGGGCGGAGGCGGAATCTGCACGCGCGCCTGCTTGGGGTGATTGCAGGCGCTGAGAAACAATATCGCGATCAGAAGCAGAACGAGCATGTGAACGCTCATGCTTGAATCTCGGCGAAATGGCGTTCCCAGGAACGTCACTTGGGCTGATTTTGCTGCTTTTCCATGTAATCGGCGAACTGGGCCAGTTTCTGCGACGCGGTGCGCAATGCCTTGCTCGAATGCATGCGGGCCGTGGGAACGACCTCGTCGTTCAGATACTTGATGATTTCTGGGATTTCTTTTTCGAGACGCTCGACCGCATCGTTTACCGTCTTGCTGATGCGCGAAGACGCGTCTTCCACCTTGCGGTTGAAGTCGTTCATGATACTCCTCGCGGTGACTGGGCGTGATTGGTCTCACGCGGTCTAGCGGATGCCAGGCTCGGTTATTATTTCGTGCGCGATAGCCCGGGTCAATGGCGGCGGAGATTCGGAAGGACCCGTGTCGGGAATGTTGGTATGTTCCCGGCGAGAGAATCCACATTCCTTGCTGTAGAATGCGAAATTTCTCATGAGTGGGCGAGGAAACAGCAGCACGACGGAGGATCGCAGCAAAGACTTTCGCAGGCTTTTGCTGGCCTGGTATGACGCAAATGCGCGCGATCTGCCATGGCGCCAAGGCCATGATCCGTATCGGGTATGGATATCAGAAATCATGTTGCAGCAGACGCGGGTAGCGGCCGTGATCGAACACTACCACGAGTTCCTGCGGCGATTCCCAACTGTGCAGAGGCTGGCGAGGGCTCATCAGCCCTCGGTACTGGCTGCCTGGAGTGGATTGGGATATTACCGGCGAGCGCGGATGTTGCACGCGGCTGCAAAAGTCATCGCCATGGAGCGTGGAGGCAGGTTCCCCCAGAGTTCCAGGGAATGGCTGGAGTTGCCCGGGATTGGCCGATACACGGCCTCCGCGATTGCAAGCATTGCATTTGGAGAGCCTGTCGCGGTGGTTGATGGAAATGTCGAACGAGTACTGCAGAGATTTTCAGGACAAAGGCTAAGCGGTGAGCAGTTCTGGAAAACTGCGGAAGAGCTTCTGGATCATCAACGGCCCGGAGATTTCAATCAGGCGATGATGGAATTGGGTGCGATGGTGTGTACGCCGCGGGCACCGGGATGCTTGATGTGTCCGGTGGTAGAGTTGTGCGCGACACGGGGTGAAATGCCTGCTTCAGGGAAGATGCAGAGGCAACACAAGCGCGAGATCCATTATGGTTTGCAGATTCGCGATGGCCATATTTTTCTGGTGCAGCGCCCGACCGATTCGACGTTGATGGCGAGTATGTGGGAATTGCCCGAGTTGCGCCGGCCAGAGAAGGTCGGCCCACCCTTGCTCACGGTGCGGCATTCGATCACGGTAACCGATTACACCGTTCGGGTGTGGACGCTAAACAGAGCCAGGAACGGGCGTGGAAAGTGGTTTTCTGACAGCAGCCTGTCGAAAATCCCGTTGACGGGATTGACCCGCAAGATTTTGCGGAAAGCCGGGATAAGCCCTGCTGCGAATCCGCAAAGCAGAAATTGAGGCAATCAAATTCGGAATCGAACTGCTTCGTCGAAAATCTAAACGGCCAGGTATAAGTCCAAAGATGCGTGGGAGGAACGATGGCGGCGCTAGCAAGTGGCATGAAAGCTCCCCAATTCGAACTGAAGATCACGGATGGAGCGAAGTTTTCCCTTCGCGATGAACTGGCGGAGGGACCCGTGGTGCTGGCATTTCTCAAGGTGTCATGTCCGACCTGCCAATACACATTTCCTTTCCTCGAACGGCTGCATAAAGCGTACGGAAATAAGGCAGTCAAGGTATTCGGAGTGTCGCAGAATGATGTTACCGAGACCAAGGCGTTTGCCGCGGAATTCGGACTGACCTTTCCTCTACTGCTGGACGATACACGCAAGTATCCGGTTTCCAATGCCTACGGTCTGACAAACGTTCCGACGATATTCTGGATTGCCCAGGATGGGGAAATTGAGGTCTCCAGCGTGGGTTGGATCAAATCCGATTTCGAGCAGATCAACCGGAAAGTCGCTGAGATTGGCAAGATGCCGGTTGCGGCGTTATTCAGGCTTGGGGAAGACGTCCGGGATTTCCGGGCTGGTTGAGGGTCGAAGAACTAGCTGCCGGTCGGGCAGCTGAGACAAACCCAAGGCTCTGGCAAACGTAAAGACGCGTTGTGCGACCCTTACAGATCAAATAAACGGCCTATTGCCCAACAGTAGGTGCACTCTCGTGCGGGGTAACTGCCAAATCCCGTACAACTTGCAGGCACGCTCTCCGTTACAATTCTTGCAGAACTCTAGAAAATCATAGCCTTCCAGCGGGCGCCGCTTCGTTGGGGGAGAGACCTATCATGCAGGGAATGGCGAAGATTGCCTCGGTGTGTCTGATTTTGGGAGCGTGCCTGCTCGTCTGGGCAGATGGTGGTGCGGGTGGGGGCGGATCCAAGGGCACGTCGGTGAGACTGCCGGGAGCAGCATTTGCGGCGCTGGAGACGATCAATCCGGAGCATATTCGCTGGCACGTGCGTTTTCTGGCACACGATCTTCTGGAAGGGCGCGGGACGGGGCAACGCGGAGGAGATCTCGCCGCCGAATACATCGCCACGCAATTTGCCGAGTACGGATTGAAACCTGCTGGGGATCACGGAACCTACATGCAGCGTGTTCCATTGGTCGGGGTCACGACTTTGCCGGAGACGCAGTTCTCGCTCGTTCCGAAGAAGGGCGAGGCGATGAACCTCAAACCGATGGACGAGTACGTTGCGTATGACCTGACGCAGCAGGCCCAGTCGGATGTCGATGCGGACATCGTGTTCGTGGGTTATGGGATTGAAGCTCCGGAATACAACTGGGACGACTACAAAGGGACCGACGTACGCGGAAAAGTTCTGCTGATGCTGGTGAACGAGCCACCGTCGGACGATCCGAAATTCTTCAAAGGCAAAGCCCTGACGTACTACGGCCGTTGGGTTTACAAGTACGAAGAGGCGGCGCGCAAAGGTGCGGTGGGCGTGCTGCTGGTGCACCAGACACAGATGGCGAGCTATCCGTGGGAAGTGGTGCGGAACTCGAACTCCGGTGAGAAGGCATCTCTGAAGCTGGACGGCCCCGCCCTGAAGGTTGCGTCATGGATTCACCTGGATGTGGCCACGAGACTGGCGTCGGCTTCGGGGATGAACCTGGAAAAAATGATGACGGCGGCGCAGTCACACGACTTCCATCCGGTGAACCTGGGAGCTCGGCTGCGAGCGCACATGGTCAGCAAGGTCCGGAACTTCGAGTCGAACAATGTTCTGGCGATTCTTCCGGGAAATGACAGAAAAGTGGCTGATGAAGCCGTCATGTATACAGCGCATTACGATCATTTCGGGATCCGGCCGGATATGCCCGGCGACAACATCTTCAACGGAGCGGAGGACAACGCCACCGGATGCGGCATTCTGCTGGAGATCGCGCGGGCGTTTGGAAACTCGGCCGCAAAACCCCGGCGCTCGATATTGTTCGCTGCCGTGACGGCCGAGGAGCAGGGATTACTGGGATCCGAGTATCTGGGTAAGCATCCGCCGGTTGCTGCGGGAAAGATCTCTCTGGATTTGAATTACGACGATGTGAAGCCCCTGGGCGCGCCGGAAGAGGTGCAGGTTTCTGGAGCGGAGCGTACGACGTTTTATCCGATCGTTCAGGCCATGGCGAAGGACTTTCGCTTGGCGATCCGTCCGGATGCGCGGCCGGAAGCGGGACATTTCTATCGCTCGGATCATTTCAGCCTCGCGCGCGTTGGCATTCCATCTTTTTCGATCAATGAAGGGATGAAGTTCAAGGGACACCCGGAGTCATGGGGACTCGAGCGAGAAAAGGAATACGTTGAGAAGCACTATCACCAGCCGAGCGATGAGTACCATCCGGAGATGGACTTTGTCGGGGATTCGGCTATGGCACGGTTTGGATTCGCACTCGGGTTCGAGGCGGCTGGCTTACCCAAACTCGTTGGCTGGCAACATGGCGATGAGTTCGAAACGGCCAGAACGAAGAGCCAGCAGTAAGCGAGTACCGAGTAACGAGTAACGAGTAACGAGAGAACAGCTCCCTCGAGTTATCCCCATTCCAATCCTTGCTCCTTGCCGTTTGGTTCTGCCCCGTAACCTAGGTAACTTTCGGCGGCTCCTTCCACCTGCTAGCCTCGTTATTTAGGTTTGTAATCAGCAACTTCCGAAGCGACTCTCGTCGAGGATGCCGAGAATACCTATCTTTCGCCTTGGCTCGTCGCCTGAAAAGGTGGCGTTACCGAATCTATCCGCCTCGACGCCATTTGTATCCCTGGAAGGACTGGCGGTTGGAGTCGACAATCTTCGCCATGATGTTGTCTTGAGTCCACGTTTTGTAGAGTTGGCGCGGACACAAATCGCACGGCTGATCGCACGGCACGGCGAGGTCGAAGGCCTGCTGGGGGCGGAAACAACTCAGCCTGGTCAGGCACCCTCCTGGATGAGACAGCAGGCGGGAAAACAAGTCCGATCAAAGGCGGACCCGGCAGAGTGGAAATCGGCCCTGGCGGAACTTCAGGTTGCGTCGCTCAACCGGGCGAAGAAGGAATTCAAGCTTTCGGTTGATCTTCTGGCGCGGCTGGCAGTGACCAAGTTCCTTCGTTCCGAGATGAACCAGCAATTCGCGCAGGTGGTAGAGCGCGCCCGTGTGTTGCTTAAGAGCTACGACAACACGCGGCAGCAGCGCGCCCACGAATATCGCGAGAAGATCGCAACGTTCCAGGTGCGAAAAAAAATCATCCTGAGGAAGACGGGGCAGGAGATCTTCGAAACGTTGCGGGAAGTGGAGAAGAGCACGCTGGCACGCACCCGCCGCTCGCTGTTCGGAGAGGAAACAACGGGGGGGGCCTATTTCACTTATCCGTTGTTCATGAACCGCTTGCTCTTTTCCGAGGATGGCCGCGATGATTATCTCTGCGCTGAGCATTACGTGATGCTTGGCAACTGGGACCGTGACGCGGACCGCTACGGGAGAATACGTGAGATTGCGTCAGGTTTCCTGCGTTCCTTGTACGGGGAGGATACCAGCGCGGAAACCACGGATTCCTGGATGAACGTTCCGGAGAATGCGCGCGAGTTGGTCGGCACTGGAACTCCTGAGGACTCACCCGAGGCAGCCATGCAGGAGGAGCGCCTCGCGATGTGGGTGCGCCTGCTCGAAGATGAGCAAGTGATGGAAAACGTGATTGCGTCATACTACGTTGTCCCCCTGCTCAGTGAGTATGCACCGCGTATCAATCCGCAACAGCTTAAGAATGCGCTCATCGACCGCACAGATTGTGACCGGGTCGAGCGGATGATTCAGGAGGGGGCAAAGCTCTCGCCGAATAGTTTGTATGCGGCGGTGTCGAAGGTGGCAAGTTGCCGTGGCGCGGAGAGAGCCAAGGTGGCAGCCCGGTTCCTCGGAGATTTCTTCCACTATCATCGCGACCTGCGGCGGTTGGAAGTTTTGAATTCGGCGCTGGATTCGGTGAACCTTGTAAGCAATGAACGGCTGCAGGAGTTGTCGCGCGTCAACGGAACGCTGTATCAATTTCTGCTTCCGGAAGAACAAGGAGAGGTGGAATCGGATCGAGTCCTGCGCCACGTTGTGCTCAAGGCTGACGTCCGTGATTCAACGCGGCTGACGCGCACGATGATGGATAAGGGATTGAATCCAGCCTCCTATTTCAGCCTGAACTTCTACGATCCGGTGAACAAGTTGCTGGAAAAGTATGGCGCCCAGAAGGTGTTTCTTGAGGGAGACGCCATTATTCTGGCGATTCTGGAGCGGGAAGGGGAGCCGGGCTTGGCGGTAAGCCGTATGTGCGTGCTGGCCCGCGAAATCATTGAGATCGTCAGAGGATACAACGAGCTGATGCAGCGCTCGGGAATGCCACAACTCGAATTAGGTCTTGGTATTACGCTGCAGGAGTCGGCCCCGCTTTACCTGATGGACGGGGAACACCAGATCATGATCTCCGAAGCGCTGAACGAGAGCGATCGGCTATCGTCATGCAACAAGCGCGTGCGAAAAGTGATGGAGCCTCAGGCGGGACCATTTCACGTATACGCCTTCCAATCGGCCGAACTGGATGCGGATGGGAATCCCGAGGATGTGATTCTGAACTTCAACCTCGGTGGAATCCGCATGAACGAGGCGGCATTTCGCAAGCTGCAGCAGGAGATTACGCTTGAGCCGCTGAAGGTGAAGCTGCCTGCCTCGTTGGCCTCTTCGGATAAAGGTGAGTACAAACTATTTAGTGCGACTGTGGCGGTTGATAAGGATATCTTCCGCAAGATCGTTCTACGGGAAAGCCGGATTCCGCGTATTGATGCGGTCACCTTCGCAATCAAGGGCTGGACCGACAGATCGTATTACGAGGTCTGTACAGATGCCGGGATCTACTCGGCGCTGGAAAGACGAAAAGGCGCAGGCCGCTAGAAGTTTGTCCCTACCCTGGTCGGTTTAAACGGGATCTGAAAGGTTGCTTCAACGTCGACCGGTTCGCCATTCTTAGTTGCCGGGTCAAACTTCCATTTGGTGAGAGCGTCGCTGGCATACCGATCGAGTCGGTCGTCGACTCCGCGAAGAACCCGAATATTTCCCACTGTACCGTCCGCGTGAATTACCGCGTAAAGGATTACCGTTCCCGCCACATTCTGCCGCATCAGCTGCAGGGGATACGCTGGATCGACCTTGCGTGTGGCCATCGGCTGTGACAGATCTGCGGGTGGAGAGGCCGCACCGCGTGGGCCTGAGTCGTGTCTGAGTTCGGCGAAACGAATGACCCAACTGCCTCCGCCGGAATTGAGATTCGGCATATTCAGCGAGACGGAGTAGAACCTGCGATTGCCGAAAACGGCGCGCTCCGGTTCGGTGAGCTTGGTCGTAGATTCCGGCTGCATCGTATGGGATGACGTAATTCGCGGCGGCCGGATGCCGGCGATAAGGTTCGGATTAACAGTTGCGGCGGGGGTTTGACTTGCAGAATTCCCAGCGATGGGAGCTGGATGTGCCGCTGGGGTCCCGACATATAGACCTGTGGGAAGATTGCCGGGGGAGTTGCGGCTTGCATTAGAACCGCTGCTGTTCGCCGAACTTCCCCCAGCGTTCCCCGACGTATTCGCGCCCGTAGTTCCCGGAGCGCCAGAAGCCCCTCTGTGTCCTTCAGGAGTTGCGGCGAACGTGCCGCGCCGGTTGCCTGCGGGGGGATCAGACGGTGCTCCGACTGCAGGATGGAGATTCAGGGCAATAAGGCGCCCGGGAGATCGCGCTGCGGGCCCAGAGGCTCCGACGGATGGTGGAGGTGGTACGACTTGTGGCGTACCGATGGTCGGCCGACCACCGCCGAGCATCGATCTTTGTGCTTCCAGTGGGAGCCGAGGTGCAGGCGCGACCACGCGACTCGGCCCGATATTGATGTCGCCCGGCCGGCGATCCGACGAGGTGTCCACGGCCGGAGGGGGAGCGATCAGTGCCGGTTGAAGACCTACAGCGGCAGTTCGTGGCGAATCTTTCAGTTCTGGTGGAGGCGCCACGACCGAGGTCTGAAAAACGGGTGAGTCGCGGCGCTGATCCATTTTTGCGGCGTCCGGCGGCGGCTTGACGACGGAGTTCTCTACTGATGGAGTGAGGCGCCGGATTTCGGACGCGGGGATGAGTGGGGAATCAGGAATTGCCAGCCGTGGTTTTTGGGCGGCATCGGACCAAGCCACGACATTGGGCATCGAGATATCGCGCTTCAGTTTGATTTTGGGAGGAGCGACGATGGTCTGCGAGCGATTGTCACTCTCGCGCGGAACGGAAATGAGTGGCTGAGGCGAGAACTCGGGATCGGCGATTTGGGGCCGTGCAGACGAGCGAGCGCGCGTGTCGAGAGCAGGAAGATATTCGGCTGCCTGGTAATAGACGATTTGAGAATGATCGAAGGTTCGGGGCTGGACGACCCGAGGCTGCAGCGCAAACAGATGCCCCAGCGCGATAACTGCTGTGCCGGCAAGTACGTGATAGATCCCCGACTGCAGGAATCTGCTCCAGGGTAGCGGACGATGCACGAAGACGTCGGGCCAGAAGTCAGCGGGAGCCGAGTTCAATTCGAGCGGGGGCAAGCGCCGTGAGAAAAGCAGATCGCGCAGATTGTTTCGGAATATCAGCGCGCGCGAGGGTAGCTCGACCAGAAGCCGCGGAACGGCCTCGGACTGAGGCGCCTCGATGCTGGGACCCACAGGCATCCTCCTATGGTAGATGCGCCTCGGCTCCTTGGGATAGCCGAAAGGGCATGGGAATGTGATCCAGCCATCCGGGGCGTGGCAGGGGGCTCAGGAGTACCATTTATAATCTTTGATTCGGCTTACCGCCGTAATTCTCACCGTAAGGACACACTTTGCTCGACTTTTTGGGAGATCTAAAGCGCACCCATATGTGCGGGACGCTACGCGCGTCCGATGCAGGCAAAAAAGCTGTGCTGATGGGTTGGGTGAACAAGCGCCGCGACCACGGCAGTTTGCTGTTTATTGATCTGCGCGATCGGACAGGAATTGCGCAGGTTGTGGTCAACGCGGAGCGGGACGCGGCGATCCACGAGAAAGCGGAATCGGTCCGCAATGAATATGTGATTGCCGCGATTGGAACGGTGCGCCTGCGCGAGCCGAATACGATCAATCCCAATATGCCGACGGGCGAAGTCGAACTGGTCTCCGACGACATACGCATCCTCAATGAATCGAAGCTGCCGCCGTTTTTGCCCTCGGATACGGCTCTGACGAATGAAGAGACGCGGCTGAAGTACCGCTATATCGATCTGCGGCGCGATGCGATGCAGTTCAACATCGAGACGCGGCACAAGGTGGCCAAGGCGATCCGCGATTACCTGTCGTCGCAAGGATTCTTCGAAATCGAAACGCCGTTCATGACGCGGTCTACACCCGAGGGCGCACGGGATTACCTTGTGCCGAGCCGCGTACAGCCAGGGACCTTTTATGCTCTGCCGCAGTCTCCGCAGATGTTCAAGCAGATCCTGATGATCTCGGGATTCGACAGGTATTTCCAGATTGTGCGCTGCTTCCGGGATGAGGATTTGCGTGCCGACCGGCAGCCCGAGTTCACGCAGATCGATCTGGAGATGACGTATCCGCAGCCGGAGACCGTGTGGGGCGTGGTGGAAGGATTTCTGCAGGCGGCGTTCAACGCTGCCGGGGAAAAGATCGAGACATCGTTTCCGCGGATGGATTACGACGAGGCCATCCGGCAGTACGGGATTGATAAGCCTGACCTGCGGATTCCGCCGTTTACCGACGTTCGCGACTGCTTTAGCGATCAGAATCTGCAGGAACTGGCGATCAATCCGAATCTTCCGGTGATCGCGATCCGCACGCCGAAGGTGGGGGAGTTGTCGCGCAAGGAGCGGGATGACATCAAGCCGATGTTCCATTCCAAGGGCGGCGCGCGGGTGTACGAGGATTTCAAACGGATCAGCAACAAGTTTCCGGAGGCAGCGGCGGCCATCGCGAAGAAAACCGGGACGGAAGAGGGCGATCTGATCGTGATCGTGGCGGGATCGGCGCAGACCGGGCCGCAGACGGCGATGCCGGCACATCGGAAGGTCACGCCGGCCGAGTTGGCGATCTATGCGTCGGCAGGGTTGCTGCGGCTGGCTCTGGCGCAGAAGTATGCCGACCGGCATGGGATCTTCAAGAAGACCGGCGATCCGGCGAAGGATTACCGCTTTCTGTGGGTTACGAACTTCCCCATGTTCGAGTGGGACGAGAGCGAGAAGCAGTGGATGGCGGCGCACCATCCGTTTACCTCGCCGCATGAGCAGGACATGGGGTTGCTGGAGCAGGGCGTGGACTCGGTGAACGATCCCAACTCAACGCTCAGCGCGGTGCGGGCGCTGGCTTACGACGTTGTTCTGAATGGGACCGAGTTGGGGTCGGGATCGATTCGTATTCACCGGCAGGACATTCAGGCGAAGATCTTCAAAGCGCTAGGTATGACGGAAGAACAGGCGCAAAAGCGTTTCGGATTCTTCCTCGAAGCCCTGCAGTATGGCACACCTCCGCATGGTGGGATCGCGCTGGGGCTCGACCGAATTGTGATGATTCTGGCGGGAGCGGAGAGCTTGCGGGAAGTGATTCCATTCCCGAAGACCGCGCGCGCGGTGGATTTGATGTGTGACGCGCCAACGCCTGTGGATGAGCGGCAGTTGAAGGATCTGGGGATCACAATTCGCAGACAGTGAGGTGTGATGGCTCGCACAAAGAGGATTTTTTTGTGGAGTGTCGCTTTTTTATCAGCACTTGCGCTGCTAGTAGTGTGGCAATACGTCGCTTTTGGGCGAGGTCTCAGATCGATCTCTGTCGAACCATTCGTGACGATTGTAAAGAAGGCTGCATCGGATGTCGTTGTTGCCAAGCAGTCGCCTTCATCGTCTCAATCAACTTTGCCTGCCGGTTACTTGCTTGCATACGAGCAGAATCGAGAAGGCTTCAACGCGGATGCGAAGCTTTTCGACGCTTGGTTGACTGCAAGCCAGCTGGGGACATTCGTGCTTGAACGTGGGCCAAATGGCAACTGGGTACGGAACAGTTCAGCTATCGAGCACCTGGAACCGAAGTTCCGGCTCGATCCGTGGGGGCACTCGCTTTGCGTGCTAAGACGTGGTGATTCAGTCTTGGTGATCAGCGGCGGTCCGTACGCTCCAAGCTCACCGGTTTGTATGAATGTAAGGATGACGGACGAAGACCTGGCTGCGTTCCCACACAAGAAACTCCTGCAGACTCCGGCGGGATCCCTTGTTTTGGTTGTGGGGAAGGGCGCTCCCGTGTTTACTCAACCGGCCAAATAGTGTCCCGAGCTGTTAGGGAGTTCCATCCCTGGATGCTGGCTCGCCAACTAGGATTCCTCTTGCCACATCTGTAATGTGTGATCGGATCCAGCGGTTGGCTTTGTGGCGACCTTGAACACGAAGCTTGAGATAGTTGTCGGTCAATGCTTCGGTGAATTCCCCCACCTGATCATTACCAACCACATTTAGCGTGATCGCCTCCACCGTTCTCCCAATGAAGCTGCGCATGAAGGCCAGCTTCTTTTCTGACGCCAGGTCGCGCAGGATGCGATTTCTCTCCCGCGCCGTATGAACTGGAACCTGATTCTTCATCGCGGCGGCGGGTGTTCCTGGGCGCGCCGAATACGTGAAGACATGCAGGTACGTGAACGGCAGGTCTTCTACCATCTTCCGCGTGGCTTCGAATTCTGCATCGGTTTCGCCGGGGAAGCCCACCATCACGTCGGCGCCGATGGCGGCGTCCGGCATGGCGGCACGAATCTTTTCGATTCTCTCGCGGTAGTGCCACGGGCGATATTTCCGGTGCATACGGCGGAGCACCGCATCGCTGCCCGATTGCATCGGGACGTGTGCGTGCTTGGCGATCCGGGGCGAGGACGCGACGAGTTGGATCAGTTCGTCGGACCAGTCCATCGGCTCGACGGACGAGATGCGGAGTTTCTCCAAGTTCGTCTCGGCGAGGATCGTACGGATCAGATCAGTCAGATTCGGCTTCTTCCGCGTCCGGAAAGCGGCTGGCGAGCTCTGCTCGCCCGGACCCATTCGACTCCCCTCGCTCTGCTCGAGTCGCTCAGGGCAGGCTTCGATGGCATCCGTCCCTACACGGGACGAGGTGTTTTCCAGGTCTCTTCCCCATCTACCCAGGTTGATCCCGCTGATCACTACTTCCCGGTAGCCGGCATCTACCAGCGTGTTCACTTCCCGAACAATGCGGTCTGCTTCCAGCGAGCGGCTCTGGCCGCGCACATACGGAATGACGCAGAAGGAACAGCGATTGTCGCAGCCGTCCTGAATCTTGAGGTTGGGACGCGTGCGTTCGTTGGCGGCATCGAAGACTGGTGCGGCCAGGAGTTCGGTATGGGCGAAGATGTCGGAGACGAAGATTGAGTTCTCAGTTCTCAGTTCTCGGTTCTCAGTTAACCCCGCGAGTGGAACGTAGCTCGACCTCATGTCAGGAGACAAACGTTCTCCCGGCAGTGCGATTTCCGCCAGTTGATGTTTATGCGAGTTGCCTACAACCAGGTCTACTCCGGGCAGGGCAGCAATTTCTTCGGGGGCTCGCTGCGCGTAGCATCCGGTGACGACTATGCGCGCCTCCGGATTCTGGCGGCGGACTCGGCGAATTGCGGCGCGGGCATCCTGATCGGCGCCGTTGGTGACGGTGCAGGTATTCAGAACAACGACGGCTGCGCTGCTAACGCTGGAGGCACGAGATAGACCTCGCTCCTCGAATTGGCGTTCGAGGGCTGCGCCATCCGCTTGGGTGGCGCGACATCCGAAGTTTTCTACAAAAAATCCGGGCACACATCAATACTATGGCATTTTCAGTTTTCGAGGGATTTTGTCATCCTGAGGGCCGCGATGTGTGCGGTCCGAAGGACCTCTGCATTTCCCCTGCGTTGTTAAGTTGCTGGAAACTGCAGGTCCTTCGGCGTCAAAAGCAGCCGCCTCAGGATGACAACATTCAAGAATTTAGAAGAGGCCCTAGTTCACTGGAGCCAGCACGGCGTCCAGCAGATCGGGTGTGCCCTCAACTCTTTCTAGATGCGGATAGCGCAGGCCTCCGTGATAGTCGATATTTACTGTGACGAACTGGTCTTCGCGCTTCAGCAGGAGCTTGATCGGGGCATTATTTTTCTCGGCGTCGATGATAGCCTGTCGCAGGTTGGCCACGCTGAAGGCCTGATCATTGACGGCCTGCAGTTGCATATCGGGAGTGAGACCGGCCTTGAACGCTGGGCTGTCCCATTCCACTTGGAGGATGGCACCCGGCGCGCCGCCGTTGGGACCGCCTCCTCCGCCTACAATGATCCCCAGCGAAGTTCCGAAACCGGTCGGGCGACTCGGGTCGGAATGCTTCATCCAGTCGGGTTCCGTGTCGTTGTAAACCAACCGGTAGCCACCCTGTTTGATGCCGTTCTCGGGAACTTCAGGAGCGATGTCGTAAACGCGCGTGCGAAAGAATCCCGCCCAGTCGTAAGCCTGCACGATGTTGAGGGCCTTCACGAGGTCGTCCAACGTGTAGGTGACGGTTACGTAACTGCCGTTATTGATGCCGTAGAAGAGCTTGGCGAAGTCATCCAGAGATTTCTTGCCGCCGCTCAATTCGAGAATTTTTGTGTCGGCATCCAGCCAGATTAGATCCGATTCCGGATAGTAGTCGTAGGAGCGCTGCCAACTGGTCCAGATCTGGGGAGTGGCGCCGTGCTCTGAAATGATGGGCTGGTTCGTCGTGTCTTCGAGGGAGCGCCACTTGCGGCCTGGACTTACTTCGAACGAAGCAGCAATCTGGGCGATTGCATCGCGGGCCTGCTCAGGCGTTCGCATTCCTGAGCGTGCCGTAAGGACGTTCCCGTAGTAGTCGGTCAGCCCTTCGTAGACCCAGAGCAGGTCGTTCTGCTTGGGGACGTTGAAGTTGGGAGTCCAGAGGTCAGCAGGGCGGCGAAACTTGCCATTCCACGAATGCGTGTATTCATGCGGCAGAAGAGCGCGGCCGGCGATTCCCGAGGACCAGTCGGTGAAGTAGTTGGCGCGAGTGCCGTCTTCGCTGGACTGGTGGTGCTCGAGACCTTGTCCGGCAACGGAATCGCTGAGAGAGAACAGGAAGTCGTAGTGATCGTAGTGATGAGAGTTAAAAAGCTTTTGAGCCTGAACAACAAGATTCTTATGAAATTGCAGTTCGTCGGGCGTGATCTCGAGCTGTTCTGGTTTGTCAGAGAAAACATCCATGTAGACAGGATTGTCAGGTCCGCTCGATAGATCGATGCGCTTATAGTTCACACCTGCGTAGAGCGGCGCATCGATCAACGTGTTAAGAGTGGTGTCTTTGAACTGAACCACACCGTCGTTTTGCGATTTCGTTTCGAGTGCGGTTGCGAACTTCCAGCCTTCCGGGAGGTGCAGTTCGGGAGCGAATGAAATTCGGCGGGAGAAATATCCGGCAGGATAAAAGAGATCGGCATTCCACTTCACGTCGGCAAAGTTGTGGGAGATTCTGCCTTGTTGCGGGCGTACGGGAGCGAGATATTGAAAGTTCAACTCCAGCGTGGTCGCACCTTTGGGCACATCGATGTGGAATGCCCACATGTCGACGCGGTCGCGAACCCAGGGAATATGCTTACCGTTCGCCGTGACCACAAACCCGGCCATGTTCGCGACCGGATTTGAAGGTGAGTGCGTTCCCGGCAGCCATTGCGGGTAGAGCAAAGTGATCTCGCCCGGCTTTACCGGAATCGTCTCGTGAACATTTAAGATGCGCTGGTTGATGTTTGTGGCATCCACACTGAGAGAGATCGTGCCTTCATAGGCCTTGTCTACCGGCATTGGGATGGGAGAAGGTAGCGGCGCGGGCTTTGGTCCGGGAGACTCCTGCGCCCATATTGTGCAACTGAGGACGATGCAAGTTGAAAGAACAGTGGCGAGGCGATGGGGGCGGCGTAGGTAGGCGGGCATGTGAGTTGTCCTAAGAGTCGGAAGAATTCTACAAAAAACAGGTAGGCCCGTGTGTTGAATGGATCGAAATAGGCCGCATCTCCTTGCGCGCGTCGGAACCCTTCACGTGAGAAGACTCGGCCTAGAAAGGCGAAACGGCCAATAGAGAACCGTGCGCCGACACGCATGTGCCGACGCTGCTATAAGGGAAATTCGGAACGGCTACCTACGCTGTGGCTTGTGTTCGCCTCGCTTGAAAGCACTCCCGGCAGAATACCGGGCGTCCTTGCGTCGGGCGAAAGGGCACAGTTGTTTGCTTGCCGCAGCCGGAGCACGTGGCCTGAGTCTCCACCTTCGTATACCGGTAATTCTGACCGGCCACGGGAGGTGCACCCAGCACCGCGACGCGCTTCGACTTGCAAGCTTTGCAACGCTTAGGCTCGTTCTTGAACTGCTTGTCGTGAAAGAAAAGCTGTTCCCCGGCCGTGAAGATGAAGTCAGACCCACAGTCGATACACTTCAGCACCTTGTCCTGAAATTCCATTGAGGATGGCTCCTTCAGCCCGTTTCCGTCGCGCCCACTCGCGGGGAAAGAACTGCGGTGAGGACATCGAAATACAGGTCGTTTACTGCTCCCCCTCTTTACTGCCCCATGGACTCGGCCCGCCACGCGCCGGGAATGGTGCGTGGGTATTGCTTATCGAAACTATGCCGGAGGAATCTTGATTCTTGAGGTCCCGATTGCAGCTCAACATGGTGGGGGCCAGATTGAGCAGAGCCGCTCCGGGAAGGAGCGGCCCTTTCCTGCGTTAATCCTGTTCTTTACGCGTCTTTTTGCGTGCCCGCTTACGGGCCAGTGCAGCTTTCACGCGCTTCTTTTCGCCGGGCTTCAGGTAAAAGGAGTGACGCTTAACCTCCTTGATGATGTCTTCCTGCTGCACCTTGCGCTTGAAGCGGCGTAGAGCGTTCTCGAGAGACTCGCCCTCTTGAAGCCGAACTTCCGCCAAATCGACACACCCCCAAACTCGTCCTGATGGACCCGAATAGTTATTACAAGGATTTGATTGCAAGTCAAGAGGTGGACTGTCGAATTTCTTTACACATTCAGGCGTATTTACGACATTTCAGCTCACTTTGAGACATTGTGAAGAGATCGGAAGGAAACGGAAGA
The DNA here is from genome assembly GCA_035946775.1 of Candidatus Sulfotelmatobacter sp. Classification (GTDB taxonomy): domain Bacteria; phylum Acidobacteriota; class Terriglobia; order Terriglobales; family Acidobacteriaceae; genus Sulfotelmatobacter. The sequence goes on along the minus strand of DASYZA010000142.1, from coordinate 24,562 downwards.
AAAGAACAGGAATATGACCGAGGGCCACAGTTGCAGGAAAAGACGATTCAGTGAGAATCGCAGATGCCAATAGATGTCGTAGGGGGTGATCAGGTAGATAACGAAATATCCTGCCGCTGTAAGCGTCAAGGTCGAGAAGATGGGCCAGAAAGCCGGGTTCCGGTGATCTTCGTTTTTTTGGCGATATGCGAAGTAAAGCAAGGCGAATAGGGCGGTTCCAGGAGCGATCCACCAATGTCCGAAACGGAAAACCTGCCGGACATACCAGCGAAAGACGGTCCAGTAGCGGCCGGGTGTCATCAACTTCCCCAACATCGATGCAGGGGTGGAGAAGAGGTCCCCTGGCGGGGCGATCGAATGCTTGAACCAGAGGATAAGGACAAGAATGGGTATCGCGCCCACTGAAAAGAGCGCGAGAGCTGGCCAACGGCTGAACCCGCTTGCGCGGCTGGCGGCATTCGAACCTCCCTCTCTTTTTCTAATTCCCGCAAAAACAACCCCCACCGAGAGGGCGACGCAGAGAAATAGCAATCCTTCATTTTTCGTCCAGGCTGCAAAACCGCCAGCGATTCCGGAAAGCACCAGCAGGCGGTTTGAATCGGGATATCGCTGATGGTGAATGCAGAACAATACAACTGTAGCCAAGAAAAAAAAAGAGAGCGGTACGTCTGCATATTGGGCTGCAGCCTGTTCCACAAAGAAGGGTGTGCACAGCAGCGAAACCCCTGCCAAGAGGGCGATATTTCTTCCCCGCAGGCCATTGAGAGAAGAGCAAAGCAATCCAAGCGTACTCGCCGCGAAGAGCAGAGAAATGACGGCCGGCACCGCCGTGTTGTCGTCCCCCAGATAAGTCCAGAAATGTGCTACAGATGCCGGAAGCAGAAGTGGGTAGTCGGGGTGCGACCAAGAAATTATGTTGGTGAACCCATCCCGCCAGTGGCTGCCTCCCCGAAACATAAACCTGGCGTGAAGGTTCCAAATGGAGAAAGCATCCCAACCGTCACCGTATGGATGCACGATCACGCGCAGGATAGCGCAATATCCAGCTACGGCAACTGCCAGCGCGAACGAGATCTGCAGTAGTCGTCGCGGCCAATGCGGAAACTCGAGTGCTTCGCGAGGCGGTTGCATTGTGAGAGTCGGATTCGGCCTGCGTCGGGAAATCAGTAGCAATAGGCCGAATGCCGAGGTCGACAAGACATCGATCAAAGTAAGGCGATCAGAATTGAAGGCCCGCGCCAGAAAGAACAGGAGCGAGAATAGGCCAATCCCGAGGCCGACTGACAAGGATGACCGGAGCAGGAGATCACTCTTCCAAGTGCGATCGGGCCAGAGCAGTGCGACCAAGAAATATCCGGAGGCGAAACACAGGGCAACGGCGAGCACGATCATCAGTGAGTGCCTCGGTTGGCGAACAGCGCCACGCCGTCCCCGAAATCTCTTAGCAGCGTGAGGCCTTGCTCTGCAGGTGCTGTTTGGGAATGCGGAAAATTGCCAATTACGAGTGGATGTTTCGTCCCACGATCGACCACGACAGGTGCGAGTGCGTACTGCGCAAGATAATAGTCGGGCAGCGCTGAATCGTCAGATTCCCCGACATATCCGACAACTCCATGAGAGGGCAATTCGGTTTTTAGCGCAGCAAATCGCTTATCGGAACGATCCTTAATATCGTCGGGATGGAGCCGAACGGCACTGGGCGCATCGTGAGCAATTCGAAAAATCGAGACAAGACAACCGACAACGAAGATTACGATGGCGGCTCTTGGCGGCACGGAGACGCGATTCATGGATTAAGGGAACTCGCGACATTATAGAAGTCCCGGCAGAAACAGTCGCCCGGAGTGGTTGCCTACGTCGCCAGCCTGCCACGAATTACGTTCACGGATGCGCGTGGAAGTGTGACTGATTTGGTCCCGGCGGCAATCGTTGTCGTGACTGGCGGCTCATTGGGATCGGGATGACCGTTCGGGCCATCCGATTTCCACATATATTGTGCGCTGCCGAAGGTAGTCATCGTGAGCGATCCGGAGAGTGCGTGTGAATCGCCTGCGTGGTCCAAGACAATACTCACCTCGTGAGCGTTGTCCTGATCTTTGTTGATCACCATCAATGAGAACTGCCCGTCCGGACGTGCGACGGCGTAAGCAGTGATCAGCGTGTGGCCAGCCGTATCCTTCAAATCGCAAGCCGCGGGATACAGCTTGTGCGCTCCCGCGCGATGTTGCACCCATTCCAGATTGATCAGTTGGCTGGCGTGATATTGCGCGGTGAACGTTTTGATATTGAGGTTGTGATCGGCAACGTAGTTGCCATACGTGCCAAAGCCGCGGCATCCGGGACTGAGCGGTTCCGGCTGGATTGGCGAATGATAATAGACCGAGCCTCCAGCCGTGAGGAATGCTCCCACGCTGTCCGCTAACCACAGTGCGGAGAAGATATCGACCATCTGCTCCGCGTTGCCATAGGTGACGTTACTCTCAGTATTCATCAGGGGCACGTTTGCCGGGAGGCCATCCTTCCGCCAAACATCAAGGATGTGACTGATAAGCTGGGGCTCGCGGAACAGATCGGCCCAGCCGATTTCGCAAGGCGGGTAGGGATAATGCTCAAAGCTCATGAAGGTTAGATCAGAAATGCGATTGCGAGCCTTCAGATAGTCGAGGAAGCGCCCGAGCCAGGACGTGCGGCCCTGGGCATCGGGCCAGACCTGGATGTCCTCATTGACGCCTTCGAAAACCGGTCCCCCAAGCTTCAGGTTAGGGTCGATCTTGTGCATTGCGGTGGCGAACTGCAGGTACAACTCGGCATAGTCTTCCGGCAACATGTTCTGGCCGTCGGGCTCTTCTCCCATTTCGACGTAGGAGATCGAATAGCCCCGTTTCTTGAGGTATGCCATCTGCGCTGCGGCATCGTCGGGAGTGCCATAGAGAAGCGAAATGGGGATCATCGCGGGGAGATTGTTCGTGATGCCGCTGGTGAAGAACAGATCAAGACCGGTCTGATCCCCTCGGTTGTCGATGTCGGTTTCGGCATGCCAGGGATCGATCGACGAGCAGTACGTCGCGGTCTGATTCTGGTCAGCGCGATGTTGCACGATGTCGACAAATTCGCCCGAATCACTTAGCGTGCCCAGATACAGTTCGCAAATTGCATATCCCGCCGAACTGCGTGGATCTTTCGGATCGTGCAATGCGTTTGGACGGGAATCGGCGGTATTTGAGGACTCTGTCATCAGGATGCGCACGAAGCGCAGCGATATGGCAACCGGCGCGAGTTGCAGGGTTTCTCTGCCTCCGTTGCCTTTGCTCACGATCGCGCTGGGGAATGACGACCAGAAGCCAGAGGTTGGATTCTCCATGGGATGCACCCCGGCCTTCTCGCCGACCCAGCCTTGTACCTCGTATATTCGCGCATAGGGCTCAGCCCAATCGATGCGCAGGTGCGAGATGCTCTGCTCGGAGCCAAGATCAATCACGACCCACTGCGGATGGGCCGAATCCGACTGCCCCGTGAATTTGCCTGCCAGGTAAGGATTGCTTTTCCAGAATGTATCGGGATTGCCGTCTGTAAGCCGGGAATAGCTGTGTTCGGAGCCGCCGTTCCGCGTGGTGCCTCGATGAGGCAATGGATAGCCGTAGGAGTGGCGGATCGGTTCCTTGGGTTCGGTGCTGCCTGTGAAGTAACCGCGCTTGTTGGCCGGATCGCTCCAAGTTCCGTTCGGGTTCCAGTGCCATGCGCCAATGGAAAGCTCGGTATTCTGGCGATATGTGATCGGTCCCCATCCTGCCGACAAGCATTGCTTCACCATTTCGGGCGTGTAGATCTTTTCCACGACATCGTGCGAGAGGATGTCCATGGAACTGCCGAGCGCCTGGTCGGGATCGAAAACAATTGGAGTTGTCGAAGTTGCGACGCGGATAGTTGAGATCGTCGCCTTCTTAGCGGACTGTGCTGCGAGTCGTAGTGGTGCGGGCAAGGCCGTCAAACTGGCGGCTGCGCCTGCCGTACCTAGGAATTGGCGGCGAGAGATGAGTGAGTTTTTCATGGGAACGGTGCAGTATAGCGGAAAGCGTGTGGCGCATTCCGGCGACTTCCACGTTGTGAAAATCCGCGGATGTGAAGAAATATCAAGGTTCCTAGAACACGAATTTCAGTCCGAACTGTAATTGCCTCGGAGCATATGCGGCATTCGGCTTCATGAAGCTATTGGGCAACTGGTAATAGCCCGGATACGGGGCTATGTTCGCTGTCACCGAACTCTGCACGAACGTGCTTGCCGATGCCACCATGCCGTTGGAGGTGATAGCAACGCGCTGGTTATCACGATTGAAGAGATTGAACGACTCGGCCATCAGATTCAGCTTGTAGTGTTCTCGGAAGCGCAGAACGCGTGTAAGGCGGAGGTCGGTGGTGGAGTAGTCGGGGCCGGTAAAGGCATTCCGCGTATAGCCAGGCAGACGATCATTGAGATCGTTGCCGTCCTGGTTGGGATCTCCGGAAACCGTGGCGTTCACCGGGCGCCCGGAGCCGTAGTTTATGACGTTGGAGACTCTCCAGTCATTGAAGATGCGTCCCAGCAATTCCTGGCCGCGATGAAAGAATCTCGGTTCTGCCGAGAATGCGAAGACCAGGCGGTGACGCTGGTCAGTAACGCTCGGGCCGCGCTCCGCGCTTGGGTTGAACGAGTTCTGAACCGTTGCTGGTTGGCCTGCAACAAGGGCGTCTTGTCCATCGTCAATTGCGCGCGCGTACGTATAGGAAAACCGTGCATACGTGCCCCTGGCGACGCGGCGATTGATGGAGATTGTCGCGCCGTTGTAGTTGCTGGAAGCGGCACTCTGGAATTCGTCAATCGTGCCGAGTTGGGCGATGGGGCGTCCCAGCGGGTTGATGCACGGCGGCCACGGGCACTCGAGCGTGCGCGTGAACTGCCATGTGGCGAACGAATCGACGGTGTAGTATCCGCCCTCGAACGTCGACCCTGTGGAGTCAAACAGCGGGTATTGCGTTGCAACCGGTTCGGGCAGGTTTACATCCAGCGCACGAATGAGATGTTCCCCTCGAACATTCAGCAAAGAAAAGGAGACGGTAACTCGATCGACGACCTCCTTTTCGAAAGTTACGCTGGATTGTTGCACCCGTGGAGTTTCAAAATTCGTGGCAAACGCTGAGACGTTATGCGTTACGCCTTGCGTGAATCCGGAGGGCAAGGAGCAGTTAGCTGCAAAAGGCGCACAAGAGACAAGCGGATTGGGATACGAAGGGAAAACTTGATGGTCATAGTAAGTGGAATTATTCAGGAACAGATCAGAGTCAGTGACACCGTTTTCGGTCTGCGCGACGGAGTTGTAGATCTGTGGTATGCGAACAAAAAAGATGCCGTACCCGCCGCGCACAACCAGTGGTCGTTTATGGCCAAGCGAATAGGCGAAACCGGCCCGGGGCGCAAAGTTATACGGTTGAAAAGGGACTTTGCCCGAGGGGGGAAACAACGGATTTGAAACAAGGCCGCCTGTCGTGAACGTCTGGAGATCCCAGCGAACGCCAAGGTTGACTGCCAGATGATCGGTGACACGGATGGTATCTTGTGCAAACGCAGCGTATTCGTTGGTATCGGGATGCGAAGCTGCGCTGCCGAATTTCTGAAGATAATAATGCGGCACTTCGTGTGCGTAGGCGCGCAACGGCGTGAGCTGCATACCAGCTTCCATGGGGTCGAAGGTGAAGGGATTGACCTTGATCGGATAAAAGAGATATTCGCCACTCTGCTGGCTCGGGAAGAAATCGTAAATATAAGTAACAAGTCCGTCTCCGCCGACCTTCCACGTGTTCCGCTGGCCTTCGAAGCTCATGGTTTCTGCGATGTGGAAACGGTGTTCCCGGGTCTGGCGCGGAAGCATGTTCGAGCGGCCAACCCCATCCAGAATGTTTGGGATTTTCACCAGGACATCATTACTGTTGCTGAAGGATTGCTGCTGGTCGCGCGAGAACTGCAGGCGGAGGTGGCTGATCCAGCGCTGGGTCAAGCCCGAGGTCAAAGACGCAGTGGCGGTTTCAGTGGCTACGAGTTCCTCTCCGTTGTTGCTGATCGCGTCGTAGGTGACGGGACTTGCAGGGTCCAGATAGACGTTATTCGAACCCCAATAACGTGTGGTATTCACACGAAGTGCAAGCTGGTGGCGAGGCGAGAGATTGATGTCGAGCTTACCAAACGAAGAATTTCCTAATTGAGCTGCCGGATATTCTCCCGCCAAAGAGGTGAGCTTGGCGGCTGCCTCAAAAACCAGAGCCTGGTCTGTGGGTTCGTAATCTCCCGGGCCGTGCGGACCAGGTGCGACTTGCGGGATGACTTGCGAACTGCCGTCGAGAAATTCGACAACGCTGGGAACATGAAAGACGTGCTGATCGAATCCCGCGAAGAAGAAGATCTTATTACGTTTGAGTGGCCCCCCGAGCGTTCCGCCGAGTTGTTGCTGGCGATTGTGCGGCTTGAACGCGAGGAACGCGTCGGCGGCTCCGAACGAGCTGTCGCGCAAATAATAGAAACCCGTACCATGAAAATGATTTGAACCGGACTTCGTGACGACGTTCACGACAGCTCCGCCTGAGCGTCCTTGCTCGGCTCCGTAACTGTTCGACGACACGCGAAACTCCTGGACTACTTCCGTCGAGAACTGGTAAGGAGCGCGGTAGCGGCCCCGTGCCTGCGCGAAGAACGCGTTATTGTAATCGCCGCCATCGACAAGAAAACTGTTTTGAGATCCACGAATACCGCCGAAGGACAAATCTCCATTTGATGCTGAAGTGAGGCTCCGCGGATCCTGGGTGACTCCCGGCGAGAACAGGGCGAGATCGGAAAATCGCCGGCCGTTGAGAGGCATGTCGTTCAACGACCTCTGGTCGAGCAGGGTCGAGACTGCGCTGGGCTTGGTTTCGACCATGTTCGAGCTGGACGAGACAGAAAGTGTTTCCTGCTCCCCTGCAATTCTGAGGTGGAAGTCGAGTTCCGCTGTGCCACCAACATCGACATGCAACTGCGGCGTCAGTTGTGGGGACATGCCCTGAGCTTCGACCCGTACCGAGTAATCGTCCGGTGGCAGCAGTTCCAACGCGAACCGCCCCTCAGCATCCGTGTTAAGTGCATAACGCATCCCCGTTGCGATGTTGACCACGACTACAGAGGCATGGGGGAGACGAGCTCCGGAAGGATCGAAGACCAAACCGCGGATCGATCCTGTAGAAGAATCCTGTGCGGACAGGGCTGGTGTAATAAGAGCGCAGAAGGTGAGCAGAAACATCGTCCGGCAAAGAAGACAGCGCAATGCGGGCATGGTTTGCCTCAGAGTTGCGAGATTCGGCTCGGAGGGCCCGCAACGCGTTAACCGGACGCGACACAGGATGACCTGCGAAGGAGTACCGGAATCTTTCAGGGTGCCGGGAACTCCTTCGCAGCTCAGGAGAAACCCAGCGTTTGTATAACACCTGGAGGAAGCGAACGTCTGTGATCCTGCGAAACTTTCTTAGGTTTTGGCCCAGAATGGGAATCTGAAGAGAACGTTCTCGAAGATGCGAGCACACAGCAAGGGCTGGCGGCCCTTACGCGCGAGTGCGCTGTCGTGATATTTTCAAATTTCCTGTAAACGGCATGATTCGCTTTTACAAAGGCGTAAAGCCAACGATTCCAGAGACTTGCTTCGTCGATGAATCAGCACAGGTCATCGGCGATGTGGTGTTAGGAGAGCATGCTTCCGTGTGGATGAACGCGGTGCTGCGCGGAGACGTCCACGAGATACGCGTCGGCGCCTACTCCAATATTCAGGACAACAGTGTGCTCCATGGCATGAAGCAGAAATGGGGCGTTTACCTGGGCGAGTATGTAACGGTGGGCCATTCGGTGACGCTGCATGGATGCATCATTGAAGATCGGTGCCTGATCGGCATGGGGTCGATCATTCTGAATGGCGCGAGGATCGGTGCAGGGTCGATTATTGCGGCGGGAACGCTAATTCCCGAGGGCACCGTAGTAGACCCCGGCTCGCTGTGGATGGGCTCTCCGGGCAAGTTCCGGCGGAAGCTCGGGGCGGAGGATGGAGAGACGATCCTGCGGTATGCGCGAAATTATCTTGGGTATAAAGACGAGTATTTGAAAGAAAGCTCTCAGCCGTCAGCCCTCAGCCCTCAGAAAAATCGCTAACAAGCGGACCCTGGGGAACTAAGTTGACTTTAGCTGAGAGCTGATGGCTGAAAGCTGAAGGCTTGTTTTCATGATCAAAGCTGTTCGAGGAACGCGCGATCTCTTGCCGCCGGATACGGCTTCTTGGAATTTTGTCGAGGCTGCGGTGCGCGATGTTTTCCGCGCGTATAACTTCCAGGAGATCCGCACGCCGATCTTTGAAGCAACGGAATTGTTCGCACGGGGGGTTGGAGAGGAAACCGATATCGTGGCGAAGGAGATGTATACGTGGGAAGACCGGTCCCGTGCGGCGAGCGAGAAAGGGCAATCACTGACTCTGCGCCCGGAAAACACTGCTGGAGTGGTTCGGGCCTACATTGAGCACAAGCTTTGGGATCGTGGACTGAACAAGCTCTACTACATCGGACCGCAGTTTCGGCGGGAGCGGCCGCAGAAAGGCCGCTACCGCCAGTTCTATCAGATTGGGGCGGAAGTTATCGGTCCTCCAGCATCCGGAAGCGAATCGCCTGCGCGGGACGCAGAAATCCTGGAGATGTTGGCTACTCTGCTCGATCGCCTAGGCATCACCGAGTGGAATCTGCAACTGAATTCGGTGGGATGTCCGAATGACCGGGCGAACTTCAATGAAGCGCTGCGGAAGGCTCTTGAACCCGTCAAAGACAAAATGTGCGCCGACTGCCAGCGTAGAGCCGTGACGAATCCGCTGCGGGTATTCGACTGCAAAGTTCCTGAGGATCAGCCGATTATCGAAACTCTGCCACGCATCAGCCAGTTTCTGGACGAGGACTGCCGGGCCCACTTTGAGGCGGTGCAGTCGATCCTGAAGTCAGTCGGTGTCGCGTTTCACATAAACGATCGGCTCGTGCGCGGTCTGGATTACTACACACGCACGGCCTTCGAGTTCACGCATGGAGCACTTGGCGCTCAGAATGCAATCCTCGGTGGCGGACGATATGACGGCCTGTCGGAAGCTCTGGGCGGACCTCCGGCCCCGGGAATCGGATTCGCCATCGGTGAGGACCGGCTGGTGATGTCGCTGCAGGAGAAAACTTCGGCAGAGAGTGTGCTACGTAAGCCGGATGTGTACGTGGCTCCGATGGCGGGGATGAACGGCGATGCGGCTCGACTGGCGCGAGAGTTGCGCCGCCACGATTTGGTGGTCGAGTTGGGCGACGACAGTTTCCGTCTGAAGAAATCATTCGAGTCAGCGACGAAAGCGGGCGCGAAGTACATCCTCATCGTCGGCGAAAATGAAGTGAAGGCGAACGCCTTTGCGCTAAAGAATCTCGCGACTGGCGACCAGGTGTCCGTGCCGCGCGCAGACTTGGCGGCCAAAATTCGCGCTACGTAGAACACCGGCGGAGTTCATTTGGGCAAGCCCCTGTCACATATCGACGAAAGTCTGGCAAAGACTCTGCAACAGCAACATGTATTCTTTGTCGCGACTGCGCCACTCGACGCGGAAGCCCATCTCAACCTGTCTCCAAAGGGACTCGATTCGTTTCGAGTGCTCGGGCCGAAGACGGTTGCGTATTTGGACTTGATTGGCAGCGGGGTCGAGACGATTGCGCACTTGAAAGAGAATGGCCGAATTGTTCTGATGTTCTGCGCGTTTCAGGGCGCACCGACGGTCATCCGGCTGCATGGCCGCGGACGGGTCATCGAGCCGCGTGCTGCCGAATTCGCCCAACTGATAACCCAATTTCCGGTTTACGACAGCACTCGCGCCATCATCGTCGTCGATGTGACGAGAATCTCGACTTCGTGCGGTTTCGGAGTTCCTCTTCTCAAATACGAGGGCGATCGCGTGCAACTCGCGGCGTGGGCGGCGAAAAAGGGTCCGGATGGTCTGAAACTGTACAAGCAGGAAAAGAATCGGCAGAGTATTGACGGACTGGCTGGCTTAGCGAAATAGTTTCATAGTATTGGGGGGAAAGATGAATCATCGTCGAGTTGTACTTACTCTCATTTTGCTCAGTAGTGTTGCCGCGTTTTGCCGAACCGGACGCTCAAACACGGATAAACCTCCATCTGCGTTCGAAGAAACCTTGATGAATGCCGAAAAGGGATACATCGACGCGATGAAGAAGGGTGACGTGAATTTCTTCAAGCGGACACTCACGGACGACTTTTCTTTCGTCGCGTTCGATGGAGAGTTGTACACGCGACAAGACATGCTGGACCAGTTCGGCCAGGGTGGCGTGGACTTAATGCCATACGAGATGAAGGTCGTGCCGGCTGGCGAGAACGTGGCAATCGTGACCTACAATGTCGTGTTGCGGGTTCCGGCATCAGAAGATCAAGGCCCGCCACCGCGTTATCAGCATTTCAGCACGGTGTGGGTCAAGCAGGGTGATACCTGGAAGATGAAGTTTCAGCAGATGACGACAGCACACTGGGGAGATTGGTAGACCACGGTGCATGGTCCTTATGGATGGGCACGGGCCCCCAATTGACGATGGCCGAGAAGTAATGTCGCCAAGAAGATGCGAGTAGAATCCATGACCAAACGTTGTGTTGCTCTATCGGTGCTTGTCCTTGATTTGATGCTAATCCCTGTGGTTGCTACTCAGGATGCGAAGTCCCCGGCAGCGCCTGCCCAGGTCCCGGCTGCCTCAGCCGATAAGAGCGCCCAACTCTATTCCGGGATGTATAGCTTCCTCAAAGACGGGGAGTTTCTCCAGGTCACTGTCGAGGACGGCGGAAGCGTCACGGGGTACGTTTCCCGGTACGGCGATGGCGAGAGCGACCAGGGTGCATTCCTGGATCAATTCTTCAAGAACGGTAAGCTCGAAGGGAATAAGTTGAGCTTCAACACCGAGGTGGTGCATGGAGTGTCGTTCGAGTTCCGCGGCGCATTTGAGCGAGGTGAAGGGAAGAATCCCGGCGACGAAGCCTACTATGTGTTAAAGGGGAAACTGACGGAGAATGTGAGCGACGCGAACAAGAAGGTTACGTCCCATTCCCGCGAAGTAGCATTCAAGCTTTTCCCGCAGGAATCCGCGCCCCCTGCGGCAGCAAGAAAGTGATGCAGGCTACTGCCCGGCGCGAGCGGGTGAGAGATTCAAACGTCCGGCAGTCTTCTTGCGCGCGGCTTCCGTTCCGTAGATGAGATCCTGACTGCCATCCGAATTGGAAGACGCCTGCGCCAAGGTTTCTGCCAAGGCGCGGTACGATCGACTGATTTCGGAACCTTCCTGCAAGACCACAGGAGTGCCATGATCGATCGATGGCGAGATCACCTGGAAGGCGTTCGGTACTTTCCAAAGAACCTTGCAGTTGGTTACCTGCTGAACGTCTTCGTCGGTAAATCCGGGAATCTTCTTGAAGCGGTTCAACACAATGCGCAGACGATCGCGTCCCGTGCCCTCTTCCAAAAAATTGTGAATGCGGCTGGCGCTCCACAACGAGACTACATCGGTCTGGGCGACGACCAGCACCGCGTTCGACAGATCTGAGAGCAAGCGCGTGGTGGGGTCGAGGCGGCTCGACGCATCGACAACCACGAAACGATAGTGATTCACCACCAGATCGAAGAGACGAGCGAGTTCGCCGGGAGTAGGCTCAGTCGGGTAGGGCTGTTGCGGCCCGGCGAGTAAATTCAGCCCTTCCTTGGTTTCCGTCATTAGGCCATCGAGCAACGAAACGTCCATGCGATGCAGATTCTGAAGCGCATCCAGCACGCCAAACTGTGGCCGCAAGTTCAGATGAAGCGAGGCGTGACCAATCGGAGCAAAATCGAGCAGTACCACATCCCCGTACGCCTGCTGCAAAGCCAGAGCAGTATTCACTGCCGTTGTGGTGCAACCGGCCCCGCCCTTAGCTCCCATAAAGGTGAAGACCCGAGCTCTGCCGGCGCCCCCTGCGGTTCGTGTCCGAGTGGAACTATAACGGGTAAGGGCTTCCAGCAGGGCATCTGATCCTGCGGAATTGTCCAGGTATTCGCAGGCGCCGGCCCGCATGCTGGCGACGATGTTGGCTGGCTGCGCCATCTCGCCATTGGCAAAGATCGCAATTTCCTGGGTCGTGGCCCGGATCAGTTCGATGGTGCGGACCGCGCGTTGAGCATCACGCGCGGAAATGTCAACCACAACGACTTCGGCCCGCGACTCCTGCAACTGACGAATGAGAGCGTCAGTGGGACCAGCGGGGAACCCGACGTGGCTGAACACCGGACGTCCAAGCCGTGTTGCTTCCACACGGTTCTGCAAAGCCGATAATTGTTCGTGGTCCTCGGTCAGGAGGGCGACGGCGATCCCATGCATAGCGCGGTGCTCGCTGATTTCTCTTGGTGTCTGCATGTTAGAAAGTCGAAGTACTCTCCGCCAAGTGACCTAGGTAATCAAGCAAACCTGTACCCGCACGCTGCCAGGAAATCTGCCACGCATACTGCTCAAATGACGGCTGGGAGGAAGTGGACAACGTAGGAAGCCTTTTAGCCCCTGAACTAATTGCACCCCATTGTAAGCCCAGCGGGCGCCGGTGAAAAGGTGATCCGTACACTCGTCCAAAAAAAAATTTATGCCAGATTGCCGGACAGGACGGTAGGGCTCGAACTGCCGGTCAACGTCCCAATGTGGGGTGGACGGTGGGTAAGTCCTCGTCGTGGCGTCCGTGAAGCGTTGCGACCCGCGATACAGGAATGGAACCTTCCGCCGAAGAGTTCAGATATTCGTAGCCTTCCAGTCGAACGGCGACGCCGATTTTTGTTTCGGCATGGCTGACGCTGGCGGCTGGACGCACCACCCGGAGGACACGGCCGCGGCAGCGTACCGGCATGCTTTCTCCCAGCGTAATTTCGGAGGGCATGCGCAAGGTCAGTTCGATCTCCGACCCGACCGACAGGGAAGCATCGGTGAAGAAAAAGACACCTCTCGAACTCAGATCCTGGGTAAACCCCACACTCTCAAGCCCAGTGGACACTTGGCGCATAGAGACGGGGAGGAGATAGGGGAACCGCTGTCCGACACGGCGTTCAACGCGAACTGGAGAAGTGGTCATAAGACGGACTTCCTACGCGCGCACCGGGGGAAGCGCATCTGACACTCTAGCGCAGTCCGAACCAGATTAGAAGTTGGAATTTAGTTACAGGCGAATAGCGCATCCATCCTCATCATGTACTTGAATTTGCTGAAACCTTGGCCCTATTACCCGCCGCGTGGTTAAGGCTGGCCGCTGTGGAAAACTTGATTGGCAGCCAAGCGACAGGCCTCCGCCGGGCACGCGATATAGTGATCTGAGGATGACAGGCTGTCATCCAATGAAGGAACGTGGCCGAATCCAACGCACCCATTTCTGAAACGGCGTCCCCCAATGCGGTTACAGCGTCTGAGAGGAAGCTGAACTGGCAGGGTGCCGGCAGGGCTTTGCGCCACCGGAATTTTCAGCTTTTCTTCGGCGGGCAGTTGATCTCCTTGATCGGCACGTGGATGCAGACGGTGGCTCAGTCCTGGCTGGTCTACCGGCTCACGGGATCCGGATTGCTGCTGGGCGCGGTTGGGTTCGCAAGCCAAATTCCGGTGTTCTTGGTTGCACCTCTGGGCGGCATCACCGCAGACCGTTCGAACCGCCAACGAGTGGTTATCGCAACTCAGGCGGCATCAATGGTGCTGGCGTTCGTTCTTGCCGCGCTCACTCTTACCCATAGCGTGAAGGTCTGGCATATTTTCGTGCTGGCTGCGTTGCTTGGAGTGGTAAACGCGTTTGATATCCCCGGCAGGCAGGCGTTCCTGGTGGATATGGTGGGCAAGGACGATCTGATGAACGCAATAGCCCTCAATTCCTCCATGTTCAACGGCGCGCGCGTGATTGGGCCAGCGGTGGCTGGAGTTTTAGTGGCCCGCCTCGGCGAAGGCTGGTGTTTTTTCGCGAATGGAGTCAGCTACATCGCGGTGATCGCCGGATTATTCATGATGAACGTGCACGCTCCGGGCAAGGCTTCGGCGCACACTTCGCCCATGGAGCACATCATCGAGGGGTTCCAATTTGTAAATCGCACCGCACCGATTCGCGCCCTGATGCTGTTGCTCGGGCTCGTCAGCGTGACGGGCATGCCCTACGTGGTCCTGATGCCGATTTTCGCAGACAAGATCTTGCGGGGCGGCGGAGAGGCGTTCGCTTCACTGATCGGATCCCATGATCTCGGAGCGGTACGGCTCGGAATTCTGATGGGAGCTGCCGGAGTCGGAGCATTGCTGGGTGCCCTCACCCTAGCCGTACGAACTGGCGTCAAGGGCCTGGGCAAGTGGATATCAGTATGCTGCGCCGGATTTGGAGTCAGCCTGGTCCTGTTTGCCTTTTCCAAATCGTTCTGGGCATCGGTCCTGCTGCTCCTTCCGGTCGGTTATTTCATCATGCTGCAGATGGCTTCTTCGAACACGCTGATCCAAGTGATGGTGCCGGATGCGCTGCGCGGAAGGACGATGGCGGTTTATTCCATGATGTTCATGGGGATGGCGCCAATTGGAGCCTTGCTAGGCGGTGCACTCTCGGATCGACTGGGTGCGCCATGGACGGTCGCGATCGGGGGCCTTGCTTCGATCCTGGGAGCATGGTGGTTCAGCATTCAGTTGCCCAAGGTGAGAGCCGAGGCTCGCAAACTGATCATTGCCCAAGCGATGGCTGGCGGAGAACCAGCCGAGGAGATGACAAATCCATTTACGGAAGACTAGCTAAATCGGACGAGCCTCACGTACGGACAGCGCTTCGTCCCAGAGCGATCAGGAATATCGCGCTCTTGCCGCGTGCGTGAGGCGAGAAGAAACTCACTACATCGTCATCGTAGAAGGTGAGACCAGTGCATCCGAACTTTTGAGCGTATGCGGCGAGATACATTTTCCCGCCCAAGATTCCCGCCTCGAGTTGCACGGCGCGGTACCCGCGGTTCCCGTAAGTCTCCAAAATGTTTTTCAAGTCAGCGAGAAAGAACACATCCACGGCAGCATCGGCAGGAAGTTGTTGCTCGAGCCCGAGATATCCCGCCTTGTCACGAAATTCGCCTGGTTTCAGCATTTCCAATTCTTTTTCTTGCCAGCGATAAAAGTAACCGCCTGGCGCCAACCCGATGACGTTGTTCACGATGAGGTAAAGGTCATTCAGATGAGTCCCACGCGGATTGAGAAAATCTGCCGGAATGCCTCGCGTGCTGCGATCGAGTAGGGTCGACAGTTGCTGAACCGTGATTGCGTCTCGGGAAAACTGGCGGGTCGAGCCGCGGCGCGAGATGACTTGCTCGATCGTATCTTTTGACCTTTTGGCATCGTCGAGAGGGGTGAGTGTCGTGAGTGCCCCCTTGGCTGCCGCATTCGGGTGAGCCCACGTTTTTGCTCGCCATGCCGAGACCTCCTGCGGTGTCTCGAGCGAAGATGCCGCATGCATTCTGCGCATCGCCGGATAGTCGACTTCAGCGGCCGAATAAGCAACTGTAGGAAGATCAAGGGTGGCAAGGGCAGGAGGTGAAGGCGCATCATTGTTTTCGTGCCCAAGGCTCACCATCGAGAAAGCGACCTCCCGCTTGACATCGAGCCCAAGCAAGGCGTTGACGTCCGAGTCCACGAAGCCGGTAAGAATCCACGCTGGGAGGTCGAGCGCCGAGGATATCGCCAGCAGATTGGCGAGGATAGTACCGTTGTCCCAGCCGAAGTGACGATACGTCCGTGAGTGATATTTCCAGGCATTCCGCCAATAGGTCCCCGTGCAAACGATGACGACCGGAGCGCTTGCAACGGAAGGATCGGTGCCCGTCGCTTCGACAATTACGTGACGGAAATCTCCAGCACGAAGTTGCCGCAACCCGAACTCCGCAGCGCCGAAGTGATAAACGCCCGCAGGCAGCGCCGGAGGAGCATCCGTTTTCTGCCCCTTTGCTTGAAGGTCACGACAAACAACGTAGAGCTCGATCTCATAAAGCGCGCCGGTGCAGGCAGCCGCCCGGAAGAACGTCTCGCCTGCGTCATGTTTCTGGCTGCGCGTAACGCCTGCAGAGAAGAAGAGGACTTGGGCGAGAGTCTCGAGATCGGGAATGACTTGCTTCTCCGGCGCGGGAAGGACATCCGCAATTGCATCGAGCGCGGAGCGTCCAGTCTCCTGAAAGTCGCGCGGCAGGCGGGTGACTTCGAGCGTGGGATAAATCTTGAAAAGGAGAGGCTTGTTTTCCCAATCCAAGACATGCGGATGCATGCGGATGCTGAGATAAGAGTGCTTGGTGCCGCTGTGGTATTGGCGCGCAGCGTCGACGTTTTGGTTCTCGCTCAAAAAGGCTCCTGGACGAAGTGCGCTCAGCGATACGCAGAGGGTGGCAGACCGGTAATGCGGATTCCTGAATGGCCCTTGTGGCGAATGTTCAGGCCTATTAACAAAGCTGTGATGTTCTCGACGATACGGGCGTTTTCCAGTTTGCCTCCATCGATGGCGCGCACGCCGGGGATCTTCGCGGCCAGTTCCCGGGTAAGTTGCGCTGCGTCAGGGTCATCACTGCATACGAGAACATCGCAGTCCAGAGAAGCATCACCGTTAAGCAAGTCTGCGGAAAGATTGTGGAATGCGGCAACCACGCTGACGCCCCTGGGCACGAGTTCCTGAGCCTGCTGGGCTGCGGATCCTTGCCATACGCCAAGTGGGCGGGAAGCGCGGCCTCCCACGGAAGCGGCCAAAGGCACGGTCGCATCAATCAGTATGCTTCCTTCGGTGATCGCCGGCTTCAACTGCTTGAGAACCCCGGCCTGCGCTTCGAAGGGGACTGTCAGAACCAGGATGTCAGCTGCGGCGCAGGCCGCGCCGTTCTCCAACCCGGTCACGTTGGCGTGCGCGCCAGCTTTATGTTGAGTCACAGCCGCAGCCTCTTGCGCGCGGCGTTCCTCGCGGGAGCCGATAATGATGTTCTCTCCAGCAGCCGCCCAGCGCAGGGCGAGTCCCATGCCCGCGGGTCCCGTGCCGCCGATGATAGCAATCGGCCGGAGTGGAACTGCAGCCCTGTCACTCATGCGAACTCGGCCTCGCGTGCTTGCTCGGCCGTATATTCGTCGAGCGGAACCTTGATGGCGATGCGGGAGTAAACGGTGTTGCGCTCCGCAGGAATGCGCCCGATTTCGAGAATCAGGTTTTGAAAGTCCTCTGGGCTGGTGTACTGTCCTGCGGTTGCGCCCGCTTCACGGGAAATGTTTTCCTCCATCAATGTGCCGCCGTAGTCATTTGCCCCGGCATGCAGGCACAGTTGAGAGAGTTGCCGATTCAGCTTTACCCACGACACCTGAATGTTGTTGATCGATCCTGCAAGCAGCACGCGAGCCAGCGCATGAACCTTGAGATGTTCTGCCATTGTCGGCCCCGTGCGAGACAGCCCTTGATGGAACAGGATCGTGTTCTGGTGTACGAAGCCGAGTGGAACGAACTCAGTAAAACCGCCGGTTTCTGACTGGATCTCTCGCAGAAGGCGCATTTGGCGCACCCAGTGTTCGGGGGTTTCGGTATGGCCGTACATCAGCGTCGAAGTGGTGCGAATCCCGCATTGATGCGCTGTGCGAATGACGTCGATCCACTGTGCCGTCGAGAGTTTGTTGCCTGAGATGATATGGCGCACTTGGTCGTCCAATATTTCCGCGGCAGTGCCGGGAAGGGTGCCAAGACCGTTGTCGCGCAGCATTGCCAGATAGTCCGCGAGTGGCATGCCAGTGAGTTCAACCCCGTAAACAATTTCCATCGGGGAGAACGCGTGAACATGCATTTGCGGCACGGCCTTCTTCACAGCCCGGAGGATGTCTCGGTAATAGAACTTTGGAAGGTTCCGCGGTAGCCCCCCTTGGATGCACACTTCGGTTGCGCCAAGGTGCCAGGCCTCAACGGCCTTTTGGGCGACCTGATCGGGATTTAAGAAATACGTATCCGCTTCCCTGGGGCCGCGGCTGAAGGCGCAGAATTTGCATCCGATGAAGCAAATGTTCGTGAAGTTAATGTTCCGGTTTACGACATACGTAACGATATTGCCTGCGAGCTCGGCGCGAAGCGTATTCGCCGCTACGAGAAGTCCCAGAAGATCGTCTCCGCCGGCATTTGCGAGGGCGTACGATTCGTCGAGCGAGAGCTTGCCGCCATCCTGAGTTTCAACAGTCTTCTCCAGCGCAGATCGGACCACAGGAGTGAGGGTAGGTGAGACATCCTCCCAGTCCAGCGCGGGGAAGAGTTGCAATTCGGACTGACTTAACTCGCGGAGCATGCGTTCCTCCGTTGAGACGATTTGGCACGTCTCGCTTTGCCTCCTCTTAGTTGCAGATCGAGGCATGGTGGTGCAGGAAACGTCTCCTAGTGTAGCGGAACTTTCATCGGAAAAGGTCAGTAGCCGCGGAGCGTAATAAGCTCTGAATGCCTCCATGTCCTGGTTGGTACGGAAATCCCCGCACAATGCACGCGGGAGCACGGTTCAGTTTGCCGCATAGGAGCCCTGCCGCGCAGGCTAGTTCATCGGCGATGGCCTCGACGCTGGCCTTGAGCTTATAGCCATGAGGATCACGTTTACCGCGGTCGTCCCGCAAAGGCTTCATGCCTGCAATACCGATTGCAAATTCAGTCAGCCCTTCACGCCACGGTCGCCCGAAACTGTCCGTGATGATGACGGGAATGGAGAGGCCCGTTTTTCTTTTTATTGCGCGGCGGAGGTTTGCCGCCGAGCGATCGGGATCTTTCGGCAGCAGTAGCGCAGTTTTGCCTCCATCAACGTTGGAAACATCGATTCCGCTATTCGCACATAAAAAACCGTGATGAGTTTCGGTGATCAGCACGCCATTTTTGCGGCGGACGACAGAATGGCTCTCGCGCAACGCTAATTCGATCACCCGAGCATCAAGACTATATTCTTGGGCCCAGGCGCTTGATTCTTCCGAAGGACGAATCGTTCTGAGATCGACAAGTCGTCCTTCCGCTTTGGAAACAATCTTGTGTTTGATGACCAGAATATCGCCGGCCTTTAGCTGCCGCTTATCCGCTCGCAGACTCTCGATCAATTTATCCGCGATCGCTGTACCCGGAATAAACTCATCCGCTACCGGGATCGGAATCAGTTGAATGCTGCCGGCTTGGCTGTTCTTCGTTTTGGCAGGCATCGGACGAGTGTTTCAGAGACTTGTTTATACCGCATCTGAAGATGTTGCAAGCAGCTTGTCTGGGAGGTTCCAGCTTCTGGCAAGCCGCTGAGCGCGCGTTTCACCGGGCATTGAAAGAAGTTGGCGCAAATCCTGCGGGTTGTCCACATCAACTGCAATCCCCGTCAGATTCAGCACCACGCAAGGCTTTCCAGTCGCTTTTGCCGCTGCGTGGTGCGGCTTGAAGCTGTCATTGCCGAAGCGGAGTGGAAAAAGGTCGGCTGGGCGGCGGTAGGCGGCATTCGTCCCACGCCCGTCACCGGCGGGTACGAGGACGCTGCCTTCTCCCGGCGCGTGCTTGAAGATCTCTTCCAACTGCCACGACTGTATGAGAGGAATGTCTCCCGGGATCACGAGCGTGCTTTCCTCCCCACGCTCGACGCAGACCCGCGTCGCCATTTCGATGGCACCGGTTTCGCCCGGATTCTCAGCATCGAGAATGACCTCGAACTCGTACTCTTGAGCCAACTTCATTGCGTACGGATCGCTGGTGACAATGCCAACCTTGGGGCGGTCCTTCCAGCCGTGCAGCGTCATCAGCACGTCTGTCAGCATCGCCTGGGCGAGTTGAGTTCGTGAATTCTGATCGAGGATCGAGGCAAGCCGCTGCTTCGCTGAAGCAGTATTTTTGACCGGAACCAGGATCACGGTTGCCGATCCAGGCGGCGGAACGAAGTATCGGATCCTATCTCTGAGCGAAGGAGATCCGCGGAAACCTGTGAAAGCACTTCCCGGGCTAATGCGGCCTTGTCCTCGGCACTGCGCATCACAGTTTGGGTGCACTGCACGCGCAATCCTTTTTCCCGAAGCGCATCTGCCGCGCGGGCGTCACGCGAATCGCAGATCAAGATATCCAGGAAATCGTCATAGGCTTGCGCGACGCCGGCGATCGAGCAAGGCAGGCCTTGAGCCTGCATGAGAATACCAGCTGGTCCGGCTACGGGAGCGTTCCCCACGATTGGGCTGATGGCAGCGATGGTGCCCTTTGCTCGCAGAAGCGCATCGTGAATTCCAGGTACGGCGAGAATCGGGCCAATGCTGGTGACCGGGTTGCTAGGCGCGATAATGACGGCATCGGCATTGACGATGGAGTCGATCACGCCAGGCGCTGGCTCGGCATCCGACGCACCCGCGAAGCGCACGGACTTTACCGGATCCTGGTACCAGCGCTGCACGAAATATTCTTCGAAGCTTAACTCTCCCACGGGTGTATCAACCCGCGTTTCCACCCGCGAATTGCTCATGGGCAGAACGCGGGCTTTAACCCCAAGCTTCTGAGAAATGACCGCGGTCGCTTCGGAAAGAGTCTTACCTTCGGCAAGCAGGCGAGAGCGCAGCAGGTGCATCGCCAAGTCGCGATCGCCCGTATGAAACCACGTCGGCTCCCCAAGTTGTCCCATGGCCTGCAGGCAAAGGAACGTGTCTCCTTTGACGCCCCAACCACGCTCGCGGCTCAGCATCCCGGAGAGCACATAGGTTATGGAATCGATGTCCGGCGAGACATATAAACCCCACCACATCAGATCGTCGCCTGTATTTACGACTATGGTGAGCTCTTCGGCAGGCATGACTTGGCGTAGGCCGTCGACGAACTTCGCACCGCCCGTGCCACCGCTAAGGACGCAAATCATGCGGCCCTCCGCGCCAGGCCATCGTCAGCCATCGCGCATCGCAATTTTTCAGCAAGCAGGCCAGACTTATTCATCGCGGATGAAACGAATTCCGGATATACCGGTAGTCGCTGCCGCAACTCGCAGCCCTTCGCCTCGGTCCGCAATTGTAGTTGCTCCACATGCGGCCACGGTTTTTCAGGATTGATAAAGTCGGGAGTCAAGGGCGAAATTCCTCCCCAGTCGTTGATGCCCGCATCCACCAACTCTTCATAGTATGGCGCCGAAAGATTAGGAGGTGCCTGAATATTCACCTTGGGGAGTAACAACCGAGCTACCGCAACGGTGCGCAGCATGTCTTGCTGCGAGGGCTCCGGGCAGTGGGCCATCGGGATGTTTGGCTTGACACGGAAGTTCTGCACGATCACTTCCTGTATGTGGCGGTAGCGTTCGTGCAGTTCGCCAATGGCGAGCAGCGTGTCGATCCGGTCTTCAAGCGATTCGCCGATTCCTATCAGAAGTCCCGTCGTAAACGGGACTGCTTGCTTTCCCGCTTCTTCGATTGTCTTCAGCCGTTTGGTTGGAACTTTATCGGGCGCATTATTGTGAGCTGCACCTCGGGCAAGTAGTTTTTCGTTTGTGGTCTCAACCATCAACCCCATGCTTGGCGAAACCGCGGCTAAACGTGTGACCCATTCCGCACTCACTAATCCGGGATTGGGGTGCGGCAACAGGCTGGTCTCGCGCAGCACAAGTTCGCACATGGCTTCCAGGTAGTGCAAAGTCGACTTGTAACCCAGATGACGCAGCGTTTCACGCATCTCGGGAAACAGCAGCTCAGGTTTGTCTCCAAGGCTGAAGAGCGCTTCGGTGCAGCCAAGCTTTTCCCCTTGCCGCGCGACTTCCAGCACTTCTTCGGGCGCCATGGTGTGTGCGCCGGGATCTCCGGGATCTCGTCGGAACGTGCAGTAGCCGCAGTAATCGCGGCAAAGATTTGTGAGCGGAATAAATACCTTGCGGGAATACGTGATTACGCCGGGCTTGAAGCGCTCCTTCGCGGCCCGGGCCATCGCAAGCAACGCAGGCAAGCCATCCTGCTCGCAGGCAATTAGGCTCAACGCCGTCTCGCGTGAAATCGGTGCGCCCGGGTAGATGCTACCCAGGATTGCGGTGTAGTCCCGTCCAAAGGGCGTGATGCGCGTAACGTGCACGTTGAATCGAATGATACAACGGGCGGCCGTGGTAATGTAGGCGGTTGCACGGCCTTGCTGGGAAGATGAGCCTAAGCACCACAGAGTTCCGCAAAGCGATGGGAGCGTTCGCGACCGGGGTAACGATCATTACGGTCGACCTCGACGGTGAAGTGCACGGCATGACGGCAAATGCTTTTACCTCGGTCTCTCTCGATCCCATGCTGGTGCTGGTCTGCGTCGACCATACGACCCGGACTCATGCTCATCTGCAGGCCAAGAAGCGGTTCGGTATCAATGTGCTCTGCGAGAATCAGCGGGCGATCTCGGAATACTATGCACGTGCCGAGCGGACGCACGAGAATGCCGAGGCTGAAGCGGGCGCGCGGTTTGAGCGTACTCGACACGGGACTCCGGTTCTGCATGGTGCGCTCGCCTACCTGGAATGCCGGCTTCAGTCGGCGCAGGACTCCGGGGATCATACAATCTTTATTGCGGAAGTCGAGGACGTGGTCTTACGGGACGGGAATCCGTTGCTGTTCTTTCGGGGAAAATACCGAAAGGTCGGCTACGAATTGGCAAAATAGGACTGCTACTTTGGGGGGCTTCCAACATCCAATTCAGTGCACAGCATACATACTTGTGAATGGGGTTCACCTATGGAAAAGACTACGACTGAAAAAATCATTAAGAGTGAGTCCGAATGGCGCAAGCAGCTCACGCCTGAGCAGTACCATGTGACGCGGGAGTCCGGCACGGAGCGGGCTTTCGCCGGAAAATACTGGAACAATCACGAGACCGGGATGTATCACTGCGTGTGCTGCAACGCGCCGCTATTCAGTTCGAATACGAAGTTTGACTCCGGCACAGGCTGGCCGAGCTTCTTTGAGCCGGTTGAGAACGGCGGCGTAGTGGAGCATCGCGATACCAAATACGGTATGGTCCGGACCGAAGTGCGTTGCGCCAAGTGCGATGCGCATCTGGGACATGTATTCGAAGATGGCCCGGGCCCCACAGGGCTACGCTATTGCATGAATTCCGCGTCCCTCGATTTCAAGCCGGAACAAAAGTAGCGGCGGGTGCCACCCGGCTGTCGCGAGCGCAGCTTGCGCTCGCTGCCTGCAGTTCCGAAGCGCGTTAACCAAACTCCCACGCGACAGCCGTCGCGGAGGCCCCAGTACTATAAAAACAGGGGCACGCCTCGGCGTGCTCCTTCTTTTCTACTCAACAAAAACTCTGATTAAGCGTTGCCTGCGGTGGCCGCCAGCGCCTTGGGCTGCTCCTGTTTCTGCTGGTGCTGGTGGTTCGGCTTGCCTTCGCTGCGAACCTGGATCCCGCCCTTGAGCGCTGCGCCATCTTCCACACTGATGCGTACGGTAGAAATGTCTCCGGAAACAGAGCCTTCGGCGCGGATGTCCACGCGGTCGCTGCACTCGATGTTGCCGTTGACCTTGCCCATGATCACGACTTCCTTAGCCTGGATGCTGGCATCAACCTTGCCATTGCGGCCGATCGTGACGCGGCTCTCGGGCATGATGATCTTGCCTTCAATGCGGCCATCAATGTAGAGCGCTTCCGATCCGGTAATTTCGCCCTTGATCACCAAAGTGCGGCCGATGGTCGCCTGGTCCACGGGAGCGGTGACGGTCTTGACGGGGTTGAACGTGTTGGGGTTCGAAGCCGGCGATCCGGACTTCAGGAATGAGTTATCCGACGACTGAAGCATGCGACCTTCCTTGGGTTCCCGCCCGGCGCCGTGCTTGCGCCTGACACCATTCCAGCGGTTGGTCTTGAAATTGGGGCCCGCGGGTGCGTGGCCACCTGGCCAACCTGAATATCGCACAGAGGTAAGAGCAGGGGAGAGATTACGGAAGGTGGTGTACGGGCGCGGAAGTTAATTTCCCGAGAAGAGTACCGGTGTTACCCTGAGCAAAGCGAAGGACCTATCCTGGATTATTCACGAAGTCTCTAGCCAAAAGAGAAAGGATGCTCTAAAAGGTTGATGAACACTGGGTTTGCAGACCCAGCATCCCCTTTCGGAGCATCCATCACTTGATACAAAGTGTTCTACCACAACTGACCTTCTCCTTCCATCGTCATCAATCCATCTACGCCGACTTTTCCGGAGGCCAGATCACCAGCGACGCCGGTCTGCTGCCCTTGCGGGCCTTCGATCAGCGTCATCATTTGACGGGCGATTGGGCCCAACTCCTCCGCGATCCGCGCGATGACGATCGCATCCAGCACGACTCGCTGGCCCTGTTACGGCAACGTCTGTACCAGATCGTCGCTGGATACGAAGATGCCAATGACGCCGACCGCCTGCGCCATGATCCCCTGCTGCAGATCGTGGCGGATCAGAAACTAGGCGACCCGCTCGGCTCCCAGCCCACCCTCAGCCGCTGGGAGAACGCGCCTTCCGCCCGCGATCTG
>DASYZA010000141.1:0-189764 GCA_035946775.1 Candidatus Sulfotelmatobacter sp. | reverse complement strand
ACAGACTCCGTTCCGCCCAAAACGCGCCACAAAACGGCGCTGGGCTCCACTCCGTCTGCGGCCAAGGAGGCATCTTTCTAGACTTTAGGGGTGGGGAATTTTCGACCGGCGAAATGAGGAATTTTTAATCGGCTTTGACAGCTCGTCGATCTTCGGTTGACGATCCGCAGCGTATGTACCCATGTAGCTCAGGTCACATCTAAACCTGCTGGAAATCGGTTTTGGATGATAAAGCTCAGGCTCAAATGAACAATAAAGCGGCAGGGCCTTCTTTGCGCCAAACTCCATTTGCAACTGTTGAAGAATTGGCCCCGCGGTAAAACTCAGATAGAGGTCGAAGCCCTGCACTTGTTCCGGTCGTAGATAATCCGCACCTCCCATTCGGAGCCGCTTCATCGTAATCGGTGTATCGATGTCGTAAAAGATTTTGACGGGAACGTTGGAGCTAATCAGTTCTTCCGCAGCTGCGACTCCGTCCGGAAAATACGACCCTAGAATACTGCGTCGGAGGCGACGATTTCACGCCGTAACGCGGGCAAGGCGGCAGTCCAATTGTCGAACAGCTGCACCTCGCAGAACTGCGGAGACGGCAGATCTCGGTTCGACGCATACCATTCTTCGTTCTTCTCGAAAAAGACGATCCGATGCCCTCTCTGGTGCAATGCTGATAACAATGCGCGATATGTCGTAGCATGCCCGTTGCCCCACGAAGAAGTGACGGATAGACCCAACACGACGAGCTTCAAACTGCCCTCCTCGCTGAACTCGAAGTCGTTTGTGTTGCGCCGAAATGCAGGTCAGGAGCCGGAGTAGATTGCACGTTCAGAAGAAGATTGCGAAAGATCTCATCGACTTCTGCCGCGCGGGATGCGTAACTGTGATCGCGAAGAGCTCGCCTCTGCATGGCTCGCCCAATGCGGGCACCTTGGTCACTGTCGTATTGCCTGAGATATTGAGCCAGATCGCCAGCGGATTTAGCAATCAGGATTTCTGTATCTGGTTCAAAGAAGTGTTCCACCCCCTCCCACATGTCGGTAATCAGGCATGCTCCCGCCCCGGCTGCTTCAAAAACACGGGTTGGAGGAGAAAATCCAACTTTGGCCATAGAATCGCGATTGACGTTCAAAACCATGCGGGCAGAGCAGTTCACGACATTGTGCCGCTCGCTTGGAACATGACCGATCCAGCGCACGTTTGCGGGTAACTTCTTGTCTCCCCATCCTTCGCCACCTAATACAAACGACATTTCTGGCGCAAGCGTTGCAGAGCGGAAGAAGAATTCCTCAACTCGCGATTCTCGGTCCGGAAGGCGGTGTCCAATAAACGCCAGATCGCACTTCAGAGCCGGGTCAACCGCAACACGGAAATGGGTTTGAGGATCGAGAGCGTTATAGATTGGCACGCACATCTTTGCTCCCAAACGCAGGTAATGCCCGACAACGCCGTCTCCGCCACCATAGGTAAGTACGGCATCGTACTGAGGAATGAGAGCCGAAACGGATCTGTCGAAACTGTCTCGAGCCGGGCGAGCGTAGCTGGAGCATCTACATCCCAGAAAAGGACTCGCGTCATTTGCGAACGGCAAGTCAGAACATCGGCTTCTAATCGCGCATCCTCTGCCCCAGCGCCGCTGTGTTTAATTACGACGGCGTTCCGGGCTGCCTCCGCTAGCAGGCCTGGAATCTCAGCCGCTGATTTGTACACACGAATGTCGGCGTAGCTGATTTCGCCTGCATCTTTATGTTCTTGCCGGCCGTAAATCGCCGGCTCGGCAAATGTAATCTGATGGCCAAGCCGATTCAGGTTTTTGTAAATGCCGCGGTAGTACGTGGCGGCTCCATTCCAGAATGTGGAAGTCAGGCTGGACCCGAATACGAAGATATTCATTTCCCCAACTCCTCGCAGATTTCTTCGAACTGCCGTGCGCGATGCAGGCACGTGTGATGCCGCCTGATAGTTTCGAGCGCGTTACGCGATAGCTGTTCGCGAGCTTGATCATCCTCGACCAGACGGGCAATCTCTGCTTTCATGGCGCGGCCATCTGGAACAGAAAGGAAATCTTCGCCCGGCCGGAACACAGTGAGTCGAAACGCGCCCCATACCCAATTCGTGCCAGGATTTGGTACCTTGACCTGAACTTCTTTCACAAAACCCTGATCATCGCATCGCACTGCGTCAAACAGATTCGGACGACGAACCGGAAAAAGCAGGAACGAGAACCGTTTGGCGGGAAGCTGCTGAAATCCGTCAACCGGAAACCAGATGGTATCCGGCAATCCGATCAGCACTTCATCGGCCGGTCCTATAAACGCTAACGCAGTAAACAATGCATCGCAGAGTCCCTGGGCGTCTTGCTGAACGGCATAGCAGATCGCGGCACTCTCCAGCCGGCCCCCGAAATACTGCATTATGTCGGTCTTGCCGGGCGAAACCACGAAACAGATTCTCGTCGATCCTGCAGCCAACATCCGCTCAATCAGATATTCGCTGACAGCGCGCGGCCGCTCCTGGTCGTTGTCAACCCGGGAACCAACCGGCAGCAGTTCCTTCGAAAATGCGAGCGGTTGAATGCGCGTTCCCAATCCGGCTGCCGGAACGATTCCCCATATATGGCTCATGCGCTTGCCTCAATCAGGGCGATCAACTCGGCGGCCCGTCGATCCGCCGAATGCTCTGTAAGTGCCCGCTCTTGAGATGCCAAAGCGACCCTTCTGAGTTCATCTTCTTCCAGGCGAATGGCCGCTATTGCGTCCTGTGCACTCCTGGCGATCAAGATCTCCTTTCCCGGCGTGAAGAAACTTTCCAATCCTTCCCAGTAATCGCTCACGATGGGAGTGCCACAAGCAGCCGCTTCGAACAAGCGTCCCGAAGGACAAAAGCCCATCGCGGCCATCGCTTGTCGCGTAATGTTCAGGGTCAGCCTTGAAGACGAATAAAAAGCCGGATGTTCCGGCGGCGGAAGGTGCCGCACGAAAAAAATGTTGCTGCTCCAGGGAAAGTCCGACGGATACTGAGCACCGGCAATGCAGAACTTCTTGTCCGACAAACGCTTGGCCGGATTCAGAAAAAGCTCGTGCAGTTGGCTTTGCCTATCCTCGGCATAAGTCCCCAGATAGGAGAAATCAGAATGAAAGCGAAACTCGGCGGGCACGCGCGAATGTACATTCGGATCGACACTTCCGTATAGCGGAGCAACGCGGTGAGCGCCCAATTGGCGTTTCAGTTCTTGCAATGCCTTACCACCCGTATAGCTGAGTACTAGGTCGAATGGGCTCAACCCGTATGTCGGGATGTACTCCACCTCGCCCTCGCGTTTAAGCCGATTCAGGGTAACGGGAGTATCCAAGTCGTAGAAAATCTTGAATGTTGCCGAATCGAGCACAATATCCGCAGCAACCCGCGCATCGGGGCAGTAGGATGTAACGATCGCACAGTCGCTTTCCTCGAGAGCCCTCTCACTGGCTTTTTCAACGTCAGACCAGCCTTGGTACAGCCGCAGCTTGTACTCAGGGGGATTGGTCAGGTCTCGGTGGCTGCTGTAATAAGGCACGTCCTTTTCAAAGAAAACCACCTCGTGTCCATTGCGCCCGAGCGCTCTGCACAATCCACGCCAGATGGTTGCATGCCCGTTCCCCCAGGAGGAACTGACGGTTAATCCGAAGATAACGATTCTCATGTCTGCGAATCAAAGATGCAGAACAAGGGGAAGATGCTGCAGTCGATTGACGCAGACTAACCGGCAATCTGGGAAGGATCCGGGACGGGATATCGGACCTCAACCAATTGCCCCTTTTCCAGAACCAGAATGATGTTGCAGGACCGTAGTGTATTCAGACGGTGCGCAATCATGAAGGTTGTCTTGCCTTCCATCAATCGGGTTGTAGCAGCAAGGATCGCGCCCTCGGTCTTGATGTCCACCGAACTGGTCGGCTCGTCGAGGATCAGGATCGGGCTATTCCTTAGGAAAGCACGAGCCAATGAGATGCGTTGGCGCTCTCCCCCGGAAAGAGAGGTCCCTCGCTCGCCCGCAGTAGTGTCGTATCCTCGAGAAAGCGCGGAGATGAACTCGTGAGCGCTGGCAGCTTCGGCTGCTTTTACGATTTCCTCATCCGTCGCCTCGCGTTTTCCATATGCGATATTTTCGGCGATGCTGGCATCGAACAGGACGGGTTCCTGCAGAACAACCGCGAACTGCCGCCGCAGGTCCGCAATCCGATACTCTCGTAGATCGACACCGTCCAGCAGCACCTGCCCCACGGTGGGATCGTAAAAACGCATAATTAGATTTAACAGCGTGGTTTTTCCCGCACCCGTCGTTCCCACAATGCCAACGTGGGACCTTGCTGGAATGGTGAACGAGACGTCTTTCAGTCCTCGTCCGGTCTCTCCGTACTCGAACGAAACCTTGCGGAATTCGAAGTCGCCCTTCGCCCTGATGATCGGCAAGGCATCGGGCGACTCCGCAATTTCAGGGGTCAGGTCGAGCAACGTGAAGCATCGCTCCAGGCTGATGCTCCAAGCCTGCAGATCGCTTGTTTTGTTCGTGAGAGCTTGCAGAGGCTGATATAGCTGTGCGATATAGGCCATGACGACCAGCAGCGATCCAATCGTGAGCGTGCCTGCCCGAACGTGTCTGACGCCGACGTACAGCGACGCCGCGGTACCTCCTGCAATGACCAACCCGATCTGCATATTGAAAATCGCCTGTGTCAACGCAAGTCGGATCTGCCCCGACAACCTCTTGTTAGAGCGGCGTACAAAACGCTGGTGCTCTAGATCCTCTTGCCCGAATGCCTTGATGACCCGGATGCAGCCCATCACCTCCTGAATCACCGACATCGCGCTCGTATCCAACTCCTTGATCGTTTCTGACCGCCGCCGGACCAGCCGGCCGGAAGCGATCGTCAGCAACAGGAGAATTGGAGTAATCGCCAAGGCAATCAAGGCCAGAGACGTATCGATCCGCAGCGTAACGTAAACCATCCCGATCAGCGTCAGACAGGCGGTCGCCCATGGGATCAGGCCTTGAATCACAACGTATTGAATCGCGGGGGCGTCATGCTGAATGCGGTACACCGAATCCGTTGCGCCATAGCGATCGTGAAAATAGAGCGGCAGCCTTTGTACGTGGTTGAGCAATTTGGCCCTGAAATTCCAGACCAGCTTTTCTCCGGCGAAAGTCTGCAACCACCAAGCTGCCAGCCCCTGAATGTTCACAATCGCCGCCAGCACGAGTAGCAGGGCGATGGCATAGAAGAGCGCTGTTCCGGACGATCCCATTGGCACTAGTACGGTCACAAATCTCGGCAGGGGCTTCTGCCCTAGCACGCTATCCACCACGATTTTCAGGGGAACTGGATACAGCAAGGTCAGCGGCAACGAAAGCAGGCTAAGCAGGGCGATCAGCGCTAGAAGTCCGGCACTGTGGCGAGACTCCGCCAAAACTCGCAGCAGAGTCCCACGGTTTCTCCTGGAAACTGCAGACACGATGGGATGATGACTCTAAGCGCAAACATATTAGGTGTACTTAGATTCTGCAAGGGGTGGATCCGCTCGGTCGGAGGCCTTACCCGAGCATGGGTCCGCTAGTAGGTCTGCGCAAGATCTGCAGCAGGCATCAGGGCTATTGGCGGCGAGTTCTTCGCAGCTAAAGGTACCGGTACACACAGCAATGACCTTCGCGTTTACGGACCGTGCCGCCCGGATATCATCCGGGGTATCTCCCACGAAACACGCGCCGACACCGTCACCGGCAATCTTCCTGGCAAAACTCACCGCGTTTTCAAAAATGGCTGATCGTTTCTCGCACGCATCCCCAAAGCTGCCAAAAGTGAAATATTCCTGCAATCTGGCCGCCGCCACTTTGCGCCATCCAACCTGCTCCAGATTCCCGGAAGCGATCCCCAGGATCTTGCCTCGCCCCCGAAGCTGCGCCAGAAATTGCGGAATAGCCGGGCATACGTCCGTCACCAATCCCGCTGCGTTCGCGGTAACCTCCCTGCAAATCACCGACAGTGCGGACGGCAATTTTGCGTAAAATGTTTGATCAGATACGCCACAGCGCGCTAACGCCGCACGAAGAATAGCGACATCGGTCTTGCCGTGATACGCTAGCCCGGCGATGGTTGTATCGACTCCGTAGATCTCCAGCATGGCTTGGTGCAAACCATTCCAGTGCACAAGATCCCGAGTCACCAGGAGGGTGCCATCGATGTCAAAGATGTATACATCGGCTTCGATCATCATGTCTCCACCGCACTTCGATGCATTCTCCATGCAAGTAGCAGCTTGCTTGATCCAGGGTTGCGATCGCAATCAATATTCACACCATGAGAAATAAGACAAAACGCGCAGCATTTCCCGAGTGGGCGCTTCATATCACCGCCTTGAGAGAGCGGCTTAAAATCAACCAGGCGGAGCTGGCGCGAAGAATGGATTGCTCGGCCATGACCATTTCACGATGGGAACGCGGCTTGCTTCAGCCTTCCGCCGAGCACTTCATCCAACTCGGGAACCTCGGGAATAAGAATGAAGCCTGGTTTTTCTGGGAAATGGCGGGAATCCAGCCAGCCAAGGTGATTGACGCTTTGGGCGGTCCCGGTCGCAGCCGGAAACTAGCTGATATCCCACACGTGTCTGGAAATGGCGGCCACGAATCCCGCTCCTCGGCTTCGCGAAGTGAAAATCTCATCAGCATTCCAGTATTGAAAGCAGTCGCAGGCACACAGGGGGCTGCTGGCGACAAACGGAGCAGCCTTCGGTCCGTCGCCGCCACAACTACCCTTGATGTTCCGAGGTCCTGGTGTCCCAATCCGTCTTACACCAGCCTTCTTGTAGTCAAAGGACATGCTATGGAGCCCTTGATTCGAGATGGCGACTTGATAGCGGTCGATTCTTTTCAGACTGAAAAATCCGAACTTTACGGCGAGCTTGTCATAGCTGCCAGTGAACCTACTGGACTCTGCGTCTCTCGCCTGCGCCGATACGACACTCTCGACATCCTGGAAGCTGCCGACCGCAAGTACGAGGCGGTCATTCTCAGCAGAAGCAGTCGCGGCCGAATCGTCGGAAAAGTGCTCTGGTGGATTTCCGGCGTACATAATTCCTGATCACAAATCGTTTAATGTTCTTGGCGCATGTTGACGCTTGCCCCTCTGGTCACGGCTCGATAGCCTGAAAAACGGAGAACAATGCCGATGTCGAACAACATGCCCAGCCTAGAAGCCAAAACCAGTAAGCTTTTCGCGATAACGAAGTTCCCCTCTGGCACGGTTGACCTCGCCAAAGCGCAGGACCTTTTGCGGGAAATCGATGACCTTGCTTTGTTGCTCAACCAGGTAAAGACACAGACGGACCGTGTCCAAGCGGCGGCTGATGCCATCGGAGACTCAGTACTCGCGGCGCTGGGCTCCCATACCGAAGCTATAGGAAAGAACGAGCGCGCCAATTCGGTTCATGGAGTCCGGAACAGAATTTAATTCAAAATCGATCATTCCGCATTTTCCAGTTGTTCCCGTGCCAGGCAGAACGGTGGCTGTCGCAAAGCGACATTGTTCTGTTCAATACCACTCGGACAACGCCGCAATGGTGACACACGTTCGGTAATCCGTACGCTATGACTTCCAATTTACGTTCATCACTGTATTGCTGCATCCACTCCTATCTCGTTTACTGATCAAACTTGGAAATGCAGCGGGATCTGTAGCGATTCATTCAAGTTCGGTAGAGGCTTCCCATGCGGAATAACATGAACTTCGGACGCGAACATCGGCGACGTCCCTCGGCTTGGTACCAAATCTACTTCGCTGCCGTTCTTGAAACCGATCAGAAACGGGCACTGCTCAAAATCTCACGAGCCCAAAACGCAATTCAGGAACGCCTGGAGCAGTTACGGCGCAAACCCGCCAACGAAATCAACGAGGTTCAGGATCTGAACAGCGCACTCACCTATCTGTCGCTATTGATGCACCATGTTAGCTCCGCGCAAGAAGACGAAACATGGGACTAGAAACGGCCCACCTCAATCGTCGCGCCTGCTGAGAACGGGCTGGCATTTTTCTAGGACCGTCCGCGATGAACTCGCACCAGGGGGACTCCGAGATCCCGTTAGAGCAGGTGTACTCGGAATCGCCGGTCAGTACCGATCCGAACGTCCATATCAAGGCCGTCAAAGGATTGATTGAAAGCGGAGTAACAATCGTCACCATTCACACGGGACAGGCTGACCAGAAGCGCGTCATTCAGTTTTACTCGAAGGAGGTGTTGCCAAAGACAAAAAGTGAGCAGAACTACTGGCTCGCAGAATTTCCCCCGCTTGAAAAAGTCTCCGGCGGATCGAAGTAGCAACTGTGCCAGAAGGCTGCGTCACTGAGTGAACCCACCTTCCACTTCTGCAAAACAGCTTGCGTTGCCGCAATCATGCCACCATCCGCAGAGTCGAAAATCAGAACGATTCCCGCCAAGTCTGACGATTTCTGGGCCATCTCGGCATAGCTCTTCGCGAATACCGACTTCGCAAAGTCCAGCTTCATGCGACCATCTACATCCTTGTTCGCCTCATCGACTTTCTGCACCGAGATGAGCTTCACGTTCTTGCCGCGTAACGGCGCCCAGTCTCCAGGAAAAGGTGCGGCGTCCTCTCGAACTACCCGGAACAAATCTGCTGCCGTCGGTTGGGGCGGTTTTGCCTCGGTATCCGGTATGCTGTCCGGCATTTCGAGATCGTTGCGCCAGATCCATCCGCGGGACAGCCCCGAGATACGAACATGGACCCAGTCCTGGTTGAAATTCAGAATTTCAAACTCGTCATGCGCACTCGCCAGGAAGAGCGGCTTCGCGTTCAGGCTCGGCGTGTCTACGACGGCCGTTCCTTCTTTCTTCACGGCAGCAAGGTTCTTCGGATGCGTTTGGTTCTTGAGCAAATCCTGTAACTGCTCCAACTCGGTCTGAAGACGCGCCCGTTCCGGATCTGGTGGCGCAAGCGGCTCAGCGGATTTTGTGCTGGGCTGCGAAGACAATCCGTGGGACAACGAAGAGGAAAGAGTCGAAGGCGTGTCAAAGACGTGCGGCCGCGGAGCAGAGATCGCTGCATTCTCTGCCTCAGCCGGCTTTGCGATCACTGGCTTGTTCACCCGTGCGACTTCAGTCGTCTCTGGTGAGGGCGCCGGAGCAGTTTCCGTCTGGGCTGGCGGCTTTGCTACTGCAAGTCTGTGAGACAACTGATCGAGGATGTCAGATTCAATCCTGCCATTGGATTGCAGCAGTTCGTACCCCGAGTGCACTCCCTTGGGGTCGTCGTACCACGCAGTGACTTTCGCGGAGATTCGGACCACACACTCGCCCGCCGAGGTCGGAGTCACTTGGGCGCGCGCCTGAAAGTATCCCCGCTCATAGCTGTCGAGCGAATGCTCGCCAGCGGCGGCGAATCCATCGAGTATTGGAAGGTGCCCTGCCATCGACCCCTGCATCTGCTGCAAAGCCTTTTCCATCGCAGCACCGGAAGTATGAAAGCTCCGTTCGTAGGCCTCCTGCGAGTACGCGCATCCACAAACCAACAGCATCCCGAGGAGCATGCCTGCTGGGACTAACCGCAGATCCTGACGGAGAATCCTCATTGCATTTCCTCCAGTTCGTCTCGCATGATCCATCCATGCTGACCATCATGCGTTTCCACGCCATACCAATATGGAGTGGAGATCACAATCAATACTTCCGTCCCAGTGCTCAGAGACTGGAGATTGGTGGCCGTGCGGAACGGAGCTGTTCTGAGCGCCGCGCCTGGTGCCCTCACCTTCCGTTGCGTCTGGCTGCGGAGCTCCTTAACCCGATGCTGAAGGTCCTCAAGAGACAAGCTGTCGCTCGAAGCACCCGCGGTTTCTGGACTCGTAGCCGCGGGTAACGGCGGGGCGGAATTCTCTACCGGTGTGGATTTAGACTCCTTAGCAAAAGCCTCCTGAGCAGCTTGTTCTTTCTGTCGCACGGCCTCTGCCGTCTGCTGCTTGACGAGATCCGTGGCTTCCAGGCGGTCGTGAATGTCTTTGTACTCGGCGCCTTCGACTGTGCCGTCAGACGCGTGAACCGTGTGCTTGAACTCCTCTACAAACAACGCGTCGACCTTCAAGACCGTGTGCTTGTCATCCTGGGGGATCACGATATAGCGGACTGCTAAAGTTCCAACGTCGTTGGAGTCTTTGAAATTGCGCGGATCGAGCGCATGGGCTCTCACCTTGTAAAACACCTTTCCACCTTCGGTCCACGCCGGAAATACGTTTGATTGCTTCGCGGGGAGCGCCCCTTTGACGTATTCATCCTTGGCGTATTCTTTGGTTCCGCGAATGATGCCGTTGTCCACCACGTCTTGGACTACCTTCAGCACATCGGCCTCAGGATAGGGGACATTCACAATAAGTCCAGCCCCATACTGAACGGCGTCTTTCTTAATCTTCGCGAGGGTCAACTGAGGACAGAGACTCACCGTCAGCACACAAGCCGTTGCGAACCTTAGCCAAAGGAATCGATGAAACGCCATAAGTAATTGATGTTCGTGGAAAATGAGGTAGCCTTACGTCTGCAGAGTGTAGCACCACCGCCGAGAAGGAATGCAACCAGGAAATCCGAGGAACTCAATTCCAGCGACAATATCGTTCAGGCGCCGTTGGCGCATGTTGGCGTCTATGACATTGTAAAAAATTTGTAAAAACGTCTTGCAAATTCTGCGAGGACTGTTCTAGGATTCACCCCCGGTACGGTGGTACGACCTTCTGGGGATTCTGAGGTCGACCACTGCGGGTTGTGGAGTTCCCGCTTTCGCTGGAAGCTCCAACTGCCTTTTTGGGGATACGTACACAATTTAAGCTCGTGTGGAGGCATGCGTATGCGCGCTGTGTCGCGCTGGTTTCGCAATTTCTCTGCTGTCGCACCCTCTTTGTTCGCTGCCGTAACGCTAGCCACTCTGATCCCAAGCTTCAGTCAACCTGCTGCTGCCCTGCCGGCATTTGCACGAAAATACGGCCTGCGCTGCTCAGCGTGCCACGAAGCTTGGCCGATGCTGAATTACTTCGGGCAGAAATTTAAGGACAACGGATATCAGCTCATGAACGACCGCGATTCGCCAGTATGGCAAAACGCGTCGTACTGGCCCGCGACCATGCGCATGACCACCTTCTGGCATCGCGAGAGCTCGGACAAGGTGGCGGTCGATTCTATTCCCGGAAATGCGGGCAGTGCTCCTGCTGAACGACAGATCACTTCACATGGCTTTGACCTGAGCGGTCTCGATTTCCATACCGGCGGCACTCTCGAGAAGAACCTATCGTTCTACCTTCTGCCGTCGTCCGACTCGACCGGGGCCTTCCACTTTGAGCAGGTATTCGCACGATTTGACAACCTATTCAATTCGCCTTGGTTGAACATCAAACTCGGCAAATTTGAGCTCGATAACCTGATTTCCGAGAAGCGAATTCTGACCCTGACGTCCATCTCCGGTGTGTACCAGACATATCACTTCATACCCCAAGGGGACGCCAACATCTTCGGTCAGATGGGCGACAACCAGCTTGGCGTTGAATACATGGGACACTCGGCCGACGACCGGACGCGTATCTCTGCCGCTCTCGTAAGCTCGAACGATGGCAATGTCAACCTGCCATACGGTAACTCGTACTCGGCATTCTTTGCCGCAAGCCATGCCTTCGATGTAGGAAAACTCGGCGTGGACCGCATTGGCGGTTACGCCATGGTCGGCCAAGCCCCCACCGGATATCTCACCGCCGGTGGAGCTCCGATCCCCGGCACCGGATTCGCCAACAAGTCCTACCACCGCGAAGGCTTTGTTGGCCTGTTTTACTTCGGCAAACTGGATTTCCTGGCTCTCACTCAGCATGGCTGGGACGACGCGTGGTTCGGAGCCGGCTATGGCGACACGATCGGCGGAACGACGGTGCTCAACAACGTTCCGGGCACCATCCTTCCCGTGGGAGCACGCGCTCCCAGTTGGAATGGCGCAATGGTCGAAACCCATTACGTCTACAACCCACAACTCATCTTCATTCAGCGCTCGGAATGGCAGCGCATGTCTCAACAGGCGAACAGTGCCCTGCCTTCAAACCTGGGGAACACCGACATGTACACCGTCGGTTATCGCTGGTATCCCATCATGAATCCGCGAGCCGGATTCGCAGTGCACAACGAATACTCCTGGTTGCGCCAGCGCGGCACGTCACCTGTAACTGGCACAGATCTCACCAGCAGCAGTCTGATCTTGGGCTTTGACTTCGACTTCTAGAAAGGACAGCAATCCAAATGCGCAACACAATTCAGAATTGGTCGCTCGCAGTTGCAATTGCCTCGGTTGCTGTTCTCATGCTCTCGACTTCAACCCGGGCGCAAGTCACCAGCGTTCAGGAAGAAGAGTGGCTCAACTCACCGGCCGCAACCAGTCACATCGGTAAGTTAACCGGACACGCGAAAGACGCAGCTATGGCATACCGCCGCTACTGCGTCGTATGTCACGGCAATCTCGGGGATGGAGAAGGCGAAAGCGCCAAATGGTTCGATCCGCCAATGTATCCCAAACCTCGCAATTTCACTCTGGGCGTCTTCGAGTGCCGTTCTACTCCGACCGGAACTCTGCCCACCGACGAGGATCTCTATGACACCATCGCTCGCGGGCTAGATCGTTCCAACATGCCGCCGTGGAACACATTCACCAAACAGGAACGAGCTGATCTCGTTGCATGGATCAAGCATTACTCTCCACGTTGGCAGACGGAAAAGCCGGGTACGCCCATCGAAATCCCAAAGGAACCTGAAGTCACACCGGAGCGAGTGAAAGCTGGACAGGATGTCTTCAATCACGTGCAGTGCTGGAAGTGCCACGGCGTCGAAGGCCGAGGCAACGGCCCTTCCGCCTCCACTTTGCAGGACGACCTCGGCCGTCCAATTCTGCCCTACAACTTCGCCGAAGGTGGTCGCTTCAAGTGCGGCACCACCGACGCCGACCTCTACAGGATCTTTATGACGGGTCTCGACGGCACACCGATGCCGTCGTTCGCTGACAACATCAAACCTGACGAGGCTTGGGATCTGGTCTTTTACTTGCGCAGTCTCCAGCCATTCCCGTCGAAAGCAAAACAAATCGCCAAACAACTCGGATTGAAACCCATCAATCCTAATGCGACACCTCAGTAGAAACACTGAGACTGAATACCAAAAACATTGGAGAAAGGGTCCATGACGACTAGTACGAAAAGGCAGTTCGCAGCTGTTTTGACAGCTCTCACGCTGGTCTGCGCCGGAAGCCTGCTGCTCGGCAAGAAGGTCAGCGCCGCAGGTTCAGGATCTGTTACCGGCACGGTGAAACTGAACGGCTCAGCACCTCATATGAAGGGGATCGATATGTCCAAAGATCCCTACTGTGCCAAGCAACATGAGAGCAATCCTCCGAAGATGGAAAACGTTGTGGTTGGGTCAAGCGGTGGCCTGCAGAACGTTGTCCTCTACATCACCACAGGCCTCCCTGCTGCCGAAGCAAACAACGTACCTTCCGAAGAACCAAAGTTTGATCAGAAGGGTTGTATGTACAGCCCTCACGTACTCCCCGTAGATGCCAACCAGAAGTTCCAGGTCATCACGAGCGATCAAACTACTCACAACATTCATCCACTCCCTGCCCCAGGCAGCGGCAACATTGGGTGGAACAAGTCTCAGCCGCCAGGAGCTCCGCCGATCGTCACTGATTGGAAAGCCCCAGAAGCGATTCCGGTTAAGTGCAACATCCATCCATGGATGCACGGCTGGCACGTTGTTGTGAGGGGACCATACGCGGTCACCGACGACAATGGCAACTACACCATTAAAAACGTTCCCGCGGGCACCTATACGATCACCGCGTGGCAGGAAGAGTACGGAACTCAAACTCAGAACGTCACTGTGGCCGCTGGTGCACCGGCAAAAGCTGATTTCACGTTCAAGGCGAAGTAACGCATCCAGCAGGAAATCATTGAGGGGTTAACCACGGTTAACCCCTTTATTCAAGATCAAAGGGTACGTGCGAGGGTGACATGGCAAAATTCGTTGCGGTTACTATCGTCGTGATCGCGATTCTGTCAGCGATCCCAATCCTCCGCCACACTTGGTGGATGGCTCAGGATATCTCGACTCACGGGCAGCCAATCGACGACCAGATGTCGGAAACGATGGCAGAAGCTGGAATTTCCTTTTTGGCAGCTCAGATTCTGCTCGCGGCTTTTATCTGGATGTTCTCGAGTGCCAAGCCTGGCGCCAAAATCAAGAATTTTCCTGGCGGCGCAACCACCATGGTGCTCGGAGCCTTCCTGCTCGTGGGAACAGAGGTTCTCGCGCTCGGTGCCTTTGGAGCGAAAGCGTGGGCACGCATTTACTTCACCCCGCCAGCCGCGGATGCTCTTCCCGTCCAGGTTCAAGCCGGCCAGTTCGCCTTCTACTTCCGCTACCCCGGACCAGATGGGAAATTCGGCCCGATCCATCCCAACATGCTGAGCGAGGCGAACCAGAACTACTTTGGCATCGATACGGATCACGATCCCGACTCCAAGGACGACATCGTCACGGCCGAGATGGCGATCCCAGTGAACCGGGAAATCCATCTCCTTATGCATTCCAAGGATGTGGGACATTCCTTCTTCGTTCCGGAGTTGAGGGTCCAGCAGGACTTTGTCCCCGGTCTCGATCTGTCCATGCATTTCACCGCAACTAAAGTCGGCAGGTACGAGATCGTTTGCACGCAGTTGTGCGGTCTCGGCCACTACAACATGAAGGCGTACCTTTCAGTCCTGTCGCAGGAAGACTACGACAATTGGTTGAAGAAGGAAGCAGCTTTGCAGTAAGGGTTTCGCAGGCGCAGGGCAAATCCTTTCGAGGGTAGGAAAATGCACGAAACGGCACATGCGGCTCATCAGGCGCCGACCAGTTTTATTCGGAAGCACGTATTCAGTTTGGACCACAAGGTCATCGGCAAACAGTACTACGGGCTCGCCCTTATGGCGGTTCTGGTAGGCATGGGTCTCTCTTGGCTGATGCGTATCCACTTGGGATGGACGAACTTCGCCATTCCAGGCCTGCATCTGCTCTCCGCCAATGGCGCTCCCGGCGACGTGATGACGCCCGAGTACTACCTGCAATTGATGACCATGCATGCCACCATCATGGTCTTCTTCGTGCTCACCACCGCGCCTTTTGCAGCCTTCGGCAACTACTTCCTCCCGATTCAGGTCGGCGCGGAAGATATGCCCTTCCCCCACTTCAACATGATGTCGTTCTGGGTCACGTTGACCGCCTTCCTCGTGTTGATGGCTTCCTTCTTCGTTAGCGATGGGCCAACCCTCGGCGGATGGACGCAATACGCTCCCTTGAGCGCGGTTGGTGCAGTTGGCGGTCCCGGCGAGGGAATGGGCGTCGTCCTCTGGGCTTCGTCGATCGCGATCTTCTGCATCGGTCAGTTGCTTGGCTCTTTGAACTTCATCACCACTACGTTGGACATGCGGACGAAGGGGATGAGCCTCTGGCGTTTACCCATCAGCACTTGGGGTTGGTTCATCACCTCGATCATGGGCCTGACGGCATTCGCCGTGCTCATGCCGGCCTGCATTCTTCTGATCCTCGATCACGTCGCCGGTACCAGCTTCTTCGTTCCGTCGAACCTCGTCATCAACGATCAGTTGCAGCCCCACGCCGGCGGCTCAACCCTTCTGTGGCAGCACCTCTTCTGGTTCTTCGGACACCCTGAGGTGTACATCGCCATCGTGCCCGGTATGGGCATCGTTTCTCATGTTCTTGTTCCCAACATGCGACGTCCTATGCTGAGCCACCGGACTCTGATTTACTCGTTCGGGGCTCTCGCGGTTCTCAGCTACATGGTCTACGGGCACCACATGTTCGTCAGCGGCATGAACCCGGTTTCCTCCATCGTATTCTCGTTCCCAACACTGATTATCACGATTCCGTCGACAATCGTCGTACTGATCTGGCTCGGCAGTTTGTATGGGGCGAAGCTGCGCATCAACTCCGCTTCCCTGTTCGCGCTGGGTTTCATCTCAATGTTCATCGCCGGTGGCGTTAGCGGATTCTTCCTCGCTCAGCCCTCGCTCGACATCATGATTCACGCCACGTACTTCGTTGTAGGCCACTTCCACATGGTGATGGGCGTTGCTGCCATGTTCGGCATCTTTGCCGGAACCTATTTCTGGTTTCCCAAGATGTATGGCCGGATGATGAACGAGACTCTTGGCAAGATCCATTTCTGGCTCTCGTTCGTCGGGACCTATTGCATCTTCATGCCATTCCACTATCTCGGATTGGCAGGAAACGTTCGCCGCTATCAGGCGTTCGTCGTTGATTACATGCAGCCGTTGATTCCGCTGCACCGATTCATCACGATTGCGGCATTGGCCACCGGAGCTGCGCAACTGATCTTCGTTTTCAATCTGATCTATAGTCGGTTCAAAGGGCCGATCGCACCCGCCAATCCGTGGGAGGCAACTTCACTGGAATGGAGCACGCCTTCGTCTCCGCCGCCTTTCGACAATTTCGGAGGAAAGCTGCCAGTCGTCTACCACGATCCTTATCAATACGGCGTGGAAGGCTCGACCGGGGATTACGTCATGCAAGATTCGCCGGAACAGATTCAATCCGTGCGAGACGAAGCCTAGCTTTAGACCACAGGGGAGTATTTGGCAATGGCAACAACAGTTCACGAACCACCCAAACTGGAACGACGCCCGATG
The DNA here is from genome assembly GCA_035946775.1 of Candidatus Sulfotelmatobacter sp. Classification (GTDB taxonomy): domain Bacteria; phylum Acidobacteriota; class Terriglobia; order Terriglobales; family Acidobacteriaceae; genus Sulfotelmatobacter. The sequence continues at coordinate 173,004 of DASYZA010000141.1, read as the reverse complement.
AGCAGCGGGGGCGACGGAGGGTTCCGCGATATGGTGCCGGCAGGCGGTTTGCCGCGCACCGCGCAGCAATACGCTCCGCCCCCGGCTTCCACCGGAATCTGGGTCGTTCTTGCGGCCATCGGAATGAGCTTTGCAGCTCTGACCAGCGCCTTGGTGGTGCGCAAAGGCGGTGCGAATGATTGGCGCCATTTCACACTTCCTTCCATCCTTTACCTGAATACGTTGATCTTGCTGGGCAGCAGCATGAGCTTGGAAGTGGCTCGCAAGCGCGTTGCTGCTTACATTTCCTCAGGTAGGCTCTCGATCTTTAATCCGGCCCGGTGGCTTTATCTCACTTTGGGTCTGGGCCTGGCTTTTGTTGCTGGCCAGTATGTCGCGTGGCTACAACTTAATGCCCAAGGACTCTACCTCGCTACCAACCCGAGCAGTTCGTTCTTCTACGTGTTCACGGCCGCTCACGCCTTGCATCTGATTGGCGGACTCGGCGGTCTGGTTCGCGTGATTTTCAAACTAAACAATGCCTCCTTACGGCGCGCAACATTGGACGCAACTTCGCGATACTGGCACTTTATGGACATTTTGTGGGTGTACCTGCTTTTGTTGCTTTGGATGAAACTGTAGTCGACGTGACAGGAGGCCCTGTGAGTCAAGCTCCAATGACGATGGCAGCAAATGTACATCATCACCCCCCAGGCATGGTTGAGGGACTGCAGCCCTTTGTGGTACCTGCCAAGAAGATGGCGATGTGGTTGTTCATCATCGCTGATGCGGCTACTTTCGCGGGTTGTCTGGTAGCCTACGGCTTTCTTCGCAATGGCAGTCCGCAGTGGCCAAGACCTTTTGAGAGCATGACCAATGCTGCGCTGATGACTTTCATCCTGCTCACCAGCAGCTTGACCATGCTCTTCGGCGTAAGGGCAGCCAAAGCCGCCGATCGGGCCGGCGCATTCCGCTGGACAATGATCACCATGGTGCTGGGTGTTATCTTCGCCCTCTTGCACATCCGCGAATGGTTCGACTTGATGAACCGGGGCATGACCCTGTCGCATAATCCTTGGGGCGATCCGCTTTTCGGCTCCGCCTTCTTCTCCATTACAGGCCTTCACCTGCTCCATGTCACCGGTGGCGTCATCGCACTGCTGATCATTGGCCTGAGTTGGAAAGCCGGCCACCGTACAGCCGAGGATATGGAAGTGGCTGGCCTGTATTGGCACTTCGTCGATCTCGTGTGGATGTTCGTAGTCCCGTTTGTCTACCTGTTGAACATGGCTCACTAATTTTGATTCGGAGAAAGACTATGGACGCACCCGATGTTCGCCCGAGCAGTCCCGAAGCAAAGTACACTGACAGCGTAGGCAAATACTATGTGATTTACGTTTGCCTGCTGATTCTGGCTGCCATTCAGTTCTTCATCGGCTCGCTTCACCTTGACACCTCGGCAGCCTTCGCACGCATGCTGTTTGTGGCAATTCTTGAGGCTGGTATTGCAGTTATGTTCTTTATGCACCTCTGGGCCGAAAAGCGCAGTTGGTTCCTCTTTGTCGTGATCTTTACGGTTGCGGTTATGGCCGGTATGCAGTACGGCTGGACCGACAGCAACCGCATGGAGACCGGCGCCCCCTATTCGTTGCCCAAGACGGGAGTGGTGCAGCAGTGAATACTCGCATTCGGAAGTCGTTGTCGTTTCTGCGTACGCTCGTTCTGGGCATCTTCGCGCTGCTGGCTGTAGCGGCGCCAGTACCCGCGTTCTCCCAGAGCTGTGCCCTTTGTTACACGCAGGCAGCTTCTTCCGGAGCGCGCATGATCCAGGCTTTGAAGAGCGGAATCCTGATCCTGATCGTTCCCCCAACATTGGGCTCGATCGGACTGATTCTTGTCGTGCACCGCAGATCGAACCAGGTCCGGCGTGATATCAATTCCAACGATGCGGGCCAAGACTGGTGATATGGCGACCTCAAGCGTCAGATTGAATCTGGCTGATTTCGGTACCCTGACTTCCAAGCTTAGGGATTACTACACCCTGACGAAGCCGGAAGTGAATCTTCTCATCCTCATGACCACTTCGGCGGGATATTACCTCGCCTCGCGCGGACCGCTGAAAGTCGTCGGCATGCTCAGCACGCTCGTGGGCACTCTTCTTGTAGCGAGCGGTACAGCCACACTGAATCAATGGACGGAACGGGTTTGGGACGGCCAGATGCGCCGCACCGCCAAGCGCCCGCTGCCTTCGGGCCGGGTCAGCAGCCGCGAGGCACTGATCTTCGGAGTTCTACTCAGCATCGCCGGCGGTGCTTATCTTTGGCTGGCCGTCAATTCCCTTTCCGCGTTATTGGCCATCTCCACGCTGTTGTCGTACTTGTTTGTGTACACCCCGTTGAAGCGCAAGACTCCACTTTGCACCATGATCGGAGCCTTCCCCGGGGCGATGCCCACGCTGATCGGTTGGGCCGGTGCCGGAGCAGCCATCAACCGGCAAGCGCTACTTCTTTTTGGGGTGCTATTCCTGTGGCAGTTCCCACACTTTCTTGCCATCGCCCTGATGTATCGCGACGACTACTCGCGCGCCGGTTACCATATGCTGCCCGAATTCGACCGCGATTCGCGCTTCACGCGCGGTGAAATCCTCGTTTTTACCCTGGCGTTGATTGTGATTACCATGTTGCCGCCAACGGGCGCCGGAGCGCTCTATTTCGTCGGTATGATTGCTTCTGGGGTCTTCTTGCTCTACTACGTCCTGAAGTTGATGAACTCAACTTCGAAAGCCGGACCCAGTCGCCTCCTCCACGCCTCGGTGTTGTACCTTCCCGTCGTCCTCGCCCTGATGATGGTGTACCGGCACTAGAGGCTTACCGTAGCGACTTACAGTCGTCAGGAGCGGCCTTCCCCGAGAATACCCTCTCCATCCAGGAGATCTGGTCTCGCACCGAATCGCCCATCAAACTACCCGAATCCTGGCCGGGAAACTTCTCGAATTGGACATGGTCTCCTTGCTTGCATAGCCGGGAAACCGCACTCGCGGTTTGGCTGATCGTAGAATCCTCCTCACTGCCCAGGATCAGCAAGGGTCGATCAGCAGGCTTGAGCCCCAGACGGTTGCGCTCGAAGTACCTCTGGACGAACGAATTTTCCTGCCAGTTCGTTTTCACCATCTCGGGAGCTGAGAACTCCGGCTGAGTGCCCTCTGAAGCACAGGTTTCCGCGACATGCCCGAACATATCCAACCCCTTGCTGGTCAGAATATCGGCCGGTCGAAACTCGGGATAAATTGTCGCGATGCCATAGCTAAGAAAAAGTGGCATTCGATGCGAAGTGGTATTGAGAGGCGGGTATTGATCGCTAATATCCGTAGTTCGCGAGATCGCGACCGCTCCCAAAAAGTTGGGGTCGCGCATCCCATGCTCCAGTTCGGCGACGGTGAGCACGGCCATGCCACCCTCGACAGTCCCCATGGCGACCCAGCGTTCTCCAAGCTGGGGAACAGCCTTACGGGCGGCCGGAATCGAATAAATGACGTCGTACGCGTTTGATGTCATATCGGCGAACGCATTGCGTTCTTTACTTCCCAGCCCTGCATAATCGGTGGCTACGATCGCGTATCCCAGCTGCACATACATCGAGAGAAAAGGTCCGTGCCTCAGATTGCGCATCAAAGACGGCGCACAGGTGCGGGCCACTCCGTTCAGGTCATGCGCCCACGCAATCACCGGCCATCCACCAGCAGGCGCCTTCTTAACCGGAAACAGAACCACACCAGAGGTGGCTACGTCCTTTCCGTTGCCAGATCGCGAATGATAAAGGATTCGAACCACCGATACGTCCATCGGCAAGTCATAATCATCGAAGTCCTGCGAGCGGATCAGATCCCCAGGACGACCCGCCGGCAAAGTATCCGGTGTATCGTAAAATTTCGAGAGCGGCAGAGTTCGAATATGCGTCCGCCGAGGGGTGTTGGGTTCCTGGCTCCAACTTGGCGTAGATAAACACCTGATCGTGAGCAACCCCACCACCAAAAAGATCCGAACTCGCTGATTGCGACGCGGGCGTGCCCCGGTACTTCCAATCTTGCTGACTCCCCCGAAATTGAAGAGCATAGCTTCATATTGCACGAGCTCCGGGCGCTCTGCCTAACGAAAAACGTCCTCTGTCAACATCGCCAAAGAACATGGTTGGAACACTTCGGTAATCTCGACATCCCCTTACGATGGGCGCATGTTGGGTGTGATTCAAATCACAGCCGCCACCCTGCCGGCTCCCCGTTTGAATGAAAGCGAGTCCGCAAAACACAGGCGCCGCTTGGGCTTGCGGAGCCCCCCGGCAGCCAGAATTCCTGTGTTGCGCGGAAAAGATGCACGGCCAGTCTGATGCCGACCCGGTTTCCTCGTGACCGAGCGGCAAGATAGGAAATGCATATGGGCCGAACCTGGGTCTGCTTGGCAGCAGCTTTTCTGATAATTCTTCCGGCTTTTGCTCAGAGCGACTATAAAGTCATCAACGTCACTGATGGTGGCACCATCTCGGGCACCGTGAAATGGGCGGGGCCCGTTCCACGCGCGCTTGAATTCCCCATTAATAAAGACCATGCCATCTGCGATCCCGATTCGCATAAAAATGCCGATCTGGAACGTCTGACTGTCGGCCCCCAGGGTGGCGTAGCCAACACTGTCGTTTATTTAAAGAACGTCAGCCAGGGCAAACCCTTTGATCTTCCTCCCCAACTACGTCACCTCGACCAGAAGCATTGCCGATACATTCCACACATTCTCCTGGTACCGCAGAACGAGACGTTAACAATGCAGAGTTCTGACCCCACTCTGCACACCGTACACATGCAAGGCGCGGCATCTTTCAACTTGCCGTTCCCGTTTGAAAACAAGGTCACTGCGCGTACCATGTCCAACCCGGGCTTGGTCAGCCTGCGATGCAACGGTGGGCACGTCTGGATGAACGCCGAAATGATGGTCGTCTCGCATCCTTATTATGCTGTCACCGACGAGAGCGGGAAGTTTGAGCTTACGAATGTTCCTCCGGGCACGTACGAGCTCGTCGCGTGGCACGAAGGCTGGGGTCTGGTCGGCAAGGAACAGGCTTACGATGTCTTGACCGAGCACCGAGTCGAACGCCCTGTGTTTTCCGAAGCAAAAACTTGGGAAAAGTCTGTGACAGTCAGTGGAAATCAGTCCGCGAACGTGAACTTCGTGATCTCTAACAAATAGCTTCCATTCAGCACCTTGCACACCGGGAACCTTGCCGCGTAGTCACCCAATTAGTTCTTGGCCAGCGCGGCAAAACCCCTGTGATTCTTGTCACCCCGCCTTGTGTCTGCAGAAACAGTGAATCAGCACACTCCCTCGATAAATTGGGTATGAAGTAAGCCCACCTTCGAGGGGGGTGTCCGTGCAAACGCTTTCATCTGCGAGTCTTGCCTCCGAAGAACAGGTCTTCATCGATAAGCTGATCGCAACCCGCCGCGCACGTCCAGGCGCTCTTCTGGGAATTCTTGAAGCCGTTCAAGAACAAAATCGACATAAGTATCTCCCGGTTGAGACGCTTCGTTACATCGCGGCCAAGATGGATTTGCCTCTTGCCCGCATCTACAGCGTCGCCTCGTTCTACGCCCTCTTTAATCTCCAACCCCAAGGCGAGAACACCATCTGCATCTGCCGTGGTACGGCATGTCATACGCGCGGCTCCCGCAATCTGTTGCAGGGCACACGCTTGGAGCTAGGTCTCGGTCTCGACACTGGCGATGCCGACGGAAACGAGGCCGACAAACTACTGCTAACCACCCCCGACCGCCAGTTCACAGTCCGTACCGTAGCTTGCTTCGGGCAATGTGCCATGGCGCCCGTCGTCGAGATCAACCACCGCATCTGCGGCCACGCGACCGAGCGCACCGTTCAGCGCGAAATCGAAACCATTCGGGCTGGAGAATGAGCATGCCTCGAATTTTAGATATCGGAGCCTTCAATGCAGTACGAGAAGCCGGATTAGCCAAGCTTGTTTCTTCGGTCCCACGGGTCGCGATTGGAATGGGAACGTGCGGCCGCGGTAATGGCGCCGAGGGCCTTTATCACGCCTTCGCGCAGGCTGTTGAAAGAAGCGGGAACGAACTCGTCCTCGCTCCCGTAGGCTGTTTTGGAGCCTGTTTCCAGGAACCGCTGGTGAGCGTGCGTTTGCCCGGAAACCCTCTCGTAATCTTGCGCAAGGTACAAGCCAACGACGCAGGCCGGCTACTCCACGACATCGCCAAGGGAAATCTCACTCCCGATCTCATCTACTGCAAGATCGAAGAATGGGACCACATCACAGCCCATGTTCGTTACGGGCAGGGTTACCCCGAAGTACCTTCCTGGAACGAGGTCACGTTCTTCAAGGGGCAAAAGAAGATCGTGCTGCGCAATTGCGGGATCATCAATCCCGATGACATTGAAGAATACATTGCTGTGGGCGGATATCAGGCGCTCTATAAAGTTCTGATCGATGCCAATCCGGTGAGCGTGATCGAGCAGATCAAGGCTTCGAAACTCCGTGGCCGCGGAGGTGCCGGATTTCTCACCGGTAACAAATGGGAGTTCCTCGCCAAAGCCAAGGCAGAACCCAAATACATCATCTGCAATGCAGACGAAGGTGATCCCGGCGCTTACATGAACCGGAACGAAATCGAGAGTGATCCCCACTCGCTGCTCGAAGGAATGATTATCGGCGGTTACGTCATGGGCGCAACCGAAGGAATCATTTACGTACGCGCCGAGTATCCGCTCGCCGTCCATCGCCTGAACCGTGCCATCGAACAGGCGCGAGAGTACGGCCTCCTTGGCGAGAACATCCTTGGCCGCGGATTCAAATTCGATATTGAGCTGGTCGAAGGAGCGGGAGCCTTTGTCTGCGGTGAAGAAACAGCTCTGATCGCGTCTCTCGAAGGCGAAGCCGGAAGACCCCGTCCACGGCCGCCATTCCCCGCCCAAAAAGGACTCTGGGGAAAGCCCACCAACATCAACAATGTTGAGACTTGGTACAACATCGCGCCCATTGTTATGCGTGGACCGGCTTGGTTCACCGAAACTGGAAGCTCCAAGAGCTCTGGCACAAAAGTCTTCTCGCTAGTCGGCAAAGTGAAGAACACCGGGCTCGTTGAAATGCCGCTCGGCACCCCGCTCAAAACATTTGTCTATGACATCGGCGAGGGTGCTGTAGGCGGACGCCAAGTCAAGGCTGTTCAGACCGGCGGTCCCTCCGGCGGCTGCATTCCGCAGGAAATGCTCGAGACCCCTGTTGACTACGAAAATTTGGCTCAGCTTGGATCGATCATGGGTTCCGGCGGCATGGTTGTCATGGACGAAGACAACTGCATGGTCGACGTCGCCCGCTACTTCATCGAGTTCACCCACTCCGAATCCTGCGGCAAATGCATCCCTTGCCGCGTGGGCCTGAATAAGTGCCTGCGCATTTTAAATCGCATTACCGAGGGCGCAGGAACGGACCGCCACCTCGACATTCTCGACGAGCTCAGCCGCTACATTCGCGACTGCTCACTTTGTGGACTGGGACAGACGGCCCCCAATCCTGTTCTCACCACGCTGCGCCACTTCAGAAACGAGTTCGAGGATCACATCCTCGGCCAGCGTTGCACAGCTGGAGTATGCGAGGAGCTGGCGCTTTCTCCATGTGAGAACAGTTGCCCGCTTCACATGAATATCCCCCGCTTCCTCCAGCTCCTGAAAGAAGATCGTTTGGAAGAAGCCTTCCTGTCCGTCATTCTCGACAATCCCTTGCCATCATCGACAGGTAGGGTTTGCCAGCATCCCTGTGACAGCCGCTGCCGTCGCCAGACTCTTGACCAAGCCGTAAACATGCGGGAAGTCCATCGTTTCATTGCAGATTCCATCTTCACCTCCGACAAGTACGAGCCTATGGTCAAGGCGATCATCTCCCGCAAAATCGAGGCCACCGGGCGCAAGATCGCCGTGGTAGGCGCCGGACCCGCAGGCCTCACCGCAGCTTTTTACCTGGCTATGCTCGGCCACGATGTCTCTGTCTATGACAGCAAGTCCGAAGCTGGCGGGATGCTTCGCTTTGCTCTGCCGGAATACAGATTGCCCAAGGCAATCTTGCGGCGGGAAATCGAGTTGATCGAGCGGTTGGGTGTGAAGTTCATCTTCAACACTCGCGTCGGTTTTGATATCCCGCTCAATGATCTCGACGAGCACTACGACATGATCTTCCTGTCGATCGGTACCTGGAAGGAGTCCTGGGTCTATCAGTCCGGCACAGAACTGAAAGGCGTTTATCCGGCCCTCAACTTCCTCGAAACCGTCGCTTCAGGCCAGGAAATCAACCTCGGTAAGCGCGTTGCGATCATTGGCGGAGGTAATGCGGCTATCGATTCCGCCCGCACTTCTTTGCGAAAGGGCTGCGACGTAACCGTCTTCTACCGTCGCGAACGCAAAGACATGCCCGCGATTGAGGAAGAAACTCGTGCTGCCAGAGATGAGGGGGCAAAGTTCATTTTTCTGGCGGCTCCTCATCGCGTGATCGGCGATGCCAAAGGTAACGTCAAAGCCATCGAGATCGTAAAGACTCGCCTTGGGGGATACGATTCTTCCGGCCGTAGAAAGCCGGTCAACACCGACGAGATTCAGCGGTTCGAATGTGATTCGGTTATCTTCGCCATCGGCGAAAGTGTGGATCTGGACTTCGCCAGGGCTTCCGGACTGGTTCTCAAGGAAAGCGGCACGATCGAGGTGAACCGCTTTACGCTCGAGACCAGCCGTCCACGCTTCTACGCTGGTGGCGATCTGGTGACCGGCGCTTCGAATGTCTCGAACGCCATGGCTTACGGCAAGCAGGCCGCCCGCAGCATCGATGCCCAGTTAATGGAAACAGATCGCTGGCAGAGCCTCTACCCGATGTTCGAATACGAGCAGACTCCGCCCGAAGAACCGAGTGCTAGCCGCCGTCACACCGGCCAGTCACTCGCGGCCATCCTTCGCGCCCGGTCGCAGGACGAGGTGGTTGCTGGACTCAATCAAGAAGAAGCGTTGGACGAAACCTGCCGCTGTCTCCGTTGCGACGTGAAGGCCGTGAATGTGAGCTAAGCCTGTGCTGTGAAGGGAGTGAACTGTGGCACAAAAGAAAATATCGATCCGGATTGATGGGGAGCTGATCAGCGCTCTTGAGGGCCAGACCGTTCTTGAAGCAGCCAAGGCCAGCGGCAAGTACATTCCTACCCTTTGCGCGCTTGACGGTCTGACCGCCGTTGGAGCGTGCCGCATCTGCCTAGTCGAGGTTTCTGGCTCTGAGCGGCTGTTCCCTGCTTGCACTACGCCAATTCAGGAGGGAATGTCCGTCACCACAAATTCCCCGAACCTCACCCGTTATCGCCGCATCTCTCTGGAACTCCTGCTCATTGAGCGCAATCACGTTTGCGCTGTCTGCGTTTCCAACGGACATTGCGAACTGCAAAGCATGGCCACTACCCTCGGCATCAACACCGTCGGTCTCGCGTACAACTTCCCCAAACTGTCGATTGATATGTCGCATCCGCGATTCGTTCTTGATCACAATCGCTGCATCCTTTGCACGCGGTGCGTTCGTGTCTGCGCGGAACTCGAGGGCGCGCACGTATGGGAACTCACCTCCCGCGGCATCCACGCCCGCATCGTCAGCGAAATGAATGAACCCTGGGGAAAGGCTTCGAGTTGCACGAGTTGCGGCAAATGCGTTCATGCCTGCCCCACCGGGGCTTTGGCAGAGAAGGGCTGGGCTGTGGAGGAAATGGTCAAGAAAATTGATGCCGTCACCGCCTTAGTACACCGGAGAGGAGTGCAGGTATGAAAAAAGTGAAGGTGGCGACCGTCTGGCTCGACGGATGTTCCGGATGCCACATGTCCCTGCTCGATATGGATGCGGCTATAATCCCGCTTAGCCGTAAGATCGATATCGTTTATGGACCTCTCGTCGATGCGCAGGAATTTCCCGAAGACGTAGACGTCACCCTTGTCGAAGGTGCAGTCAGCTCGCAGGATGATCTCAACAAGATTCAGAAAATCCGGCAGCGCACCAACGTTCTGATCTCCATGGGAGACTGCGCCGTCACAGGAAACGTCCCCGGCATGCGCAATTCGGTTCCGGTGCAGAAGCTACTCCAGCGTATCTACGTTGACGGCGCCGATGAGAAGAAAGTCGTCCCGACCGATCGCGTTCCCCCACTCCTGAAGCAAGCGCGTCCACTGCGGGAATTCGTAAAAGTTGATATCTGCCTGCCCGGTTGTCCTCCGCCCTCGAAAGCGATCGTCGGTGTCATCAATGATCTTCTTGAAAACCGGAAACCTGATTCCAATCTAAAGGTGAAGTTCGGATAAGGAGCGCGTCATGAAGCGCATTACCATCGAACCCGTCAGCCGCATCGAGGGACATGCCAAAATCACCATTCACCTCGATGACCAGGGACACGTTTCCAATACCGAATTCCATGTCACGCAAGTTCGCGGATTCGAGAAGTTCACGGAAGGGCATCCCTTCTACGAAATGCCTGGTATCACGGCTCGAATCTGTGGTATCTGCCCCATAAGCCATCTTCTGGCTTCGTCGAAAGCTTGCGATGCCATCATGGCGGTACGAATCCCACCCGCTGCCAAAAAGCTTCGCGAGCTTGTGCACTTCGCGCAGATCGTACAGTCACATGCGCTCAGCTTTTTCTATCTGTCCTCCCCGGACCTACTCCTCGGCATGGATTCGGACCCTGCAAGCCGCAACGTCCTCGGGGTGATCGCCGCCCATCCGGAGCTAGCGCGCGACGGCATCGAACTGCGCAGGTTTGGGCTGCTGGTCATCGAAGGACTTGCGCAAGAGCGAGTGCACCCTTCGTGGATCGTTCCCGGCGGCGTTGCCGCGCCTCTTGCCAGTACGACGCGAGACCGGATTCTCTCCGAACTTCCGGCTGCAAAAGATATTGCTAGGCGCACTATCCGGTTCTTCAAAGGTGCCATTGACAACTACAAAGAAGAGATCGAATTCTTCGGCTCTGCGCCCACGATGTATGCGGGCCTGGTCGATGCGAAGGGAAACCTGCAGCTCTACGACGGTGGCCTTCGTTTCCGCAACTCTACAGGCGAAATCACTGAGGATTACGTGGCACCGGAGGATTACTCGCAATACATTGGGGAAGCCAGCCTCAAGGAGTCGTATCTTAAAGCCCCATTCTTCAAACCGACCGGATATCCCAACGGCATTTACCGCGTTGGCCCGCTCGCCCGTCTAAACGCCGCCGACCGGTGCGGAACGCCTCTCGCCGACGAAGAATTTACCGAATATCATCAGCGCTTCGGGGTCGTGGCTCATAGCGCTTTCCTCTATCACTACGCACGTTTGATTGAAATTATCTATGCTCTGGAGAGAATTGAGTCCTTGCTCGCGGACACACGGATACTCGACACTCACGTCCGAGCCACAGCCGGCGTCAACGCTCTCGAAGGTGTGGGCATGATCGAAGCTCCGCGCGGAACCTTGATTCATCACTACAAGGTGAATGAACAGGGCGCGATTACATGGGCAAACCTGATCGTTGCAACCGGCAACAACAATCTGGCCATCGGCAAAAGCGTCCAGCAGGTCAGCGAACATTTCATCGACGGAACAAAGCTTAATGAAGGCATGTTGAACCGCGTCTCAGCCGTGGTGCGCGCGTACGATCCTTGCCTGAGCTGCTCGACCCATGCGATGGGCATCCCTGCACTTCACTTGCAACTCCTCGATTCACAGAACCGGATTCTGGACGAGTTGACCAACGATTAAATCTGTTGCTCACCGAATCGACGATACCGGACTGACGAAGATCCTTTCGATCTGCACGATCTCGGGTTTCATCTTTGTCTCCTCTACTGCCGTCACCGTATGGATTGAACAACCTCGCAGGCCGCAGACTTATGGGACGAACAGGTGAATACCGAAATTCTCAAGCGGCCGGAAATGAACTCCAAGGAAGCGTCGGCTGCCGCTCCTGAACAAGTCATTCCAACGGAAATCGTTGAGCAAGCTGCCGAGGAAGTAGAAACTCTTCACGCCTCAATTAAAGCGGGCACCGTTGCTCAAATTGTAGTCGCCGTCATCGCGATCATCGGCCTGATCTATCTCCTCAAGCTATTTCTCGTAACAACTCTGGCCGCAATGCTGCTGGCCTATGTTTTGGAACCTGTTGTAGCCGGACTGATGCGTCTGCACATTCCTCGCTCGATCGGTGCGTTCATCGTAGTCACGTTAGCGGTCATACTCGCTTTGGGCGTCGGTTATTTTTCTTATAACCGCGCTCTCGATTTCGCCAACGAACTGCCGGAATATTCTGCAACCTTCCGTGAGACAATCGGCAGCGTTCGCGCCAAGGCAGATAAGCTCGCCGATCAGGCTCGTTCTGTTGTCGAACCCAAATCAAGGCAGAAGCCGATTCCCGTCAAAGTCGAACAACCGCAAGGCGTCACGCGAGTTTTATCTGAAAACGGAGAGACTATCCTCGAACTTTTCATGGCCGTGGGCTTTGTTCCCTTTCTTGTTTATTTCATGCTCGCCTCCAAAGAACACGTTCATGTGACGACGGTGCGTCTGTTCCCCAAGGAGCATCGCCTGTTGGCGCACCGAACCGTCGGCAATATCTCCGTGATGATTCGCAGCTACATTCTCGCGAATGTTGTCGTCGGCACGGGAAATGCTCTGATTTGCGCGATTGTGTTTTGGTATCTGGGAATCCAGTATTCCTACTTCATTGGGATCATCAGCGGCTTTGTGACCCTGATTCCTTACCTCGGTATGTTTTTGGCTCTGCTTCCTCCGCTCGCCGCCGGCATGGGCACCCTGCATAAAACAGGACTTCTCACCGTATTGATCACGGTTCTCGGAATGCATGCCATCACCATGAACCTGATTTATCCGAAGTTCATCGGATCGCGGTTGAAGCTCAATCCTCTGGCTGTCAGCCTTTCACTTCTGTTCTGGTCCTGGATCTGGGGAGCCCCGGGACTGATCCTCGCCATTCCGTTGCTTGGTGCGGCAAAAATCATCTGCGACCATACCGATTCTCTGCAAAACCTCGGCTGCTGGCTGGGCGACTCGATTCATCCGACCTAAGAACGCCGATGCACAAGTATTCAGGCAACGTTCTTCGTTCTGAATTCATCTTCCACTCGAACAATTCCCTGACTTGGCAAGACGCGGCGCGACGCTCTGGTCTTTAAGTCAAGTAAGGGGCCAGACCGGCTGCGTGGCCGAGTCAAGGAAAGAATGGTCATTCAAACTCAACCGATCGTGTGGCCTGGCCGGCCGTATCCACTCGGAGCCACATGGGACGGCGAGGGCGTGAATTTCGCACTTTTCTCAGAACACGCCGAAGCCGTAGAACTCTGCCTCTTCGACCAGGCTGGACGTCGCGAACTGCACCGCGTCCGCCTTAAGGAACAGACCGATCAAGTCTGGCATTGCTACCTACCCGAAGCGCGCCCCGGGCTCATCTACGGCTATCGCGTCTACGGCCCGTATGAGCCAAACAAAGGTCACCGTTTCAATCCGCACAAACTGCTGCTCGATCCCTATGCCAAGCAAATTGTCGGCGAGGTGAAGTGGAGCGACTCCCATTTCGGCTATCGCATCGGGCATCGCAATGCGGATCTTTCCATGGACCGTCGCGACAGCGGCCCCGGCATGCTCAAATCGACAGTCGTCGATTCTGCATACACCTGGGGTTCGGACCGCGCTCCACGTACCCCGTGGCACAGAAGTGTGATTTATGAAATGCATGTGCGAGGATTCACCATTCGTCATCCGCGAGTTCCCGAAACTCTGCGCGGCACATACGCTGGATTAGCCACGGGGGCCGTCATCGATCACCTTCTAAAACTTGGCGTCACCGCGATCGAACTCATGCCAGTGCATTACTTCATCGATGACCGCCAACTCATCGAGCGAGGACTGCGCAATTATTGGGGCTATAACACCGTAGGCTTCTTCGCTCCGATGTCACGTTATCTGAGCACGAGCTCAATCAATGAGTTCAAGACAATGGTCAAGACCATGCACTCGGCAGGGATCGAGGTCATCCTCGACGTCGTCTATAACCACACGGCAGAGGGCAATCAACTCGGGCCCACGCTGTCGTTTCGCGGCATTGATAATTCCGTTTACTACCGAACTCTCGCCGATAATCCTCGTTACTACATGGATTACACCGGCACCGGAAACACGCTCAACATGCGCCACCCGCGCGTCCTGCAACTCATCATGGACAGCCTCCGCTACTGGGTGCTCGACATGCATGTCGACGGTTTCCGTTTTGACTTGGCAGCGACTCTCGCACGGGAATTGCACGAGGTCGATCGCCTCGGCGCCTTCCTTGACATCATCCATCAAGATCCAGTCTTGTCTCAGGTGAAGCTCATCGCTGAGCCGTGGGATCTCGGGGAGGGCGGTTATCAAGTCGGCAAATTTCCCGTCGGATGGGCTGAGTGGAATGATCGCTATCGCGACGCACTTCGTTCCTACTGGAAAGGAGATGGCGGACAGATGGGTGAACTGGCTTATCGAATCACGGGCTCGAGCGATCTTTACGCCCGCAGCGGACGCCGTCCTTACGCCAGCGTTAATTTCGTCACTGCCCATGACGGTTTCACGCTCAACGATGTTGTCAGCTACGACCACAAGCACAATGAAGCCAACGGCGAGGACAATCGTGACGGCACCGACAATAATCGTAGCTGGAATTGCGGCGCCGAAGGACCGACAGATGATCCTGCAATAAACGCACTCCGATCCAAGCAGAAGCGAAACTTCATTGCTACCTTGCTGCTCTCCCAAGGAGTACCTATGTTCTTGGCCGGCGATGAAATCAGCCGTACCCAGCAAGGCAACAACAACGCCTACTGTCAGGACAACGAGATCAGTTGGCTCAACTGGGAAGAGGCCAGCTCGGAAAGAAACCTTTTGGAGTTTGTTCGCAAAATCATCTTCTTGCGTCATAATCATCCGGTTTTCCGGCGCCGCAATTTCTTCCAGGGCCGCTCTATCAAAGGTGTGGGCGTGAAGGATATCCTTTGGTTGAAACCCGACGGCCGCGAGATGACCGATCAGGAGTGGACACAGGAATTCGCCAGAACTCTGGGAGTTTTTCTCTCGGGGTCGGCCGTTGACGAAATCGACGACCGAGGTCAGCTCATCACCGACGAGAATTTCGTCCTGTTAATGAACGCTCATCACGAGGAAGTTCCCTTCTGTTTACCCACCGTCGCTTCGGAGATGAGCTGGATCACTCTGATCGATACTTCCTCGGACTCGGCGAAGAGTCCCGGCACCAGTCATGAAGCGATGACACACTATCCGCTGCAGCCCCGCTCTCTTGTCCTTCTTGTCGAACGCCAGCGGGACCAGGTTCGTCAGGATCGTCGCAATGGCACGTAGCAAGCACGAAATGCCGTTTGGAGGTGAAATTCAGCCGGACGGCTCGGTCCGCTTCCGGTTGTGGGCTCCCGCCGCGAAAGATGTACGCCTCGTTTTGGAGAATTCGCACCAATTCCTCCCGATGCGCGCGGTTGACAACGGTTGGTTTGAGCTGACGACCACCGAAGCCCGAGCAGGCTCCCGTTATCAGTTTCAAATCAACGGCGAAACCAAAGTCCCCGATTCCGCCTCGCGCTTTCAGCCTCAAGATGTTCACGGGCCCAGCGAGGTTATCGCACCGGATGCATTCCAGTGGACCGACGATCAATGGCGAGGCCGTGCGTGGGAAGAGGCTGTCATTTACGAACTACACG
Organism: Candidatus Sulfotelmatobacter sp.; assembly: GCA_035946775.1. Classification (GTDB taxonomy): domain Bacteria; phylum Acidobacteriota; class Terriglobia; order Terriglobales; family Acidobacteriaceae; genus Sulfotelmatobacter. Next base: position 157,216 of record DASYZA010000141.1, on the reverse strand, counting down.
TCGGCGCCTTCAGTCCAGAAGGAACTTACCAAGGCGTGCAGCACAGGCTCGATTACCTGCGGGATTTAGGTATCACCGCCATCGAACTGATGCCCGTCGCTGATTTCCCCGGCCGCAGAAATTGGGGATACGATGGCGTCCTCCCTTTTGCCCCCGACAGCAGTTACGGCCGCCCTGAGGATCTGAAGCGGCTGGTTCAGGCTGCTCATGAAAAAGGGCTGATGATCTTCCTCGACGTCGTTTACAACCACTTCGGTCCCGATGGCAATTACCTGCACCTCTACGCACCGCAGTTTTTCACCAAGCGGCACCATACGCCGTGGGGTGCAGCCATCAACTTCGATGGCCCCGAAAGGCGCGTCGTGCGCGATTTCTTCATCGACAATGCGCTCTACTGGCTGGACGAATACCATTTCGATGGCTTGCGATTGGACGCCGTTCACGCCATCATCGACGATTCAACACCGGATATTTTGACTGAGTTGGCGCACAGAGTCAGGGAACAGTTCGGAAACGATCGACATGTCCATCTCGTCCTTGAGAATGCTGACAATGCCGCTCACTACTTGCGTCGCGATTCCAGGGGTGCTCCGCAGTTGTACGACGCCCAATGGAACGACGACATTCACCACGCTGTACACGTCCTCCTAACCGGCGAATCGGACGGCTACTACTCCGATTATCAAAAGGATCCGATGCGCCACCTCTGCCGCTGTCTGCGCGAGGGCTTTGCATACCAGGGAGATTTTTCCGACTACCATTCCTGCAATCGCGGCGAACGGAGCGCTCATCTGCCTCTCTCGGCATTCGTCTCCTTCTTACAAAATCACGATCAAATCGGCAATCGCGCCTTCGGCGACCGCATTCTCCAAATAGCTCCAGCGCAGGCCGTCAAAGCCGTAATGGAGATCCTCCTGCTCGCCCCCTCCCCGCCACTCCTCTTCATGGGAGAAGAGTTCGCGGCCGACACTCCCTTTCTCTTCTTCTGCGATTTCCACGGAGACCTGGCTGCCGCCGTCACCAACGGTCGCAGAAGCGAGTTCGCTCGCTTCGCGAAGTTCAATTCTCCCGAGGTTCGCGACTCCATTCCCGACCCCAACGCTGAAGAAACATTCCTCAGATCGAAGCTCAATTGGAGTTCTCTATCCGCTCCGTCCCACACTCTCTGGTTTTCCTTCTATCGCGAACTGCTCTCGATTCGACAGGGCGCGATTGTCCCTCATATCGGAAGGATCTCCGACTCACGTTGCCATGCCTTCGAAGCACCACAACGGCTGTTGTCAATCGACTGGATTTGCGACAACAAGGCCCGCCTGGAACTTCGCGCGAATCTCAGCAACGAGTTAAGCACCTCGAAACTGAACTACTCCGGTGGCCTGATATACGCCAGCAGTAGCGACGCACGTTCCGCCATAGAGCAAGGCTCGCTTCCACCCTGGTCGGTGGCTTGGTCTTTTCGGAACTGAACGGTCGCCTTGATCAGGTTTTTCCTCTGAAATTCTGCACAGAAACCCTTATGGTGAGGCAAACTCTTCGTCGCTAACCTGGAAGATGGGTTTTTGTCCCGAGCCCAAGACTTCCGCGTACGCGAGCCTCCCATGAAGCGGCAGGATCAAATTCCCACAGCAACCTACCGCCTGCAGATGAACCAGCATTTCACCTTCCGAGATGCTGCCGAAATCATTCCTTACCTCAGTTCGCTCGGAATCAGCCACTGTTACTGCTCCCCTTATCTTCGCGCGAGACCCGGCAGCCTCCACGGCTACGACATCATCGATCACAACACCCTCAACCCCGAGATCGGTAGCCCAGAGGATTACGACCACTTCATCGCGGAGCTGCATCGCCACGGCATGCGCCAGATCGTCGACATTGTGCCTAACCACATGGGAGTGATGGGCAGCGATAACTCCTGGTGGCTCGATGTGCTCGAAAACGGAGAAGCCTCGGATTACGCGGAGTTTTTCGACATCGATTGGAGTCCAATCAAAGATGAACTGCAAGGTAAGGTTCTCGTCCCTGTTCTCGGCGATCAGTACGGAACCGCCCTGGAGAAAGGCGACCTCAAGCTCACCTTCGACCCGGAGCACGGGGAGTTCAGCATCTTCTACTTCCAACACCGTTTTCCCATCGCACCCCGAGAGTATCCTCGCATTCTCGGATTCGACATCGAGCGCTTGCAGGAGAAACTAGGCCCCACGCACGAAGGCGTGCTGGAGCTACAAAGCATCCTTACCGCTTTCAGCCATCTTCCTGAGCGCCGAGACGCTACTCCCGAGCAGCGCGCCGAACGCAATCGTGAGAAAGAAGTTCAGAAACGCCGTCTCGCAGCACTGTGCGCCCGTTCCCCGGACATCCTCGAATCTCTGAAACAAAATGTTGACCGCATCAATGGCACGCCGGACGATCCCCGTAGCTTCGACGCTTTGCACGAATTGATCAAGGCGGAGCCCCATCGTTTTGCCCAATGGCGAGTAGCGGCCGATGACATCAACTATCGTCGATTTTTTGACATCAATGATCTCGCCGCGCTACGCACCGAGAACACAACTGTGTTCGAGAAGACGCATCAGTTCATCTTCGAACTTGTGTCCCAAGGCAAGCTCGATGGACTTCGCGTGGATCACCCCGACGGGCTCTACGATCCGGCAGTCTACCTTCAGCAACTAACGGAGCGTTTAAAAGCCGAACTTGGGCCTCACCATCGCGAAGCTTACCTGGTCATAGAAAAGATTTTGACCGGCAAAGAGCGCCTTCGTGAAGAATGGCCGGTCGACGGTACTACCGGCTACGAATTCGCAAATCTGGTGAACGGGTTATTCGTCGATCAGACTGCTGCGGACAGGATGGACCGCATCTATCGCTCGTTTTCGGGTCTCGCGACCGCGTTCAATGATCTCGTCTACCAGTCCAAGAAACTGATTTTGAAGGTCGTTCTCGCCAGTGAGTTGACCGTGCTGGCGAACCTGCTGAGCCGGATCGCCCTCGCGAACCGCTATACCTGCGACTTCACGCTGAACAGTTTGCGTAGTACCCTCGCGGAAGTCATCGCTGAGTTTCCCGTTTATCGCACGTACGTCAACGAATGCGAGATTTCCGAACAGGATCGTCGCTACGTCAGCCAGGCCATCGCTGCCGCCAAGAGAAGAAGCAATGCTGCCGACCTCAGCATTTTCGATTTCGTCAGCCGAGTGCTTCTGATCGACGTAAATGGCACTCAGGCCGGATGGTACAAGCAGGCGGTGCTCCGCTTTGCCATGAAATTCCAGCAAGTCACGGCCGCGGTAATGGCAAAAGGTCTTGAGGACACAGCCTTCTATCGCTACAACCGTCTGCTCTCCCTAAACGATGTGGGTGGAGATCCCAATCAGTTTGGCGCCAGCGTCGACGAATTCCATCGCGGCAACCAGGAGCGGCTGGCCCACTGGCCCGACTCGATGCTCGCTTCCTCGACTCACGATTCCAAACGCTCCGAAGATGTACGCGCCCGAATCAACGTCCTTTCGGAGATTCCAAAGGAATGGCAAGTGCATCTCCGGCGTTGGCGCGACTGGAATCGCGGCAAGAAGCGCTTGGTGGAGAATTTTCCCGCTCCCTCACGAAATGACGAGTACCTGCTGTATCAAACGTTAATCGGTGCTTGGCCTCTGGAATCTCCGAACGACGACGATTGGCCAACCTTCATCGAGCGTATTGAGCAATACATGCTGAAGGCTGTTCGCGAAGCCAAGGAACAGACCAGTTGGGCAAACACCAACTCCGAATACGAGAACGCTCTCGATACCTTCGTGCGCACCGTACTCGAACGCTCGCAGAAAAACCGGTTCCTTGAGGATTTCCAGGAGTTTCAGAAAAAAACCTCGCGAATCGGTCTCTTCAACAGTCTCTCTCAAACTTTGCTGAAGATGACTGCTCCGGGCGTGCCTGACATTTACCAAGGCAACGAACTCTTTCACCTCAGCTTGGTCGATCCTGACAACCGCAGACCAGTGGATTATGAAGTCCGGAAAAATACTTTGGCGGCGTTCGTGCAAAGTGCTCCATCCAGAGAAGCTCTTCCAGATCTGCTTGCCGGCTCCAATCTGCGGTCGGCCAAGCTGTATCTCACCTGGAAGACTTTAAACACCCGCAAAGAACACTCGTCGCTTTTTCAGCGCGGCGACTACATTCCTTTGCTGCCCACAGGAGAAAACTCCAATCACGTGGTTGCCTTCGCCAGGCATCACGAAAACCGAAGCGCGATTATCGCCGTGCCTCGCCTTTGCGCCACGTTGCTGAGAGACACTTACCAGACGATCTCCGATCCGGCCGTGTGGGGCGATACCAGTCTTGAAATTCCAACTTTCGGCGCTCGCTGCTATCACAATGTCTTCACCGGAGAATGCATACCGAATGCCGACGCGGGACGCCTGCCGATCGCCACACTGTTCCGCTACTTCCCTGTCGCTCTGCTCATCAGCGAACCCTCTACAGGCGACGCTACGCAGTGTGAGCAGTAGATTCTGACTCCCATTTTGAAACGCCTCAGTCTGCCATAGCTTCCATTATCGTTCTTCTGCCAGTTGTCACTCGGCAACCCGAAGGCATAGGCTATCGGGAAGGAGTGTTTATGAGTACGATTGAAGCCAGCCCCTCCGCCGAAATTCAGGAAATCACACCTTACGCTCCCACACGATCCACGGTAAGCGGCAAGCCGCTCAGTGCCGAAGAGTTGCGCAACATCGAGACCTACTGGCGAGCCTGCAATTATCTCAGTCTCGGCATGATTTACTTGTACGACAACCCTCTGCTCGAGGAGCCTCTACAACCGGAGCACATTAAGAATCGGCTACTCGGACACTGGGGATCGAGTCCCGGGCTTTCTTTTATCTACGTCCACCTGAATCGCCTGATCAAGAAGTACGACCTCGACATGATTTTTCTCGCGGGCCCCGGACACGGCGCGCCCGGTGTACTCGGTCCCACATATCTGGAGGGGACGTATTCGGAAATCTATCCGGAGAAGAGTCTCGATGTTGAAGGTCTACACGAATTCTTCCGCCAGTTCTCATTTCCGGGAGGAATAGGCAGCCATTGCACGCCGGAGACTCCAGGCTCCATCCACGAAGGTGGCGAACTCGGATATGTGCTTTCTCACGCCTGCGGTGCAGCGTTTGACAATCCCGAATTGATTGTTGCCGCGGTCGTTGGTGATGGCGAGTCCGAAACCGGCCCCCTGGCAACGTCGTGGCACATCAACAAGTTCCTGAATCCCGCCCGAGACGGCGCGGTGTTACCCATTCTCCACCTTAATGGTTACAAGATTGACAATCCAACGCTGCCCGCGCGCATCTCGCACGAGGAACTTGAGAGCCTCTTCCGTGGTTACGGATGGACACCTTATTTCGTCGAGGGTTCTGACATCGACAGCATGCATCAGGCGATGGCTGCGACCATCGAACATTGCATCGTCGAAATCAGAAATCATCAGAACGCGGCGCGGGAGCATGGCATTCTTCAACGGCCGCGCTGGCCCATGATCGTGTTGCGCTCACCGAAAGGATGGACTGCTCCACGCAAAGTCGGACCTCATTTCCTCGAGGGATTTGCCCGCGCGCACCAGGTCCCGTTGCCGCAGGTTAAGAAAGATCCAGAACAACTGAAGGTTCTCGAAAACTGGATGAAAGCCGAAAAGCCGCCGCAGTTTTTCGACGGTAAAGGTCATCTCGATCGTCTGTTCCTCGACCTTTCCCCATCGGGGGATCGGCGCATGAGCGCCAATCCGCACGCGAACGGCGGCCGCCTGAAGAAAGATTTGCGCATGCCCGACTTTCGCAACTACGCCCAGAAAGTCGATAAGCCCGGAATCATACAGGCGGGAAACACGCATCCACTCGGAGTGATGCTTGCCGATGTCATGAAGCTCAACAGGCAGAACTTCCGCGTGTTCGGCCCAGACGAAACCACTTCCAACAAGCTCGACGCACTCTATGCTGTGACGAAGAAATTCTGGATCGAAGAGGGATTCCCGGAAGACAGCGACGGCCTCAACCTCGCCGTAGACGGGCGCGTGATGGAAATGCTTAGTGAACATACGCTCGAAGGGATGATGGAAGGCTACGTTCTCACGGGCCGTCACGGATTCCTCTCCACCTACGAAGCCTTTGTGCACATCATTGATTCGATGTTCAACCAGCACGCTAAATGGCTGGAGATGAGCCGGCACGTGTCCTGGCGTCAGGCAATCGCGTCTCTGAATCTGCTGATCACATCGACGGTGTGGCGTCAGGATCACAATGGTTTCACGCACCAGGATCCCGGGTTCCTCGATGTCGTAATCAACAAGAGCGCGAACGTCACGCGCATCTATTTACCGCCTGACGTGAACTGCCTGCTTTCGGTCGCCGATCACTGCCTGCGCAGCGAAAACTATGTCAACGTCATCGTCTGCGATAAGCAGAAGCACCTGCAGTACCTCAACATGGATGCTGCAATCACTCATTGCACGAAAGGTATTGGCATTTGGGATTGGGCCAGTAACGACGAGTCCGGAGAACCAGACGTGGTGATGGCATCTGCGGGAGACATTCCAACGCAGGAAGCGCTGGCTGCTACGGATTTGCTGCGCCGGGAATTCCCCGACCTGAAGATCCGATTCATCAACGTCGTCGATCTTTTCAAGCTGCAACCGACGAGCGAACATCCTCACGGATTGCCCGATCGTGATTTCGATTCCCTGTTCACGGTCGACAAACCGGTCATGTTCAACTTCCACGGCTATCCGCAACTGATCCATCGCTTGGCATATCGCCGGACGAATCACTCCAATATTCACGTTCGTGGATACAAGGAGAAAGGCAGCATCAATACGCCACTGGAACTGGCAATCGAGAACAACATCGACCGGTTCAGCCTGGCAATGGATGTCGTCGACCGCGTGCCCAGGCTCCAGAAGATCGGCGGCCACGCCAAGGAGAGATTCCTGAACCAGCAGATCGAATGCCGCAACTACGCGCATCAGTACGGCATCGACAAACCCGAGGCCACGGACTGGACCTGGCCGTATTAACCTCTTCGAGCGAGCCGCTTTCTATGATGGATGCGGCTCGCCTTTGATCACTCGAACCGTATCGCGTGCGATGAGGAGTTCCTCGTCTGTCGGGATCGCATAAACCGACAGCTTTGAATCCGCGGTGCTAATCAGTGCCTCGCGTCCGACGGCATCCTGGTTCTTGGCAGCGTCAAGGCGAAGTCCGGCCCATTCGAGGTCTGTGCAGATTCGCGAGCGCACGTCCGGCGAGTTCGCTCCGATACCTCCGGTGAAAACGATTCCATCGGCTCCGCCCATCGCGGCAAGGTACGCGCCGATGTATTTCCGCGCGCGATAGCAGAAAATCTCAATCGCCAGACGTACGCGGCGGTCGTCGTGCTCTTTCAGTTCTGCCAGAAGCTCCCGCATATCATTCGTCAATCCGGAAACTCCTAGCAGACCAGACTGTGTGTTCAGCAGCGTATCGACTTCCGACGCGGACATGCCTTCCTTGCGCGCGATCACTCCAACGATCGCCGGATCGAGATCGCCGGAGCGCGTTCCCATCACAAGTCCTTCGAGGGGAGTCATGCCCATCGAGGTATCTACAGAACATCCATTCTTGATGGCTGCGGCGGAACATCCGTTGCCTAAATGAAGTGTAACGATGTTCGTCTGCTCACGCTTCAAACCTCGCAGCGCGCGATAACGAAATGCAACGTAGCGATGTGAGGTACCGTGAAATCCATAGCGGCGAATACGATGGCGACGGTAGAGGTGATATGGGACCGCGTAGAGATAAGCCTGCTCGGGAATCGACTGGTGGAAAGATGTGTCGAACACAGCCACTTGCGGAACGCTATTGCCGAACAGATCGCGGGCTGCTGAGATTCCCTTGAGGTTGTTCGGATTGTGCAGGGGCGCGAGATCGATGCAGTCTTCGATGCCCTTCAGCACGTGTTCATCGATGAGTGTCGATTGCTTGAACAACTCTCCTCCATGAACGACACGATGTCCAACCGCGTGAATGTCTGCCGAACTCTTAATCTCGCTCACTCCAGAACGGTCGGAAGCGATGTAACGGAGCACGTAGTCGAGCGCCGCTCCCATATCGCGCAGCGGCGCAGTCATCGTTCTCGCCTGATCGTTGCGATACTGGACTTTGACGATCCCTTCACCACCAATGCCTTCCACCTCACCACGCAAGATCCGGTCGTCTTTGTCCTGCTTAATGGGATCCAGATCGGTTGCAATGACTTGAAATTTCAGGGAGGAACTTCCGACGTTCAAGACCAAAACGTTCATGTGATCCTCTGGCTATGAATACTTCTCAAGATAAGCTCTCCGTTGCATGAGGGCAAGCTACGCGTCGTGAAGGACAACTCATGCAGTGGGATAGAATCGGCGCATGAAGGCTCGGCTGCGTTTAAGGGCGGTGTTGCTGTGTTGTATGGCTGCATCGGCCGCAGCGCACACTGGTGTTCCTCAAACCGCAGATGCGAATCAGCACGCGACCGAGCCGAATCCGTCCAAGCTGCGCAGCTACCTGGAGCAGGCCGCGCAAGCCATGCATCAGGGAGATTTGCCGACCGCAGAGAGGTCACTTCGACACGCAGTGGCTCTGGATCCGCGATCGATGGCGGCGCTGAACAATCTTGGGATCGTGCTGGCGCGTGAAGGCAAGGCGGCGCAAGCGATCCCTTTCTACGAGCAGGCCCTGAAAGTTCTTCCCAACGATCCAACGACGAAGCGAAATCTGGCAATTGCGTATTTCAAGGCGGAACGTTACCGCTCTGCGTGGAACTTGCTTCAGCCGCTAGTTGTAGCTTCTCCAAAAGACTTCCAGTTGCTCGATCTCTCAGGGTTCAGCCTGTTTGCGCTCGATCGCTACAGCGACGCGGCGAAGTATCTGGAGCGCGCGAACCAAGCCGATCCTTCCGATCTGGAAACGCTCGACATGCTCGGCAAAGCATATCTGCGGATGAAAGACTACAAAGCAATGCCTTCGGTGTTTGAGCGGATCATGAAAATTGCTCCGAACTCAGCCTCCGCGCACGTGATGATGGGAAATGCCTATGACGAAATGATGGATCGCGGAAATGCGATCAAGGAGTATCAGGCGGCGGAAGCGGCCGATCCCAATTTCATGGGCGTACATTCCGGACTCGGCTACTTGTATTGGCGGCAAGGCGAGGTCGATCAAGCCGAGAAGGAAATGCAAGCTGAGTTGAGTCGTGATCCCAAGGATCCGGTCGCCAACTGCATTCTTGGACAGATCCTATTCAACAACTCGCAGTTGGATGACGCTCTCTCGCATTTTGAACTGGCGCTCAAAGGTAATCCGAAATACCTCGACGCATTGCTCGGCATCGGTAAGACGGAACTCGGGTTGAATCAACCCTCCAAAGCGATTGCGCCATTACGAAAAGCCATTGAGATCGATCCCAATCAGCCGGAACCGCACTTTGTGCTTGGGACGGCTCTGCGCAAGACGGGTCATGTGCAGGAAGGAATCCAGCAACAGAAAATCTCGCTGGATCTGCAGAACAAAAGGGAAAGAACTCCGACGAGCAAGTGACAGTTTTCTCGCTGTCTGCAATTTCCCGAAATGGGAACGGGGCTTGTTGCTGGGGTACCCCCTCCCCCCTACGGGTCTATTGGAATCAGCGGGTTAGCGGAAAATTGCAAAGTAATCTATGGGCTGCAACAACTTACGGGCAAAATCTTGATTTCAAAGAGCTTAGCTAGCCCCCAAGTCCCGAATCGTCAGTCCTGAACCCCCAAAGGCGGGAATCCCTTCCGAGTTCGGATGCTCGAATGCACCGCTCCGTGGCTCTCGCGAGGCCATGATCGGAGTTTGAGGCTGTGGAAAGCAAGGTCAGATGTCACATTGTCCGCTTGTGGAAAATTGGGATCCCCTGTTCGAGAGCGGGCTGACCTTTTCCCGACCCTTCGCGGTCTGGGTCGAACTTCATCGAAGGCATTCACCACCGGGTTACACAGAGGGATTCTGGTTTCGTCCTCTGCGCGGCTACGGTGAAAAGTTGCAGGTCTCACAAAAAAGCGCACGCGGTTTGCCGCGTGCGCCGGAGGATGCAGGATTGGACTAGAACTGGAGCTTGGCTCCGATCTGCAGGTTTCTGGGATCGTGCCAACCATTGACTTGACCGTAGGTGGCGGAGTCAACGTTAGTGTCGATTGAGCTCGGGCTGCCGTGGTTGAAAGTGTTGAAGGTCTCCAAGCGGAGCTGTAGTGTTGCCTTCTCGCCGAAGTTGATGTTCTTCATCAAAGACGTGTCCCAGATTTGGTATCCGGGTCCGAGGAGGGCACCGGGCCGGGAGGTCCCGAAGTGTCCGACGGCAGCCTTGAAAGCCGACGTGTTGAACCACGTGACGGACTTCGATCCATTCGGATCTCCGATCTGGTCGGGACGGATATAAACGGTGTTGCCTGCCCGAGTCATGCCGAGTCCGCCGGGATAGCCAGCCAGAGCCCAGGGATCGCCGCCCTGGGTCATGATCTGCGACTGACCCGACTGGATGGTGACGATACCCGAGAGTTGCCAGCCGCCGAGCACGTGCGCCGCTACTCCATGTTGATCATGGAAGAAGGGGAACTCGTAGACGTAGCTTGCCACGAACATCTGGGGAGTATTCAGCACTGATTCGCCGTAGCTTTGCTTGAGGTTGTAGGTGTCATACGCCGATAAACCGCGATCGTAGGGATTGGTGGTCAACAGCTTCGACCAGGTGTACGCGACTTCCAGGGTAAGTCCCTTGGTAAAGCGGCGAGTCAACTGGACCTGCAGCGAGTTGTAGTTGCTGGTGTAGACCGGAACGCGATCAGTGATCGTGCCATACCCGACGGAAGGACGGATCGCGTTCACGTCCAGGGTGGGATTTGCCAGACGATTCGCGACCGTGGGCTGGTTGAAATCGATGTCGCCTAACAGATGCGTGCCCTTGGTACCCACGTAGGCAACTTCCAGCACGGTGTTCGTCATGAGTTGGTGCTGGATCGACAGGTTGTAATCCTGATAGCTGGGGACCTTGAACGTAGGAAAGCCCGTGGTTACCAGGGCCACAGGCCCGTTGGGTGCGGCGGCGGGCGCTCCAGCCAGAGGAGTATCAAACAGGTTCAAGCTGGAGGTCGCGGAGTTGTTGATGGTTGTGGTTTGTACGAGTGGCGGATCGGCGAACGCGTTCTGTTCCCAGATGCCGTTGAGCGTGCGGTCATAGAAGATGCCGTAACCGGCACGGATGGACCATTTGCCATTGCCGAACGGATCATAAGCAAGGCCAAACCGCGGACCCCAGTTGTTGTTGGAGTTTGGGTTGACCCGGCTTCCAAAGGGAGAGCACGCAACCTGCGGAGTAATCGCCTGAGCCGTAGAGCAGGCAGCTCCTTTCGGCAGAATCAGCCCATTCGCATACTTGGCCGCGTTGAATCCATTCAGGCCGTTCCCGCTCGGATCGATAGCGGGCGCGAGCGCCGGATTAAACAACGTAGGATCGAAATTCACGAGCGTGTTGTTGCTGTCGGTAGGCGATGGGAAGTAGCTGTAGCGGACGCCAAGGTTCAGCGTCAAACGGCGTGTGACCTTCCAGTCATCCTGCACGTACGCCTCAAAGTTGACGTAGTTCAGGTGTGGGATGGTGTCTTTGTTCGGCTGGGTGTAATAATCCGCCTGCCCCAGCAGGAAATTCGCAAAAGCGTCGTTGCCGTTCGTGTTGGTGAAGTTGAATGTGGCTTCACCGCTCGACGCGTTTTCGGTCTTCTGCATCCACATCGAGGTAAATCCAAGGCGGATGTTGTGGTTGCCATGCTGGAGGGAGAGATTGTCGAAGATGTTGCGGTCGATGTTGCGTTCAAAGTACGGACCGGAGCCGTTGCCCAGGCCCGTATAACCAGTAATCGCGACGTTGGGCGCACGGCCATAAGGATCGTGATACGCCGTGTTGTTCGTGAGAGTGCTGGTGAAAGCCGGGGAGTTTGCGATCGCACTCAGGTTGGCGTTGATGGCGCCCCATGCGTCCACAAATTCGATTTCGTTCACCACTCTGGGGTTGATGGTTGCAGTGGCATTGATGACGAGATTGCGACCGGGGGCATTGACGGAAGTGTTCTCAACCCCCGGGTAGTTGTTGCCGCCCCACAACGAGAAGGGGAAATTCTGTGGCACAGAATCTTGCATGTAGCGGGCATAAACACGAACTCGGTCGCCGACGTTCTGGTCGAGACGGATTATGTCCTGCCGGAAATTGTTCAACTGGCTGTAAGGAGTAATCAGCAGGCCCGTGTTGCTGGGATACTTGCCCATGAACGCGTTGACGTATGCGGTTGCGTTCTTGCTGAAGCAGGTAGGGCTGATGGTAGACGTCCCTCCCGCAGTGCTAACGCAACCCGCAGGAGCAACGGTAATGGGCGTAGTGAATACGCCGCGCAGTTGAGCTGCGGTTGGAACGGTGATGGTATTGGTCGCGGGAAGGCTTGCTTTGCGCCACTCCTCCGACCAGAAGAAGAAGGTTTTGTACTTGCCCTCGGTCGGATGGTAGAGCTTCGGGATGATGAAAGGACCACCAATCGTGAATCCGAAATCGTTGTAGCGCTCAATGGGCGTCGCGTTGGCGGCAGGATCGCCGCCGAAGGCGATGGCCTGACGGTCGCCGAAGGTGTTCGCGTTGTAATAATTGTTCCGGTTGAACTCGAATACATCGCCGTGAAACTTGTTGGTGCCGGATTTGGTAGCAACCAGAACCTGGCCTCCGCCGCTGCGTCCGTATGCCGCGTCGTAATTGCTGCGTTCCAGCGTGAATTCCTGGATCGCATCGATACCAGGCGTGTTCAGCAGTGTTCCATTGGAGCCGCTGTCGTTAATGTCGCCGCCATCGACGGTCCAATTGTTTGCGCCCGTGCGAGCACCGTTGATTGAGATCGCAGTGTTGTTTTGCAGTCCGAAACCAACCTTGTCGGGCAACTGGTTCGCGACACCGGGCTGGAGCAGCACAAGTTGCTCGAAATTCCGGTTGTTGAGAGCCAGTTCACGAACCTGCTGGCCGGTGACCGTTCCGGACTCCTCGGCCGTTGTGGTCTGGATGGGAGCATTTCCGGCGGTCACTTCAACGGTCTGGCTGACCTGGCCGGCCGCGAGGCGAATGTCGAGAGTATGTTTTTCCGCGACGTTGAGGATGACGTCTTTGGCGACGTATGTCTGAAAACCCGAACTGTTCACGGAGACGGTGTAATGACCCGCGGGAAGATTCGAAACAACGTAGTTGCCGATATCGCTGGTCCTGACAGGAGGGAGATCGACACCGGTATCAACATTGTGCACCTGAACGGTCGCTCCAGAAATAACGGCGCCCGTGGGGTCAGTCACGTTTCCGGTGAGTGTCGCTCCCAATTGCTGAGCAGTAGAGACGACTGAGAGAGAAATCCAGATGAGCGAAACAGCAAGACAGAGAAGGAGAGCTCCGGGCGCGAGACTGCTCCGATTTTGAACGTGCGAATCCTGCTTCATTCCAAGACCTCCTGGAAGAGCGTCGAGCCGGTGGGCAGAAAACCGGGAGCGGAAGACGAGCTCTAATGCAATTTGATTATGCTATATAGCGGAATGAGGATCATCGTCAAGTGAAAAATGCTCCGAGTTGCTGTAGCATCCTTCCGCATTGTGCTCTATATCAATGACAGTGGCTCCGCAGCTATCGATCGAAGCTTGACAACGCGAGTTTTGAACCACGTCGCGTATATATTGCGTGATTATGCAGAACAGAAGGGATCACGCCGGGCGCACAAGGCGAGCGGAAGCACACAAACTTGCAATATAAAGCTATATAGCATTCGCGGGCGGGACACATTTCGAACTTTACATTCCATGGCAGCCATGCTATATAGCACATGCGCAGCAATGACAGCCGAAGAACGGCAGTCATTATCATGGAATCACGCGCCGGGCGTCACCGTTCAGGCCCAGAAAGACCATCCATGCCGGGATCTCACCGCAACGGGATACCAGTTTACAAACGAATTCAGAACGCGATACGGACTCGTATTGAAACGTTAGAGTTACAACCGGGGGATTCGGTTGCCTCGGAGCGTGAACTTGCTCGCATCCACAATGTCAGCCTCATGACGGCGCGGCATGCCTTGGCGGGACTGGAACGGGAAGGCTTGGTGGAGCGCCGCCGAGGCGCCGGAACTTTCGTCGCCGCTCCAAAAATACACTTCAATAAATTGATGAGTTACACCGAGCAAATGTCGAGCCGGGGACTGAGTCCGCGATCTCGCGTGCTGGCGTCAAAGCTTATCGATCACAATGCGGAAGTGTCGGCACGTCTGGGATTGCCTGCGACCAGTCCGCTGATCAAGATCGAGCGGCTTCGTGAAACCGGTGACGAGCCCTTTGCACTGGAAACCTGCTATTTATCGGGAAAGGAATTCGCGGGCCTGGTGAGCGCTCCCTTGGGCAGGACGTCGCTTTTCGGGACACTGGAGCAGGAGTTTGGAGTTGAACTGGCCTATGCAGACGAGGAAGTCGATGCCACGACGGCGGACGCCAGTGTCTCTGAACTGCTGCAGGTGCCGCGAGGAAGTTCGGTTCTTCGCATACGCCAGGTCATCTACTCCACGAAAGGTAAAGCGACGATTTATGTGCTGGGCTTTTACCGTTCCGAGCGCCACACGTTGTTTATCCGGCGATTCCGATAGCCACAGCTAGGACGCGGGATCGCCTGGTTTGATCTCCGCGGCTTTCCCTTCTTTATAGACGACAACGAGCGGCTTCCCTCCGTTCGGATAGCGGACGGTCTTTTCGTAGGAACTGTCTCCCGCATCGGGCACCCCCATGCCAATGGCGAAGTCGGCCTGCATCTCGTTCATGCCCGGCTTGACTTCGTGTTGCTCGACGGCCTGCCAGACATCCTGAGGCCAATGCTTGTAGAGCTCGTGCGGATCCTCGATGAAAAACATTTCGTCGGAATAAATCTTATACTCACCATTGGTTTCGTATCCGATGGGGACGGCGTACTTCTTCCCTTCCTTCTCGAAAACAGCGACAACCTGTTTCGGCTGACCGGAAACGGTGTTTGAGGCGGACACGACGTCGAGGATCGAAAGCTTTTCAATGGGCCCCAGGGTTCCCGCATCGTGAGCGAAGTCAACATGCTTCGTGGCGGGATCGTAATGGTAATACACGTACCGATAGCCTTCTTTCACCCAGACAGGCTGTTGCGTGAGTTGCTTGGCGCTCTTCAGATCGTAGGGGTGAAGTTTTCTTGGATTGACGTAGTAATCAGCGTTGGAATAGCCGACATCCCGCGCCTTGTTTTGCCGCTCGACCGCAAGCCGATCTTCATGTCGCTGATAAAAGATGTAGCCGGCGCGAGCGGTCGCCGCGATGAACGCAATAAGTAAGGTCAACTGAATCCGTTTTCTGGTCTCGGCGGTCATAGCTGAATCGTACCGGTTCGTCGTTGTAAACTGAAGCGCAAGGAGTTGCTCCGATGCCAGTCACTGAACAAGATGTCCTGAGCGCACTGAGAAGTTGCTACGATCCGGAGATCCCGGTCAATATCGTGGACCTGGGGCTGATCTACAAGGTGGACTTCGCCCCGGCACCCGACGACAAGCAGGACGTTTCGGTCGACATGACGCTGACAGCACAAGGGTGCCCCGAACACGTCAACATCAGTATGCAGGTAAAGTCGCGGCTGGAGCAGCTTCCGGGAATTCGGAACGCTGCCGTGAATGTAGTGTGGACTCCGCCCTGGACACCGGAGCGCCTGAGCCCCGATGCGAGAAAACAGCTTGGGATTGATTAGCGACCGACCGGCAGATCTTATCCCCGGATTTCTTCCCAGATATCGACGAGGTCGTGACCTGCGCCTTCGCTGAGGCGACGGCCCGCTTTCCCGGCCATTTCCATGACTTGCATGCCGCGATCGAAATATTCGGGCAAGGAACGGCGAACCTTCTCGAACTTCTCCGGGTACTCCGAGGCCAGCACGGCCAGACCAAGCCCTGTCGCCAGCACTCCGGCGGGATACTTCTTCTTCATAAACAGGAATGTTGCTGCCCCGATCGACCCCATGACAACAGCCTTCTTCCAGCTATCCATGTTTCTCTCCCAGAAAGCAGCTTTGATGCGATTGTACTCCCGGGCAGATGCTTGAAAAGAAACGCGCGTTGTGCGTACGTTTGCTTGACAGGGTAACGAAACGAATTCTTCCCAGTCCACGGTTCACGGGGAATCCTTTATACTGCCTGCTTCCCCGGAGGATCCATGCATTCCTTGCGCCGCAGTCAAGTTGCAGCGGTTATTGCCATGGTTTTAGCTGGGACCGTGGCTTTCTCTCAAACCAAGCCTCGGGCCCGGGATTTGGGGGTGCCCTTTGATGGCACGCCCGGTCAGAACAATGCGATCACCGATGTCAAGGGCGTGGAGGTGGGCCACACGACGCTCATTTCCGGCGAGGGTAAGCTTGAGATCGGCAAAGGGCCGGTGCGTACTGGCGTTACCGCTATCCACCCGCGAGGCAAGAACAGCAATGATGCCGTATTTGCCGCATGGTTCACCCTGAATGGAAATGGCGAAATGACCGGCACAACCTGGGTCGACGATTCCGGATTCCTGAACGGCCCGGTGATGATCACGAATACGCATAGTGTCGGCGTCGTCAGGGATGCGGTGATCGCATGGAAAGTGAAGCACGGTTCTCCGGACATGGAGGGCTATTGGTGGTCTCTTCCAGTAGTCGCTGAGACATGGGACGGATATCTGAACGATATCAACGGATTTCACGTGAAGCCGGACGATGCCTGGCACGCACTCGATGTCGCACACTCCGGGCCGGTCGAAGAAGGGAATGTCGGTGGCGGGACGGGGATGATTTGTAACGAGTTCAAGGGCGGGATCGGAACGAGTTCCCGGGTACTCGATGCGAAAGCGGGAGGATATACGGTTGGGGTTCTTGTGCAGTGCAACTATGGATCGCGCGAACAGTTGCGGATTGCCGGGGTGAATGTCGGACGCGAAATTCCCGAGCACACTGTCTGGCAAAAGGACGTAGGGTCGATCATTGTCGTCGTAGCCACTGACGCGCCGCTGATTCCGACGCAACTGAAGCGCATTGCGAAGAAAGTCTCGTTAGGGCTGGGGCGCGACGGCAGCTACTCCGGTGATGGATCTGGCGATATCTTCATCGCGTTTTCAACTGCCAACCCCGGAGCGGTGGGGAGCCAGGGACTGCATCAGCTGACAATGCTGCCAAACGATTCTCTCGATCCAATTTTCCTGGCGACGGTGCAAGCTACGGAAGAAGCGGTTGTAAATGCGATGATCGCCGCCGAGACCATGACGGGCATCAACAATCACACGGTAATTGCGTTGCCGCACGACCGCCTGCGGGAAGTTCTGAAGAAATACGGACGATTGACCAAATGATGAGACCGATCCAGATCAGAGGAGGTCTGGGCCGTTACGATCTCCCGTTGCCGGAGCCCCAAGTCCGATAGTCGTGGACGTCGATTCCGAGCCGCTTCATCATGGATTGGAGCGTAGTTCGTTTCACGCCCAGCCGATTCGCGGCGCCATCGGTGCCTGACAAGACACCGTGAGTTTCGCGCAGAACGCGAATGATGTGCTCCCGCTCCATGTCGGTAAGGTCGTCGTCTGCGACTCCCTTTTGGGCCTGGATCTCGGCTGGTGGCGCCACCAATGCCCGCCCCTTCGTCAGAATGACCATTCGCTCAACCATGTTTTCCAGTTCGCGGACATTTCCAGGCCAACTCCACTGCCGAAGCATTTTCATGACAGCATCTGGGACATGATCGATCTCTTTGCTCATCTTGAGACAGTGCTTTTGTACGAAGTGATAGACAAGAGATGGAATGTCTTCCCGCCGTTCGCGCAAAGACGGCAACTGAATGGGAAAAACATTGAGGCGGTAGAAGAGATCCTCGCGGAATTTCTTATCGGCGACGTCCTGTCGCAGGTCGCGGTTGGTTGCCGCGATGATGCGTACGTCAACGCTTAATGTTTTGACCCCACCGAGGCGCTCGAACTCGCGATCTTGAAGCACGCGCAACAGCTTAGGTTGTAGTTCCAACGGCAGCTCGCCGATTTCGTCGAGGAACAACGTGCCTTTGTGGGCCAGTTCGATACGGCCGACCTTTTGGCTGATTGCGCCGGTGAAGGCGCCCTTCTCGTGCCCGAACAGCTCGCTTTCCATGAGTCCCGATGGAACTGCGGCGCAGTTGAGCTTGACGAATGTGTGTTCGCGGCGCGTGCTCAAATCATGGACGGACCGGGCCACCAGTTCTTTGCCCGTTCCCGTCTCGCCCAGCAGCAGCACGGTCGAGTCGGTGGGGGCCACTACCCGAGCTTTTGCGAGGACCTCCCGCAGTGACGGGCTTTGACCGATGATTTCTTCGAATCCAAGCTCCGTGCGTATTTCCGACTGGAGGTAGGATTTCTCACGACTGAGGCGGTCCGTCGACTCCTGCAGACGGTCGGCCATCTCTCTCAAGCGGGCAATATCGACAGCAGAACCGGTAATGCCGATGACTTGGCCGTCCGCACCAAAAACAGGCTCAACTCTGAGATCGAAAACATAAGTGCTCCCGTTCTTAGGAAGCGCGACCTCCTCGCGTACCGGCATTCCGGTCTGGATCACTTGCCTCTTCAGCTCCGCCAACAGGCGAGCGCTCTTCGAAGAGAAGATATCTTCGTCTGTTTTTCCAATGATCTCGTGGTCCTGATAGAATTGCGGGTTGTAGATCCAGGTGTACCGGAGGTCGCGATCCTGGTTGAAGACCGTGATGGGAGAGTCCTTGAGCGCGACCCGGAAGCGCTCTTCGCTGCGTCGCAGTGCTTCCTCGGCACGCATGCGGTCGGTGATGTCGAGGGCCGCTCCAACGGCACCTACTAGTTTCCCGTTTCCATCAATCAATGGTGCGGCGTGCCCCAGTTCATACTTTTCGCTTCCATCAGGAAATACAACTTTGTATGCCACATTCCTTACGGGAGAGCCCGTGGCTGCCGCCATTTGCATAGGCAATTTCTCTTTGGGAAGTTCTTCATCTCCACGCATGAATCGAACCCGAGTGGGACCCTCCATGAAACTGGAGACAGCGACCTTCTCAGCGGATAGTCCGAAATTCATGGCTGCGGCCCGATTCATACTTAGCTGCTCGCACTCTGGGTCTTTGGAAATCAGTAAGGGGATCGGCAAGGTATCCAGAATCGTCTGTAGTTCCCTCGCACGCTCTCGTTCCAGTTTCTCGTTCTCTATCAAAACTTGCTCGGCGCGCTTTCTCTCGGTGATATCGATCATTGTGCCTTGAATAACGAGTTCGCCGCTCTCATCATTGAGGAGAACCGTGTTGAGCAGAACCCAGATGGGGCTGCCATCCTTGTGCCGGTGTTCCCATTCGCGATTGAGGAAGTAGCCCGTCTTCTTCAACTCGGAGACCATTAACTCCCGTTGGGCATGATCGCGATAGTAATCGTTGATTTTGGCGCCGCGACATTCCGAGGCAGAACTGTGGCCCAAGATTCTGGCCCAGGCATCGTTGCAGTCGAGGATGGTGCCATTCAGCGCGACGCACGCAACGCCGGCAACGCTTTTCTCGAAAAGCGTACGATAGCGGTTTTCGGATTGCCGGAGTGCTTCCGTTTGCAATTCGGCCTGGGTGATGTCCTCAGCGAAAATTGCGATTCCCCCGATGTGTCCCTGTTCATACCACGGCTGGATCTCCCAGCGTAACCACTGCACTCGTCCGTCCGCCCGTATGAAACGATCCTTCTCTTCTCGCAACACCTCTCCCGCGAGTCCACGGCGATGCGCCTGCTTCCATCGCTCAGGAATCTCCGGAAAGATCTCATAATGTGAAAGCCCACACAGTTCGCGGTCGCCGAGTCCATAGTCGTCCCGCCAACGGCGGCTGGCCTGGATGTATCGCATTTGGGTATCGAACAGCGCAGCCGCGGCGGGGGCGTGCTCGATGAACAACCGCATTCGCGCCTCGCTCTCACGTAGTGCTCTTTCGGCCTTCTCGCGGTCAGTAACGTCGTGTGCCAGTCCACGCACTACGGGAGAAGAAACCCCTTCCGTCCGCAGAGTGTTGCTATATTCCCAAACACGCCGCTCACCATTCCTAGTTGCAACGCAGAGAAGCCCTCTCGCAGTACCTCTCGTTTTGATCGTCTCCAGATAAGCGTCGAAGTTCTCCCGGAACTCGGGGACGATCAGATCACGCATTGGCGTCTTCAGCAGTTCACTCACTTCATAACCCAGAATGCGAGCTGGCGCCGGATTCACTGACAGCAAACTTCCCTGCAAGTCGTGTGTGCAGACCAGATCTTCACTGTGTTCCACCAGGTCGCGGTAGCGGTCCTCACTCTCCCGTAGAGCTTGCTCCGACTTTTTCCAGTCGGTGATGTCTTCCAGAATGCAGGCGACTCGATCGACTCCCAGTGGGCCGGAAATTGGGAAGTAACTGATCGCCAGGTGCCGTTCCCCCTTTTGGGCATGCACGTATTTCATCTCGTAGCGCACGAGCTTGCCTTCGAAGCACTCGTTCAACTTGGGTTTGATGATTGAATCGAAAACTGCGGGATTCAGGACGCTTCTCAACTCGCGCCCGATCACTTCCTCTTTCTTCATACCCCGGTAATCCAGGAACGACTGATTGGCGAGGAGATAGCGGTATTCCTGGTCCACAACCACGATCATTTCATCGAGCCCTTCTACGACGCGCTCAAACTCCCGGAGCCTGGCTTCGCTCTGCCTCAGCGATCGATTCGCCTCGCGAACGCGAGCGGTTGCTTCCGCCTGCTGAAATTCACTGAATGCCAAACGGGCTCCGAAACACACGATTGAAATTCCCAGCAATCCAAAACTAAGTTTCCGCCACTCCGGCCCGAGATTCGTCACCTGCAAAAGAACAATCAGCGGCCCCGCGGCATAGAGAGTCTTTTCGAGCAGTGTGCCAACGATCCCCTTGTTCCGGACTACCCTTGGGTAGAAATCGGCAGTTTGTTTCCAGCTTAGGGCCCAGAAGGCCGCCATCAAGAATGGGATCGACCACCACAGGTCAATCCATGTGCCGGTAGGAATTTCTGAGCCGGAGAGTTCATGGAAGTCGGTAAAGACGATTCCGGTGATCAATGGTGCAGACCAAATCAGTAAACCGAGGTACAACTTTCTCATCGGAGAGGTCCGCGCCCGGATCGCCTGAAAAGCCGCTACCCCCAAGACAGCGATGTTCCCCCCCAATTCGATTTCGTCGGAGCGGATGAGCGAGATCACTCGACTTGTGTCACGAGAAGTTGCCTGATACCACCCTAGATAAATTAAGGCAAAGATGATGAAGAGTTGGACCGCATCCAGAACCGAAGGCACATTCCAGTAGTAAGGGCGATCTTCTTCTTCCGGATCCAACAGAAGCGCCATGGCAAGGAATAGCGCACGGCAATCGACAAAAAAATGAAAAATCGACTCTCGATCCGGCGGCTTTCGCAGATACGATTCGTAGTACAACCAACCCGCATCGGCAAAAATCCACACCGCAAAGCTAAGGCCGATGAGGAGCCAGAAGAATCGGGTATAGCCGACAGAGCGCCGAATCGCGGCGAAGCAAGCCACGCTGGCGACAACCGCACAGGAAATCTGGAGCGCATTGGAGAGGAACGAGCCGAGCGGACTCGTTCCAAGAAACATTTCCTGGAGAATGTGGAGCGCGATCACCGCCGCGCTCAGCCTCAGGAGATTCCGCGTCTTCGGTTGCTGAATGAAGGCCGAAATTGCGAAAAATCTCCTTTGATCGGCAGCACTCATAGCCAACCTCATCCTGGAGTGGGTCGAATCGAAACCGCAGCGCTTGTGCTTCTTGCCAAGTGGCGCGCAGCGCTACAGCTTGCGGCAACCGCTCAACGTTCTAGCGAGGGCTCCGCCTATTACTGCTTGCCTTTATCCGCGGGGAAAAATCGAATGCGGGCGAAAAACATCATCGAGGGGAAGCGGCCTGCGGTCTGTGACCGAGATCACAAATGTATGTACGATTCCCGTTTTGGGAATGGGAATTTACGTCCGAAGGCATTGAAGCGCGGCAGGATGCGCAAGAAAAACGGGGCGGAATTCGCCCCGTTTCGCATTTTGCAAAGATGCGAAGATTATCGCTGCGGCGAGGTGGCCAGATCGTTTTTCAGAATGCTGACTTCTACTCGGGCGGGGCTTACATGCTTGCCTTGAGAGCTTTGTGCGTTTCCCATGCTCATTTCGTAAATGCGGTATACCGGGATGTTGTGGGTGAGCACGAGGTAGCGCACTACTGAATCGGCCATTCTGCGAGCACTCGTGATCGCAGCCTGCCCTTGGCCGGGCGCAAATCCGCGGATTTCGATGATGTAGCCTTGCTGCCCTCTAAGCGGAGATGTCATGTCGTCGAGGGCGTCCTTGGCACTCTTAGTTAGTACGGTCTGTCCCGGGCGGAAGCGGATTTCAGTTTGCGCGGTGCCCTGGTATTGATCGAGATTCGCAACCTTTTGTTCCGCCGTGGAAACCCGCGCGGAGGCCTGGTTTGCCGCGGTTTGCGCCGCTTGTGCTTTGTTGGTCGCATCGCCGGAATGTTGATCGGCGAGCGTGGTTTTCTCTGATGCAAGCTGAATGCCCTGCTGCGCGCGCGTGTCTACGTCCTTGATCCTGCCGCTATTTTCGGCCGTTATCTGTTCAAGTTCGTTGAGGCGGTCGTGGATGGGCCCGACGTGCCGCTGCACATACTTTTTGTTCGCAAACGGATGCGTCACCAGGTTGACCAGGTTGGGATCGTCGCCGTCCCAGAAATCTTTCGGGCGCGGTGAAGCCAATGGCTCGCGCTCGCCGGAGCTCACAGCAGCGGAATTCGGAGCAGAATCTCCATTGTTTTGCGCCGACGCCCCCAGCGCCAACACGAATAGCAGAGCGATCAATATGCTTGTTCTCATCTCAACATTTCCTCGGGTGAGTTCTCGACACAGCACCCATGCACGAGTGGGATGCTCGTGCGCCCTAAATTGTGCCTCTTAGCGAATTAATCCGCAAGGCCAACGCATCGTTGGGTCGCAAGTGATTGGCATCACTGTAGAGGGATGACTGCGACCGTACACTACCAGAAAAGCAGGAGGAATCGATGGCGACTTACTCCAGTTCTCTCAACGTTATCAGGGATTTCCTTGCGCAAAAGCGCATCGCGATCGTCGGAGTCTCACGCAATCCGAAAGACTTCAGTGCCTCTCTTTTTCGCGAGTTTGTGAAGCGCGGCTACGATGTCGTGCCGGTGAACCCTAAGGCTGAGGAGGTTCCTGGCTGGCGAGCATTCGCGCATGTAACCGATATCCAGCCGGCAGTGGATGCTGTTCTGCTGATGACTTCTCCTGAGGTTACCGAAACAGTGGTGCCGGAATGTGTGAAGGCAGGAATCCGCCGCATATGGATGTACCGTGCTGGTGGAAGTGGCGCGGTTAGCCCCAAGGCGGTTGAATTTTGTCAGCAAAACGGAATTCAACTGATTCCAGGAGAATGTCCGTTCATGTTCTTTCCCCATAACGGGTTCCACTCCGTTCACGGATTCGTCCGGAAAATCACTGGAAGCTTTCCGAAAGCCGCCTGACACAGAAGACGGGCAGAAGGATACCCCACCTTGTCGCGATCTTTGCGACAGGATGGGGCTTTGACTTTGTGTGTGTCGGGAACTGAGATTAGTCCTTCACTGCGCGGTCGGTGATCTCAAGCCCCTTGTCGATGATGGCGAAAGCCTCACGCATCTGCTGTTCGTTGATGCACAGCGGGGGATTCGTATAGAAGGAATTCCAACGCACGATCGTGTAAAGGCCCTCTTCGCGGAAGAATTTTCCGAGGGCACCCATCTCCTCTGAGGTGCCGTTGAAGGGAGCCATGGGCTGCATCGTCTTGCGGCTGCGCACTAGTTCCAGGATTCCAAACAGACCGATGGAGCGTATTGCTCCGACTGATGGATGCTTTTTCTGAAGTTCCTGATGTAATTGTTTCATCAGTGCACCCATTTTGCGCGTGTTCTCGATCAGCTTATCTTCCTCGTAGACGCGAATGGTCGCCAGCGCGGCTGCGCACCCCATCGGGTGTGAGTTGTATGTCAGCCCGCCATAGAAGACTTTGTCCTGAAAATGCTGCGCGATGTGATGCCGCATGCCTACGGCGCCGAGGGCAATGTAGCTCGAGGTCAGCCCCTTGGCCATGCAGATCAGATCGGGCACGACCTTCCAGTGATCGATGGCGAACCATTCTCCGGTCCGGCCGAAGCCGGCCATGACTTCGTCGGCGATCATCAAGATGCCGTACTTGTCGCACAGCTTGCGCACGCCTTGCATGTATCCGTCGGGCGGAATCAGGATGCCATTCGTGCCGACCACGGTTTCGAGAATGAATGCCGCGATGGTGTGCGCACCTTCGAGTTGGATTGTCTCTTCGATTATCGCAAGCGAAGACTCGGTTGATTCCCACCCTCGCTCGATGCCGTGATAAGGATCCAGCACACGCACCACGCCGGGGATACCGGGCTCGGCGGCCCATCGGCGAGGATCGCCCGTTAGTGAAATGCTGCCGGCGGTGGCTCCGTGATACGAGCGATAGCGTGCCATGATCTTGTGGCGTCCGGTGAAAAAGCGCGCGATTTTGATGGCATTCTCGTTGGCTTCAGCGCCGCCATTGGTGAAGAAGAATGTATCGATGTCGCCGGGAGTAATCTCAGCCAGCTTTGCGCCTAAACGTGCGCGCGGCTCTGTGGCCATGAAGGGATTCGCGTAGGCCAACGTCTGTGCCTGCTCGTAGATCGCTTGAATGACGCGCTCGTCGCCGTGTCCGATATTGACAGACATCAACTGGCTGTTGAAATCGATGAAGCGTTTCCCTTCCGGCGTCCAGAAATAGATTCCTTTGGCCTTGGCAACCGGGATGGGATCGACTTTCGATTGGGCGGACCATTCGAAGAGGGTGTGCTTCTTGGTGAGATCGACGATCTGCTGGCCGGTCATGGAGGGAGTTGCAACGGTAGTAGTCATGATTGCCTCATTTGATTGGGCGATTGCGCGATCGGGTCATTGGGCGATTCGATACGTGGCGTCGTTTGCGCCTCAACATTTGGATTTCAATCGCCCGATGACTCAATCGCTCAATGACTCAAAACTTAGAATTTTCGGCTGTGCTCCTTGGCCCAGCGCTCAATAACAACTTTTTTGTCAGTATAGAAGTCGATCGCATCCCGGCCCTGCGCGTGGAGATCGCCGAAGAAGCTGTTCTTCCAGCCGCTGAACGGGAAGTACGCCATTGGGGCCGCGACTCCAATGTTAATGCCGATGTTCCCCGCCGGCGCTTCGTAGCGGAATCGTCGTGCTGCCGATCCGCTGGACGTGAACAACGACGCCTGGTTGCCATACGCACTGCGCTCGAGGAATGCGAGCGCTTCATCCATATCGCTGGCGTGGACGAGGCTGAGTACCGGGCCGAAAATCTCTGTATCCGTGAGCTCGCTGGTTACAGGCACGCCATCGAGGATCGTTGGATTCACAAAGTTGCCGTGATCGTGCTTCGGAACTTTCGCGTTTCGCCCGTCCAGCAAGACCTTGGCGCCCTGCTTTTCGCCCACGCCGATCAGCGATTCGACGCGCTCCTTGCTCTGGGGCGTAATAACGGGGCCCATCTGTATGCCAGCCTCGAGTCCGTTCCCTACTTTCAATTTCGAGGCCGACTCGGCAATCGAGTCGCGGAAGGTTTTTTGCGCTTCGCCGATCGTCACCGCCACTGATACGGCGAGGCAGCGCTGTCCGGCGCAGCCGAATGCACTGTCGCTGATGATCTGTGTCGCCATCGGCATGTCCGCGTCAGGCAGCACGATGACGTGATTCTTCGCTCCGCCTTGACACTGGCAGCGTTTACCCTGCGCCGCCGATCGCGAATAGATATAGCGGGCAACCGGAGTCGACCCCACAAAGCTGATCGCCCGTACCTTGGGATGATCGATCAAAGCGTCGACAGCCGTCTTCCCGCCGTTGATCAGGTTCACCACGCCCTTTGGCAGCCCAGTCTTCTCTAGCAGCTCGAAGACGAAGCGCATGGTGAGCGGCACACGTTCTGAGGGTTTCAGGATGAAAGTGTTCCCGGTGGCGATGGCGTAAGGCAGATACCAGAACGGAATCATGCCGGGAAAGTTGAACGGCGTGATGGCGGCAACGACTCCGAGAGGCTGGCGGATCATGATCTCGTCGATACCGCGCGCCACGTCTTCAAGGTTATAGCCCTGCATCATCATGGGGATACCGCAGGCAACTTCCACGTTCTCGATGGCTCGGCGCATCTCGGCTTTTGCCTCGCCGAAGGTCTTGCCGTTCTCCATCGTGATGATGCGACCGATATCGTCGATGTGCTCTTCCAGCAGCATCTTCAACTTGAAGAGCGGCTGGATGCGGTCTTCAGGGGGCGTGCGCCGCCATTCCGGGAATGCCGTGGCAGCAGCTTCGACCGCCGCATTTACGTCAGCGGCGTCGGCCAGCGGAACGCTGGCCAGGATCTCACCGGTAGCGGGGTTCACAACGTCACGCCATTCCGAGGCATGTGCGTCGAACCATTGTCCATTGATGTAGTGAGTCAGTTTATTCAGAGGAGGTGCCGCTACGGTCATAGGAAGATAATGCCTTTCGCTGTCGCGAAGAATCAACTTAAGTTGCCAGTACCCAGTTTCCAGTTCCCAGAGATAACCTGCTGTTACTGGGTACCGGCAACTGGGTACCGTTTTAAACCAGAGCTACTGCGCCTTTCTGCTCGCAAACGTTCGCTATGGCGGACTCGAGCACGTCCATGGCCTCGTCCATTTGTTCTTTGCTGATGACAAGCGGCACAAGCACCCGGATCACGTTCGAATATGTACCGGCGGTGATGGTGATGAGTCCGTGCTCATAACAATATTGCGAGATCTTCTTGGTCTCGTCGCTAGCGGGCGTCTTGGTGTCCTGCGATTTCACAAGCTCAAGAGCCTGCATGCCGCCCAAGCCGCGGATGTCTCCGATGATATTCCACCTGCGCTGCCATTCGCGAGCACGCTGCTGGAAATGATCACCGAGTTCATTGGCGCGAGCGAGCAGATTCTCTTGCTCGAATAAATCGAGAACGGCCAACGCCGCCGCGCATGACAATGGATTGCCCGCAAATGTGCCACCCAGGCCACCTACACCGGGGGCATCCATAATCTCGGCACGGCCGGTGACTGCAGCGAGCGGTAGTCCGCCACCCAGTGATTTGGCGCTGACGAGGAGATCGGGTTCGATGCCGTAGCGCTCGCTGGCAAACAGCGCACCGGTGCGTCCGAAGCCGGACTGCACTTCATCGGCGATGAACAGGATGCCGTACTTATGACAAAGATCGACCAGAACTTTGAAATAATCCGGCGGAGGAGCAACGAATCCGCCTTCGCCCAATACCGGCTCGGCGATTACGGCGGCCACTTCTTCGTTCGCTACCACTTTTTTGAACGTGTCTTCCAAATGCCGCGCACAATACAGATCGCACGAGGGATATGTCTTCGAGTATGAGCAGCGGTAACAATACGCGTAGGGAACGCGATAAACCTCGCTCGGGAACGGCGCGAATCCAGCCTTATAGGGATGCGTCTTACTGGTCAGAGCTAGCGTCATCATCGTGCGGC
Organism: Candidatus Sulfotelmatobacter sp.; assembly: GCA_035946775.1. Lineage (GTDB taxonomy): Bacteria > Acidobacteriota > Terriglobia > Terriglobales > Acidobacteriaceae > Sulfotelmatobacter. The sequence goes on along the minus strand of DASYZA010000141.1, from coordinate 129,498 downwards.
CGTGGAATGCATCTTCGAACGCAATGATCGCCGGACGCTTGGTGTAGGCGCGCGCGATCTTCACGGCATTCTCTACCGCCTCGGCACCGGTGTTCACGAAAATTGTTTTCTTCGCGAAATTGCCCGGAGTAACTTCATTCATACGTTCGGCAAGACGCACGTAGCTTTCATACGGCGTGACTTGCACGCAGGTATGCAGAAAATGGTCAAGCTGATCCTTGATGGCGTCGATCACTTCATCCCGGCGGTGGCCGACGTTGAGACAGCCGATGCCACCAGCGAAATCCAAGTAGCGGTTGCCGTCGACATCTTCGAGCCAGGCGTCTTCCGCCTTGGCCACGTAAATGGGTGTGCCGTGAGAAAGCCCGCGGGGCACGGCCTTGGAGCGGCGCTCGTGAAGGGCTTTCGACTTCGGGCCCGGAATTTGTGTGCGTAGTTGAATTGTGGACATAATGAAATCTCAGGGATTAGAGGCTCGGGAATAGGGTTAGGATAAGCGTCGCTCTGCGCTAGTCCCCGGTCCTTAATCCCTTGCAACGGCTTCTCAGTACCATCCAATCGGCGCTTCGTTCAGATTGATGTGGACCTGCTTGGTCTCGAGATATTCTTCGATACCCCACGGTCCGAGCTCGCGGCCGAAGCCGGATTGCTTGAATCCTCCCCACGGAGCTTCGACATAGGTGGGCTGCATGTGGTTGACCCAGACGATTCCGGCGCGAAGCGATTTGACTGCTCGCATGGCCTTGAAGATGTCTCGGGTCCAAACTGCCGCCGCCAATCCATAAGGGGAGTCATTAGCAATCTTCATCGCATCTTTTTCGTCTTCAAACGGAATTACAGAAGCGACCGGCCCGAAAATTTCTTCGCGTGCGATGCGGGCGCTGTTGTTCACGTCGTAGAAGATGGTGGGCTGAACGTAATAGCCTTTCGTGAACTTTTCCGGGCGCCCTCCGCCGGAGGCCAGCTTCGCTTCCTTCTTGCCGATTTCCAGGTACTGGTTCACGCGGTCGTACTGCTCTTTGCTGACCAGCGGTCCCATCTTCGTATCGCGGTCGAGGGGCGGCCCGAGCTTGATCTTCTTCGCCTTCTCGGTCATGGCATCGACGAAGTTCTTGTAGATTGACTTCTGCACCAGGATGCGGCTTCCCGCCGAGCAAACTTCACCCTGATTGATGAAGACGCCGAAGAGCGCGCCATCGATGGCGGCCTCGAAATCTGCGTCGGCGAAGAAGATGTTGGGAGACTTGCCGCCGAGTTCCAGGGTCACGCGTTTTACCGTGTCGGCAGCCTGCTTGACGATGATCTTGCCCACGGTCGCGCTGCCGGTGAACGCAATCTTATTCACATCGGGATGCTGCACGATCGGAGCGCCGCAGGTCTCGCCGAAGCCGGTGATGATGTTCACCACTCCGGGCGGGAGGCCGCAATCGGCGAGATGCTTCGCGAACTCGAGCGCAGTGAGCGGAGTCTGTTCAGCCGGCTTGAGAACGCAGGTGCATCCGGCTGCAATGGCCGGCGCCAGTTTCCAGGCGGCCATGAGGAGTGGATAATTCCAGGGGATGATCTGTCCCGCGACGCCGATCGGCTCCTTCAATGAGAGCGACATTGCGTTGTCCGGCACGGGATTGACACTGCCGGTAATCTTCGTGGCCAGTCCACCGTAGTATTCAAAGCAAGTTGCGACATCATTGATGTCATACTCGGCCTCGACAATCGGCTTGCCGGTGTTGCGGCATTCGAGTTCGGCCAGCGCCGGCAAGTTCTGGCGAACCTTGTCGGCCATGCGGAACAGAACACGCCCGCGCTCCTGCGCCGTGGTCGTCGCCCATGGCCCATCTTCAAATGCTGCTTTGGCCGCAGCCACTGCGCGGTTTACATCGTCAGCCTTGGCATCGGGAACCTGAGCAATGACTTCTTCCGTCGAAGGATCGTACACCGGGAAAGTCTTGGCCGACTTGCTGGAGACCCATTCGCCGTTGATGAACATCTGATAGGTTTTGACTTCCGTCTGAACTCCGCTAGGCATCATGGCCTCCTGGGGCGCGAGCCCCGATTTTGCTTCTCTTCACCGGCTAGCGTGTCTGTCGTCCCTACGGGACTCTGTTTGCTTCCTGCGTCAACCCAGGACTTACGTCCTGGGCTAACATATTTCGCCCCTGCGGGGCTTTATTGCGGCCGTATACAAAGAAAAAGAATGCAGCTAAGCCTACAAAGAAGATCGTCCCGCCTACCATCCACAGCTCGTATTGCCACAACGACGTGATCTGCTGGGCGGGAAAAAACACCAGCAGAATTCCCAGCGTGGTGGTGAGAAATCCGCACAGTCCAGCAGTGAACATCGTTCCCCTGCTGTATTGTCCCAAGGGCTTCGTCTCAGTGATCGCAAACTTCACCAGCGCTCCGAACATATAAAGAAACGGAACCAACTGCAGAACCACGGCTAGCGACAAAAGCTTCTGGAAGGTCTCCTGTACTCCGGCTCCGGCAAAGTTCAAGATCACCAGCACCGCCGAAACAATTCCTTGCAGGATCAAAGCAGCATAGGGCGTGGCATATCGCGGATGCACATTGCCCAACCAGCTTGGCATGTAGGAATCAAGACCGGCGACGAACGGAATGCGCGCCGAGCCGCCCATCCAGGCCGAGCCAATGCCCGCGATCGACAGGCTCAGCAGCACCGCGAACGGGATTGTGATCCAGCCCATGCCAACGCGTCCCGCCATGTGCGTAACGGCCTGCACAATTCCCTGCAGAACGTTGACATTCTTGCCGACGGCAATCAGCAAAGTTAGTGTGGCGCCCACGTAGAGCAGCCCAGAGATCACGCCTCCAAAAGCCACGGCGCCCGGTAGGGTGCGTCGTGGATCCTTGATTTCGTCTCCCATGACCGACGCGAGTTCCAGACCAACCAGTCCGAAGCAAATCACGCCGAAAGAATTCAGCACGAACTTCGGATTCGCAGGAATCGCAAAATCTGCACCGGTGATCGTCGTGCCGAAGCGCCACCAAATGACTGCGCCGAGCCCGATCAATACCGCTGCGGCCATAAAGGTACCGATAGCGCCGAGATTATTGATCCACTTGCCCACACCCAACCCGAGAATATTAAAGATCGTGAGCAGCGCCAACAACGTGAGCGATGCGATCGACGCGAAGATCTTATTATCGGAAAGCCCCTGATGCCCCGGCCCAAGCACATATACCGAGACGCCGACGAAATAGAGCATCACGGTCGGCACGTAGAGCATGTTGTTGGTCCAGTAACACCAGCCGGAGAGAAATCCATGGAAGTCGCCGAAGACTTCCTTGGCCCAGAGATAAACGCCACCTTCTCCGGGATAGCGATGCGCCAATTCGATGACTGCGATTCCCTGCGGCCAGAAAAACAGCAGCAGCGAAATGATCCAAAGCCAAACGGTCACACCGCCATTCGCCGCGATCGAGGGCACGACATTCAGGTTGAAAACCGCGACCACAAATAGCAAGACCAGATCGCGCCGTCCAAGCGCACGAATCAGATGCGTCTGAACTTCGGATTGTGGTGTGGTGGACAAAATCAGTGATCACTGGCCAGCGATCCGTGGCCAGTGGTTCGGCTTTGCTGACCACTGACCACTAGTCGCTGACCACCCGCTTTTAATGTGCTACTTCCGCCGGCACTCTCTCTTGACGCTCCTGCTGCGCCTTCGCCAGCGATGCCGCAATATCGTCGAATGCTGCGAGGTGCTTGTCGATATCGGCGTCGGTATGCTGCACCGAAATCGTCCACTGCTCGTCCCACCAATAGGGCTGAGCCATGACGCCGCGGTTCACCATGCCGAACCAGTAATGCCGCCACAGATCGACATCGATGACGGTCCAGTCGCGGTAATTCACGATCTCCTTGGGGTACAGCATCAAGGCGCCATTCGCGCCAGCATCCGCGATGTACGCCTGTAGTCCGACTTTCGCGATGATTTTGCGATAGCCATCGGCCAGCTTCTTGCTTAGCTTGTCGACGTGCGCATAGTTGTCACGTGTGAGCACTTCGCGGAACGTCGCGAGCCCTGCCGCCATCGACACTGGATTGGTGTTGTATGTCCCGCCGTGGAAAACTTTGTGCTGCGAAATGAGGTCCATGACGGACTTGTGCGTACCGAAAGCGGCGAGCGGCAATCCGCCCCCGATTGATTTGGCCAGGCAGATCATGTCGGGAGTGACGCCGAAATACTCACTGGCACCGCCCCATCCGAGTTTGCAGCCGGTCTTTACTTCGTCGAAGATCAGCAGTGCGCCGTTTTTGTCGCAGATCTCGCGCAGCCCTTTCAGGAAGCCCGGTCGCGGTATGCAGAGGCCGACGTTCATCAGGATCGGCTCAAGAATGATCGCGGCAATCTGACCGGGATTCTCTTTGAACCGCCGCTCCACCGTGTTGAGATCGTTGAAGGTTGCGATCTTCACGTTGTCGAGCGCTGCTTTCGGGACGCCGAGTCCGCCGGGCACGGAGGTTGGATTATCAATGTCTCCGAACTCCGGAGCGTGCGGCTTCACGCTGACCAGTGCGCTGTCATGTAGGCCATGGTATGCGCCTTCGAACTTGACGATCTTGTCGCGACCGGTCGCAGCGCGCGCCAGCCGAATCGCGTGCATGGTCGCTTCGGTTCCGCTGTTGCCGAAGCGGCACATTTCGATGGGGAACCGGTTGCAGATTTCTTCCGCCAGTTCCCACTCCATGTCGTGCGGCATGCCGAACATGGTTCCGGTCGAAAGCCGTTTCTCGACCGCCTTCATGACCGCCGGGTGGCAGTGTCCGGCCATGAGCGCGCCGAACGTCAGGTTGTGGTCGATGTACTCGTTGCCGTCGAGATCGCGAAACTTGCTGCCACTCGCTTCTTTCACGAAGATCGGCCAGGGATCATAGGCACGGTAGTTGCTCGCGACACCCAGAGGAATGCGCTTGAGGTTTTTCTTGTGCGCCTCCGCAGACTTCGGGGTCCGGCGCTCAAACGTTGAGAGTTCTTTCTGCAGATCGGGATACATCTCAGTTCTCCGAATCACTCAAGCCGGCTCTTGTGCTCGGCCATTAGATTTCCGGGTGGGGCGAACCGCCCGGTCTCAAACCCAACTGTTCTTACATTCTAGAAATAGAACTTCAAAGCAAACTGCACCAGGCGCGGATCGCGGGCCTGCTGAACCTGGCCGAACGTACTGTTGCTGAAATTGCCGTCCGGGTTGACAAATTGCGTCTTGTTGAAGAGGTTGAAGATATCCGTGCGGAATTGGAAGTACTTGGCCTCGGTTACCGCGAACTTCTTCGAGACGGTAATGTCCCATTGATTCTCCCCCGGTCCGCAGCAGATCGAGCGCGGAGTGGTGGAGAACTGCCCCAAGGTCGAATCCACGAATTTAGTTTGATCTGCGTTCAGATAATAGTGTCCTGACACCGGTCCGTAATTGTAGGTGTTGAATGTCTGGATCTGCTTCGGATTCACTATCTGCACTGGTCCGAGCGCTTGCGGAGTGTTCGCCCCCAGGAAGAACAGACTGCTGATCAATTCCGTGTCGTCCTGCGACTGCAGACGAATCGGGAAGCCGCTTTGCAGCTGAATGATCCCTGACAGTTGCCAGTCGTCGAGCACCTTGCCCGCGAAACCGTTGTACTTGCGGACGGGCAAATCCCACACATAGTTCACCACGAATCGCTGGGCAGAGTTGAACAGTGAGAGCGCTCGGCTCCCTTTGTAGTTGAAGGGATTGACAGTCTCTTCAAAGCTGGAAGCCCAGTCAAGCGACTTGCTGAAGGTGTAGGCGGCTTGCATCTGAATTCCGTGCGAGAAGCGTTTTTCCAGGCTGGCCTGGAATGAGTTGTAGGCGGAGGCGGCGATCGTATCTTCAGCGAAGATATTGGTGAACACCGGGACACCGTCGATCGGGCATCCGGTGCCAGCCGTGAAGGCTGGCCCATTCGGGTTGCAATTCGGTGAAGAATAGGGCCGCAGTCCAACCAGGTTCAAAGTCTGGCCAGCAGGCTGAACGACCTGGCCTGTCGGGAGATGAAATCCGTTGGACAACACGCCCGGAGCGAGCGTGACTGAGTACTGGTTGTCTTCTGCGAAAGGCCCACAAGTACCCGGCGCTCCGTAAGAGCTAACGTTCGCAGCATTGGCATTGGCCAACGCCATGATGTCGAGACACGTCTGGGGGTTCGCCGCATTGATGTCATGCGAAGCCAGCAACCGGTGACCTTGCGATCCCACGTATCCCAATTGCAGGACCAGGTCGCGCGAAAGCTCGCGCTGGATGGTTAAGTTGTACTGAGCCGTATACTGCGTGCGCATGTGCGGCTGAAAATCACCGTAGAGCAGCATGGGGCGGAAGCTCGACCAATCCTGCGGCGATCCGGGAGGCGGGCTGAGGATTCCGTTAAACGGATTGGGATTGACGGTTCCCGTTTGCGCAATGAATGGCGTGTTCAGGAACGTTGCCGGCAAGTACGTGCTTCCACCGAACGGCGGCTCAGCACCGAACTGCTCCAGCACCAACTGCTCCATTGGGTTGTAGAACATGCCCCATCCGGAGCGAATGCTCGTCTTGCCATTGGCGCCGAACAATTTGCCCATCAAGCCACTATTGAAATTCGGACTGTAGGCGATGCCGATGCGAGGCGCGAACGCCTTGTAGTACGTCTGGGTCAGCCCTGCGGAAACACCTTTGTCGCCCGGGACTACCAGGCCGGTTGGCTGAACGCCTGCAGCGGCGCAAGTACTCACTCCAAAGGACGCCTGCTCGCCAGCTGTCAACTGGCATGGATAAACCGTCGTGTTTTGCCCTGGACGATAGGTCTGCACGTGATGCAAAACGTCGGTAAGCGGTGTATCGAGTTCCCAACGCAGTCCATAGTTTAAGGTGAGCGAAGGATTGATCTTCCAGCTATCCTGCGCGAATAGATAGACGCCCGTGGTGCGCACGTTTTCCCGCTGCGCCGAACCTTGGGTGTAGCTATCATCCAATCCCAGCAGATAGCCCGGATAGTTGTTGCTAGAGAATATGGAATTCTCGGTTGTGCTGTTGAATGTGAACTGCCCGCTCACGTTGTAATAGAGGGTCTGATCGAAGCGGTCGCGGCGGACGTCCGCTCCAAATTTGGCAGTATGATTTCCTTTCACCCAGGTCAGGTTGTCATTCCACATAAAGGAGTTGCCGACCTGGGGCAGCTCGCCTTCCCACCCGTTGCCGATCGCGAATCCACCTGCGACGCTCACGAAAGGAAGCCCCGTGCGATTCGATGGCAGGCCAGTGGTGATGCCGTACTGTGGATTCGTGCCGAGCTGTCCCACGATTGAATTTGGCCCGGAGTTTGAGTCCGAAGTTCCGTTGAAGCACACGGCCTGCGCTGCCGTGGAAGAGCACGAAGAGTAAATCGATCCTGTGCTCTGCGGGTGCTGGAACGTCAACTGCCCTTCACGCATGTAGGTGAACCGCGCTTCGTTCACGAGGGAATTGGTGATTGTCCACGTATGGCTCGGGTTGTACTGCTGGCTACGCGTTCCCACCTTGGATCCAAAACCCGGAATGTTCGCTCCCGATGCCTGGAAGTTGTAGAAAGGCTGCAGCATGTTGTCGTCGGTGTAGTAGTAGTAGAAGCTGAAATTCTGACGGGAATTGATGTGATGGTCGAGGCGGACGGTGAATTGGTCCTGCCTCTCAGACTGCACGGGGACAGCCTGATATGAGCCATCCGAGCGATTGGCGCCTGGGACGAAGCGCAGAAGGTTCATCGCAACCGGATCCTGGCAGGCGGTCGGAATCACGTTCGTGGGGAAAATACCGCCGGTCCCGCCCCAATTCGCTCCGGCAACCGGCGTCACACCTCCGAGCGCATTGATGGCCGCGGTACAGCCCGGGCGGCCATTCAATGCGTCCGCCGCGAACTGATCGGTCAGAGTACCGGAAAACACAGTGTCGCTAGAGAAATTCCCCGTCCTCTCCTGAGTAGTCGGCACAAACACCGTCTGACCTGAAATCCCTTGCCGAACCCGACGTCCTTCATACGATGTGAAGAAGAAGGTACGATCCTTCCTAAGCGGCCCACCAAAGGTTCCGCCGAACTGGTTTTGATTCTCTTGTGGCTTGATGGTATTGAAATAACCCTGAGCGTTGAGAACCGTATTGCGGAAGTATTCGTAGACGTCGCCATGGAACTGGTTGGTTCCTGACTTCGTGATTACATTGACGACTGCACCGGAGTTGCGTCCGTACTCGGCATCGAACGTATTGCTGATGACACGGAATTCTTCAATCGCATCCGGAGTGGGCTGGACGGTCGGGAGGTTCACGAAGGCATCGTTGGCGTCTCCGCCGTTGACGCTGAAGTTATTTGCGCGGCCTCGGCCTCCATTGACCGACACTGCGCCAGCATCACTGCTGCCGTAAAACGTGCCGCCGCTCGATCCCAACTGCGACTGCACGCCCGGCTGCAATTGCAGGAACTGATAGGTGTCACGCGCATTCAGCGGGAGTTCATTGACGGATCGATTGTTAACCACAGCTCCAAGTTGGGTGCTGCTGGTCTCGACCAGGGGGGCTTCCGACGTGACGTCAACCACCTCTTGCGCCTGGCCCAACTGCATCGCCATGTTCAGTGTGATGACCTGGTTTACGTCGAGGGTTATGCCGTGCCGCACTGCCTTCTTGAACCCTGCGAGATCGAACGTCAGCGAGTAGGTGCCGACCGGTAGTTCGGGAAAGACATAATCACCGGTGTCATTGGTAAGTACGTCATGGCTGACGCCCGTCGCGTCATTGGTAGCAGTGATTTTCGCGCCGGATAACACGGCACCCGAGGGATCCGCCACGCGGCCGAGAATGCGGCCGCCCGTGCCCTGAGCGAAAAGTTGTAGCGTCGAGGTCAGCAACAGGAAGCTGACGAACAGACACAAGCGTGACCCACAGGTTCGCAACAACAATTGACACCTCCAAACGACCGGGAGAATTTTAAGGATTGTTGGAAAACGAACTGCTTGTATCTACCCACAACCTTGCTATAATCCCGCAAGGTTAGTGAATGGGGATGTCCGCTGTCAAGCGGAAAAAGTTCATAGTATTCTTCACATTTTCAGAAACGACGCTGTTCCTTACGAGTTACGGAAGGCCGCATGCCTGAACCTTACTTGAAAATCGGAGACGTTGCCCGCCAGATTGGGGTATCGCCTTCCGTCATCCGGTCCTGGGAAAGCCTGGGATTGACGCGACCGCGCCGCACGGAAAGCAAATACAGGCTGTACAGCGCTGAAGATGTGAAGCTGTTGAAGCGAGCACGTTTTTTGCGGAAAGTCCGCGGGCTGAACGCAGCTGCGATCGTGGAACTGTTGAAGCGCGAGGGCAAGGTTCGTCCTGCAGCCGATGGCAATGCGGGCGCGATCGGCGGGCATCTGCGGCAACTGCGCTCCCGCCGCCGCTTGTCATTGGCGCAAGTCGCCGAGGCTGTTGGTATTTCTGTCGGGTTTTTGAGCGCGCTGGAACGTTCGCAGATGAGCGGCTCGGTCGGCACTCTGCGAAAGCTCGCGCGCTTCTACAAGACCAACATTCTTGATTTCTTTGATGCGGGCTCCTCCAACGGAAGAAGAGTCCGCGCTTCGGAAAGAAAGGTGCTCGAAGCCGGCGCTGGCGTCCGCATGGAATTGCTTGCCTGGGGAAACACCGTGATGGAGCCGCACCTGTTTCGCATCGCTCCGGAAGCGGGCAGCGGAGATCCGTACATGCACGATGGCGAGGAGTTTATCTACGTTCTCCGTGGCGAACTGGAGATCATTCTCGACGGCGAAGAATATCGACTCAGATCAGGCGACAGCTTCTATTTTGAAAGTGCGACGCCGCATCGCTGGAAGAATCCCGGAAGCAAGGAGACTCTCGTGCTTTGGGTCAATACTCCGCCGACGTTCTAAACGCGGATGCACGTTTTGGAGGAACACATGAATTGGCAGCGTGCCGTCAGGTTGATACCACTGGTGGCTGCGGTTCTGGTAGTGGTCTCGTGTTCGAAGAAGACGCCCACGCTGAGCCTTCTGGTCTGGGAAGGTTATGCCGATCCTTCGTTTGTGAACGCTTTTGAAGAGGCGCACCACTGCAAGGTGTCTGCTTCCTACATGGGATCGAGCGACGAACTGATGGCCAAGCTGCGCGGCGGCAGCGCGGGCAATTACGATGTCATCTCACCCTCGAGCGACGTCGCCACTTCTATTACGACCGCCGGCTTGGCTGCCCCTCTTGATCTTTCCAAGCTGCCGAGTTATTCGCAACTATCACCGCAACTGACTTCTCTCACGCTGGTGCGCGCCAATGGACAGGTTTACGGAGTTCCCTTCATGTGGGGACCGAACCCCATCGTCTACGACACGACTGCATTCCCGCAGCCTCCCGATTCCTGGAACGTGATGTGGGATCCGAAATACAAAGGGAAGGTTTCCGTCTGGGACGATCTTTCCACCGTGTACATGGCCGCGCAGGTTCTTGGCTATGACAAGCCCGATCCATCGCAGCTTTATAACTTGACCGATCAGCAACTGGACGCAGTGAAGAAGAAGCTACTCGAATTGAAGCCCCAGGTCCGCAAAATGTGGTCGACCGGCGGAGAACTGACGAACTTGTTCCAAAGCCATGAGATTGTCATCGCCATGGGCTGGCCGCTGAACACCGCCGATCTAAAGAAGGCAGGCTTTCCTGCCGGAGAAACGATCCCAAAAGAAAATACGACCGGGTGGATCGACCACCTGATGATCACCGCAGGCAGCGAGAATAAGGAACTGGCGCAGAAATTTCTGGAGTATATGATCCAGGCCAAAACGCAGAAGCTGGTCACGGACAAAACGCATTACGTGCCGGCTAATCCGCAGGCAGCCCAGTTCATGACCGCCGATCAAGTTAAGGGCCTGCATCTGGATGACGTGGAGAACTACCAGAAGCGCATCTACTTCTGGCAAAATGTGCCGCGCCGCGCAAAATACACTGAGATTTGGAACGATGTGAAAGCTGCGCAGTAGGCGGGGTGTGCCTGCGAACTGCTCCCGAAAAACGATCCATGTCCTCTCTTAACGCGCCAGCCGAAGTTCGAACCGCAACGACGCAGTCTGACGCGAAAAATCTGCTCTCCATCCGCAAGGTCGCCAAAAGCTTTGGCAACAACAAGGTGCTGCGCGATGTTTCTCTCGAAATTGCCGAAGGCGAATTTCTAACGATATTGGGCGAAAGCGGCTCCGGAAAAACGACGCTATTGCGAATCGTCGCAGGCTTCGAAACCGCAACTTCCGGCGAACTCTGGATGACCGGAGAGCGACTGGATCAGCAGCCCCCCTATCGTCGCCGAGTAAATACGGTCTTTCAAAGTTACGCGCTCTTCCCACACCTTACTGTTGAGCAGAATGTTGCTTACGGATTGCGCGTAGCAAAGCGGCCAGATTCGGAAATCAGGCAGCGAGTTTCAGAGGCTCTCGAAAAAGTGAAAATGACGGCGCACGCCCAGAAGAAGCCTTCAAAGATCAGCGGAGGACAGCAGCAACGCGTTGCTCTCGCACGCGCCTTGGTCAATCGCCCGCAGTTGCTGCTGCTCGATGAGCCCCTTTCCGCACTCGACGCCAACCTGCGCCGTCAGATGCAGATCGAATTGAAGTCACTCCAGCGCGAAGTCGGCATCGCCTTTGTGTTCGTCACACACGATCAGGAAGAAGCCATGGTGATGTCGGATCGCATCGCGCTGCTGCGCTCCGGAGAACTCGAGCAAGTCGCCAGCCCGCGCGAGATTTACAGCCGTCCGGCGACAGCATACGTTGCACAGTTTATCGGCCACACGAATCTATTGAAGGCAGAGGTGCAAGACGGCATTGCGCGCTGCAAGTCTCTCGCGTGGAGAACTTCCCTTCCCGACGGGCCGACACTGCTCTCTTTGCGCCCCGAGCACATTCGGGTGGGTGCCGGTACTCCCGGCTCTGTTCGTGTGACAGGGCGGGTCCTGACACAGGCGTTTCATGGTGCGACTGAATTGATTCGTGTCGAGTGTCCGGACGACCTCGTACTTGTTGCGCGCACGGCCAGCGGCGGAATCACGACGCCGGAAGTGGACCTCGAGTTCTCAGTCGCTGATGCAATTCCAGTCCGCGAGTCTCCCGAAAAGAACTGATGTTCTCCCGCGCTTACAGGATGATGGTGACCGTGCCGCCGCTGACATGGGTCGCAGTGTTCTTGCTTGTTCCTTACGCGCTGATGTTTTGTTACAGCTTCTGGTCAGTCTCGGCTACGCAGACTGTCGTTCACTCGTGGAACATCGCGAACTATCAGGAGCTATTCGAGAAAACGGTCTACTGGGAAACCCTCCTGCGTTCCATGTGGATCGCAGCCCGGGTGATGATGTTCTCGCTGTTGCTGGGTTACCCGCTCGCCTACTTCCTCTCGTTCTATGCGGGGAAGCGGAAGGACCTGCTTTATCAGATGGTGATTATTCCGCTGTGGGTCAGCTATCTGGTGCGGGCGTATGCATGGAAGACGATTCTGGGATCCGATGGCGTGCTGAACACGTTGCTGCAGTATGTCCACATTACGAAGCATCCGCTGGAATTTCTGCTGTACAGCCCTTTTGCGGTGGTGCTGACGCTCACGCACATCTACACGCCATTCACGATTTTGCCGATCTACGCATCGCTCGAACACATTCCGCGCAATCTGGTGGAGGCCTCGCAGGATCTGGGGGCCACGCCTGCACAAACGTTCTGGAAAGTAATTTTTCCTTTATCGATTCCCGGCCTCGTCGCCGGAGCCACCTTCGCATTCGTTCTGAGCCTCGGAGATTTCCTCGCGCCGCTGCTGCTCGGAGGCCCGAGCGGCATCATGATTTCGAATATCGTGGTCAGCCTGTTCGGTGCAGCTTACAACTGGCCACTCGGCGCTGCAATCTCGCTCGGCATGCTGGTGATTGTGGTTAGCCTGCTGTTCGTCTCCGAGCGACTGGAAAAGAAATGGAGTTTCTCATGAGCGGCGAGAATGTCTCACGCTCGCGCTGGCTGCCGTTGCACGCCCTTTCAGTCTTCGGATTTCTATATCTGCCGATCGCGATCCTTATTATTTATTCCTTCAACGGTCCCGGCGTGGGCGGCTTCCCTCCCCGCAATCTGACGTTCGACTGGTATCGAACGCTCTTTACCGACGGCGCCATGTGGGATTCCGTCGTCAACAGCCTCGGTGTAGCCCTTGCCGCAATGACTATCTCATTGGCGCTGGGCATCCCCGCAGCGTTGGCGCTCGACCGTGCGCGATTCCCCGGCAAAGCTCTCTTTCGCCGCTTGGTTCTCCTGCCGCTGATTCTGCCCGGAATCATCACGGGGCTTTCTCTGTTGATGTTGTTCAATGTGGTCGGCACGAAGCTGAGCCTGCTGACGATCATCCTGGGTCATGGCACAGCGTTGATATCGGTCGCCACCACCGAAGTCTTCGCAGGATTGCAAAAGCTCGATCGCGCGCAGGAGGAAGCCTCCCTCGATCTCGGCGCCAATTATTGGCAGACGTTCTGGCGGATCACGGTGCCAAACCTCAAGCTTCCGATCATCGGCGCGGCGCTACTGATCTTCACCCTCTCGATGGACGAAATTGCGGTCAGTTTCTTTCTGATCGGCCGCGAGAATACGCTGCCTCTCGAAATCTGGGGACGTCTGCGCCGCGGCATCACGCCAGAGATCAACGCCATTTCGACCATCATTTTTGTATTTTCGCTGGTGACAATTGTCGTGTGGTACCGCCTCCGAGTGAGAGCGGAGGGCAGCGTCGAGGCAGGCGCGGAATTGTTAACGTCGGAAACCCCCACGCTCTAATCGGAGCTTTCCCGAACTGGCACTCCCCGCAGAAAAAAGTTGCTTTGCGCGTTGCCAATGCACGGGGATGTCTGCAAACTTAATCTTTGTCGTTTTCTCCGCCAACTCTGATCGACCTCCTTACGCATACCCGCCGTGAGCCCAGCGGAAGAGTATCCCGATGCTTGTTTCTGTTTTTTCCGACAGTCCTTCTGCTGGCGATTGCGATCTTTCAAACCGCCACTGTGCGACAAGGTCACATCTGGGGCGACGATTTCGCGTTGTACATCGGCCACGCCCGAAATATCGTGGAGCATCGCCCTTACGCCGAAACCCGGTTTCTGTGGGATAGCGCTTCGCAAGTCAGTCCCAAGATGTATCCGCCGGTATTTCCACTCCTTTTGGCACCCGTCTATCGCTTCTTTGGACTGAATCTGATTGCCATGAAGATTGAGCAAGTGCTCTTCTTTGTAGTTGCACTGGCAATCATTTATCGACTCTGGCGCCGCGAACTGCAGATGCCGTACCGATTAGCCTTGATTGCGATCATCGGCTTTAGTCCACATTTTTGGGCCGCGAAAGATAATGTGCTCTCTGATATTCCATTCTTTCTGTTCTTCTTCACTTCGGCAGTTCTTGTGGAATTCGCTCCAAGGGAATCAGAGAAATGGTGGTGCTGGGCGGTTCTGGTTGGTCTCGCCTTATATTTCTCGACTGGAACTCGCACCGCTGGGATCGCGCTAATTGCGGGTCTGGTGCTGTATGACCTCATCAAATATCGCACTCTTACAAGACTCACTGCCGTGGCGTTGGCGGTGTGGACGAGTTTGCTCATGTTGCAAACACGTATTGTGGGATCAGGCTTCGCCAGCTACCAGGGTCAATTTCGCCTGAATCTCCAAAGCATCAAAGTAAATTTAGTCGCGTATCCGAGGGCGGTGGCGGGTTTCTGGGTTGCCTCCACGCACGGCTGGTTTTCTTTTCTTGTGCTGGCCGTGGTCGGCATTCTTGGACTAACGGGATTCCTGGTTCGACGCACGCGAGGAATCACGAGTGTCGAGGCGTTTCTGATTCCGTACGCAGCATTAGTTCTGCTCTGGCCGTTCTCACCTGGAATTCGTCTTGCGTTCCCATTTATCCCTTGGCTTGCATTTCTTGTCTTATGTGGACTGAGCGCGCTAACGGAGAGATTCGCCCCACGCTACTCCACGATTGCCGTTTGTGTGCTTTTACTCACGTTGAGCGTCGCTTTCCTGCGCGCTTATCAGAATACCGACTTCGGCAAAATCCGACAAAGTACCGGGCTTCCAGAGTTCAATGAGCTTTGCGGAGAAGTCCGCAAGCAGACAAGGCAGCAGGATGTGCTCGTTTACTACCGGGCACGGGCACTTGCGCTCTACACCGACCGCAGCGTGACCTCTTATGACCTGCACGCGGCAGACGAAGAATTGTGGCAGTATTCGCAACGCGTTCATGCCTCTTACCTCATTACGAGTAACCTGCCGGAAGTAGATCGAGGACGTTCGGAGAAAGTCGTTGCGAAGCGCTCTTCCGCCCTCGAGTTGGCTTACCAGAACGCGAATTTCAAACTTTACCGAATTCTTCCGACTGCGGAAACTGTTGCCAGCTACGCCAGGCGCTGAGACAGTTTTTGTATCACATTATTTCCCGGGTTCCTCCGGTACCAATCCGCGGAACTTCAACATCGGCTCGATACTTGGTTCTCCGCCCAGCCAATTCGAATACATTTTGCCGAGATCCTCGGTGTTTCCGCGCGACAAGATCATCTGCCGGAAGCGATCGCCATTCGCTCGCGTCATGCCTCCGTTTTCTTCGAACCAGTGATAGGCAGCATGATCGAGCATTTCGGTCCACAAGTAGGCGTAGTATCCCGCGGCATAATCGTCCTGCCAAATGTGCGCGAAGTAGCTGGTCCGATACCGCGTGGGCACTGCGCTGAGATACAAGTTTTTTTTCTTCAATGCCTGCACTTCAAAGTCATCCACGTTCTGGATGGGAGAATCGCCCGGCAGCATGTGCCATTGCATGTCGAGTTCTGCGGCGGCGACCACTTCGGTCAACGCATAGCCCTGGTTGAACTTCGAGGCTTTCTTGATTTTGCCCACCAAGTCGGACGGCATCGGTTCGCCCGTCTGGTAATGCTTCGCGTAATGACTGAAGACCGCGGGATAGCTCGCCCAGTTCTCATTGAACTGGGATGGAAATTCCACGAAATCGCGCGCCACCTGCGATCCCGAAAGCGTGGGATACACCGTATTCGCGAACATTCCGTGCAACGCATGCCCAAACTCGTGGAACATGGTGGTCACGTCGCGGAAACTGAGCAGAGCCGGCTGGCCGGCAGCAGGCTTCGTGAAATTCGCGACATTATAGACAACCGGCAGAGTCCCCAGCAGCTTGGACTGGTTCACGAAAACGTCCATCCATGCGCCGCCGTTCTTGTTATCGCGTTTGAAGTAGTCGCAGTACCAGAGGGCGAGTTGCTTGCCATCGGAATCGAACACATCGAAGACGCGAACGTCCGGCTGATACACCGGGATGTCGTGCCGTTCTTTGAAGGTGATTCCATAAAGCTGATTCGCGGCGTAGAAAACACCGTTCTGCAGCACGCTATTCAGCTCGAAGTAAGGCTTGATTTGCTCTTCGTCGAGATCGTATTTCGCCTTCCGCACCTGCTGAGCGTAGAAATCCCAGTCCCACGGCTGGAGCGTGAAACCGCCTTTCTGAGAGTCGATGAGGGACTGGATGTCTTTGCCTTCGGCGAGGGCCTTGGCAGTCGAGCCCGGCACTAACTCGTCCATGAATTTCACTGCGGCCAGCGGAGTCTTGGCCATCTGATCCTGCAGCTTCCACGCGGCAAAGTTCGAAAAGCCAAGCAACTTCGCCTTTTGGGCACGCACTTCCGCCATGCGAGCCACGATACCTCTGGTGTCGTTGCCGTCGCCGCGCTCGGCGCGCGTCCAGGAATCTTCGAAAATTGCCTGCCGAGTTTTGCGAACGCTCAACGAGGCGAGATCGGGCTGCTGTGTTGTGTTCTGTAAGGGAATGACGTACCCGCCGAGCTTTCTCTCCTTTGCGGATTCCGCAGCTCCCTCCATGCGAGTTTCGCTGAATCCCGCAAGCGCGCCTTTGTCGCTGGTGACGTAAGCTGCAGCTTTGGTGGCTGCCAGCAGCTTCTTGCTGAACGCGGCTGAGAGTGTCGATTCCTCTTCATTCAGTTTCTTCAGTTCGGCCTTGTCGGCATCTGAAAGGTTCGCGCCCGCGTGCACAAACTGCTGATAGTAGTACTCGACCAGACGCATCGACTCAGGATCGAGCTTGAGCGAAGCCCGATCTTTATAGATTGTTTCGACCCGGTGGAAGAGTTTGGAATCGAGAAACATGGCATCCCGCTGTGCGGCAAATTTGGGTGCTTCGATCTCCTGCAGCTTCTCTAGTTCGGGGCTCAAATTTGCGCCCGCAACGCCGTTGAATACCAGCGCAACGCGCTGGAACAATTGCCCCGACTTTTCCAGCGCGACCAGCGTGTTCTCGAAAGTTGGTGGTTGGGGATTCTCTGCAATGGCTCGCAGTTCGTCGCGCTGCTGCGCCATGCCTGCCTCGAGCGCGGGTTGGTAATCGCTGTCCTTGATCTTATCGAAAGGCGGCGCTTGCAGCGGCAACGGACTGGGCGCATAAAACGGATTGCTGGGGCCGAATTGTTCGGTCGGCGGCGTGGCAGCATTCGACGATATTTGCGGAAGAGCGGCGGCGAGAAGGATTCCGGTTTTCAAAAGTACTCCGACTCCTTTTCTTATGATGCGCATACTTAGGTTCCTCTGATGAACCAATGATTGTAGCGAACGATCCCGTGAAGGGCACGGCTTCATCTGCCGAAAAGCGGCTTCAGAACGCCGTGGCCTTAGCCGTTGAGATGCTTTGATCACGTCCTGGACTCCCGCATAATTTAGAATCAATAACGAATGTCATCATCCATCCGCAACATCGCCATCATTGCGCACGTCGACCACGGAAAGACCACGCTGGTTGACGCCATGCTCCAGCAGAGCGGCACATTCCGCGCCAACGAGCATCACGTCGACCGCGTCATGGATTCCAACGAGCTCGAGCGCGAGCGCGGCATCACAATTCTCGCCAAAAACACAGCGATCTTTTATCACGACGTCAAGATCAACATCGTCGACACACCCGGTCACAGCGACTTCGGCGGCGAAGTCGAGCGCGCCCTCAAAATGGTCGATGGAGTCATGCTCCTGGTCGACGCAAGCGAAGGCCCGCTGCCTCAAACGCGCTACGTGCTTGGGAAGGCGCTCGAAGCCAAGCTGCCACCTATCGTCGTTATTAATAAGATCGACCGCTCCGACGCCCGCCCGCAGGAAGTCCTGAACGAGATTTACGACCTCTTTATCGATCTCGACGCGAAAGAGGAACAGCTCGACTTCCCCGTCCTTTATACGAACGCCAAGACGGGCACGGCCTCAACCGACATGAAGGGCGGCGGCGAAGACCTGCGGCCGTTGTTTGACGCGATCCTGAAAACGATCCCGCTGCCGAAGGGTGATCCTGCCGGCCCGCTTCAAATCTTGGTCGCCAATCTTGACTACAGCGACTATCTCGGACGCCTCGCCATTGCCCGCGTCTTCAATGGAAAAATGTTCACCGGCGAAGAAGTGGCCATCGCCAAAC
Organism: Candidatus Sulfotelmatobacter sp.; assembly: GCA_035946775.1. GTDB lineage: Bacteria > Acidobacteriota > Terriglobia > Terriglobales > Acidobacteriaceae > Sulfotelmatobacter. The sequence continues at coordinate 110,980 of DASYZA010000141.1, read as the reverse complement.
TGGACGGCACACTTCAAAAGACAAAGATCACGAAACTGTTCTCCTTCTCCGGCCTGAAGCGCACCGACATCACCGAAACGGAACTCGGAGACATCGTGGCTGTCGCGGGAGTCGAAGGCATCACCATCGGCGAAACCATCACCGATGTTGAGAATCCCGCACCGCTCCCTTCGATTGCGATTGATGAACCTACTATCGCGATGCTCTTCACCGTGAACACTTCGCCGTTTGCCGGAAAAGACGGCCAGTATGTCACCAGCCGCAACCTGCGCGAGCGCCTCGAAAAAGAATTACTGACAAACGTTTCTCTCCGCGTGGAAGACACCGGCACGACGGATTCCTTTAAAGTGCTTGGGCGCGGCGAACTCCAGCTCTCCATCCTCATAGAAATGATGCGCCGGGAAGGTTACGAACTCATGGTTGGCAAGCCGGAGATCGTCACCAAGCGTATCGACGGCAAGTTGATGGAGCCTGTCGAGCACCTCACCATCGATGTTCCCGAAGACTTTGTCGGCGTCGTCATGGAGCAGCTCGGCTCGCGCAAAGGTGAAGTCGCCAACATGCACAACCACGGCTACGGACGCGTCCGCATCGAGTTTCGCGTTCCGAGCCGCGGTCTGATCGGGCTGCGCAGCCAGCTTCTTACCGACACTCGCGGGACGATTGTCATGAACTCGCTCTTCGATGGATACACCGAGTGGCAAGGAGAGATCCCGCACCGCCTTACTGGAGCGCTGATCGCCGATCGCCCCGGCACATCGACCGCCTATGCGCTCTGGGGGCTGCAGGAACGCGGCGAACTTTTCGTCGGCCCCGGCATCGATCTCTACGAGGGCATGATCATCGGCGAAAATGCGAAAGACACCGATCTCGACGTCAACGCCGTCCGCGAAAAGAAGCTGACGAATATGCGCGCCTCGACGGCGGACGAAGCGATTCGCCTGGTGCCGTTTAAACCGCTGAACTTGGAACAGGCGATCGAATTCATCACCGACGACGAATTCGTCGAAGTAACACCCAAGTCCCTGCGCCTTCGTAAGAAGATTCTGCAGGCAAATAAGCGCAAAAAGAGCTCAATGGCGGTCGTAGAAGAGTCGTGAAAAGGCGCCGCAAGAACCGTAGCGCCGGCGTCTCGCCGACTGTGGCGGGGGCGTCTCGCCCCCGCACATCGATCCAAAAACCGGCATCGGCAAGTTCAAAACGCCCTTTCCGCATGTTTCTCATCCCTTGCAGCTGCGGCATCACCTTCGCGGTCGCCGAGAATTACGACCGCCAAGGTACTTCCTGGAGCCGTTACATGGTCTGCCCCGGATGCGGCAAACATCACGACCCCAAAAACCGCCTCCTCCAGATGGGATTCCATTCCGAAGGCTACTGGAAAGTAGACGAATGCTAGGGCCCGCGCTCAGAGTCCTCAGCTTGCATGGATGTGGTCGCTTGCTCATTCGCTTCGCGGTGTTCTATTGCCTTTTGCCCGCAGCGTTGGCGCAGACACCCAAGAAGATTGTTGGCTACTACTATGGAAAGGGACGCCCTGATTATCGATTATCCGATGTGCCCGCCGAGAATTTGACGCACCTGATCTACTCTCACGCGGTGCCCACTGTGCAAGGCAACTGCGCCATGTCGCACCCTGACGTCGATGGGCCTAACCTGCAGTCGTTCAAAACGCTGAAGGCCAAGAATCCCGGCTTGTTCGTGCTCCTTTCCGTTGGCGGATGGAGCGGTTCAAAGTATTTTTCCGACGTGGCAGCCACTCGGTTGGCACGAAGCCGTTTTTCCGCCTCCGGTGTAGCAATTCTGAAACGGTATGGTCTCGATGGACTCGACATCGATTGGGAGTATCCCGTTACAGGTGGAAAGGCAACCGATCACAAGAGCCCGCACGACAAAGGCAATTTTGTTCTTCTTCTGAGACAGCTCCGAAACGATCTGGACGCATTGTCTGAGCACGTCTTACTCACGATCGCCTCTACCGGTTATCACAACCATCTGAATGACTTGTCCCTGCAAGAGATGGCCAACATTCTGGACTGGTTCAATCTCATGGGTTACGACTTCAATGAAATGGAGCCGGAGCGCACCTTTCATCACAGCGCACTATTTGGCTGGCCAGCCACCTCTAATCCCAACAGGGACGCGGCAGAGTTTGCGAATTCGGATGCTGCGGTTCGATGGTATTTGGACCACGGAGTACCACCTGCAAAGATCGTACTGGGATTACCCTTTTACGGTCATGCGTGGGCCGAGGTCCGTGGTGAAAACAATGGGCTTTTGCAGCCCTACCTACGAATGCCCGGAGAAGACGGCACACTGAGCTACCGCGAGATTGAGCAGGCCTATCTTCCTGCATATGTCCGTTACTGGGACGATCAAGCAAAGGTCCCGTGGCTCTACAACAAGAAGACCAGGATCATGATCAGCTACGAGGATCCGGAATCGATTGCGGCCAAAGCTAAGTATGTAATGCAGAGACAGCTTGGGGGAATCATGTTCTGGGATCTGGGACAGGACGATAGCAGGGCCACGCTTCTGAGGGCCGTACATGAGGGCGTGAGCGAACCTGGACATTGAGCGACTCCATCGTTGTACCTACGCGCACCGGCGCCGAAGCGACTCTTCAACCCAACCCCTTTTCTGTTGACAGTGATTCCATAAAACTCTGCTATACTTCCCGCGCATTCGACTGTTGCCAGCTCCGGTCAAGATTTCCAGGAAGGCCCATCCTGCCTGCCAGTCCGCGAACGAGCTTGCACTTCCGACAGCTCAATGCAGGGGACGACGCGTGAAGAACATCTTTGTGGGGAACCTCAGCTTCAATACTGGGGAAGACGAACTGCGGCAGATTTTTGAAGGCTACGGCCAGGTCGACCGTGTCAGTATTATGACCGACCGCGATACCGGACGCTCCCGCGGCTTCGGCTTCGTGGAAATGAACAGCAACGAAGACGGCGAAAAAGCGATCGCCGCACTCAACGGCAGCCAACTCGGTGGCCGCACCATCAATGTAAACGAAGCCCGGCCGAAGAACGACCGCGGCGGTGGTGGAGGCGGTTTCGGTGGTGGCGGTGGCGGCGGACGCGGCCGTGATCGGGGCGGCGATCGCGGTGGCAGACGCGAACGCTGGTGAGTAAAGCAGTCGCTCAGCTCTCTCACTCCCAATATTTTGACAGCTGAACTCCGAGAACTGGCCGCTGATCGCTGCCCATGCTCGTGCATTGCCGCTCGTGCTGCGCGCATGTAGACTGTTACCAACCCTCGTGCGCCCGTAGCTCAGCTGGATAGAGCGGTTGCCTCCGGAGCAACAGGTCGGGAGTTCGAATCTCTCCGGGCGCACCAGAATCCCCTAATCTGTGACTGTTCTCCCCTCAACGCAGGCACTTTTGTCGAATCCATAAGGAGGGCTGACAGTCGTTCATGAAGAGTGTCCGGACCATCCGCTCCAACCGAAATCGTTCATTGCTCGCAGTTTCCCTGCTGGCGGTCGCCCTGGCCCGCGGGGTACCGCTTCGGGCCGAAAGCAACCAAGCCGTTCAGACCTCGATTCCCTCCGTCGAACCTTCCGGCCTCTATGTCCGAGTTCAGTTGTCGAGGCACATCAAGATTTCAAAGCTGAGACCCGGGGACTCCATCGAGGGTACCCTCGTGCACGACGTCTACTCCTCCGACCACAAGGTCTTCTCCTCGGGAAGCCATGTGCTGCTAACGGTCGATCAGATGGCGAAAAGGCGCCGTGCTGCCAACGATCATTGGCCATGGATCGTAAAGGCTTTCACTCCGCGGCGCGAGAATTATCCGGTCTTCCGCGAACTGCAGGTCACCGAATCCGGAAGCAACCTGACTCTGCCGGTCGCATTTGATCTCCATCAGCAACATCCGAGAAGTGCATCCGCCGGTCTCGAGCAAGTCGAGGCTGTTGGGAGGCAAGACCAAAGCCGGCCCGGCCTCTCAGGCAACAAAGTTGGCGGGACCGACACTCGTTCTTGAAGCATTCTCTAATGCCGCCAGCAGTCCAGCACAGCCGGATATCTCCCCAATCGATCCTCACAGGCTGGCGGATGTTCCTGCGGGCACGCGCTGCCGCATCGTTCTGCTCGATTCCGTTAGCGCATCGAAAAGCAAACCGGGAGACGTTCTTACCGCCCGTCTGCTGGAACCGATCATCGTTGATTCCAATCTTGTCCTTCCCGCGGGCAGCGTCTTCGAAGGCAAGGTTTTGAAAAAGATTCCACCCCGGACTCTGAGCCGTTCCGGGGCCCTGAATCTCACCTTCACGTCGATTACTTTGCCCGGGGGCAATCGTCTGCCGATCACGGCTTCAGTTTCGGGTGCGGTCGTGAGTCAGGGTTCGCACACTCGTATTGATCGCGAAGGAGTATTGCATGGCGAGCGTCCCGGAAGCGCCTGGATGGCAATCAATATCGGGATGACGGCCGGCATTTCGAAGGAGGTCGACGACGGAGTACAACTTGTCATCGAAGCGCTTATATCGACGGCGACCGACGCCTCTACCGCCGGGACGTCCCGGATCATCTCCAGTTGCGTCTCAGGAATCTACATGGCCACGCGCAGAGGGCGAGATATCGTCCTACCGCGATTCACCGAGATGGAAATCACGATCGACCGACCACTCTCGGTTAGTGCAACTCCGGTTGTAGCGTCTTCGAACTAGAGATTAACAAGGACAGCTTGGCCTATGGTTATCTCCGGATTTTGCGGAGACAGAGCCGGGAGTTTTAGCGCGATGATCACCTCAGCAACCACATCAGCGATCCGCCGAGCAATGCCGTTCCCGCCGAGAGCCAGGCCACATAATCGCCGGGATGCCCACTGTGAAGCCGCCGCAGCAAAGAATTTCCTAACTCCAGGTTGCGAGTAAAGTCGACCACGCCTCCGAGGGGCTTGCGGAAAACGCTGCCCAAAGCAAGCCCCAGCGCTAGCAATCCAGCAATGCTCGTCCGTACAAGCGAAGACTCGAGCGGATCTTGTGGTTTCGGTTCTGGTGCAGGAATCTCGGCTTCATGAAGAACGTCTTGCGCGTATCCCGCCTGGTCAACGAAGCGCTCGGCATTCACCTCGGCAAGGGTTCGAATTCCTGGCACTGCAATAAGGGAAATCCCAAGCAGCACGAGTGCGGCTGCCGGCAAGAGCATCATCATCGGTGTGTGCCCGTGCTCCTCGGTTTCCGGCTTCTCTTCAACTTGTGAGGCTTCGTCGGTGGGCGCTGGCTCGCCCCATCCCAAAAAGACTCGGAAAAACACGCGGAGCACCGCTCCAGCTGTGATGGCCTCCACGAAGATGAACAGGTACGGAACCCAGTTCTGATGCTCCGCGACGGCGGCTTCCGAGATCATGCTCTCGCCCAGCAGCGTACCGAACGGCCAGCATCCCGCGAGCCCCCATGCTCCCAAAAGAAAGAGTACGGCGGTCGGCCACATGTGGCGTCCTTGCCCATGCAGATGGTCTTCCCCGATCTTTTCCAGCCGATGCAGCACCAGCCCTGCGCAGAGAAATAATCCTCCCTTGATCACTCCATGCGAAAGTGCATACAACAGAAAACCCGCAAGCCCTTTGGGCGTCAGCAAACCGATTCCCACCAGCATCAAGCCCGCATGCCCGATGGTCGAGAACGCCAGCAGACGCTTCAGATGATGGTTGGCATAGCACATGAAACCGCCGAGCAAGCAGGTGATCGCCGCCATTACCATGAACACGTCCCGGAGCGCTTCGGTATGCATGGCCATCGCGCTATGAAAGACCGTCCAATAAATTCGCGCAACGGCGTAGATCCCGAGTTCCACCATGACGCCAGAAAAGAGTACACACACCGGAGTCGGCGCAACCGCGTGCGCGTCCGCCAGCCAGAAATGAAATGGTACGATCGCCGCCTTCCCCATGAAACCCACCGAAATCAGCAGGAATGCGAGGATCACCAGTGCGTCGGCATGCGTTCCCAAAGAATGCCCGATCTGTGCAAAATTCAAGGCGCCGGTCCGGCCATAGAGCAAGCCGATCCCGAGCACGATCATGAACGCGCCTACTGTGTTCACGATCGCAAAGTTGTAGGCACCCTGCAGCGGAGCCGGTTCCAGTGTCTTCAGCCCACACAGGGCAAACGCTGAAACGCTCATCAACTCGAAAAAGACAAAGAGATTGAAAAGGTCTCCGGTATAGCTGAACCCGCACATCGCTGCCATAAAAATGAGCATCAGCGGCTGGAAATGATTCTCGGTCTCTTCGAAAATCCTCCAGGAATAAACCAGTCCCGCCGTGGTGAGCAGCGTCACTAGGACCGCGATGACCGCCCCGATCGCGTCAATGCGAAAGCAGATCCCGAGCACAACATCATTTGCCCGCGGCCACCAGTTGCCGAACCAGTACGTGACCGGGTGAAGCCAAACCCCGCGCAGAATCACGGCGGTCACCCATAACATGGCACCGGCTGTCAGAATCGAAAGCGTATCGCAGAACCTGCGTCCGGCCCATTGCCCGACGAAGGCGATGAAGGCCGCGACAATCAGCGGAACGGCAACTGGCAGCGGGATCAGCGTGGTCATATCAGCCGGTCAGAATTCGAAGCTCTTCCGGATCGACGGTATTCGCCAGTTCGTTGGACTTCACGACCATCGAGAGCAACAAAGCGGCGACCGTGGCCTCCACGACGATGTCGGTGAGCATCAGTGCCTGCACCAGGGGGTCCACCACGGGCGTACCCACCGGAATATCCGCAAAAATCGGCGCGGTTCCTCCGACCTTGTATCCAACCGTCAGCAACAGAACGTAGGTGGACGTCTGCAAAACCGCCACGCAGACCACCTGGTGCACCAGGTTCTTGCTGGTCACGATTCCGTACAGGCCCCATAGGAAGATCCATGCGGCAACGAAATAAGAGAAGTGCAGCATCATTTTCCCTTCTGCAGTTCCGACGCCACGATTTCCCGCAGATATACCTGCATCAATTGGACAAAGCCGCCCGTGACTTCCACTCCCACAACAACGCTGATTACGGCTATGGTTCCGGAAGAGAAGAGATCCCCGGTGGTTCCCAGTGGAAGGAAGTTGGTGAGGAAGTGCGCGCCGGTGAGCAAAGCCAAAATTCCGACCACACCGTATCCTGCCGCTCCACCGCACTCTGCCACTTTGACCAGGGCGCTCCCAGTAATTTTCTCGAACGCCTGCACGTCGCCCGCGAGATACACGAGGATGGGAGTGGAGGCGAGTATGACTCCGCCTTGAAAACCGCCGCCCGGCGTTAATTGCCCATGCGTGGCGATATAGACACCGAAGACGATCATCATTCCCATGATGGCCTGCGTGCTGACCCGCAAGCCGTCAGACGCCGGCAAGTCCTCCTCGTCGCTATCGCCCTTCCTACTCTGCCGCTGTTCTTGATGCTCCTTGCTAGGTGGCCGGAACAGGAGCAATACTCCCAGCACTGATGCGAAAAGGATGAATTCCTCGCCGAGCGTGTCGAATGCCCGGTAGTCATAGTTGATGGCATTCACCACGTCGGTTGCGTGCCGCTCATACACGGCAACTTGCGTGACCGCATAGCCGTACGGCCCGCGATAATCTCCCATCGGCGGAAGATCAATCAGGCCCAGCGTCAGGACGACCGCGAGCCCGGCTGCGGCCATCAGAAACAGAATGGTTCGTGCCCGTGCACTCATTTTCCTGCCTTCTGCTGATGCCGCAGGTTGTGGCGCCGCATTTTCGTCAGTGCGAGAAGAATGAGGAGAGGAAGCATGACGGCGCCGATCGTGATCTGCGAAAGAGCGACGTCCGGAGCCTGAAATACGAAAAACATCAGCCCGCAGAGAAGCCCATAAAAGCTGAGGGTCACCACCTGCGGCTTCGGATCACGGGTCAGGACCACTCCCGGGGCCGCAATGGCCACCAGAATCAGGCTCACGTACTCGAGCACTCTCATTGCTTCTGCTCCGGAATCACAGGTTCGTCGTCGGCATGAATTGGCACTTCTTCTCCCGGTGCCGGTTTCCAATCTTTTGTCTCCGCAATTCGAAATGCGCGTGCTGCCGCATGGGTCACGGCAGTATTCATTCCGATCAGCACGAACGTCGTCACAAGCGCCTTGAAGGCTTCCGGCTTGAGGCCGTTCTGCAGAAAAATGGCGGCCGTGAAGAACGCCGCACCGAGGGCTGCGGGCGCTGCAATGAAGTGCATCTTTTGGTACGGGTCCCGCATGCGCCACATCCCGAGCACCGACAGTAAGGTAATCAGCACGCCCGCCCCGATCAGGATGTCAATGGTTATGATTTTCATTCGAGGTAACGTGCCAGGAAACGCGCAAAGACAATTCCACCACCGAACGACATCAGCGCCAGAGTCAGCGCCAGATCCATCATCGGCATGCGATTGAATGCCATCGTCAGCAGCATGAGCAACAGTGTGATCACCACGCCTGCCATGAAGAACGCGACCAAGCGCTGGCGCACATCGCCTCTGATCGCCATCCAGCTAAGCGGCACGAAAGCGAAGATCATGACTTCCGCCGCTAATTCCCAGACGTTCATGCTTCGGCTCCCAATTGCTCGGTCATTTTTGGAACCGAAGTGCGTTTGATCTGATGGAAAAGCAGCTTTTGGTCTTGGGTATTGACTCCCAGGACGATCGAGTTTGGCGCCACTGTGCTGTAAAGCGTTGCCAGCGCACGCCGCGCCGTCATTCCAGGATTCTTTGTGCGGCCTGCCTGGAAGGGCACCACTCGAAACAAGGAATCTGCCGGCTCTGTGCCGAGAAGATCCTTAGCGGCAACGGTAAAGACTACCCATGTGTCGGACAGCAGATACCAGGGAAGACGCCAGAGTGCCAGCAGATCACTGGCTCCGGGAGAAAAAGGCGTCTGATAGAAGATCGTGACCACCACCATTCCTGCTGACGCCAGAACGGCGGCAATGATTCCAATTAGCAATTCATGCAGTGAGAACGTGCCCGTAAAAAGCAGCCACATGCCGTAAAAGATTGGCAGGCTCCATACAAACCTAGCAACGGCTTTGGCAGCTTCTATCACGCGACCGTTATAGCCAACGGATAGATGATCCCCTCGGATCAGGGGTTGGTGACTTCTGGCAAAACGGTCACGCCCTAGCAGACGTCGAGGTGAGGCTATTTGCAGGCAATCGATTACGATCCCTTTTTGAATTCGACTGACGGCGTGCGCCAGGTTTGCGGGTCGTTCAGCGCTCCACGGCTGTAGTTGAGCACGTCCATGCGCTCGGGAGTGACCTTAATAAGCACGAGGTTCTTAAACCCCGGAAAGGCCTGGTCCCAATAGGCGCGCTTGCGGTTGATCATCTCGGCTCGGTCGTCGACCAGTTCCGCTTTTCCTGTGATCGCGACATACCCGGTGGCCTTGGCATGGTTCGAGTAGTAAACGGTCACATTGGGATTGTTGCGGATGTGCTGTACTTTTCGGGTCTGGGTACTGGTGGCGATCCAGACGGTCATATCGTCTTCCGGTGGAAAAGGATTCATCGTTCTGATTTGCGGGCGTCCATCCGCATCTTGCGTGATAAGCGCGCAATAAGTTTGCCCGGCGATGATTTCGCGGGCAGCTGCGATAAGTTCGGGGCGGCCAAGCGGCTGTTGCGGTTTGTCGTCGGCAATTTCGGCATGAATCAATTTGGAAAAATACGGGACCGTTAGCGCGGCCAGAACACCTTTGAATGTATTTCTTAAGAACTCCTTCCGGTTCATGACTGGCTCCTTGCTATAACGAAAGAAAAAGTAGCTTCGTACTCCTATCTAAGCAGTACGGGAAGAACTGTACGCTTGTTCCAGGAGCCCCTCAATGCGTTTTTGCTCAACCAAACCGCGGGGAGCATGGGACGAAGCAGGTGGGAAGCGCCTCCGCCGCCGGATGCGTTATCCTCGTCTTCACGCATGACTTACGACGCAATCCTGGTGGTTTCCTTCGGCGGCCCGGAAAAGCACGAGGACGTGATCCCTTTCCTCGAGAATGTGCTCCGCGGACGCAACGTGCCACGTGAACGCATGTTGGCCGTCGCCGAGCACTATTACCACTTCGACGGAAAAAGTCCTATCAACCAGCAGACGCGTGAACTGATCGCCGCGATCAAGAATGAACTCGCACAGCACGGACCGAACCTGCCCGTGTACTGGGGAAACCGCAACTGGCATCCGATGCTCGCCGACACGCTGCGCCAAATGAAAGGTGATGGCATCAAGCGCGCCCTTGCCTTTGTCACGTCCGTGTACAGTTCGTACTCCGGATGCCGTCAATACCGTGAAGATATCGCACACGCCCAAGCCGAAGTCGGAGATGGGGCGCCGCAGATTGATAAGCTACGGGTTTTCTTCAACCATCCCGGATTTCTTGAGGCCACCGAAGAACGTATCCAGGAGGCCATTGCGCACCTGCCAGCGAATGCGAGAGAGAACATAGAAATCGTCTATGTCGCGCACAGCATTCCCATGTCGATGGCAAGCACGAGCGACTACGTAAGGCAACTGGAAGAGGTTCGTCGCCTCTCGTCCACGGCTATTGGGATCAGACGTGACGCGCTCGTGTATCAGAGCCGGAGCGGCGCACCCGGACAGCCCTGGCTCGAGCCCGACATCCTCGACTACTTGCGAGAGGTGAAGCAGAAGAATCTGGCAAGCGCTGTCGTGATTGCACCCATCAGCTTCATCTCCGATCACATGGAAGTGCTCTACGACCTCGACATCGAGGCGAAGCAACTCTGTGATGAACTCGGATTACCCATGGCACGGGCGAAAACGGTCGGAGTCCATCCGAAATTCATTGCCATGATCCGCGAACTCATTCTGGAGAGGACGGAGGGCGCCGAGCGCCGAGCGCTAGGATCGTTAGGTCCGCGCCAAGATGTATGTGCCGAAGACTGCTGCCCAGCCCCGCAGCGACCCGTGCGCCGGTAAGAAGGCCACGCGTTTTCAAGGATCAAAAGCTTACGGTCGCGAAGAAAGACTGTAGAGTCCGCGAAGAAAAGCGCCACGGATTTACACGGATCATCACGGATAGATCAACTCATAGGTTTATCCGTGAGAATCCGTGTTGATCAGTGGCCGAGGTTTAGTGTGTGGCCGGTTGCGGGTTGGGAGCGGCGTAATCCGTAGCCTTGGGACTGCCCGCGAGATGACGCATGGTATCGAGGATCGTCTCGACTACCGGTTCGTTGCCCACTGCCGTGTTCAGCATCATGTGGTAGAGCGAGCGCGTCGGCCAGTCGGCATTGAAATAATGCTTTACATACGCAATGCGCTCGCGGTCGATGGTATCGACCATCTCTTCAGCTTCTTCCTCGGAGTGCCCGTCGGCGACGGTGCGGCGAATCTTCTCCGCGCGCGGCGCATATAAGAAGACATGAAACGCGTCGGGATGCTCCCGCAGGAAAAACGGCGCTCCGCGCCCGACAACGACTGCGTTCCCTTCCCGCCCGATGCGATCCATAATGTCTTGCATCATATGCATCATGCGATCGGTGTCGAAGATCTGATTGCCGACTTCAGAACTGCGCTCGTAGCTTCCCCGCCAGAACACCTTTGCCCAGCGATGCAGCCGGCTGTCCATGCGCTCGTCACAGCGTTTGACCGCCGACGGATCGACTTGCGCGAGGCGGGCGATTTCTTCGGTGAGCCGATGATCCCAGAGTTTCCAGCCCAAACGATCGGAAAGTTGCTTCGCAATGGATGCGGCGCCGCTGCCAAACTCCCGTTCGATCGTGACCAGGCGGAACATAGGTCGTCTAGTGTACTGCCATTCCACTGCCGGGCTTCGACTTTTTCATCAGGAACACGGCCGGAACCATCAGCAGGATTGCCACTCCCAAGAACCAGAAGCAGTCGATATAAGCCAGCATCGTAGCTTGCCTCTGCACTGTACCTTGGATAAGGGCATAGGCCTGTTGGGTTGCCGCCGCAGCGCTGGCGCCACGCGCCTGCATGGCCTTTGCCGCACCCTGGATCATGGCCAGCAGAGCGGGATTGGCTGCCGTCAGATTCCGAGCCATGTCGGTCAGGTGCACCTGGGTGCGCCGATCCAGCATGGTTGTCACGACCGAGATACCGACGCTCCCACCAATATTACGGGCCAGGTTCATCAGGCCCGAAGCGGCATTGTTTTTCTCCCGAGGAAGGAAGGCATACGCCGCCGTGTTGATCGGGACGAACAGGAAGGCCATCCCGACCGCTTGCAGAAGCCGAGCCAGAACCGTGGTTCGGAAGTCCATCTGCAGGTCGAAATTCGTCATGTGAAACAGGGATGCGGACAACACGACAAGGCCGAAGACGAGCAGCCATCGCGGCTGATAGCGGGACAATAGAAATCCCACGAGCGGCAGCAGGGCCATGATGGCGAATCCGCCGGGCATCAGCGCCAGTCCAGATTGCTGCGCGGTATACCCGAGCATAGTTTGCATGAATAGCGGCAATAACAATGTGCTGCCCAGGAGCGCAAATCCAAGCATGAACATCAGCAGGTTGGAGATGCCGAACGTCCGCTCATGGAAGAGATGAAGATCGATGATGGGATCCTTGTTCTTCCATTCCCAGAAAATCACGAAGATCAGAGAGGCCACAGCAATGATCGACATCCACGTGATGAATCGAGATTCAAACCAGTCGTCGCGCTGGCCCTTATCGAGCACGACTTGCAGCGTGCCCAAGCCAAGGGCGACGAAGCCAAGACCGATGAAGTCGATGTGAGTCTGCGACAATCTGCGCCGATGGAAATACGGGGGGTCCTGAATCAGGCGCGAGGTGAGGAGAATCGACAGAATGCCGACGGGGATGTTGATGAAGAAGATCCAGCGCCAGGTGAAATTATCGGTGATCCATCCGCCAAGCGTTGGCCCAATCGCCGGAGCGGTGACCACCGCGACGCCATAAATCGCAAAGGCCATACCCCGTTTCGCCGGAGGAAATGTGTCGGCCAGAATGGCCTGCTCGCTGGGCTGAAGGCCTCCGCCGCCCGCACCCTGAAGGACACGGCACAAGATCAGGACGCCGAGATTCGGCGCCAGCCCGCACATGAAAGAGCTGATCGTGAACAACGCGACGCAGCCCATGTAGAAATTCTTGCGCCCGATTATGGATGACAGCCATCCGCTGAGCGGGAGAACAATGGCGTTTGAAACCAAATAGGACGTTAGAATCCAGGTGCTCTCGTCCTGGCCCGCGGATAAGCTGCCGGCAATGTGAGGCAGGGCGACGTTGGCGATGGAAGTATCGAGCACTTCCATGAACGTCGCCAGAGTCACGGCCAGGGCGATGATCCAGGGATTTACCGCAGGTCGCCAGGTATCTGACTGATCCAGGGTCGCAGCCGCACCACTCATTCGCGAATCCAGACCTTGGGCGTGACGGATTCCCCAGGACGCAACTGGTGATCCTTATTTGAGCCGGGATCAAGAACGATCTTCACGGGGATGCGCTGCACCACTTTCACGTAGTTGCCGGTTGCGTTTTCCGGAGGCAGCAGGCTGAAGCGCGCTCCACTTGCACCCGCAATGCTATCGACTTTCCCGTTGTATTTGCGACCGTTGGCGTCGACCTCGATGGTAACCCGCTGGCCGGGGCGCATATCGCGCAGTTGTGTTTCCTTGAAGTTGGCAGTGATCCAAACATCATCGAGATCAATCAGCTTCAATAGTTCCTGACCGGGAGAGACATTCTGACCCACTTCCACGGTTCGATCGCTGACGACCCCGTTTACAGGAGCGATCACTTTCGTGTACTGCAAGTTCAACTGCGCCTGTTCGAGATTCGCTTTCATGCGTTGGGCTTCGGCCAAAGCGGATTCGGCTTTGGCACGTGTGATCTTCATCTGCTGCGGCGCGGTATTGGCGTAGCGGTAATTGGCCTCAGCCTGTACTAGCTTGCCTCTCGCCTGCGTAACCTGCTGTTCGGCGGCGTCCACCTGAGCGCGAGATGCTTCCACGGCGGCCGAACTGGCTTTCGCCGCTGCGGTCGCCTGATCAAATTGTTGCTGCGAGATTTCTTGCTTGGTAACGAGCTGCTTGTATCGGCCCAGATCATTCTGGGCTTTGACGTCGTTCGCCTCAGCTTGCGCCAACTGTGCCTTGGCCGCCTGAAGCTGCTGCTGAGAAACCTGAATGCCGGCGCGAGCGCTATTCACGTCAGCCTCGGTAGCAGATACCTGGCTGTTCGTATTTACGGACGTAATCGGAACCGTTACTCCAGCGGCAATCGCGGCAGCCTGGGCATCGGCAAAATCGGCCTTCGCCCGGTCATACGCCACCTGATAATCAGCGGGATCGATTTCCACCAGCACATGCCCCACGTTCACATATTGGTTATCGCGGATGTTGAGCTCAATCACATGACCGGAGATGCGCGCGCTGATGGAGTTGATATGCCCGTCGATCTGGGCATCATCGGTCGATTCATAGCTGGTGAAATAACGGTAGGCGAAGAATCCGATGACCACTAAGACAACGACTCCGATCAGGATGGCAATGCGAAAACCGGGACTCTTCGTCTTGGACGGGTGGGTGTGATAATCCCGTTCGGAGGAAGGGAGCGGTTTATTCGGGGATTCGTTTTTTTCGGCTACAGCTTTGTCGCCGGCGGGCGGAGTCTGCGTCGATTGCTCCATAAGAGTTATTGATTGCCTTTCAGATATCGTCTTACGCCTTGCTCGGCATCGCCAATCGAGTAGGCGAGTTCGACCTTCGCGAGATTATGAGCATAAAGACTTTCAATATAACTTTCGTGAGCGCTGGCAACAGCTTCCTGCGCCTCTACCACTTCCAGGTTGTCAGCTACGCCTGCGGTGAAACGATCCTGCGATTGCGCCAGGGTTTGTTCGGCAAGTTCTACCGAACTTCGTGCAACATCCACTTGCTGCGCGGCGGCATTCAGATCGAGCAGCGCGGTCCGCACTTCGTAGTCAATTTTGCCCCGCAGATCCCCTAGCTGCGAGCGGGCCTGCCGCAACTGCGCTTCGGCCTGCAAAACATCAGCGTGCACGCGGTTCCCGGCAAAAACCGGAATATTGATGCCGCCGATCACCTGCCAGGTTCCATTGGATTCTCCCGGTGTAACGCCGATATCGCCGTAATTCGCATTGATGTCGACCGTAGGGTAACGCCCGGCGGCGGCTGCCTTTCGGCTGAGTTCCGCGCCTTCCACTTGTGCAACGGCTGCCTGGTAGTCGGCCCTCCCCGCGTAGGCATGCTGCAGATAGGTCTCAAGCGGCAGCGGCGTGAGTGCCTGAAAGGGAGCCTTTTCGGTAAGCACGAATTGTTGACCCGGCGGCAGCCCAATAATCCGAGCGACACTCAATGTCGATTTGGCCAGATCGTTGCGGGCTACGATGAGTTGTTGCTGGCGTGTCTGAAGTTCCACCTGAGAGCGCAAGGCATCGATGGCTGGCGTTAGCCCGGCTCTTTGCTGGTCCGTAGCCTTGTCATAGAGGGCCTGAGCGCTTTTGACCTGGGCCTCAGAAGTTTCCACACGCGCAGAGGCGGCAATCGCCTGCAGATAGGAGTTGCCGACCGCCAGCACCACCAACTCACGGGCGTCCTTCAGGGACAGTTGCGCCGCCTTCAGGTTAATCGTACTGGCGCGTTCTCTTTCCAAAGACCTGAAATTGAAGACTTCCTGGGAAAGGTTGGCGCGCAAATCGAAATAATTGAAAGGCCCTATAACGCGAGGCAGATGGGCGCCAGGAAAAATATTCCCCTTGAAGCCCAGGGCGGTGAGGCTTTCGGTCTGCACGGCCTCCTGCGCATGAATTCCAAGATCCGGCAGGAGAGAGGAAAGTTCCTGCCAGCGTTGGCCTCGAGCGGCGAGCGCTCGGTCACTCGCCAGCAAAAGGCCGAGGTTGGTACGCAAGCCCCGTTCGATCGCGTCCTTAAAATCAATCTGAAGGACTTCCGAAGTGGCTGTACCTTCGGGCGCACTTCCCGTGAACGGACTTTGCGAGCCCGGGAGCGACACCGACGGTGCACTGGGATTTTGGGAGGTTGACTGCGAAAAGAGATTTAAAGGAGCAACGACAGCGAAAACGGCGCAGAGAATTCCGTATAAGGAAGCTTTCAATGAGCATCGCATTCGTAATCTTTCGGACGCTGCACCTCCCGAGTTGCAAGGGGCTATGCGTCTTCCCGTCCTATAGCATAACTCGTCAGCATAACTCGTCAGATTTGATTCGTTTACAGGCATTTGTGATGCAAGCATTCAAGCAGGAAACTGGAATCTACGGGCAGATTAAGAAAAGTTGTGGTGCCTCTGCAGAAAAGGAATACACCCGTGGGTGCAATGCCTTCCGTACTTTGACCGCATTTTTGCGCCCCCGGTAACCTAGGAGAGTAACCGAGGATAGAAATGCGGCGAAGCGTCCTAATACTAACTGGAATCTTGGCTGTCGTCGTAATCACGATAAACCTGTCGCATGCGCAAAGCGCAGACGCGCAGAACAACTCTGATCGGAAAGTCACCGCGCGGGTAGCCCCCGTTTATCCGGAACTGGCCAAGAAGATGCATATTCATGGGTCCGTCCGCGTGGAAGCCATTGTCCGCCCGAATGGAACTGTGAAGTCGACCCGTGTTCTCGGTGGAAATCCGGTACTGGTGGATGCAGCCGTTGATGCGGTGACGAAGTGGAAGTTCGAGACGGCTCAGTCGGAAACCACCGAGGTACTACAACTGGCATTCGAGACTCAATAAGGCCTTCCTCTCGAATCGCAATCCCTCTTCTGAAAAGGTCCGTGACTTAGGTCATCTTGTCGGCAGGTGACTTGTCGTTCAAGCTAGAGATGAGGGGCACGAAGCTCTCGATCAAAATTTCTTCAAATGAGCACGGCAACCGGCACTGATTGGACCCGAATTTTGTCTGACCCGGACCTCGTCCGGCAAGTTGGAAAGCTGCTGCAGGCTTATCGCGAAGCACCGGCCGAAAAGCGGGAAGAAGCATTGCTGGCGGCAATGCGCGAAATCAAGGCCGGCCGCTCGGGCGCGAGTAAGACCGCAGCGGCGCCGCAGTCATCACCAGAATCCGAACCGAAGCCATCTCCCACAACTTCCATTCCGCCGTTTGAACCCGATTTCTTTCGACCGAATTGGGGAAGCGATCGGCGCCGCCACCCGCGGATTAAATGCTTCGTTGCGGTTGAACTTCGCGTCGATGATGGGCCGACCCCGGTTTGGGGAAATCTTTCCAACACCAGCGCAGGTGGATGCCTGGTAGAAATTGCCTCTCCGGTGAAACCGGGGGCGAAGGTCGAAATCGGGCTCTGGGTGCCCAACGGCAAAATCTGGGTGAAAGGCTTCGCTCTGAGTGGCGTGGTCACACGAAGCGCCCCTGCGAATGGAGTGCGCGTGCGCTTTGAGAACCTGAGTTCGGCCGAACGCGAGAGTTTGCGCCAGTTCTTGAAGTTCGTCCAGGACACGACCGCCCGGGCCACGCATAGTGAGAGCACGTATATTCAGATGTTGAAGTAGCAGTTCAACTTTTCCTTCCGCTTTTCATCTCCTCTCACCTCAATCCACAACTTCGCGGCCACAGCTCCGCGGAAATTGGTACACTTTTCGTAGTTGCACCCTTTCTCTGCTAAGGAACTCTAATCGAAGGAAAGACCAATCGGCGTGCGGACTTGCCGCTTGGAGGAACGGAGTTGCATGGTCGCCAGTGAACAGGTTTTAGCGACGGGTCAGCAGTTAGACACTCTCTGCATTAACACCATCCGCACTCTAGCCATCGACGCGGTACAACAGGCAAACTCCGGACATCCCGGCGCCCCCATGGGCCTCGCCCCAGTGACCTATTGCTTGTGGGAGCAGTTTCTGCGATATGACCCAGCCGACCCGACTTGGCTGAATCGCGACCGCTTCGTGCTATCCAACGGGCACGCCTCCATGCTGCTGTATGCGATGTTGTACCTCACCGAAGTGCGGCAGGTAGATGATCAAGGGCATGTCACCAAAGATGTTGCCGTTTCGCTGGATGCGATTAAACACTTCCGCCAACTGGGAAGCCGGACACCGGGACATCCCGAGTCCCACATCACCTCAGGTGTTGAGACAACGACCGGGCCGTTAGGTCAGGGCGTCGGCAACAGCGTGGGCATGGCGATCGCGAGCAAGTGGCTTGCAGCCAACTTCAATCGTCCAGGGTTCGAGATATTCGACTGGAACGTGTACACGATGTGCTCTGACGGCGACTTGATGGAAGGCATCGGTGGCGAGGCCGCGTCGCTGGCGGGACATCTCAAGCTCTCAAATCTCTGCTGGATGTATGACCACAATTCGATCACGCTTGACGGTCCGGCAAACTGGTCCTTCAGTGAGGACGTGGCGACTAGGTTTATTGGTTATGGCTGGAATGTCACACGAGTGGTCGACGCGAACGATTTGCAGATGCTGGCAAGGTCGTTTGAAGTTTTTCAGAAGACCACGGACCGCCCGGCGCTCATTATTGTCGACAGCCACATTGGTTACGGATCTCCGCACAAGCAAGACACCAACTCCGCGCACGGCGAACCTCTTGGTGAGGAAGAGGTCAAGCTGGTCAAGAAGTTCTATGGCTGGCCCGAAGATGCGAAGTTCCTCGTTCCGGACGGAGTCCGGGAACACTTCCGCGAGGTGGTGGGTAACCGCGGAGCTGATCTGCGATCCAAGTGGTCAAAGATGTTCAAGGAATACTCGCAGAAGTATCCGGATCTCGCGGAACGCTTGAGCCTGATGCAGCATCACGACCTGCCTTCGGGATGGGACAAGAACCTTCCGACGTTCCCTGCCGATGCCAAGGGCGTAGCGACGCGCGAGAGTTCCGGCAAGGTTCTCAACGTGCTGGCGCAGAACATTCCTTGGATTGTTGGCGGGTCAGCGGATCTGGCAACATCCAACAAAACGACACTGAAATTCGAAGGCGCTGGAGATTTTAAAGCGGGTGACTACGCAGGACGCAATCTGCATTTTGGGGTGCGCGAGCATGCGATGGCTGCGTCGGTCAACGGGATGACGATTTCGGGCATCCGAGCTTATGGTGCGACCTTCTTCAATTTTAGCGATTACATGCGAGCCAGCATGCGTTTGGCGGCACTGATGCAGATTCCTTCGATTTTCATCTTCACGCACGATTCCATCGGCGTTGGCGAGGACGGTCCGACACACCAACCGGTCGAGCAACTCGCTTCTCTTCGGGCAATGCCGAATATGATCGTGCTGCGACCGGGCGATGCCAATGAGGTCACGGAAGCGTGGAAGATTATCGCCAAGCAGCAACACTCGCCGGTGTCGCTGGTTCTCACACGACAGAATCTGCCAACTTTGGACCGCACGAAGTATGCGGCAGCCTCTGGAGTCGCGCGCGGCGCTTATGTGCTGGCGGATTCAGCTGGTAAGCCGGATGTGATCCTCTTAGGTACTGGCAGCGAGGTCTCGCTTTGCATCGAAGCATACGAGAGGCTGAAAAGCGAGGGCATCAAAGCTCGGGTGGTGAGCATGCCTTCCTGGGAGATCTTCGACAATCAGGATCAGGCGTACAAAGACCGTGTGCTGCCTCCAGACGTGACCGCTCGAGTTTCGGTCGAAATGGCGGCAACATTCGGCTGGGAGCGATACACCGGAAGCAAAGGCAGGAACATCGGAATGCTCCGTTTCGGAGCATCCGCACCTTTAAAGGATTTGTTGAAGTATTTCGGGTTCACTGTGGACCACGTCGTCGAAGAAGCCCGCGCGGCCATCGCAACTAAGTAGCTGCTTGACCAATCGGTTCGCAAGCGTCCCTTCATGAGGGACCGTCATCCAAAAGGATAGGGAGGTTGTATGCAACCCACTGGAGTTCTGGAAAATTCGAAAGCCACGAAAAATCCATTGAAGGAGTTGCTGTCATATGGGCAGTCCATGTGGCTGGACTACATACGGCGAGATCTGTTCACGACCGGCAAACTCAAGAAGATGATTGAAGATGACGGCCTGCGCGGGATGACATCGAACCCGAGCATCTTCGAGAAGGCGATCGCTGACAGTTCGCTTTATGACGACGTGCTGCATTCCCTGGCGTCGCAGAAAGGGCTTAGCCCGACGGCGAAGTTCGAGCAGATCGCCATTCGCGACATCCAGGATGCGGCTGACGTGCTCCGTCCTGTCTATCAGGAATCGAACTTCCACGACGGCTTTGTGAGCTTGGAAGTATCTCCCCTTTTGGCGCTCAAGACGCAGGAGACGATCGACGAAGCCCGGCGTCTATGGAAAGCCGTGCAGCGCGAGAACGTCATGATTAAGGTGCCCGGAACACCACCGGGGATTCCGGCGATCCGGCAACTGATCAGCGAAGGCATCAACATCAATGTGACTCTTCTGTTCGCGCAAGAAGTTTACGAGCAGGTGGCCGAGGCTTATATCGCAGGATTGGAAGCTCTGGCCCAGCGCGGGGGCAATCTGAAAAAGATGGCAGGCGTGGCCAGCTTCTTTATCAGCCGCATCGATACCATGGTCGATGGAAAGCTCAATGACAAGTTGAAGAATGCTTCGGATCCTCAGCAGCAAGCGCTATTAAAGGGCCTGCTCGGTAAAGTCGCCATTGCCAACGGAAAGCTCACCTATCAGCGCTATCTCAAGATCTTCAGCGGCCCACGTTGGGAGAAACTCGAGTCCAAAGGCGCGCAGACGCAGCGGGTACTCTGGGCCAGCACCAGCACGAAGAATCCAAACTACCGCGACGTGATCTACGTGGAAGAATTGATCGGACCGGATACCGTGAACACCATGCCTCCGGCAACTGTGGATGCCTTCCGCGATCACGGCAAAGTCAGAAAGACGCTGACCGAGGATATTCCCGGCGCCCAGAAGACGATGGACGATCTGGCCAAAGCCGGCATCTCGATGAAAGAAGTCACCGATAAGCTGACCGAGGATGGCGTGAAGTTGTTTGCCGACGCGTTTGACAAGTTGCTGGCTGCCGTGGAAAAGAGCACGAACCAAAAAGGATAGACGACAAGACCGTGAGCAGAATAAAGACTTCCCTGCCCGAAACCCTCGCCGCCACCGTGAAAGCAACGATTGCCGATTGGCAATCGGGCGGGAAGATGAAGCGCCTGTGGGACCGCGACGCCAGCCTGTGGACGGGCGATGAGGAGTCGAAATGGCTGGGATGGCTCGACATTGTCGCGGAGCAGAAAGCGCAGCACGAACAGCTGCAGAAACTCGCCAAGGAAGTCCAGACTCGCGGATTCGAGCACATCCTGTTGCTCGGCATGGGCGGTTCGAGTCTTTGCCCGGAAGTTCTGGAGATGACCTTCGGCAGGATCCCGCATTATCCTGCGTTGCACGTCCTCGACTCCACCGATCCCGCCCAGGTGAAGGCCTTCGAGCATCAGATCAACATTGCGAAAACCCTCTTTATCGTCTCCAGCAAGTCCGGAAGCACGCTCGAGCCGAACATCTTCAAACAGTATTTCTTCGAGCGCACGAAGCAAACCGTCGGAGCAACAGAGGCTGGTAAGCACTTCATTGCAATTACCGATCCAGGGTCGAAGATGCAGCAGGTAGCCGAAGGTGACCATTTTCTGCACATCTTCTTTGGGCGGCCTTCGATCGGTGGACGTTACTCCGCACTGTCGAATTTCGGCATGGTTCCGGCAGCGGCGATGGGACTAGACACGAAGAAATTCCTGGAACGCGCCGACGAGATGGTGCGCGCCTGCGGAGCGAGCGCCACCGTGGAAGAAAATCCTGGAGCAGTTCTCGGAATCATTCTCGGAGCGGCGGCCAATGCCGGACGCGACAAGGTCACCATCCTCACTTCGGCCGGGATCTCTGATCTCGGGGCATGGCTTGAACAACTCATCGCCGAGTCTACAGGAAAGATCGGCAAAGGCATCATCCCCGTCGACCGGGAGCATCTCGCGGCCCCTGAGGTCTACGGTAATGATCGCGTGTTCGCCTATATCCGACTTGAAAACGAAGCCGACGCCGGGCCGGACGCAAAGATCGCAGCGATCGAAAAAGCTGGACATCCCGTGGTGCGGATCACGATGCCTGATATCTACGATTTGGGAGCGGAGTTTTTCCGCTGGGAGATCGCCACAGCGGTCGCTGGGTCCATCATCGGAATCAACCCGTTCAACCAGCCAGACGTTGAAGCGAGTAAAGTCGCGACTCGCTCACTTACTTCTGAATACGAGAAAACTGGATCGCTGCCAGCCGAAAAACCGATTCTGGAAGATGGCGGGATCAAGCTCTATACGGACGAGAAGAATGCGGCAGAACTGGCGAAGACCGCGGGCGAGAAGTCGTTGGCAGGATATTTGAAAGCTCATCTCAGTCGGATTCACGCCGGCGATTACTTTGCCGTGCTGGGATACATACAGATGAATCCCGAACACGAGCAGAGCTTGCAGACCATTCGTCACGTGGTGCGGGATAAAAAGCATGTGGCCACCTGCCTCGGATTTGGGCCTCGATTTCTGCACTCGACGGGCCAGGCTTATAAAGGCGGTCCGAACTCCGGCGTGTTTTTGCAAATCACCTGCGATGACGCCGTCGAACTTCCTGTGCCGGGCCAGAAATATACGTTTGGTATCGTCAAAGCGGCGCAGGCTCGCGGAGATTTTCAAGTTCTCGCCGAGCGTGGCCGCAGAGCACTGCGCGTGCATCTGGGAAAAGATTTGAAAGCCGGGCTGGCGGTGCTGCAGGCAGCGGTAACTAAAGCAGCGTAGTTTTCCTTCGTGGACCTTCGTGTCCTTTGTGGTTAGCGTTTCGAACGGGACGGAAGAGACACCTGCAAGTTGTCCACTGCGATGGCGAGACACCATCGCAACACCCGGCGCGCAGCCGGTGCTACTGGGGTTAGGAGCAAGTCATGCAATTGGGAATGGTAGGTCTGGGCCGCATGGGTTCGAATATGACGCGGCGGCTCATGCGCGGCGGTCATTCGGTGGTTGTTTCCGATCTGAGCGCCGATGCTGTCAGCCAGCTTGGTAAAGAAGGCGCAACGGGATCGTCTTCACTCGAAGATCTTGTCTCGAAGCTCAAGGCTCCGCGCGCCGTATGGATCATGGTGCCTTCCGGAGGACCGACCGAACAGACTGTCCACAAGTTGGCGCAGTACCTACAGGCCGGGGACGCCATCATCGATGGCGGAAATTCTTATTTCAAGGACGACGTTCGCCGCGCGAAGGATCTGCAAGGCAAAGACATCCACTACATCGACGTTGGAACCAGCGGTGGAGTCTGGGGCCTGGAGCGCGGTTACTGCATGATGATCGGCGGCCCCAAAGAAGCCGTGCAACGCCTCGATCCGATTTTCAAAACGCTGGCTCCGGGCCGAGGCGACATTCCCCGCACGCCCGGCCGCGAAAAGCTTGGCGGTACCTCCGAAGAGGGATACATCCACTGCGGTCCTTCCGGCGCCGGACATTTCGTCAAGATGGTTCACAATGGCATCGAATACGGCATCATGCAGGCATACGCCGAGGGGTTCGATATCTTCAAGAACGCCACCAGCAAAGAACTGCCGGAAGATATCCGCTATGACCTCAACCTGCCGGACATCGCCGAAGTGTGGCGGCGCGGAAGCGTTATCAGTTCGTGGCTGCTGGATCTGACAGCCATGGCACTCGCCGAGAACCCGACGCTGTCGGAGTACGAGGGCTACGTGCAGGATTCGGGCGAAGGCCGGTGGACGATTCAGGCCGCGATTGATGAGGCCGTGCCGGTGGATGTACTGAGCGCGGCGTTGTTCGTGCGCTTCCGTTCGCGTCAGCAACACACGTTTGCGGAAAAGGTGCTTTCGGCCATGCGACAGAAATTCGGCGGACACATCGAGGCTGGAGAAGGGGCTGCCGGCGCAGCAAAAAAGAAGGCGTGAGCGCGAAACGCACAGACATCGTTGTCCGCTAACACGACGGACAACCGATCTTAAAACCGCGACGTACGTTAAGAACTCGCGAATGACGCGAAGAGGAGAACAAAGAGGATCATTCATGGCTCAACTTGCGGAAACACCCCAGGCGACTGCACCGCGGATCGGCAAGCCGGGCGATCCCTGCGTCATGGTGATTTTTGGCGCTGCCGGAGATTTGACCGGGCGCATGCTGATTCCTGCGCTCTATAATCTCGCGCGGGCCGGCCTGCTTTCCCGTGAATTTGCTGTGCTTGGCGTGGCGCGCAGCCAGTGGTCCGATGAAGAGTTTCGCAAACAGGTCTACGAAGACATCAAGAACTACTGCGGAGAATGCGTCGACAGCAATCTCTGGGAGTGGTTCCAGCAGCGCTTCTATTACCTGCCCGGCAATTTCGACGACGACAATCTGTACGCAAAGCTCAAAGATGCTTTAGCCAAGCTCGATCAGGAGCACTCAACTCATCAGAACTTTTTCTACTACATGGCGGTGGCTCCCAATTTTTTCGGGACGATCGTTGAGAGGCTCGCGAAAAACGGGTTAATGGACCAGAGCAACGGTCATTGGCGCCGCGTCGTCATCGAAAAACCGTTCGGGCACGATCTCGAATCGGCCAAGACGCTCAACCAACAATTGTTGAAAGTCGCAGACGAGAAGCAGATCTACCGCATCGATCACTATCTCGGAAAAGAGACCGTCCAAAACATTTTGGCGTTTCGCTTTGCCAACGGAATCTTCGAGCCGGTGTGGAACCGCCGCTACATCGATCATGTACAGATCTCGGTGGCGGAAACCGTCGGGGTGGAAGCCCGTGGCAGCTACTTCGATCACGCCGGCACACTGCGCGACATGGTGCCGAACCACATCATGCAACTCATCAGCCTGACGGCGATGGAGCCTCCGATTTCGTTTGACGCCAATGCGGTTCGCGATGAACAGGCGAAGATCCTGCATGCCATCCAGCCCATGAGCGACGAAGAAGTACTGAGCCGCACGGTGCGCGGGCAGTACGGCGAAGGCTCAATGGATGGGAAGATCGTTCCCGCGTATCGCAGCGAAGAAGACGTCCCGGCGGATTCGCGCACCGAGACCTTCGTTGCCATGAAGCTTTCCATCGATAACTGGCGCTGGGCCGACGTTCCCTTCTATCTGCGCACGGGCAAGCGAATGCCGGTCCGCAACACGCATATCGTGATACAGTTTCGGCGAGCACCGTTTGTACTGTTCCGCGACACTCCGGTGGAACACCTCATGCCAAACCAACTGGTGCTGCACATCCAGCCGGAAGAGGGCATCTCGCTGCAGTTCGCGGCCAAAGTCCCGGGCCCGGTCATGCGACTGGGAACAGTGGACATGAACTTCGAATATCAGGAATACTTTGGTAAGCAGCCGAGCACAGGATACGAGCGCTTGCTGCACGATTGCATGATTGGCGATCAGACGTTGTTTCAACGCGCCGACATGGTGGAAGCAGGCTGGTCGGTAGTCAATCCGGTGCTCGATCTGTGGAAGGCGCTTCCGCCGAGAAACTTCCCCAACTATGCGTCTGGAACGTGGGGACCCAAGGAGGCGGACGAATTGCTGGAACGCGACGGCCGCCGCTGGAGGAATTTCGACAAATGATTCTGGCCGGCGATATTGGTGGAACCAATGCCAGGCTTGCTTATTTCCAACCCCAGAACGGTCACCTCCGTCTCGTTTCCGAGCGAGTCTTTCCAAGCCGTGA
This sequence comes from Candidatus Sulfotelmatobacter sp., assembly GCA_035946775.1. GTDB lineage: Bacteria > Acidobacteriota > Terriglobia > Terriglobales > Acidobacteriaceae > Sulfotelmatobacter. The sequence continues at coordinate 85,384 of DASYZA010000141.1, read as the reverse complement.
ACACAATGAATTCGGAGAGATTGTAGGGCGGTTCTTGCATGATTCCGGGGCCCATCCGGAAGCGGCCTGTTTCGGGATCGCGGGCCCAGTCCGCAACGGGCGGGTCGAGACTTCGAATCTTCCCTGGGTCATCGAGCAATCGCGACTGGCCGATCAGTTTCACCTCCCTTCGACTCTGCTGATCAACGACCTGGAAGCAATCGCGTGGGGAATCGGTGCACTCGGGTCTGCTGATCTGGTGCCCTTGAACAACGTGGGCGGATCAGCGATCGGCAATCAGGCGGTGGTCGCGCCCGGAACGGGTTTGGGCGAGGCGGGCATGTTCTGGGACGGCAACCGGCATCACGTCTTTGCCTGTGAAGGTGGGCATACGGATTTCGCTCCTCAGGGAGAACTTCAGATCGAATTGCTAAAGTACCTCACCGCACGATTCGGTCATGTCAGCTACGAACGAATTCTCTCCGGGCCGGGCCTGGTAAACGTCTACGAGTTTTTGCGTGAGTCGGGATGCGGAAAAGAATCTCCTTCTCTTGCCGAAGTCATGAAGAACGGCGATCCGGCAGCGGCAATATCCCGCGCTGCTCTTGATGGAAGTGACGCGCTCGCTTCGAAAGCTCTGGATCTTTTCCTCACCGTCTTCGGAGCGGAAGCGTCCAACTTGGCACTCAAGGTGATGTCGACCGGGGGACTTTACTTAGCGGGAGGTATCTCGCCGAAGATCCTTGGCAAGCTCAAAGAACCCACTTTCATGCGGTCCTTTCTCAATAAGGGGCGCATGAGACCGCTCGTCGAGTCGATGCCCGTTCAGGTCGTCATCAATGAAAAGGTCGGCCTGCTGGGAGCAGCACGTTGCGCATCGGTAAAAGCCAGGGGTTGGTGAGTTAGGGTGAGTGCCGCAGGCGAAATCCGAATCCTGACGACGCCCCAGGAATTGTTTGCCTCGGCCGCTGAAGAAGTCGTTCGGGCCGCGAATGACGCGGTCCAGGCTCGCGGCAAGTTCACGATCGCGCTTTCCGGCGGCTCTACTCCGAAGAGTCTCTACACATTGCTGGCGACAAATGCGCGGACGACGCTTCCCTGGGATCGCATGTTCTTCTTCTGGAGCGATGAGCGGCATGTGCCGCCCGACGATCCGGAGAGCAATTACCACACGGCGCATGAGGCGATGCTGTCGAAAATACCCGTTCCTCCTGCGAACATCTTTCGTTTCCCCGCTGAGAATCCCGATGCATCCGCCGCGGCAGACGCGTACGAGAAGGCGATCCGAAAATTCTTCGAGATGCCCGCCGATGGCGTCCCACGCTTTGATTTCATCCTGCTGGGCATGGGTCCCGACGGGCACACCGCTTCCCTATTCCCCAATACGGCTGGACTGAAAGAAAAGTCACGCCTCGTGATCGCGAACTGGGTGGAAAAACTGAAAACGCACCGCCTCTCGTTCACCTTGCCTCTGATCAACGCGGCGCGCTGCGTCGCCTTCCTCGTGAGTGGCATGGATAAGGGGCCGGCTCTCAAATCGGTATTGGAGGGGAACGATCCGGGAGAGCAGTATCCGGCGAAGCTGGTGCAACCGAAAGACGGGAAGCTGATCTGGTTTCTGGATCGGGCAGTCGCGAGTTCGCTCTCGAGTTCCTAGCCTGCTAGTTGCGCCAGCCGCAAATCTCTTTCAGGCCTTTTCCGCGCGCGTGCTCAAACAATCGCACGAGATGCCGCGAGTGTTCGAACTCATGGATATCAGCCCAGACTTCTGCTTTCCATGCCGTGTCATGTGCGGCCGTTTCACCGCACGTCGCACAACGGGTGTGCAGGGTTACGGGAGTAACCTCGACCCCCACCGGAGGCGCGCCGGGAAGTTCGACAAAGATGCAGCGGACCTCTTCGATTTCTTCATCGACTCCTAGCAAATGCTCATAGCGCAGCAGATATCCGAAGCCCAGCTTCTTAGCTTCTGTTTCAGCTTCCGCGCGCGTGTGAAATGGGCCGTATTCGGCACGCAGTTGTTCGGTGGAATCACATGCCATCCAAAACGTTTCTTTGTAGGCCATCGCTGGTTTCGCCCCGGGATGCGAAGCCGGCTCTTTGGCTTGCCCGAGCCTGCTCTAGACGATCGAAACAGACATTGCAATTTCGATTCCGCTCGCCCCAGAATGCAAGACTCTGAAAAATAGAGACATCGAAGCGGGGGCCACGCCATATCCTGCACACACTCGTGAAACGTTTTGCAGTCTCTTGTCCTAAGAGGTAGCCGCCCAGCGCTGCGAATCGCCTCGATGTGAAACTAGTCGGCGCCCACCGCCTGCGGGAAGGACACCGTATCGGCCTCGGCCCAGCTCTTGCCACCGTGGTTGGCTACATACATCGCAAGCTCCAGGCGGCTCCAGACACCAAGCTTGTCGAAGATGCTGCGCAGGTGGTTCTTGATGACCTGTTCGGTGGTTCCGACGATCTTTCCAATCTCGCGATTGGTCAGGCCTGCCCAGACCAGAGTGGCAATCTGAACTTCCTTGGCCGTTAAACGTTCTCGCGGCGTCATGACTGCGCCCCCTCTTTGCTGAACATCGCGATCGCGAGTTTTGACCCGTTTCCGCCCCTCCCGAATGCCCGCCCGCAGGAACAGAGTTCGAAGGTGCTGTTTCACAGTCCGCGGACTGATGTTCAACTGGCCGGCGATTTCTTTGTTGCTGCAGCCCTGCACCAGCAGATTGAGCACCTGCTGGTCGCGAGGCGTCACTTTGATTTCGTCCAGATCGACCACGTTCGTCCCTCCTGAATGCATTTGCGAACGTCTTCCTTCAGCAACGGATTCGCCATTTCTTCGTCCGCCGGGTAACTATCGCCTAAGTCCGTAATACGTCATCACTTAAGGCAACAGCCTTTGGTTTTTCATGTGACTTTCAGGAGTCATTGATAGGCTCATTCCGTTCCAGTTTGGTCTTGCGACGTACGGAGGAACTACCTGGAAAAACCATTCGCCATTCCCGATACACACGATCACCGAGCATGCAGGAGTATTCTGACGACTCCGTGGTTCGGACCCTATGGTCAGAATGCTGTTTTGTGTCAGATACTTCCGACGTCGCACCATTTCCGCAGTTGTGTCGAGGTGAATCGTGAGGTTTAGCCGGAAATCCTTTTCAGCCTTGCTCTCATGCCGTTCCCATTTTGAAATTGTCAGCCTTGCCGTTTTGGTTCTGTGGGCGACGGCAGATGGGAGTTTTGCACAGATCACGCCTGTACCCCAGTCGCAAGATGCTCCCCTCACCATCACGTTGCAGGACGCGTTGCAGCGGGCGCGCCAAAATGATCCGCAATACCGATCTGCGGTTACGGATTTGGGTTTGGCGCACGAAGACCGCGTGCAGGCTCGTGCTGGACTTCTGCCCGGGGTGAACTACGACAACTCGTTCATCTACACGCAGGGCATCGGACGGTTACCGGACTATTGCCTCGCGAATCCCACGGTTTGCACACCGTCCCGATATATCGCGAACAACGGTGTCCACGAATACATCAGCCAGGCAGATGTGCACGAGGCGCTCTCGTTGACAAATCTCGCGGACTATCGACGCTCCTCCGCCGCTCTGGCGCAAGCTCGCGCAAAGGCGGAAATTGCTGCTCGAGGACTCGTCGTCACCGTGACACAGGCCTATTATGGCCTGGTCGTAGGACAGCGCAAATACGCCACCGCGCAACGGGCGCAGGCCGAGGCTGCCCGCTTCCTCGATATCAGCCAGAAGCTTGAGCACGGCGGTGAAGTTGCACATGCCGACGTCATCAAAGCCCGCATTCAGGCACAACAACAGCAGCGCGACCTGCAGGAAGCCCAGATTGCGATGGAGAGCGCCCGCCTTAATTTGGCCGTGCTCTTATTCCCCAATTTCAATCAGGATTTCACGGTTGTGGATGACCTGCAGACTCCGGAACCCCTTCCAACATTTGCCGAAGTCGAAACCACAGGAAAGAAAAACAATCCGGATCTGCGCGCCGCGCTGGCTGCATATGAAGTGGCGAACCATGAAGTCACGGCTGCATGGGGAGGATTGCTGCCATCGCTCAGCATTGATTACTTCTACGGAATCGACGCCAACCACTTCGCCACCCGCTCGAACGGAATAAACAACCTGGGCTATTCGGGGGTTGCGACTCTGCAGATTCCTATCTTCAACTGGGGCGCGGATCGCAGCAAACTTAAGCAAGCAAAGTTACGCCGGGACCTGGCGCATGTGGAACTCTCATACGCACAGCGGCAACTCCTGAGCCATTTGCGCCAGTTCTACAGCGAAGCCGAAACCGCTCGCTCGGAAATGGAATCATTGGCCAGTTCCGCCGAACTTGCTGCCGACAGTCTCCGCCTCACCACCATGCGCTATCAGGCCGGGGAGGCAACTGTGCTGGAAGTAGTTGATGCCCAGAACACCTTCACGCTGGCTCGCAACGCTTACGACGATGGACAATCCCGTTACCATATCGCGATCGCAACGTTGCAGACTCTGACAGGAACCTTCTAACACGAATGAACCACATGGAAACTTTGATTTCGAACCGATCAGGCGTGCCGCGAGTTCGGGGATGCATAGTGACGGTGTTTCTGGTCGTCATTCTGCTCACCACGATGGTCGGATGCTCCGGTGAAAAAGGCGAGCCGGCACCGACCGTCACAGTGCAGGTTGCCCCGGTTGAAAAGACAACGATTCAACACACCATCACCGCGCAGGCGGTTCTGTTTCCGTTGCGCCAGGCTGCCATCATTCCGAAGATTAGCGCACCGGTGCAGAGATTCCTGGTGAAACGCGGCAGCCCGGTGAAGGAAGGCGAACTTCTCGCTGTTCTGGAAAACCGTGATCTTTCTGCGGCGGCACAAGACACGAAGGGCGCCTACGACCAGGCGCAGGCGACCTACGAAACCACCACAGCCGCCAACCTGCCGGAAGACGTTCAAAAGGCGGAAGCGGACCTGCAGGGCGCGCAGCAGCTCCTCGATGCCCAACAAAAGGTGTTCGAGAGCCGTCAACAATTGTTCGAACAGGGGGCGCTGCCGCGCAAGGAACTCGATCAATCGCGGGTGGACTACACCCAAGCGAAAAATGGGTATGCACTTGCCAAGAAGCATCTCGATGCCCTGATGGCAATCGGCAAGCCACAGGGACTGAAGGCGGCTGCCGGACAGCTTGAGTCCGCCAAGGGCAAATATATGGGCGCCGAGGCGCAGTTGAGCTACTCCGAGATTCGCAGCCCAATCAACGGCGTAATTACCGACCGTCCGCTCTATCCCGGAGAAATGGCCGCGGCAGGCACGCCGTTGATCACCATCATGGATATCTCGTCGGTCATCGCGAAAGCGCATATTCCACAATCCGAGGCTGCCGCGCTCAAGGTCGGTGATATAGGAAGCATGACTGTGCCGGGATTCGACAAGCCGATCGAAGGCCGGGTGACAGTCGTGAGTCCCGCCCTCGACCCGAACAGCACGACCGTGGAAATCTGGTTCGAGGCAAAAAATCCCAAACACGAGTTGAAACCCGGAACGAGCGTGCAAGTTGCGATCACTGCCCGTACCGTAAAGGACGCGCTGGTCGTGCCCACGAGTGCGGTGCTGACCGACCCGGATGGAGCGAGTACGGTGATGCTCGCCGGCTCCGACGGACTGGCTCATCAACGACCGGTGAAGCTGGGAATTCGCAATGGCGAAGATGTGCAGATCACCGAAGGCGTGAACGAAAGCGACAAAGTGATTTCGAGTGGAGCTTACGGGCTGCCGGACAAAACCAAGATCAAGATTGCGGCCGCCGAAGCCCCCGCGGACGAGTCCAAACCGTCGGCCGCAGGCGAAAAGCCTGCCAGTGGAGATGCGGATGACAAATAATTCCTGCCTGGCCGCTTCGTCAATTGTGAGCCGATCAGGGCCAGGATCCCGTGGGTTGAGAATCCGATGACAAAACTCGCATGGCTGAAGTCTCTCGTGCATTTTAAGCGGCCGGATGAAGGTGATCGTTCGCAATATTGGTTTTCGCGCTTTTCCTCGCCCATCATTTTTCTGATTCTGGTTCTCGCCTCTGCAGGGGTATATCAGGCTTTCACGATCCCGGTTTCAGTATTTCCGGAAACGAGTTTTCCGCGGGTCGTCGTCGGCATTGATAACGGAGTCATGCCGATTGATCAGATGTTGGTGACCATCACGCGTCCCATTGAAGAGGCGGTGAATAGCGTACCGGGCCTGCAACAGGTCCGATCGATTACCAGCCGTGGTCAGGCCGAAGTGGATCTATTTTTCTCCTGGAATGTCGACATGATCATGACACTCCAGTTGGTGGATTCGGCCCTGGCCCAGGTTCAGGCCGAACTTCCTCCGACAGCAAAGATCGATTCGCACCGACTCACGTTTGCCAGCTTTCCGATTTTGGGTTACAGCGTCACATCCGACAATATTCCACAGACCGATCTCTGGGAGCTTGCCACCTATACGCTGAAGCCGCGCTTGAATCGCTTGGATGGCGTCGCGACGGTCGTAGTCCAGGGAGGACAGGAACCTGAATACCACATCATCCCAGATCCAGCGAAGATGCTGGTCGCCTCCGTAACGGTGAGTGATCTTCTTGATGCTGTTCGCCGGACGAACCTGATCGACTCACCGGGTTTGTTGCCCAAAGATCACTTTTTGTACTTGGCCCTGGTGAATGGTCAGGTCAAAACTCCGGATCAGATTGGGCAAATCGTCATTAAGAGTACACAAACCGGGATTCCGGTCCGCATCGTAGACGTGGCAAGCGTAGAAAAGTCAGTGAAGCCCGTTTATACGATGGTGATGAGTAACGGCAAGCCAGCCATTCTGCTCAGCATCGATCGGCAGCCGACCGCAAATGCTCTGGCAGTGGCCACTGAAGCTCACGACGAAATCGAACGACTGCGCACACAACTTCCTCCGGGCGTCCACATCGCTCCGTTTTACGACCAGTCCATCATTGTGAGTGAATCGATCAAGAGTGTGCGCGATGCCATTCTTCTGGGTCTGGCTCTGGCTTCGATCATCATGGTCATCTTTCTGCGGGATTGGGGCACATCGATCGTTGCCGGCTTAGTGATACCCGTGACTGTGTTAGTAACCCTCATCGTTCTCCGCTTGCTCGGCCAGAGCTTCAACCTGATGACGCTCGGTGGCTTGGCTGCTGCGGTCGGACTGGTCATCGATGACGCGATTGTAGTTGTGGAAAATATCGTTCTGCACCGAGATGCAGGCCAACCCCGACTGCAAGCAATCGCCAGCGCGTTGCGAGAAATTACCGTTCCCTTAATCGGGTCTACGGTCACTCCCATCGTTGTCTTCCTGCCGCTGATCTCCATGGAGGGAGTCGAAGGAGTATTCTTCCGGGCCCTTGCGGTCACGGTGGCTGCTGCGTTGATGACCTCGCTGCTTCTAGCTCTCACCTGGACTCCAAATCTGAGCCAATATTTCATATCTTCCAAGTCTCGCGGTACCAACCAGAGTGGAGAGATCACCACCGAGCGCCTGCTGAAGGCCGAGGAAGCTTCCCTGCAGGGCTTTTTCGGCCGTGTGGTACGCGTCTACGAGCGGGCCCTGAAATTCTCTCTCGAACGGCCTGGGTGGATCGCCATCATGAGCCTTCTTCTGGTGGCAGGCGCTTACCTTTCTTATCGTCTGATTGGCAGCGATCTACTGCCTGCAATGGATGAAGGGGCTTTCATCCTCGACTACATTAGCCCGCCCGGGACGTCGCTTAACGAAACCAACCAGATGCTCTTGAAGGTCGACAAGATCCTGAATTCGGTCCCTGAAGTCGAGAGCACGACGCGCCGGACAGGATTGCAGTTGGGACTGGCGGCGGTTACGGAAGCGAACACCGGCGATTTCAGCGTAAAACTAAAACAAAAGCGCAGCCGCTCTGTCGATCAAGTCATCGAGGAGGTGCGGGCCAAGATCGCTGAAAGGGTACCGGCGTTAGATGTCGAGTTCTCCCAAATGCTCCAGGACATGATTGGAGATTTAAGCAATGCCCCGGAGCCAGTCCAGATCAAACTGTTTTCGGAAGACGCCGCCCTTCTCAATACCTGGGGACCAAAGGTCGCCGACGCCATCGGGAAAATCCAGGGAGTAGTGGACATCAAGAACGGCGTGGAGGATGCCACCAGCGGTCCCGCACTTACGTTCCAGGTAGACCCAGCCTCTGCGGCGAGAGCTGGGTTTACGCCAGAAGAGGTTTCCGTGGACGCCTCGGCAATCCTTGAGGGTGAACCCGCTCCAACGCCTGTGGTGGCAAATGATCGCGCATACACCATACGGGTTCGATACCCTGACCAAAACCGCGCAACCCTGGATGCCATGAGCAACACGTTACTGAACAGCGCGTCAGGCCATACCGCAACTTTGGGATCGTTGTCGACGTTGACCCAGGTCCCGGGGCAAACGGAAATACGCCGTGAAAACTTGCAACGCGACCTGACCGTTACGGCACGTCTGGAGGGGCGCGATCTCGGAAGCGGCATGGCTGATGTTCAGCGCACGATGGCGAACTTGCATCTGCCGGCAAGCATCCACGTGTTATACGGCGGCACGTATGAAGAACAACAGCGATCGTTCCGAGAGCTGATCATGGTTCTGCTGCTGGCCATCGTTTTGGTGTTCCTGGTACTGCTGTTCGAGTTTCGTAATTTTTCAGCACCCACTGCGATTCTCTCCTCGGCATTGCTTTCGACCGCGGGAGTTTTCTTTGGCCTGTTAGTAACCGGAACGACTTTTAACATCTCGTCGTTCATGGGGCTGATCATGGTCATTGGGATCGTCGCCAAGAACGGAATATTGCTTCTGGATGCCGACCAGAAATTTCGCTCCTGGGATTTCACTCCTGAAGACGCGATGATCCAGGCTGGCAGGCGAAGGTTAAGGCCAATTGTAATGACAGCGTTGGCAACTGTCGCCGGAATGCTCCCGCTGGCTTTGGCGATCGGGGCCGGTTCCCAAATGTTGCAACCGTTGGCAATTGCAGTCATCGGCGGAGTGCTTATTTCCATGGTCTTGTCGTTGATCATTACGCCTACGGTTTACTTCCGATTGACGCGCAAGCAGGAGTCGTCTGGAACAGGGCACGCTCCCGAGGAGCACTGACCGTTCGTATACAAGGACCAGTGCGGGGCTTCAAACTGGAACTGATCTTCGAGTAGGAAAATCCAGTGACTGTGCAGCGTTCTGCACATTCGGATTACGAATTGCTGGTTACCCCACCCACTCCAGCCCCGCAACTTGAAGCCCGCGGCGCTGAAGAATTGCCAAAACCGCACACGCGAGAGTTAAACTATTGCAATATTAGGGGCCCCAGCCAAAGGCCCGCCATGGCAGTCCGTCTTCCCCAAAAAGCTGCGTCCCCTGACTCCGAGGATCTTGGTAACCCGGTTGGCGTGGGACTTGCACTAGAATAGGCGCACTCCCCTCAAAAGCGGACGGCGCAGCGAGGACTTCCACCGGTGGAAAATCGAACCGTGTCCGAGGAAAACAATAAACCCGTTCTCGACGAGCAGACACTCGGAAAGCTGCTGGAGGCCGCTTACGTTCTGCAGGAGCACAATCGCGAGATGCAGCAGCTCGAGATGTGCCTCGACCTGAAGCGGGAAGAAATCGAAGCCCAGGATCGGGCAGCAAAACCTGAGGCGGCTTCGGATCAGACACGGCCGGGAAAGACTCCGTCCCCCGCTCCGGAACCGGCAGACTACACCCTGACGCTCGCGAAGATCGTCGAGACCCAGCACCAGATTCAGCTTCGCCATCTCGATCTGCAGAGCGCGATGTCCCTGGTCGCCGAGCGCGTCGCTCAGATGGCCCACGCCGAAGGCGCTGCCATCGGTCTGATCAACGGCAAGAATCTCTCGTACCGCGCCATTTCCGGCGACAAGACGTTACCGGCAGGCGCCGAAGTTCCGGTAGAAAAAGCGCTCTGCGATCCCTGCATTAAGACCAGTCAGGCCTTTCGCTGCCCCGACGTGAACCCGGAGTTTCTGGTTGACGCGAATGAATGCCGGAGCCGCGGGATCCAGTCCCTCATCGCCGTGCCCGTCTTTCACGATGGCGGAGTAGCTGGCGCACTCGAACTCTACTACTCGGCTGCCAACGGTTTCAGCGAGCAGGATGTCCATACCTGCCAACTCATGGCGGGACTGGTGACGGAAGCCTTGGTTCGGGACGAGGAACTTACCTGGAAGAAATCTCTAGCCAGCGAACGCGCTGCCATGCTCGAAGCGCTGGAAAAGCTGCAACCGAATTTGGCTGCCCTCGTTGGCCAGGTAAATATCACTCCGGCAGGCAGCAAGCATGAACCGCCGCCTCGCCCTGTGGAATCGGCTCACGACCCTGTCTGCCGAAAGTGCGGGAACAAACTCGTCGGCGAAGAGATGTTCTGCGGCCAATGCGGAACACCACGTAGCAGCGACTACGAGCCTCCCAGCATGCAGAGCAAGCTCGCAACGATGTGGGAGATGCAGGAAGCGCAAAAGAAAGACACTCCTGCCGGCACGGATCCGTTCTCAGGCCTCGCAGCAGAAACGGAATCTGATGATCTCGACGGGAAGTCCTTTGCCCAAGTACTGGAGGAGCAACTTCCCGATCTGTTCCGCGATTCCGAATTGCCCTCAAACGGAAACGGCAACTTGCACGGGACTTCCTCTTCGGCCGGGCTCGACGGAATTTCTCTTCCGTCGGCATTCCAAGGCCTCGAAGTCGAAGGGCTCGAAGAAGAGGAGCAAGAAAACACGCAAGCAGCCAGTCCGGTTCAGGAAGAAGCGGCAGGCACCTCCACGGAAGAGGATGAGGAAGTAGTCGAAGGTGACAGTACAACGGCGCTCGCACCGAAGCCGACGAAGCCCGCCGACTGGAGTTCCGCCGCTTCCGCTCGCGAATTTCTTGAAGATCTCGCCGGACCCAAGCGAAATGCGCTGGTGTATTTTTGGAACACGCGGCGCGGCGACATTTATCTCGCTATCGCGATTATTCTGGTTCTTGCCGTGATTCGCTGGGGCATCTGGTCGGATCACTCGGCAAATGCGACCACGGCTCCCACCGCTGCTGCGAGCCATCGGCAATCGGCCACAGCCGGCCTTTCTCTCTTCGACCGCATGTTGATCCAACTTGGCCTCGCAGAGGCCCCGCCCGCGCTCGAAGACGCGGGGAATCCAGCCGTTCAGGTTTGGGTCGATCAGCGTACGGGGCTTTACTATTGCCCGGGAGCCGACCTTTACGGCAAAACTCCCAAAGGAAAGTTCACCACCCAGCGCGACGCGCAACTCGACCAATTTGAATCCGCATACCGTAAGCCCTGCGATTAAAAGAACTTCGCCAGAAGGGCAATATCCGTTGACAACCTTACGTGCCGGGAGTGCAATCATATCCTACAAGCTAGGCCTATTCGTCGAGTAAGGCTTGAGGAGGAGCACCTCTTGGCCCGTCCCATCGAGCAATCTGAGAGCGCCGACGCACTGCCAAAGCGCGAACTGAATCCTTTGCAGAATCCAATTCTCGCGGACAATATGGGCCGCTGGGCAGAAGCGTACTTCACCAGCCCGCCGGAAAAACGCGAGGAGGCCGTACAGGAACTCTTGCGCGAACTGGAGCGCGAACAGCGCGAACGCGGTACCACGGCGGCAAATATGCCGGAAAGGCGTCCGCTGGACCCGACGCGGACCGCACGCATCGTGCCGCCCTCAATGATGTTCCGAGACCAGCAGCAAGCAAAGACATCGTGTCCAGCATGTGGTCACGAGAATCCTGTAGCGCATCAGTTCTGCGGTATGTGCGGATCGAGACTGGAGACACGCTCCGGTGCGAGCAACAACCATAGTGCATCCCATGCGCCTCCTGCGGAACACTATTCCCAGGAAACGCATTCACCCCCGCCATCGGAAGATTACGAGCAGACTCAAGAAGAAGTCGAAGACGAAGCGCGCGCAGCCGAGGGTCATTCGCCTGCTCCCGAGTTTCAAGCCGCGGACCGTGCCGACGAACTGCCTCTGTTCCGCAGCATTCTCGGGACACAATACCAGGACGAAAACTGGGAGTATGACGAGGAGCCGCCGAGCAACCCCTATCGTTACTACGTTGCTTTGGTCCTGGCCATCATCATTGGCGTACTCGGATATATGGCATGGCGCGGAGCACAAGCTTCCCAAAGCACGCGCGAAGCCTCGCCACCACCTCCGGCTCCAGTAACCGAATCGGCACCTGCGCCGGCGGCGTCGTCTGCACCGGCACCTACCGAACCGGCACAACCACAACCCAGCAACGCCAACTCTCAAAAGTCCGCTGCTTCAAGCGCAGAAAAAAGCGCGGAGAACAAGACGCCAGCGCCCGTAAGCGCCAGCAAAGTTGAGCGGAGAACGCCAGTTCCTGAACCTGCAGCCGAGCGAAGCACTTCTGCGCCATCATCGATCGACAATGGAAGTGCGGAACTTGCGACGGCAGAGCAATATCTCAACGGGAGCGCTGGTCACGCGCGGGACGGCGCCGAAGCCGCGAAGTGGCTCTGGAAAGCCATGGCCAAGCACAATGGCCCCGCCACGCTGCTGCTCTCAGACCTCTACTTGCGTGGGGAAGGCGTTGCCAAGAATTGCGATCAGGGCCGCGTGCTGCTCGACTCCGCCGCGCGACAAGGGGTGGCTGGAGCAGGCGAACGGCTTCGCAATCTTCAAGCTTTTGGTTGTCACTGATAGCAGCGCAGTGAGGGCTAGCTGGAATTCTCGCCAGCCCGCCACTTGATCGCTGCTTCGTTCTTAGGACATCAGAAAGATTACTGCATTACCAACGAACCAGAATCCTGCCGTGACTCGTACCAGAGCGCAAGCTCAACCCGGTTCCATAGGCCCAGTTTGTCATAAATCACTCGCAAGTAGTTCTTCACGACATGCTCGGTGGTGCCTATCGCGTCGGCTACTTCCTTGTTCTTCAGGCCTTCGGCAACGAGCTGGATGACTCGATGCTCACGTTCATTGGGGATACGGTTTCCATAGCGTTCACCTGACATGTTTGCCTCCGATACAACAGGGTCGCGAGTTTTACCCGCTTGATACCGCCAGTGATTCCGAAACGGAGAAACAACCGATTGAAATGAGCTTTCACGGTCCGCCGTGCCATGTTCAATTGGCTGGCGATTTCAGCGTTGTCGCATCCTTGCAGTAGCAATTCAACGATCTGTTGTTCGCGTGGACCGAGCCGTACGGTCTGCTCCTTCATTCCATCCTCCCTCTCGTTGAGTATTGGCCCCACCGATACACAGCGCGGCTTAAGTATTTCCAATTCTCATAGCACCCACATTGCCATTTTGAGACTGTTGATGTCTGTGACGAATGAACATCTTTTTTCCACAGGCACTTGCGAGGGATTGTTCGTCCTACAAACATGCTCAAAAAACCGGAACCGGAACCTCAACTGCGCCATTTGCTCAAGTGCATTGCGCGAGAAGCCGCCATTCAACAGGGTTGAAGCAGGACTTAAATTCGTTGCGCTGACTGAAGTGTCGCAAAACTGGGCGGTTGCCGGTCTGAATCTCACAGCAGAAAAATTCTCGAACGGCCCAAAAAAGGTTCTATGAGGGATTAGGCCCCACTCAGAAGGACACAAAATTGAGGTGAACACCTTAGTCGAAAGTTCATAGAGCTACAGGCGCCGTTGGCACAATTTACACGATCCCCCCTAGTCCGCTTCAACACGATCCAATTCCAAATCGATCCATTCACGACCGGCTACGCCTCGATTCTTGTGCTAGCATCGTGGAACTCCAGCCGCAAACCTTGCCCTGCGGACTGCGACCTCTCTGCCCCGGAGGTGGGAATGCCCTCGCTCTCGAATTCCGCGACTCGCTTTTTGCCGTATTCGTTCGCTGCGGCGCTTTTGTTTTCTTCTCTGCTGCAGGCTCAGAACCTTCCGAATCATCTTTCGAAGCGTGTCGTGGGCGACTACGGTTATTGGAGCAAGTACCAGGATCCTCCTTACAGCGCGGCGCAGATCCCGTATCACAAACTGACGCACATTAATCACGCTGGAGTCTCATTCGACCCCTACGGGAGCCTCTCGGTCCCCGATGGATTCATCGAACCGGAACTCAATAACAGCGCGCATGCGGCAGGTGTGAAAGTTCTACTTTTGCTCGGCGGAAATTTCAACGGACTGGAACTCACCGGCGCCCTGCCGACCCTCGTCGACAACATCGCCGCCATGGAAAAGCAATATGGATACGACGGAGTGGACATCGATTGGGAATATCCCGCGACCAGCCGCGATCGCGGGTTCCTCGTCGAACTCATGGCGAAGTTGCGGGAATCGAATTCAGACTACGTTCTCTCCATCGACGCCGCGCCCTGGGGTGGCTACGGATACGACCTCAAGCACCTGAGCCTCTCGCTCGATTACGTCAACATCATGATGTATGACTGCGCCGGTCCGTGGACCGCCTATGGCCAGTTGAACTCGGCGATTTTCTGGGATCCGCGCGATCCTGCTCCTTGGGAATGTCAGCCCGGCGGCAGCGTTCGTGACGCAGCGGATATATTCCTGCATTCCATGCGCGGCGAGCAGTTGAACATGGGCACGCCGTTCTACGGCTACTATTACGACAACATCAACAAGGAATTCGGATTGTGCCCGAACTCCGCATGGACTGCCGACGGCGCCTGCGACTACGCGGTGCTCACCGGCAATTACGGAACAACGTTCAAGCCTCTGATCAACAAGAATGGATGGCGCACCTACCGCGATCCCATCGCGCTGGTTCCCTACATGCTCCGCGTCGACGGCAGCAACGGATACATCACCTACGACGACGCCTTCTCGACCTATTTCCGCGTCTGGTATTCCGACTGGCAGCGCGGCCTGGGAGGGACGTTCATGTGGTCACTGGACGCAGACTATGACGGCCATTCGCAGGACTTGATGGACGCCATGTACAGCGCTTCGCTGTCTGCACGCTAAGACAACGCGCGGATTTATGCCCATTCTGGGAAAACGGTTTTCTCCTACACGATTGTGGGGTTTGACCCTGCCTATCCGACGTGTTATAAATGCCCGTTTTGCGCTGGGTCACCGTGACTAGAGACTTATTTCTCTAGGGCAATTTTTAAGAACGGCAAACTGACGTCAGGCTCGCGCAAAACCCGACGCGGCCAAGCTTCATCACTCCTTCAGGTCTTGCGGTGGAAGCGTGTTCGGAACTCCGGAACAGAGCTCAGATAAATGTCAGTGCAAGGCTTGCCTCGCACGACGGCTGGGTCTGGGTTCCGGTATTCGATACCTAAACACGTTGGTAATTCTTAAAAACCGTTCTCATTGGGAGGATTGTTATGCGTACCTGGCTCGCCACTGCTGCGCTCTTTAGCCGCCGCGTGGCCATGAAATTCTCGGCCGTCATTGCGCTTCTTACGATTGGCGCCACTGCGGCCTTCGCCCAGCCCGCCGGCGAAACCGCTGGCGGCGAAGCTTCTCTCAAGCTGCCCGATCTGTCATCGGTCAGCTTCTTCAACGGCGCCATCAACGGACATAACTTGCTGCTGTTCGGCATCGTGGCATGCGTTTTTGGTCTAGGGTTCGGCTTGGCGATCTACATGCGCCTTAAGAATCTGCCCGTACATCGCAGTATGCGCGAGATCTCGGAACTGATCTATGAAACCTGCAAGACCTACCTCGTGACGCAGGGCAAATTCATTCTGCTGCTGTGGGTTTTCGTGGCCGTCATCATTGGTGCATATTTTGGCTTCCTGGCCCCCGTTCCCGACAAGCCGGTTTCCGTGACTCTGCCCATCATCCTGGCATTCAGTCTTATAGGGATCGCCGGCAGCTACGGAGTCGCCTGGTTCGGCATTCGAGTCAACACGTTTGCTAATTCGCGGACGGCGTTCGCTTCCCTTCCCGGAAAACCGTATCCGGTTTATCAGATTCCGCTCGAGTCCGGCATGAGCATCGGCATGATGCTGATCTCTGTCGAACTGCTGATCATGTTGTTCATCCTGTTGTTTATTCCCAGAGATTACGCGGGCCCATGCTTCATCGGATTTGCAATCGGCGAATCGTTAGGCGCGGCTGCGCTCCGTATCGCGGGCGGTATATTTACCAAGATCGCCGACATTGGCTCCGATCTGATGAAGATCGTCTTCAAGATCAAGGAAGACGACGCGCGCAACCCAGGAGTGATTGCCGACTGCACGGGCGACAATGCTGGCGACTCGGTTGGGCCTTCAGCCGACGGATTCGAAACTTACGGCGTGACCGGCGTTGCATTGATCACATTCATTCTGCTCGGCGTGAAAGATCCCACCGTTCAGGTTCAGCTTCTGGTCTGGATCTTCGTCATGCGCGTGATCATGCTCTTCTCCAGCGCGTTCTCCTACTTCCTGAATGGCGCGATTGCCAAGGGCAGATATGGATCGGCGAACGAGATGAACTTCGAATCTCCTCTGACCTCGCTGGTCTGGCTCACCTCGATCGTCTCCATCATCCTGACCTTCATCATTTCGTACTTCACGATTCCGGTGCTCGGACAGGACAGCAGCCAGTGGTGGAAGCTGGCCGTAATCATCTCCTGCGGAACCCTGGCCGGCGCAATCATCCCCGAACTGGTGAAAGCCTTCACCTCGGTAGAGTCGCGGCACGTGAAGGAAGTTGTCATCTCGGCGCAGGAAGGCGGAGCTTCGCTCGGTATTCTGTCGGGATTTGTCTCCGGGAATTTCTCTGCTTACTACCTTGGATTCTCGATGATGATCCTGATGGGCATCGCGTACGTGATGAGCACGATGGGCTTGGGCGCCATGGGCACAGGATCCGATGTGATGCTGGCTCCCGCGGTGTTCGCGTTCGGCCTGGTCGCATTCGGGTTCCTCGGGATGGGTCCGGTTACCATCGCCGTGGATTCGTATGGTCCGGTAACGGACAATGCACAATCGGTCTATGAACTCTCGCTCATCGAAAACGTGCCCAACGTTGAAGCCGAAATCAAAAAGGACTTCAACATCGCTGTGGATTTCGAGCGCGCCAAGCACCTGCTCGAAGCCAATGACGGCGCCGGAAATACCTTCAAAGCGACGGCAAAACCGGTACTGATCGGAACCGCCGTCGTCGGGGCGACCACCATGATCTTCTCGATCATCATGGCCTTGACGAATGGATTAACGGAGAACGTCAGCAAGCTGTCGTTACTCCACGCTCCCTTCGTGCTCGGGCTGATCACCGGCGGTGCCATGATCTACTGGTTCACCGGTGCTGCCACGCAGGCTGTGACCACTGGCGCATATCGAGCCGTCGAGTTCATCAAGGCGAACATCAAGCTCGAAGGCGTCGAGAAAGCCTCCGTCACTGACAGCAAGAAAGTGGTGGCCATCTGCACGCAATACGCACAGAAAGGCATGCTCAACATCTTCCTGGCCGTATTCTTCGGAACCTTGGCATTCGCCTTCGTCGAGCCGTTCTTCTTTATCGGCTATCTCATTTCCATCGCGGTGTTCGGCTTGTATCAGGCCATCTTTATGGCCAACGCCGGCGGCGCATGGGATAACGCGAAAAAGATCGTCGAAGTCGAACTCAAGCAGAAAGGCACGCCGCTGCATGATGCGACGGTGATCGGCGACACGGTCGGCGATCCGTTCAAGGATACGTCTTCCGTCGCCCTGAACCCCGTCATCAAGTTCACCACGCTGTTTGGTTTGCTTGCGGTCGAACTTGCGGTGACCTTGTCCGGAACTCACACGACTCTGAGCCGGGTTCTGGCTCTCGTCTTCTTCCTCGTGTCGTTCTCGTTCGTTTACAAATCGTTCTACGGCATGCGGATCAAGAGCGCCAGCTAGCTCTGGTACAAACCAAAGCGCCATCCGATGACCTCGGATGGCGTTTTCGTTTCTGGGCAGTTTACGCAAAGATTCAGAACGACTGCTTCATCTTTGATTTCACGCTCTTGGCCAGCTTCTCAATCTGCTCCGCTTTCTTGAGGGCATCGACCGACATGACTCCCTGATCCGTTTTCGCCAGGTACTGTTTCAGTTCCTGTGTGAGCTCGAGCATCCTGTCCGTATCGCGCCGGATCTCGATCAGGCGCTGTGCGTTCGCAGCCTGCACCTGCTGCTTCTGAACGTCGTCACCGCTGGTGACTGGCACGCGGTCTGTCGGCGTCGGGCCTTGCGTGATCGATGGTGGCAGCCGAACCTGCTGTACTGAAGCGGTCCCGAAAATGGCAAGAAAGGCGCACGCCAGTGCGGCCAGAAAATGCACTCTCCGCATGAAAACCTCCTGTCGATTCCGCCTGTCTAGCGGAGACGGGTTCCGAACGACGGGCAGCATTATGGCGCGAAGAAGTCAGCAGAACAATACATTTTCCAATGGAGGTAACCAGCACAAGCGATTGCCGTCCTCAGGAGGGGTCCTCAGGACGCGGTTCTCTAGTTCGGACCTTTCATCTTCTCTTTCACGCTCTTGGCCAGCTTTTCAATCTCGTCCGCTTTCTTGATTACGTCGAGAGAAAGAACATTTTCGTCGGATTTATCGACGTAGGCCTTGAGTTCAATTGAGAGCTTCAGAAGCTTGTCCGTATCGCTCTTCAGCGCAGCCACGCGCTGCTTGGCAGCCTTCTTCTGCATGTCGTGCATTGCTCGCTCGCGAGCCTCCTCCGCACCCGTTGTCATCGGTGGGTTGATAGCGGAAGGTTCCTGTGCAGATGGTTGCTGTGACCACAAAGGAACAGTGAGGGTAAAGACGAACAATAGATGTAATAAGGACCTGAATAGCACTGGGACCTCGCACGAGAGCTGGCGAGCACTCGCGCAAAATTATAAATCTCGAGGATTCGCAGTGAGCCGGGAATCGGAGAGGACAAAAAAACAAAGCCGGAACAATCTGCTCCGGCTCGAATTCAACTTTGGATGGCTTTACAACGCGCTCATGTTGGCCAGGAATTCGTTATTCGACTTGGTCTTGCTGAGCTTATCGATCAGCAATTCCATGGCTTCCACCGGCGACAGCGGGTTGAGCACCTTGCGGAGGACCCAGATTCTCGAAAGATCTTCCTTCGGAATCAGCAGCTCTTCCTTACGCGTTCCGGAGCGCTGAATATCAATCGCCGGGAACACACGCTTGTCAACCAGCTTGCGTTCAAGAATGATTTCGCTGTTGCCCGTACCTTTGAATTCTTCGAAGATCACGTCGTCCATGCGGGAGCCCGTGTCGATCAGGGCCGTGGCAATGATCGTCAAAGAGCCGCCTTCCTCGATATTGCGGGCCGAGCCGAAAAAGCGCTTCGGACGCTGCAACGCATTGGAGTCGACGCCGCCCGAGAGCACCTTGCCGCTCGGCGGAACAATCGTGTTGTAGGCGCGAGCCAGACGCGTGATCGAGTCCAGCAGGATCACAACGTCGCGCTTGTGCTCGACCAGGCGCTTCGCCTTTTCGATCACCATCTCTGCAACCTGCACGTGACGCGCGGCGGGTTCGTCGAAGGTCGAGGAAATCACTTCGCCCTTCACCGAGCGCTGCATGTCGGTAACTTCTTCCGGCCGCTCGTCGATCAGCAGCACCATCAGAACGACTTCGGGGTGATTTGTCGTGATCGAGTTCGCGACGTTCTGCAAGAGCATCGTCTTGCCGGCGCGCGGCGGAGAAACGATCAGTCCGCGTTGCCCTTTGCCGAGTGGCGTAAGCAGATCCATGACGCGGGCGCTCGAGTTGTCGCGAGTCGTTTCCAGCTTGATCCGCTCCTGCGGATAAAGCGGCGTCAGGTTATCGAACAGGATCTTGTTGCGCGCCTCGTCTGGCGATTCAAAATTCACCGCTTCGATCTTGACGAGCGCGAAATATTTCTCACCTTCGTGTGGAGGGCGCACCTGTCCGCTGATGGTGTCGCCAGTCTTGAGATCAAATTTGCGGATCTGGGACGGGGAGACGTAAATGTCGTCTGGGCCCGGGAGGTAGTTGTAATCGGGAGAGCGGAGGAAGCCGTAGCCATCGGGCAAAATTTCCAGGACGCCCTCGGCGAAGATGTGGCCTTCTTTTTCGCTCTGCGCCTGCAGGATTTTGAAGATGAGATCCTGCTTGCGCATACCGCTGGCACCGGGCAGATCCAAGGTCCTTGCGATCTTGGTCAGTTCGGTGATGTTCTTTTCTTTCAGTTCTGCAATGGTCATGATTCACCTGAACCCGTGCACTAGAGCGTATCCGGTAGTGTCAACGGGAGATTTTCAAAGGAGGGGACTCAGGAAAGATGCACACAACGCCAGGCAGGGGGGCGGGGCTGTTTTATGCAGCCCGCCGTTGTGCCTCGGCAACGTTCTCTGGTTCCGACAAAACTGCCTGCCGCTCCGAGTCAGCAATGCGATCCAGCACGCCGTTCATGGTTTCCTGGATTCTGGTGCTGGGCCGATGGAATTTCCGCGTGGCCTTGGAGGCAAGCTGGCAAAGCATATAACGATTTCGTAGAGTCTGTAAAGCATCAAACACACGATCAGAGCGCATGTGCGTTCAGTCTCCTTGCTTTATGAATTGTGGCCTTCCGCCTTCGTCCTTCCATCACGGGAGGGTGACAGGAAACCCCAGTTTCCGACCGAAGTCACTGATTCCGAGTAGGTTGTAAAGGATTAAGCGTCAAACTCACTCTGTTGAATAGATGCGTACCGGAACCCTGAAGATGCTCGATTTTCTGGGCTTAGCTTCGTAGGAGCTGCTTGATGAGACTTAAGAGCAGCGGTCCGATGGGTCCCAAGAACTCGCTAATGTAGCTGCAAAGCGAATCCGGGTCAAGTAATTATTTGTAAGACCCTGAGAGAAACATTCACAATGGGAAATTACCATTTGGTAAATGCCCCCACCCCTCCCCCCTCCCGATCTATTGGAATCAGGAACTTAGGGGGAAATCCACAAATAATCTATGGGCTGCAACGACTTACGGGTAAAATCTTCGATCTAAAAGAGTTAGTGGCCCGAATGACGTTGTGGCACACCCTACTTCCTTAGGATGTGAAACCGTGGTCAACAAGTCAAGAACCAAATGCAATCTGGAAAGGATGGGTTCCCATTTTGGGAAATTTGGGGATTCGGCTTCCTCGTCATTCTCTATCCTAGCCGGGATAGGATGATGCCATGGACAGAGTCCGCATGGATGCATGGCTGTGGGCGGCGAGATTCTTCAAAACCCGCAACCTGGCCAAAAAAAGCTGCGATCTGGGACGAATTCTGTCCGCTGGGCAGGCCGCGAAGGCTGCACGCGAGGTGCGGGTCGGGGACATGCTGCGCATCACCACGGAAGGCGGCGAGTTTGAAGTCGAGGTGCTGGGTCTGAGCGAGGTCCGCGGACCGGCGCCGGAGGCGCAGAAACTTTATCGCGAGACCGAGGCCAGCAAAGAGATGCGGATGAAAGTGGCGGCCGAGCGAAAGGCGGCGCGTGAATTCGAGGTTCTGCCCGCGGGACGGCCTTCGAAGCGGGATCGCCGAAGGATCATTCAGTTTCGCGGGAGAGGATAAAAAACTTTAACCACGAAGGACACGAAGGAACACGAAGGAAAGCGATCGGTTTTGATTTCCTTCGTGAACCTTCGTGTCCTTTGTGGTTGATGCTTTTCTTGGGCGTCAAGTTCCCGTTTTGAAATTTCCAGCGAATCTTTTTCTCCATTTGTGACGCACGACGCGGATTTGTGGCGTGTGCCCTTTTAGTGATACTTACATGACTCCTCAAACGCGCTTTAGCGCTCAGGAAATCAGTCATGCCATCATTAGTGCGGCTCTGAGGGTGCACTCGGACTTGGGACCCGGCCTACTGGAGAGAGCGTATCAGGCGTGCCTTCGCCAAGAGTTGCTCACAGCGGGGTTACGCTGCGATATTCAGGTCCCTCTTCCAGTGGTGTATAAGGGCGTAAAGCTGGATATCGGTTATCGCATCGATCTGCTGGTGCAAGATCTGGTCATCGTGGAAATCAAGTCTGTAGAAGCAATTTCTCCTGTGCATCAGGTGCAGGTCATCTCGTACCGCAAGCTCAGCGGGAAGTCGCTTGGGCTCCTCATGAATTTCAATGTCGTGCATCTGAAGGATGGCATCCGCAGATTTGTCAGCGGAACGCAGTGGCGCATCAGCGCCTAAACTCCTCTGAACTCGCCAATCGTGAGTTCACGGCGAATCATGACCTCCTTCCTCGTCATTGACCGTTCTCTGCGATCCTCCTACTATCGTTGCTCAATGGAGACACCGTCCGACATTTCGGGGCAGACCATCTCCCATTACCGCATCGTGGAAAGGCTCGGCGGCGGCGGAATGGGAGTGGTGTACAAAGCCGAGGACCTGAAGCTCGGGCGATTTGTGGCCCTGAAATTCCTTCCGGATAACGTCACACAGGATCCGCAGGCATTGAGCAGGTTTCAGAGGGAAGCCAAGGCGGCCTCGGCCTTGAATCATCCCAATATTTGCACGGTTCACGAGATCGGCGAAGACAACGGCCGTCCTTTCATCGTGATGGAGTTTCTGGACGGAGTCACGCTGAAACATCTCATTGGAAATCGCGCCATGGAGATCGAGCGTTTGCTCGATATCGGGATGGAGATTGCCGATGGCCTCGATGCAGCACATACCGAGGGAATCGTTCATCGCGATATCAAACCAGCAAACATTTTTGTGACGAAACGAGGACACGCCAAGATCCTCGATTTCGGGTTGGCGAAGGTAAGCGCAACCAGTGCACCGACCGGAATTGAAGCGACAGTCAGCGCGGTACCGGAGCAGCATCTGACCAGCCCCGGCAGTACGCTGGGGACGGTTGCCTACATGTCGCCCGAGCAGGCGCGCGGGCTCGAACTCGACCGGCGAACAGATCTGTTTTCCTTCGGAGTGGTGCTTTACGAGATGGCGACCGGCACGCTGCCGTTTCGCGGCGATACCTCAGCCGCGATCTTCGATTCCATGCTGCACAAAGCTCCTGTTGCTCCGGTGCGGCTGAATCCGGACGTACCAGCCAAGCTGGAAGACATCATCTCGAAATGCCTGGAGAAGGAGCGCGACGTCCGCTATCAGTCAGCCGCTGAACTGAAAGCGGACCTGAAACGGCTGAAGCGAGATACCGAGTCGCAGCGGCTCAAGGTCGCGCCTCTCCAGGAAACAGAGCAGCCACGGACATGGCGCAGCAAAGCATTGCTGTTTGCCGGGGCGCTGCTGGGGGTCATCGTTCTGGGCGCGGCTGGATGGTGGGGCTTTCATTATGCCCGGCCAGCGCGATCCAGTCCGGTCAAGGCGACTGCGGCGCCGCGCACGATGGCAGTCCTTCCCTTCCGCGACATTTCCGACACAAGCAGCGATTCGTGGGGCATCGGTATGACGGATGCGATCATCAGCCGGTTGACCTCGCTGCAGAATCTCGCGGTCCGGCCGACCACGTCCGTATTGAAATACGCGAAGGAATCCCCGGAGGCGACCGAGGCCGCAAAGGCGCTAAGTGTTGACACCGTGCTGGAAGGAACGTATCAGCGTTCGGCGAACGTGATCCGCGTAACGGTGCAGCTCATTGATGGACGCAGCGGAGCGACGAAGTGGTCACAGCGCTACGATCTGAAAAGCGCAGATGTCCTGACCTTCGAGGACGAAGTAGCCAACAAGGTGGTCGAGGGGCTGCAGGTGCAAATTTCTCCGACGGAGCAGAGAGCAATCCAGCAGCAGGCCACCGGCAACCTGGATGCTTACAACGACTATCTCCAGGCCCGCTTCCATTTCAGCGAGTATCTGATGTACTCGCAGCTGGATAGCTTGCAGAATGGCGAGAAATTGCTTTTGCATGCGACGTCGTTGGATGGCAACTTCGCTGTAGCTTACGCTCTGCTGGCCGAACTTTACGCATTCGAGGCCGCGAATTTCGTCGACAACGCACCCGAGAACCTGAAGAAAGCGGAAGAGGCTGCCCAGAGCGCCGCACGCATTAATCCAGAACTGACGGAGTGCTTTGTCGCCTTGGGACATGTCTACAGCGAAGAGGGCAAGGAACGGGAAGCAATCCTGGCAGCGAAAAAGGCAGTTCAACTTGCGCCTAACAATGAGATCGCCTGGCAAGTTCTTTCTTACGCGTACTATTACGCCGGACTCGGAGAACTGGCGGAGCAGGGTTACCGCCGGGTGGTCGAGTTGAATCCCATGCCCCCGCAAGCGCACTGGATGCACGCGCGCATGCTGATGTACATCGGGCGAATGTCAGAAGCGGAGGAGGAACTGCATCAGGTTCTCGCCAAAAATCCGGATCAATTCAAAGCGCTGGCCTATCTCGGCGGGTTGCTGTATTACGAGGGAAAGCCCGACGAGGCACAACCGGTCCTCGATCATGCGGTGCGGCTCTCGGCAGGCCTAACCGATGAAACAGCCCTAATGATGGCGGCGTTCCTCTATGCTTCGCGAAATCAGAAGAGCAAGATCGCGCCCGGAATTTTCAAGTATGTGCCCTCCCGGGTGGTTGATGGCGATCAGGCGTACTGGACGGGCGGTATCTACGCCCTGCTTGGCGACAAGCAAAATGCCCTGTTGTGGCTCAGGCGGACCGTCGAACTGGGAAATGTGAATTACCCGTGGTTCCAACGCGACAAGAATTTCGATAGTTTGCGCAGCGATCCTGATTATCAAGGCATCATGGCTGGCGTGAAGAGCCGATGGGAAGGTTATCGCAATGAATTTGGCAAAGCGCAGTAGACGAACCACACTTCTCACATAAAAATCCACGCCTTGAAGCGCGAAGCGTGGGACAGCCCTGCTTCGTTACAATTGCGCGCGCTCATTCATCACGCAGGCTGTGCACTGGATCTAACGAGGCGGCACGCAGCGCCGGGGCCAAGGCGGCCAGCATCGACACGGCGAACAACAGGAATGTCACGGACAGGAACACCGAACGGTCCAGCGGCGCGACATTAATCAGCAGATCGGCAACAAAGCGCGTTGTAAAAATGGAGGCGACGACGCCCAGTCCCGCGCCCATCAGCGAGAGGATTGCCGCCCGCTGGAGCACCAGCCGTAGAATGTCGGAACGCGACGCGCCGAAAGCCATCCGCAAACCGAGTTCGCGAATTCTCTCTCCGACCACATAGGACAAGACTGCGTACAGTCCGAGCGCTGAAAGTAACAGTGCAATTGCCGAAAAGCCCGAGACCAACAGAGCCTCAAAGCGCGACTGTGCCGCCTTGATATCCGTTTCCTCTATAAACGTGCGATAACTGAACACCGGCGAGTCTGGATCGAAGCGAGCGACGAGCTTCCGCACTGCGCTTTCATAACTCGACGGATCGCCCGATACCTTCATCACGACAAGCGGCCGCTGGTGCGAGGGATCCTGCGCGTAGGGCAAGAAGAACTGCGCGCGATATGGTGCGAAGAGATCGTTGACCCTGGTGTCGCCGACAATTCCAACAATCTGGCGGGGCACGATGGGCTCGTCCGTGTACGGAAAAGTGGGCGTGATGTACTGGCCGATCGGGTCTTCCCCGGCGAAAAATTGCCGCGCGAAAGCCTGATTGATCATGGCGACAGGCGGCGCATGGGCATCGTTGTCATGAGCTGTGAAGAGACGGCCTCGGACCAGAGGGATCGAGAGTGTTTCAAAATATCCGGGCATCACAACGGTTGCTTGGGCATTTGGAACGTTGTCCGGGTCGTAAGAGCGATTCGCGATGGTGAAATTGGTGGTGCTGCCTTCCTGGAGGATCGGAAGAGGATGACCCGCTCCCACTTGTTCGACGCCGGGCAGGGCCGCGAGTTCAGGCATCAGCTTGTCGTAGAAGACCGCCTTGCCCGGCACTGGATAGCGCTTGTTGGTTAGGGCAATGTCGAAGAATACCCGGTTGTGAATGTCGAAGCCGGGCTCGATATGCAGAACGTTGACGAGACTCCGAATGAGAAGCCCGGAACCGATCAGCAATGTGAAACCGAGCGCGGTCTGTCCAACAACCAGCAACTGATGGAGGCGGTTGCGGCGGCGGCCCGAGGTCATGTGCAGGCCACATTCGCGAAGAGAGTGGGCAGGGTCTTGTCGGGACATGATCCAGGCCGGGAGCAAGCCAAACCCAATGGCGGTCGCGGCCGACAGCAACACTGCGAACATGAGTACTCGGAAATCGAGATTCGCGTTGTAGAGACGGGGTAGATCATCGGGAATGAAGCGTGGGGCGATCCGCAGAAACGCGAACGACAGGAGAATGCCAAACACTCCGCCTCCTGCCGCGAGTAGCAGAGCTTCCACAAGCAACTGACGCACGACTCGCCCTCGACTCGCGCCCAGAGCCGTTCGCAGGGCTAGTTCTGGGCGGCGGCGGTTGGCGCGGGCGAGCAACAATCCGGCGACATTGGCGCAACCGATCAGCAGCAATACGCCTACGGAGAGGAATAAGAACCAGAGATGGCTGCGAGCGTCGGAGACAGCTTCATCCAGGAGGGGCATTACGGCGACCGCCAGTCGCAAGCGGTCTTCGGAATATTGTTGTGAGAGCCCTCGCTGAACCGTATTGAGATCTGCCGTCGCCTGCTGCGTGCTAACGCCGGGTTTCAGCAATCCAACAACGTTCAGGTCATTCTGGTCCCGCAATTTGGTCAAACCAGTGGGGCCCTCGCTCTCAATCGCGTACGTCGACCAGTAGAAACCGGGATTGCCAACCGGATAGTGAAATCCGGCCGGCATGACGCCGATGACGGTGTAAGGTTCATCGCTGATTTTGACGACTTGTCCGATCACGCTCGGAGACGAGGCAAAGTCTGACACCCAAAGTTCATGACTGAGAATTGCGACGCGCTGTCCCGGCTGCTCTTCCTCGACCGTGAAGTTTCGTCCGAGCGCAGGAGCAACGCCAATCGTCGGGAAAAAGTTGGCCGAGACGCGTCCGCCCACCAGGACGCGCGCACCCACGCCGTCATTCCGACTGAAAAGCCGCGTGATGTTGTTGTACGACGCCAGAGATTCGAACATGTGGCTCTGGCGCTGCCAATCGAAGAAGTCGGGATAGGAAGACTCCGAATAGTCCGCCGCGGCAACGTTCGTTGGTGCGACGCCCGGAGGAAATTCGAGAGTATCAACCGCGACCAGCCTCTCGGCATTCGAAAACGGCAAAGGCCGCAGGAGAATGCCATCGACCAGGCTGAAGATGGCAGTGGTTGTCCCGATGCCGAGAGCGAGCGTGACTATGGCGGCGGCCGCAAAGCCCGGGCTGCGACGGAGCTGTCGCAAAGCGAACTTCACGTCGGCCAGGAACACAGAGAGCATGGCGGCATTATGGCAGCGGGCCTGTTCGGCGCATAGAACTCTTTGGTGTCATCGCAAGTACAAAAAGCACAAACCACGAAGGGCACCAAGGAACACGAAGGAAATCAACCGACATTGCCTTCCAAGGATCCGAGCAAAGACTTCTACCGCTCACATTTGGGGCCTCATTCTACGAAAAAGATTACTGAGCCCAGACCGACGACTCCCTTTCCGAATTTGGGCGAGCGAGATGGCGCTCACAGCTTGTCTGTGATTTAAATCACAGATAAGTGCAGCTTGTCCCACTACCGTTTAGAAGGAATCCTTTTTTCATACTAGTGAGGGAACTTTTTTATGCCTATCGCCACGCCGGCTACGCGGGTCTTAAACTCCAAACTCGATGCCAAAATCATGAGCGCCGAAGAGGCGGCTGCCCTGATCCATTCTGGGGATCAGATTGGAATGAGTGGATTTACCGGTTCGGGATATCCCAAGGCTGTGCCGGTGGAATTGGCCCGGCGGATTGCCGATGCGCATTTCCGGGGCGAGAAGTTTCAGGTCAGCGTCTTCACGGGGGCCTCGACCGGGCCGGAGCTCGACGGAGCGCTGGCGTTGGCTGGCGGGATTCATCTTCGATTGCCGTACCAGTCGGATCCCGAGACCCGCAAGCGCATCAACGCCGGCGAGATGGAGTACATGGACATCCATCTCAGCCATGTGGCGCAGTTCGTGGAGTATGGATTTCTCGGAAAGCTCGACGTAGCGTTAATCGAAGTTACAGCGATTCTGGAAGATGGGCGCGTGATTCCCAGTTCCTCGATTGGCAATAACCGCACATGGATTGATTGTGCGGAGCGGGTGATTCTCGAGGTGAACGCGTGGCAACCGTTGGCGCTCGAAGGCATGCACGACATCTACTACGGTTTGGCAGCGCCTCCCAATCGCGAACCGATCCCGCTGCTGAAGACAGGTCAACGAATTGGGACGCCGTATCTGAAAGTTCCGGCCGACAAGATTGCCGGAATCGTGCTGACGGACTCACCGGACCGCAATAGTCCGTTCAAGGCTCCGGATGAGGCCTCGAAGCGGATTGCCGGACACATCCTGGAATTTCTCAGTTGGGAAGTGAAGAAAGGGCGCATATCGCAGAACTTGCTGCCGCTGCAGTCCGGCGTGGGGAACATCGCGAATGCCGTTCTGTTTGGGCTGGAGGAAGGACCGTTCGAGGGGCTGACTTCGTATACGGAAGTGATTCAGGATGGAATGATCCGGCTGCTGAAATCCGGGAAACTGGAGTGCGCTTCGGCTACGGCGTTCTCTCTGAGTCCGGAGATGCTGAACGAAGTGAACGCCGACATGGCGACCTACCGCGAGAAGATCGTGCTGCGTCCGCAGGACATTTCCAATAACCCGGGAATCATCCGGCGGCTAGGCGTGATTGCGATGAATGGCATGATCGAGGCCGACATCTACGGCAACGTCAACTCGACGCACGTGATGGGATCGCGCATCCAGAACGGCATTGGCGGATCGGGAGACTTTGCGCGTAACGGATACCTCTCGATCTTCATGGCGCCGTCGTCGGCCAAGAAAGGCACCATCTCGACGATCGTGCCAATGGTTTCGCACGTCGATCACACGGAGCACGATGTGCAGGTGCTGGTGACCGAGCAGGGGTTGGCGGATCTGCGCGGGCTTTCCCCGAAAGAGCGGGCGAAACTGGTCATTGAGAAGTGCGCGTCGTCGGAGTATAAGCCGCTGCTGCAGGATTACCTCTCGCGGGCAGAATCACTCTCGTACGGAAAGCACACTCCGCATCTTCTGAACGAATCGCTGGGATGGCATAACCGCTATCTGCGCACGGGAAACATGCGGCCGCGGGAAGAGAGCTAGAAGCAGTTTCGAGTTTCAGGTTTCCAGTTTCCAGTATCAGGTTTCAAGGTTTCAAAGACCTCGGGGATCTGCGGCCCCCGTGAGTCCATACACCTGAGGCTTCACCGCGGAGAACACAGGGAGCACAGAGGATTGTGTCAGACCGAGGGGATCTCACTTTGAAACCTTGAAACTTTGAAACCTGCTTTTCTTGTGTCCCCGGGTCACATTCTCCAAGGCCTTTTCCCTATTGACAGCCGCGCGGACCTGGATCACCATTCACCCGTTTTATTAAAACGGTTCAATAGGAGGGTCACCATGGAAAGATATTGCACTAGACCCTTGAGTATCCTGCTGTGCTTCGCAGTGCTTGTAACCGTCCTCGAAGTAAGCGCAAGCGGGGCCAAATCGGGCAGCAGCGCTTACATCCGCGTCAACCAAGTTGGCTATCTCACGAGCGCAACCAAGCGCGCGTATCTCATGTCCACGGGCTCCGAAGCAGGAGCGACGTTTTCAATCAAGAACTTGAGCGGCAGCACGGTCTACACCGCTGCGATCGGAGCGAATCAGGGCAAGTGGGGCACGTTCAGTTATGTGTACGCCTTGGACTTCGATTCGTTCGCCACGGTTGGGACTTACACGATTTCTGTAGCATCCCCGATTGCGGCAACGTCGCCGTCGTTCAAGATCGACTCAGGAACAAATGTTTATTCGACACCGCTGGCGAACTCGCTGTTTTATTACGAAACATCACGCGACGGCCCGAACTACATCGCGAACAGCTTGCGCACGGCGCCGGGACACTTGAACGATGAAACCGCCAGCGCTTATTACACACCAAGCTTCGACAAAAATGACAATGCGGGCCCACTGACCGCGACAGGCGCAGTGCTCGACGCGTCCGGCGGGTGGTGGGATGCCGGCGATTATCTGAAATTCGTCGAGACGCACAGTTACACGGTGGCGATGATGCTGGTGGGAGTTCGAGACTTTCCCGGCCAGGTGGGCAATGGTTCGGCCGCATCGAACTTCACGGCCGAGGCACAGTTCGGACTCGACTGGCTGCAGAAGATGTGGGTCGATAGCAGCCAGACGCTCTACTACCAGACAGGCGTCGCATCCGGAGGACGCAACTACACCGGCGATCACGACATCTGGCGGTTGCCGCAGGCAGACGACAACTGGCAGGGATGTACGTCGGGCTATCAATACATTTGCCACCGGCCTGTCTTCCTGAATACAGCGGGAGGATCGGGAGCCACGATCAGTCCGAACATTGCCGGACGCCTGGCTGCAGATTTCGCACTCTGCTACAAGGTGTTCGCCGCCAGCAACACGGCTTACGCGAACCAGTGCCTGATCTCGGCGGAGCACATCTTCAATCTGGCGAATACGAATCCTTCGGGAAACCTGCTGACTACAGGGCCATGGGATTTCTATCCTGAGGTGGAGTGGCGCGACGATATGGAACTCGGCGCAACCGAACTGTATTTCGCACTGCAGGGCGCGACGAATCTCCCATCCGGCTTGCTGCAGACCAACCCGACGTACTATCTCACAGCAGCGGCACAATGGGCGAACGCATACATCACGGGACCAAACGATGCCGCCGACACTCTCAATCTCTATGACGTGAGTGGGTTGGCGCATTACGAACTGTACCGGGCGTTTCAGCTGGCGGGAAATCCCACTGGGCTGGCCACAACTGAGGCGGCGCTGCTCGCCGATCTCAAAAAGCAATTGGATAAAGCTGTCACGCAGGCGGGAACTGATCCATTTGGATTCGGATTCACCTGGGCGAACTGGGACACCACTTCTCATGGTGGCGGACTCGTCGTGATGGCCAACGAGTACGACTATCTCACGACCTCGAGCGCCTACGCGAACTACGGCAGCCGCTGGCAGGCGAATGTGCTGGGCGCGAACGCGTGGGGCACGTCGCTCATTGTGGGAGATGGCACCACATTCCCGCTCTGCATGCAGCATCAGGTCACGAATCTCGTTCCTGTTCCGCCGAATGGACCTCCGTTCCTGTACGGCGCAGTCGTGGAGGGACCGAATTCTGCGGCGACCAAGGGATCCGTCGCCAATATGGTGGCGTGTCCGCCGAACGGCGTCGATCAGTTCGCGGCATTCAACGGGAATGGATCGGTGTTCAAAGACAACGTGCAGTCGTACGATACCGTGGAACCGGCCATCGATCTGACCGCGTCTTCATTCCTGGGATTTGCCTGGCAAATGGCGGGCTCGCCCTCGGGCACTCCGTAGCGTTCGGGCTTTCATCGTGAGGGAACTCTCGTGGGGGCTCCCTCACTTCTCTTTACCGGGCCTTAAATTCCTGAACTTCCCGCTTATAGCCGGGGGCTTGGGATGGTTTGCGACAAAAGGAGATGCTTATGACGAGAAGGCTGTTTGCAGTGGTTGTGTGCCTGGTAGTAATGGGGGTGCTCGCTGGGGCTCCGCACGCGAACGCGCAATATCAGATGCAGGTGTATGGCGCATGGCATTGTTACAGCGATGCGTGCAGTTGGGCATCGGTACCGAACATGACCACGTTTGATACCGATAATCGCTGGTTGATCGATCGCGACATGAACGGAACATATTCGCCATCAGTGAACGTAGTCGTACTGAGTTTCGTACAGCCGACCAAGCTCATGAACCTGACGAACGACTCGACCACAGTGAATGGAATTCCGATCGGCATGAACACTGCCGTCGTGAATTATTTCCAGAGCCACGGCGTGCGCGTCATGTTCTCGATTGGAGGGGCCAGCTATAGAAAAGACTGGGACAAGGCGCTTAACAGCAATCCAACGCAACTTGGAATCAATGCCGCGAATGCGGCCAAGCAATTCAACGTCGGCATGGAGATTGATTACGAGAACAGCAGCACTCCGAACACGGCCGGGCTGCAGAAATTTGTCTCAGCATACCGCTCTGTGGTGGCCTACGACGCCACCGGGGCGAACTATGCGGCGCGGCTGACGATTGATTTAGGCGACGGCGATACCTACTTGACCAAGCTTGCGAGTTACGCCGTAGCCAACTGGCTGCAGACGAGTGCGCCTGTGCTCGACTATGCCAACGCGATGGTCGCGGGACAGAAGACCGGAGTTTCGACGCTGGAATCGGGATGGCAGCAACATGTGACAGGAATCTCGGGATCCGTGTCCCCCATGGCTCCCGCGAAGCTAACCGGAAGTTTGTGGCTGGTTGGAGGCCAACCGAACTGCGATAACTTCAGCAACTCCGATCAAAACACCGCGTACAGTTTCGTGCAGGATCTTGCTCCGGCGGGCGCGGGAACAACGACCGGCATGCTGGGATATATGTTCTGGGCGGCCGGATGTCAGGGGAACGGCACGGGATGCACGTTCCCGCCCAACACCTGCGAAAACGGCATGGGCGGCGCGGCAACGGCGTTCAACATACCGATTCCGATGCCGGCGTTGCGGCAGAACTAGAGATCGTGTAGCCCCGGACGCAGCCTGCCCTGAGCGCAGTCGAAGGGTCCGGGGTTGCGCGAAGCGCAAAGGCAACAATTGCCATCGTGGACGGGCCGTAACCTGAGGTACGCCGTCGACACTCGTCGCTGTGCGACTCGGGGCGGACGAGGCTTCCGACCCTACATTGTTTCGGCTCGGCTTTTCAGCGCGGCCAGAGCCAGCCGAATGTACCGGCCATCAGCAGGCCGTAGATGAAGCCGTCGATGACTTCCTTCAACACGAAGCCCCAGGGATATCCCTTCCAAATTACGTTGGCTAACGGACCGAGTCCGAAGGCGAGAAAGGCAGTGGTTCCAACCACGCGAAAGACCGCCAGATAGTTGGCGCCAGGGGCGACAGTATGCGCCGCAAGGTAAGCCGCAAAGAAGCCTACAACCAGGCAGTATCCGAACCAAAGGCCGAGAAACTTGGGCATGAATGGCCGCCCCGTGGGGAAGACGATCATCATGCCGACTGGGCCTTGATTGTATTTTTCGATCGCGGCGGGGGAATTCATTTCTTTGTGCGTGCAGAACGGAAACACGTACAGGCCCCGCTTCAGGCCCGCGGAGCGCAGAGCGGCGCGCGCGTTGTCTTCGTCGGGCAATTGTCCGTAGTCGCCGTGATGGTACGGCAGCAACATGTGCATGATGGAACTGGCGATGAAAACGATCACCGCGGAGAGCACGATCGGCAGCCAGAGGGTGGCAAGGAACGTCATAGGATAGCCTCCTGGGCGAAGCTGAGAAACGGAATCCCCGGGAGGCTATTCCTGAATTCAACATTGGTCAAGAGCGCGGCCAACCGGCAAACAAAGGCAGCGTGATGACTTTCTGAATCCCTTTCCGCTCCTTCTCGCGGCCATATAAATCTTTCGCAAATGCCAGACCGTCGGGCGTTCCCTCGGATCACGCCGGAAGGCTGCAAATGAGTGCCTCCGCATGGCAGGTTCCGGCATCCAACGGAGGAAGATGACAGCCGAAGGAAATCCCGCACGCGTTCAGGTCATTCATGGCGAAGAGCGTCCGCATGAATCGGAAGAGCTCAAGCAGTGGCTTAGGGAACTGGTTGCACGAAACGGCAGCGACCTCCTGCTCGTACCGCAAGCGCCCGCATCGATTCGAATTGAGGGAACTCTATCTACGATTGGAGATCGTCCCCTGACGGGCGAAGAGATTGAAGCCGCGGTTCTTCCCGCGCTGGCGGCACACGCGCGAGAGGAGTTCCAGCAGTACGGAATTGCTGACTCATCCTACCGGGTCGAGGGACTGGGACGATTCCGTATCAATCTGCACCGCGAACGTGGGCTCGCTGCCGCCACGGTCCGGGCGTTGCCCGCTAAAGTTCCGATGCTCGATGAGCTGCGGCTACCTGCAGGGGTAAGCGCGATCGCGGGGCTACAACGGGGCTTGGTGATTATTGGAGGAGCAACTGGCTCCGGCAAGTCGACGACTCTCGCGGCGCTGGTCAACGAGATCAATCAGAACCATGCCCGGCACATTGTCACGATTGAAGATCCGATCGAGTACGAACACTCTCACAACAAGAGTGTGATCGAACAGGTGGAGATCGGGGTGGACGCTCCCGACTTCCCTACTGCCTTGCGCGCGGCGATGCGGCAGGCTCCGGATGTGATTGTTGTCGGCGAGATGCGGGATTCGGAAACAGCGCGAATTGCGTTATCGGCGGCGGAAACGGGGCATCTCGTTTTCACGACTTTACACACCACCGATGCGGCTTCCACGGTCTCTCGCATCGCCGATTCCTTTCCGCAGGAACGACAACATAGCATCCGGGCCGAGATGGCGATGGCCTTGGCTGCCATGCTCACGCAGACACTCATTCCGAGGCGCACTGGTGGACGCGTGCCCGCCGCCGAGTTGCTGAT
Organism: Candidatus Sulfotelmatobacter sp.; assembly: GCA_035946775.1. Classification (GTDB taxonomy): domain Bacteria; phylum Acidobacteriota; class Terriglobia; order Terriglobales; family Acidobacteriaceae; genus Sulfotelmatobacter. The sequence goes on along the minus strand of DASYZA010000141.1, from coordinate 50,935 downwards.
GGTCGGCTACGGTGCGCGGCAGCACATCCGCAAGAATGCGCTGCAGCATTTGCATCAGGAGATCACGATCACGCGGAAGCAGGGCTCCTTCACCATGGAGGAATCGCTCGCCCAGCTTGTCTTTCAACAAGACCTGCTGCGCGAGGAAGCGATGACGCGGGCGATCCATCCGGAAGATCTGGACACGCTCCTCAAGGCCAAGGGTTTCTAAACAACCCCAAATCAGACCGGAGTCGAAATCCCACCCTGTTTCGCACGAATCGCGAAACAAGGGTGGGGTCACCTGCCTTCTGTCACTGTCGTTCATCACCACGCCGTCACATTCACCTGATCCAGCCAAACGTTGTACGGGATTGGCGGCTGGCGCAGGTCCATCTGGAAAGCGTTATCGATTTCTTCGAGAGTCCAGTCGACCTGGTTGTTGTAATAGGTGTCGACGTTGTAGGTCTGATCGCCGACTTGCAGGCTGATGTAATGCACCTGGTTGCCGACCCGCTCGAATTGCCAGATGAGATGAACCCAGGTATTCGCCGGGAAGGTGTTGCAGGGCATGTTGGTTTCGCGCCACAGGCCGGCTTCGTCGTCCCAAATGTCCCAGCGCGGCGGAGTCTCCCCGGCAAAGTTGCACTCCGATCCCCAGACCCAGCGGTGGCCGCCGAACGTTTGGTTCAGGTCAAACTCCAACGCTTGCGGTGCGCTGGGGTTATCGATGTAGAAGTACAAGTCATAAGTGAAATGGCTGACGCTATCGCCGCCGGCAATGGCGTTGAAGTAAAGCTCGTTGGAGTATCCGTTCGGGCCGCTCATGCTGAACTTGGCCGACTTTCCGTCCATGGCGGGAGAAGACTGCCCTTCGATCATCGACGACGTCGGCGGCTCTGGGTTGCCGGAGGCGCAGACCTGTCCATCACGCCCCGAGCCCGCAGGAAAATCGGCGGCGCACTGCTGCCATCCGGGCATGTTCTGAATTCCGCTGATGGTCGTTTTTGGTGCCTGCGATGTCACCGTGACGTTCAGAATTGTTGACGAGATGTATCCGCTCTTGTCTTCCGCCATCACTTCGACCGTGTGGTTTCCCGGCGCAGTGAAGATCTGCACATCGATCGACTTGGTATAGCTGAAATAGACCGCGAGCTGATCGACGTATACACGCATGAAGAAGATCGGATTCTTGGGAGTGGCGGACGCGACTACGTGCATGGGAGAGGTCACGCTGCTGCCATCCAGAGGGTTGGAAACGCTCAGCGGAAAATCATTCGAGCCTTTTGCATCCGGCGGGGCGCAGGTTGAGGTCGGCGGATCGCAAGCGGGAGGCGCCGGCAGAGAACTCGTGGTTGGCGACCAGGTAATCGCAACCGGCGGCGTCGAAGGATAGTTGGGCTGTTGCGGCGTGGTGTCCATCTTGGCCGAGTTGGTGCCGCAACCGACGAGCACCAGAGGTATGAAAGCGAGAAGTAAAAATTGAAAGAACGAGGAACGGTACCAGCGGGACGGGACTACGTACATCCACCAACCTCCAACCGATTCTGGAATACTGCGCACGAATCTGGATCGGAAGCGGCGAACCCCGGAGTCGCGACAAATGCAGGCCTTAGCACTATGAGGTTTGTAGACGGTGTGACGCCATCGGGGAGAACTCTTACGGAGAAGACAAAGATCGCCTAGCCTTCCACATGTCTGATTTCGGACAGTTGAGTCCACCGCCGGACGTCGTCCCTGCCAGGCGAATTCGTCGCCATTGCAAATACAACGGTTATCCGGAGAGGCGTCGGAAGCTGGCATGCAACGAACCTTCCGACAACCGCGAGGGATTGCGCCATGAAGAAGACCGAGAGGATGCGTCAACCGGTTTCAGGCTCGGTAGCAGAAGCCGATCTCAAAGACCCCATTGAGAAGGGCTGGAAGATCGTCGCCATCGAGTGGGAGCGGGAGATAGACACTCCAGAAGATCACTTACCCGGCGAGATTCCATTCGGACTGAGGTTAGCGCCCGATGCCCAACGACTTGAGGAGGATCCGCTGGAGCGGGAAGTTCTGGTGCAGTTGATGGAACTCGTGGTCCAGGAGGGCTCGTACGCGCGAATCGCCAACGAGATCAATCAACGCGGCTATCGCACGCGAGAGGGTACGCTCTGGACTCCAGTCTCTGTCTTCGAGATGCTGCCGCGGCTGATCGAAGTCGGGCCACATCTCTTTCGGAGTTCGGAGTGGGCGAAGCGCCGGCAGCCGGTGGCACGCTAGGTTCGTACTGTTTTGGGCAACGGCAAAACGCTTGAACCACAAAGGACACGAAGGTTCACAAAGGAACCCGCTCGCAAGCAACGCTGGTAGCAGCTTTCCTTCGCGATCCTTCGTGCCCTTCGTGGTTTATGCTTTACGCCCAGTATGTTCGGTCCAGACTTCGGTACTGAATCGCCTCGGCGATGTGCTTGGGCTCGAGGTTGGCCGCATCTTCCAGGTCGGCAATCGTGCGGGCGACTTTCAGGATGCGGTCGTGAGCGCGAGCGCTGAGGCCCTGCTGCGTCATGGCGCGCTCCAGAAGGCGCTCACAGTCGGCTGACAAATCGCAGAATGCCCGGATGTGGCGCGACGTCATCTGAGCGTTGCAGTAGAGCTTTTCGCGGGAGTTCGCGAAGCGTTTCAACTGCTTCTCTCGCGCACGCACAACGCGTTCCCGAATCTTGGCGGATCCCTCAGGCTCCGCTCCTGAGCGCATCTCCTTGTAATTCACGGCCGGCACGTCAATGTGAATGTCGATGCGATCCATCAGCGGTCCGGAAATTTTCGAAATGTAACGCTGGATCATTGGCGGAGTGCACTGGCACTCTCGCGTGCGGTCGTTGTGAAATCCGCAGGGGCAAGGATTCATCGCGGCAGCCAGCATGAACCGCGCCGGAAACGTCAGGGACATGGACGCGCGTGCGATCGAAACCGTTCCATCTTCCAGCGGCTGGCGAAGGACTTCGAGCACGTTGCGGGGGAATTCCGGGAGTTCGTCCAGAAACAACAGACCGTTGTGAGCCAGCGAGACTTCCCCGGGACGCGGAATGACTCCACCGCCGATCAGGCCGGCGTCAGAAATTGTGTGGTGCGGCGAGCGGTACGGGCGCGTTCCCACCAGGCCAGTTCCCTGGTCGAGCACGCCAGCCACACTGTGGATCTTGGTCGTCTCGAGAGCTTCTTCAAACGTGAACGGAGGCAGGATCGTCGGCATCCGCTTGGCGAGCATGGTCTTGCCTGATCCGGGGGGACCAATCATCAGAATGTTATGTCCGCCCGCACAGGCGATCTCGATGGCGCGCTTGGCCGTCTGCTGTCCGCGAACGTCTTTGAAGTCGACAAAGAACTGCTGCGACTCGCGGAGAAGCGAATCGCCATCAGCCTTGATGGGCATGATCCCGTTGCCAGAGTTCACGAAGTGGATTACGTCGAGCAGCGACCGCACTGGGTAGACGTCGACGCCTCCGACCATGGCGGCTTCTTTGGCATTCGCTTCGGGAACAATCATGCGGGAGATCTTGCGGCCGCGCGCCTCGACCGCGATAGGAAGTGCGCCGCGGACTCCGCGAACTCCGCCATCGAGCGAAAGCTCTCCCACGAAAAGGCAGTCGGGGATCTCCTTCTTGGTGAGGCCTCCATAGGCGCCGACGATGCCGAGAGCCATGGGCAAATCGAAGCCAGAACCCTCTTTCTTGATGTCGGCGGGAGCGAGATTGATAGTGATCTGGGTGGGCGGAATATCGTAGCCACAGTTCTTGAGGGCGGCGCGCACGCGGTCCCGGCTTTCGCGGACGGCCGCGTCGGGCAAACCTACCGTATGAAAATGATCCTGGTCGGTCTTGATGCCTGAACAGTCCACTTCCACCTGAATGATGTTGGCGTCAATGCCATAAACTGCGGCGCTAAGAGTCTTGTAAAGCATGGGATACGCCGAACTGCGGCAGATTCCTCTCTTGTCCCAATTTGGGAATAACGAGCCTAGAGCGGGACCCGAACTCGCAGCTCGGGTCCTGATGCTCCAGATAGTGACGTTACGCATGGCCGTGCAGGTCTGGCTGTGACGGATGTCACCGTGCGCCTGTGGAAAAACTAGAACCCCCGTGTGGCGCACGCGCCCCCGCGCGCGTTTGGTTCACCAAGAAGACAATTGCCATTGGAACATCCGTATTCCTTACGCTTTCGGCATTAGCGGGCGGGGACGCCCGCTCCACATACACCGAAAGGACGTTGTCCTTTAGTACCTAAATGAGCAACATTACAATTGTTGGTAGCTGCCGATCCAATTAGGATGAGCCTGCAGCATAAAGTCTTTATGAGCTTGGATTTCGACGGTCCGCGAGCTCCAAAACCGAGCACCCATCTCGATCAGGAAGAGTCCCAACTCTGGCGATGGGCGCTGGGATTCATGATCCTGCTGTCGGTGGCGCTGGCGGCGCTGCTGTGGGAACGGCTCGAAAACATCCCGTATTCCCTGCGGGTGATCCCGATCGGCGTGCTGGCCCTGTCTGTGCTTTTTGCCGTCTACGCTGCCGGCCGGAAACGGGAGGTCAGTGATCTGAAATCGGCGCTGCGCGGCCTGCAGGAGCATGTAGGAGCAGCGCCCTCAGAAGAGCAACTGGATCAACTCAGCCAGGTCATCCTGCGCTCGCAGCGCAACTTCAAAGAACTGATCGATGCCATGGACGATCCGGCCTGCGCCGTATCGCTCGACGGCACGTTGCGCACGGTGAACCGCCGCGTTACCGAACTGACCGACCTTAATTATTCGCAGCTGGTCGGACAGAAGATTTTTGACCTTCTTCAGGAACCGACGCGTGAAGAAATTGAGCGCGGGTTGGGACGCTTTCTTGAAAAGAAGCGTTGGGCCGGGACGGTGAAGATCCGGCTGAAGAATACCTCCCGGCCGCTTTATTTCGATTGCGTAATCAACGGGATCATCAAGGGCGACGAGGTCGTCGGAGCCAGCATTCTGGGCCGGGACGTCACCGAGCAGCGCGAGAAGGAAATGCGCTTTACGGAGCTGTTCGAGACGCTGCAGGAAGGCGTGTACTTCAGCACTCCGGAAGGCCACTTGCTCGATGCCAATCCGGCGCTGGTCAGCATGCTGGGATACTCCGAAAAGCGAGACTTGCTTGCCGTCGAACCCGCCTCGCTGAATTTTGAGTCAGGACCTCCGGTGCTGGGACGCGCGCTCGATGACCGGGGCGGCGTGCGTACGCGCGAAATCAAGCTGCGCCGCAGGGATGGCAACCCCGCCGTCTTTCTCGACGCTTCGCGCGCGGTCTGGGACGCTTCCGGCAACATCATCCGCTATCAGGGCACTCTGGTCGACGTCACCGAGAAGCGCAATATGGAGCGGCAACTGGCGCAGCAGGAAGATTTCCGCAGCCGCCTGCTCGAGAGTTTCCCCGATCTGATCCTCGTGATCGATGTCGACGAGCGGTATACGTTTGTCAGTTCGCGAGCGCAAGAGCTCTTGGGCTATCGCGCAGACGAGATGCTCGGTAAGAAAATTTCGGAATCGGGGGATCATTCGCCGGAACTCACCGCGCTCTATCATTCGCTGCTGTCGGGGAAGGAAGCTTTCGCGTCGGCGGAATACGCCAGCCATCATCGCGACGGAAGCTGGCGTACGATGCGTGCGTCCGGGAGTCAGTTGGTGGATGGCGAAGGAAAGCTGACCGGGGCAATTATTTCTGTTCGCGACATCACCATCGAACGCAAACTGGAGCAGCAGGTGGTGGAGCGCGAACGCCTCGCCGCGATGGGAGCGATGATCGGCGGCGTTGCCCACGAATTGAATAATCCGCTGACCACGATCCTCGGCAACAGTGATCTGCTGCTCGACACCGTCACGGATGAGCCTTCTCGCAAACGCATCAGTTTATTGCAGCAGGATGCCCGCAAGGCGGCTGAGATTATCAAAAATCTCACATATTTCTCGCGCCCGCCCGCTCCGGGCAAGAGCCGCATCAATTTGATCGAGGTCGTGGAGCGAACTCTGAACCTTCACGCCTATTCTTTGCGCAAGAACAACATCACGATTGACTTCCTGAAAGAAGCCGGCGTTCCCTACGCGCTCGGAGACCCGCAGCAATTAATGCAGGTATTCCTGAACCTGATCGTCAACGCGGAACAAGCCATCCGCGAAAACCGCGACAAGGGTACCTTGCGTATCCGCTTTGGCAAGAGCGACGAAGGCGTTTGGGTAAGTTTCCATGATGACGGCCCAGGAATTGCCCGAGAGAACCTGACCAACATTTTCGATCCGTTCTACACGACCAAGCGCCCGGGACGCGGCACAGGGCTGGGCTTAAGTATCTGCAAGTCAGTGATGAAGGAACACAGCGGCACGATCGAAGTCGAGAATGCCCCGGATGGAGGAGCGGTGTTTACCGTGACGCTGCCGGTCGCGGGGCTGAACTAAACTTGTCATGCTGAGCGGAGTCGGAGTGGAGCGAAGCGGAACTCCGGCGGAGTCGAAGCATCCCTACCCCCTTCTTCATAATCAACGATAGGAATTCCTGCTCTCGCTGAGCCTAGGTTTTAATGACAGAGAAGCGATTATCTTTCCACGGCCATCGCCACCGCATTCCCTCCTCCGAGGCACAGAGCAGCGATCCCACGCTTCACGTCGCGACGAATCATTTCATAAAGAAGCGTAACCAACACCCGGGCGCCGCTCGCTCCGATCGGGTGACCGATCGCGACAGCTCCGCCGTTGACGTTGACCTTGTCGGGATTCAGATTCAGCTCGCGCATGACGCCCAAGGCCTGCACCGAGAAAGCTTCGTTGAGTTCGTAGAGGTCTACATCCTCGTTCTTCCATCCGGTCTTCTTCCAGATCTGCTGTACGGCACCCACGGGAGCCATCATGACCCATTTGGGTTCGACTCCGCTGGTCGCCTGCGCGACAATGCGGGCCATCGGCTTTGCACCGAGTTCCTTCGCGCGTTGTGCGGTTGTAACAACCAGGGCGGCAGCTCCGTCGTTCACGCCGGGTGCATTACCGGCCGTGACAGTGCCGTCTTTCTTGAATGCCGGTTTCAGAGAACGTAAAACTTCAATCGTCGTGTCTTCTCGCGGGCTCTCGTCTTTGTCGAAGATCGTTGGAGGCGCGCCCTTTTTCTTTGCCGGAATCTCAACGGGAACAATTTGGGCTTTGAACCGGCACTCTTTAATCGCGGATACCGCCTTGCGGTGAGAATTCACTGCAAACTCGTCCTGCTCTTCGCGTGTGATGCCGTACTTCTCGGCGACATTCTCACCGGTGACGCCCATGTGGTAGTCGTTGTAAATATCCCAGAGCCCATCGTGAACCATGGAGTCGATCACTTGCGCGTTGCCCAGGCGATATCCTTTACGCGCTTGCGGAAGCAGGTAGGGAGCGTTCGTCATCGACTCCATCCCTCCAGCCACGACCACCGAACTGTTTCCCGTCTGCACCGCTTGTGCGGCGAGTGCGACCGCTTTCAATCCTGAGCCGCACACTTTGTTTATTGTCATGGCACCTGTCGCGGGAGACAGTCCGCCGAAGATCGCAGCCTGCCGCGCGGGATTTTGACCGAGCCCCGCCGACACCACGTTGCCCATAATGCACTCATCCACGTACGCCGGATCGATGCCCGCGCGCTTCACCGCCTCGCGCACCACGATGGCTCCGAGTTGCGGCGCAGAGAGATCGGAAAGGCTTCCTTGAAATTTCCCAACGGGAGTGCGGCAGCCGGAGATGATGACAGCATCGTCGAAAGTAGGCATAAATGGCGGCTCCAATGAAGATTTCGCCCTGCCATTATAGATGAGTGTTCGCTCAAAAAGGCTTCGCGCGAATATGGCGGAAAATCGTCAGTGATTCGCATCGTGAACCGTCAACTGTCGAGATTGACAGCAGGCAACCGCGGGCGACCTCTGACCTTCACTTTGAATTTCGAGACGCGCGACCATCTCCTCTTGAATTTTTTGGTTGACATTCGCGATCAGAATTCTTTCCGCATGACTTTGGTGTCACGACTTGCGCGAATCGATCATCATTTTTTTCTTGACTTCATTTTTCATTAACTCTATACATCAACTAGTTGCAGTAGAACACCGCTGCACATTTCCATGAACAATGGAAGGGAGAATAGAAACCATGGCAACCAAGAAAAAGGCAAAGAAGAAAAAGAAACACTAAGAAGTTCAGTTGAAAGTCAAAGGGGACGCTGAATGCGTCCCCTAAGTTTTTTGGAGCAGGTCTCGAAGTTTCAGAGGTTTCAAGGTTTCAAAGTTCAGAGGTTTCGAAGTTTCAAAGTTCTAAAGCTTCACAGACAACAGCGTTTGTCGTTCCGAGCAGCGCGAGGAATCTGCTTCTTCTCGCCACAAGCAAACAGCAGATTCCTCGCTGCGCTCGGAACGACAAGAAGAAGCCGGGAGGACCACAGCGGAATCACGCTTTCGCAGTTTCCAAGCGCGGGATGCGCTTTTCCTTCTTGGGACAGAGGCTGCGATAGGCGCAGAAATTGCAGTGCATCCCAGCCTTCGCTTCGAATATTCCTTGGGCAATTCCCTTCGCAGCCGCTTCCACGCATACACGCGCATCGAGTAGCTGCTTGCCCGATCTGGCGGTGATGACCGGAACATTTTCTGCCAGATTGTGGAAGATCAAGGCTCCGACATCGTATCCCCACTTCTCTTTCGCTGCGATCGCGTATAACGAAAGCTGGAGGCTCTCATCGGCGGCTTCCTGATCGCGGGCCTTCCCGGTCTTGTAGTCGATGATCGCGACCGTGCCGTCCGGCCGACGGTCGATGCGGTCAATGCGACCCACAACAACGGTCTCCCCGACTTTGATTTCAAACGACTCCTCGGTATGCAGCACCTGAGAAGCCGGGATGGTCCGTGCTGCGTCGAGGAAATCCTTTAATTGCTGGACTCCCTGGTTCTCATACAGCTCGTGCTGATAGCTCTCCTGAATCTTGGCGTTCGCGAGATCGAAGCGAAAGAGCCCAATGAGTTCGTCGTCAGTCTTTGGCCGTCCCAAACGAACGGAGTCGAAATACGTCTTCAGCACGCGATGGATCGCGGCCCCATACTGCATGGCGGCGGCCGGTCTTGCAGCAATACGCCAGTCGCGCTCGAGCTTGAACTGCAGGCCGCAGCGTTGATAGCTCTCGACGGCTGACGCGCTCAGCCGATTGTGCAATCCATCGAGGACGGGCAGTTCAAACCACGCTGCCGCCTGCGATTCCTCCGGGTACAACGGAGAGACCGCCGCGGCGATATCGAGCGTCGCTTGTGCACCGCCTGTCGGCATCGACCGGAAGTATGGAGCGACAGCTTTGTTGCTGATCAATTCCCGCAGGTAGCCGGGAGGAGTCTTATCAGTCTTCCCGGTTCCTTCGCGCGCATAAATGCGCAACGAATCTCGCGCGCGGGTCATGGCGACGTAGAACAGCCGGCGTTCTTCCTGCTCATGAAGAATCTTGTCATCGGCAAGATCGGAGCCTGCATCCCGTAGCTCGCGCGGAAACGCAACCATGGTCTCCCGAAAGGCGTTGGGAAAGGACGGCTTGATCGCGCGCAGAATAAAGACGTGCGGAAACTCGAGGCCCTTGGCCCCATGGACGGTCATCAGGCGAACGGCATTCCCGTTCTCTTTCGCCTGCAGCGAAATCGGGCCTCCGGCTTCCCGGAAATAGGCAAGGTAATCCACGAGTTCTTCCAGATCGGTTGTCCGGTTGATCTTCTTCGTTTCCCAGGTCTCTACAAACTTCAGAGCGGATTGGAGTATTGGGGAACTCGTGTCCAATGAGAATTGCCGGACAATGATTTCCACGGCCGCGCGGCCTTTGGCAGCTCGACGCTGGATCTCTTCGCGGGTTCGCCGGACGGCCGCCAGAACATCAGAACCGCCTTGCACGCGATCGATGACAGCAGAAAGCGGCTTGGCAGTCTGGGATTCGCGATTCTCCCGGGCAATGGCGCGCATCTCCTGCCGCAGTTGCTCTGGGTTTACCTTGAAGCAGGGCAACCCCGCGACCCGCACCAGGCTGATGTCATCGCCGCTCGAGACGATGGTATTCACGCAGGCAAACAGGTCGCGCGCCTCGGGGGTGTCCGAGATGTCCATGCTTTCAATGACAAACGGAATGCCGGCTTCCGCCAATTCCTGCACCAGGTCATCGCGGTGCGAATGCAAGCGATACAGAACTCCAAAGTCCGACCACTTGGACTTGGATTTTCGCTGCCCCTCGCGGAGGTAGCTGACCAGGTCCGGCCCCTCGGTGCTTCTATCCTTCAGGAGGATCGCCGTGACCAAATCCCGGCGAGCGCCTCCCGCTGCTCCTTCATCGCGTGCCGATTGGAGCGGGGCTCTCTGATAAGCAAATGTGCCGCCTTTGGCAAAGACGGGCGGATTTTCGTTAATGACTGCAAAGGCCGTTTGCAGGATCGGGGTGGTCGAACGCCGGTTCTTCTGGAGCACCACACGCTTCGCGGTGGGGAAATTGCGATAAAACAGTTCGAATGCTTCGCTGGACGCTCCGCGGAACCTGTAGATCGCCTGATCGGGATCGCCGACCGCGAACAGGTTTCCGTCTGCGCCGGCAAGGCGGGCAAGGATTTTGATCTGCGCGAAATTTGCGTCCTGGAATTCGTCGGCCAGGATAAACCGCGCGCCGCGGCGAGCTTCCGCCAATACCGATTCATCGCTCTGCAGCAACGAGTGCGCCCTTGTAATCATGTGGGCGAAGGTGCCAAGGTTCTCGTCCTCCAGCCAGCGCTCCATCGTCGAGTAAACCCGCGCGATTTCACGGCAGCGTCCCAGCACTTCCTCGTCTTCCAGGACGGTTTTCGACTTCATCACGCGGGGAATCGGCACCTCTCCGCGCTCCAGGCGCTCCACATACTGCGCGTACTTCTCCGGCGTGACCAGTTCGTCATGGCAGCGGCTGACGAACTCCAGTAGATCGTTCAGGAACTGTCCTATGTTGGCGGCGCGGATGTAGTAGTCGAGGTGAAGATCGCGAATGCGCCGGCGAAGGTAGATCCAGAGGTCTTTCTCATCGAGAACACCGAAGTCCTTTCCCACCCTTTTCAGCAGTTGCAGGCAGTAATCGTGAAATGTCACTGCCTGGACCGTCTTTCCGCCGAGCAGTTGGCGCACGCGCGCCTTCATCTCCGTGGCCGCATTGACCGTATACGTAAGCGCGAGGATCTCATCGGTGCGTGCATGGCCCTCGCGCACGAGCCGCTCGATTCGGTGCGTCAGAACGGAAGTCTTGCCGGTGCCTGCTCCGGCAACCACCAGCATGGGACCTTCAACGTGCTCAATGGCTTCGCGCTGGCGATCATCGGCAACAAACGGACGAGAGGTAGGCTTAGGGACCGGCATTGCGGCCCAGAATACCACCATGCGAACTGAGGAAAAGATCGGAAAGGGCGTGGGGGAGCACGAGTGTGCGTCGTCATCCCGAAGGGCCCGCGTTTATAGGAGCGGGCCGAGGGATCTCCCATGGCAGAATGCATTATCGGGGGAGATCCTTCGCTCCGCCTGAAAAACGGCTGCACTCAGGATGACACAATAGAGCAGGAAAGCTGAACGTTACCCCGCGTTCGGATCCACCTGAAAGATCCCGAACGTATTCCCTTCAGGATCCACAAAGTATCCCTGCCAGCAGGTATTCGGAACGGCAAACTTCGGCAGCGCGACGATTCCACCAGCTTTCTCAATCCCATCTGCGGTGGCATCGTAGTTCTCCACTTCCAGCGAGCACACAAACGCATTCGTTCCGCATTGTGGCGGAGGGGTTTTGGCTGGCCGCTGCAGCAAGCCTCCGCGTGAACCTCCGGTCTCGATCGTCCAGTACGCGATGGGAAGGCCCTTGATCTCGGTGAATTTCCATCCGAAGACCCGCGAGTAAAACTGAAGGGCGCGTGCAGGATTGTCAGCCTGAATCTCAAAGTAAATATGACCTTTATTCATAAGAGCGATCTCCTGTTGGGTATGTAGCTGTAGGTGTGGCGCGGGCGCCCCCGCCCGCGTCTGCGTGAATCGTCCGACAACTCGATCAAGTGAGTTGCGACATGGTGATGGCCGTAGCTGCAATGGCCGCAGTCTCCACGCGCAGAATCGTCGGGCCTAACGATACCGGAATCCATCCGCCATTACGAAGCATATCGATTTCCTCTTGCGTCCACCCGCCTTCAGGACCGATGGCGAGAACCACGTCGCGCACGCTTTCGTGGGCGACAAACGCGTCGCGCAGCGATGTAGTCTGCTCGACCTCCGAGAGCACGACGCGCATCGCACCGGGAAGATTTGCGGCATCGCGCAGCTTCATCGGATCGGCAACCTCGGGCATGGCGCTGCGGCGAGACTGCTCGGCTGCCTGTCCGGCAATTCTTCGCCAGCGCTCAACCCGCTTCACGGCTGCGGAAGCCAGATGAGCGTCGGTCCGGCGTGCAATCAACGGAATGATTCGTGAAGCTCCTAGCTCGGTCGCCTTCTCGATCGCCCACTCCATGCGGTCGAACTTGAAGACGGCCAGCAATAACGTGAGATTCACAGCTACGGCTTCGGATGAAACTTCTTCCGCCAGATCGAACTCCACCCGCGACTCGGTGATGTTCGAAACAACTCCGCGATGGACAACGCCGTTGGCAACGATGTCGAATTCCTGCCCTGCTCTGGCACGCAGCACACGGGTCAGATGCCCGGCATGCGCGCCGGTCAAAGCAGCTTTATTTCCGGAGACTTCGTCGGCGATCCATCGGCGGCGTGTCATGCGCGCGGAATTTTCTTTCGCCCCGCTGGGGCTTGTGAGAACTTTACATCAAAAAACCCACGACTTGCGTCGTGGGCTGCATTCTTTCGCCGCTTCGCGGCTGCCGCAATGCTTGTTTTGGCAAGTAGTGCGAAGAGAGATCAGAAACTACTGGAAGATCTCTTTCACTTTGCCGAGCAAGGAGCGCATCAGCGGCTTATTGTCGACCTTCGAAAGTGCGTCCAGTTCCTGGAATAGTTCTTTCTGCCGCTTGTTGAGCTTGGTCGGCACCTGAACTTGCGTCTCGACGTACAAATCGCCCTTGCCGTGTCCGTTCAGCACAGGCACGCCTTTGTTGCGAATGCGGAAAACAGTGCCGGGCTGCGTTCCGTCGGAAATCTTCAGAGTATGCTCGCCTTCCATGGTAGGCACGCGGATCTCGGCGCCCATCGCAGCCTGAGTGATCGAGATCGGGACCACGCAGTGCAGGTCGTTCCCCTCCCGCACGAAGAATGGATGTTCCTTCACGTGCAGGACAACATACAAGTCGCCTGCCGGGCCGCCGAACTGCCCAACTTCTCCGCCGCCGGCGAAGCGAATGCGCGTTCCGTCTTCCACTCCCGGTGGGACTTTGGCGTCCACGCTGCGTTGGCGCAGCAATCGGCCTTCCCCCTTGCATTTCGCGCAAGGGTCGGTAATCACGTTGCCAGTCCCCTGACAGGTCGGACAGGTGCGCGCGATGCTGAAGAATCCCTGCTGATAACGAACCTGGCCGCGCCCGTTGCAGGAGCGGCACGTCGTCGGCCCCTTGCCGGGGGCCGCACCGGATCCGTGACACTCTTCGCAGGCCTCGTGGCGGCGGACCGTCACTTGCGCCTCGGTCCCGAAATACGCCTCTTCAAACTCCAGCGTCAGGTCCTCGCGAAGATCGGCGCCGCGCTGTACACGATTGCGGCGGCGTCCGCCTCCTCCGCCGAAGATGTCGCCAAATCCGAAGAACTCGCCGAAGATGTCGCTGAAATCCTGGAAGACCGAGGGATCGAATCCCGCCCCCTGCGAAGCCGCACCGCCCAGACCGGCGTGTCCGAACCGGTCGTACACGGCACGTTTTTCGGAGTCGGCAAGCACCGCATAGGCCTCACTGACCTCCTTGAACTTCTCTTCCGCATCGGGATTGTTCGGATTGCGGTCGGGATGGTATTGCAGCGCAAGTTTGCGGTAGGCGGACTTCAACTCCACCTCAGTCACGGTACGGGTCACGCCGAGTACTTCGTAATAGTCACGTTTTGCGTTTGTAGTCAGATCAAAACCTCTATCGCCGTTCGCAATTCAAAATGCAAGGGACAGCCCCGGCTTCCTTGAAACCTTGAAACTCTGAAACTTTGAAACCTTGGATCTTATTTCCCCGGATTCCTGGCGACCTTCACCATCGCAGGACGCAGCAGCCGATCCTTGTACTTGTAGCCCCGCTGCCATTCCTCAAGTACCTCGTGGTCCGAGGCATCATCCGTGTCGACCATCTCAATGGCCTCATGCACATGCGGATTGAACTGCTCGCCCTTGGCTGGAATTGGCTGAACTCCCAGCTTCGTCAGCACATCCTGCAGTTGCTTGTAGATGAGTTCGACCCCGGCGCGAAACTCGGCCGACTCTGACTTGGACTGCAACGCCCGCTCGAAGTTGTCCACAATCGGCAGAAGCGATTTGATGACTTCCATGCTGGCGAAGTCGCGGAAGTCCTGCTGCTCTTTCGCGGCGCGGCGACGGGCATTTTCAAACTCTGCCTGCGCGCGCGCCAGTCGATCGAGCAGCGAATCCCGCTCGGCCTTCACTTTCTGGAGTTCGCTCTCTGCGCCCGCCGTTTCCGCGGGCGGTGAGCCAGCTTGCGCTCCCACGGACGTAGGCTCGTCACCATCCGCTGGCGGAAGCTCGTGTTCCAGGTCTACGCCTTGAACTTCTGGTTTACCGTTCGATTTCCCCATAACTGCTTTTCTTACTCCGATTCATTCAAGATTTTGTCGAAGAGGCGCGCGATGTATGACACCGCGGTGATCGTGTGCTGATAATCCATCCGCGTCGGCCCAATCACGGCCAGCGATCCCATGACTTCGTTCCCTGCGTGCGCCGGCGTTCCGATCAGCACGAAATTCCGCATCGATGGCAGGGCCTCGTCGAGCCCAATCACGACCCGAACCGCTTCCTGCTTCACGTCGAGATAGGCGCTGAGCAGCTTCACCACTTTTTCTTTTTCCTCGAGCGTCTTCAGCATCTCCTGCAGGCGTTGGCGATCCTGCTCGCTCGTGAGCAAATTGGCTGCGCCTTCGACGAAAACCATCTCCGATCCCTGCTCGGCGGCGAGCGCCCCCTGCTTGTAGAGTGCTTCGATGGAATTCATCAGCCGGTCGTAATCGCTGCGCTCTTTTTCGAGACGACGCGAGAGTTCCGAGCGCATGGATTCCATCGTCCATCCGCGGAAATTCTCATTAATGTAACGGGCCGCAAGATCGAGATCCGCCTGCGGCAAGTCCAGCCGCAGCACGCGATCGCGCACCAGGCCCGAGCGTGTCACGACCACGGCCAGAACTTTCTGGTCCCCGAGCCGCGAGAAATAGACGTGCTCCAGAGCGTTCTTCGGGCCACTGGCCGCGATGGTCACGCCAACATTTTTCGAGATCAGCGAGAGCACGTGCGAAGTGCGCTCCATGAACTCCTGCACGTCGGTGATTCCGGCCAGCGAGTCGGAAATCATCGTCTCTTCCTGCGGAGCCAGCCGAGCCTGCCCGGAAAACTGCTCGACGTAATATCGATACGCCTCTGTTGTCGGCACGCGTCCCGCCGAGGCATGCGGCTGCTCGAGAAAGCCCGCGTCCGACAGGTCGGCCATGACGTTGCGGATCGACGCCGGGCTGAGTCCTTCGCGGTTGGAGCGCGCGAGCGTGCGCGATCCGACCGGCTCGCCCGTCGAGATAAACGTCTCGACGATGGCGGTCAGAATTTCGCGTTCGCGCGTCCCGATATTGGGTTCAGCAGGCATACGAAAATGTGTCAGTTATCTCGAAACCGGGCGGCCGGGGCCGGGGGGAACACTCGCCTCCACATCGTTCCTTAACTATTTTAGATGCAGAAGCTTAGGTTTTGGATCATGGATCAACGATCGATCCTGTCTGGATTCTAGGAATGACGCGGGTGGGTGTCAAGGAGGACAGCTTTCAAAGTTTCAACGTTTCAAGGCTTCAAAGTCAGAGCCCCGCTCACCGTAGCCCCAGGCGCGAATTCTAGGCTTTTCCTTTGTGAACCTTCGTGGTCCTTGGTGGTTGGCTGTTTTTGAACCACCAAGGGCACAAAGGTACACAAAGGAAATGCCCGGACAGCAATTCCTTTCGCTTCTGCTATTCTCGTCCGTCCTGTCTTTGAAACCTTGAAACTTTGAACCTTGTCCTTTGAAATCTAAACCTCATATCGCAGTCATCGGCGCGGGGGCGTTTGGCGGCTGGACCGCGCTCCAGCTTCTTGAACGCGGGGCGCGCGTCACTCTGCTCGATGGCTGGGGGCCCGGCAATTCGCGCTCTTCGTCCGGAGGAGAGACCCGTGTCATGCGCGGCACCTACGGCCCAGACCAGCCTTATACCGAATTGGCCGCCCGCGCCCTGAAGCTCTGGGCGAAATACGAGCGCAAATGGAAACGCGAGTTCCTGCACCGCTGCGGAGTTCTCTGGATGGCATCTGGTCGCGACGATGCCTTCGAGGGCGGCTCAGTCGAAATGCTGCGCGCGGCCAAGATCAAGTACCAGGAACTCTCGACTGCGGAAATGCGCAAGCGCTGGCCACAGATCAACTTTCAGGGTATCGAGTGGGGCATCTTCGAACCGGAATGCGGATATCTCGACGCCCGCGCCAGCTGTGCAGCGGTCGTAGATGCGTTCGTGAAAGCAGGCGGCAAATACCGGCAAACTGCCGTATCGGACGAAAACCTGGAGAGCACCGGACTGTTCATTCAACAATCAACGAGCAAGAATCAACAATCCCTGAATCTCTCCGACGGCTCCCCCCTAAAGGCGGACATCTACGTCTTCGCCTGCGGCCCGTGGCTGGGAAAACTGTTTCCGAATACGCTGGCCGATCTGGTTCGAGCAAGCAAGCAGGACATCCTCTTCTTCGGAACTCCTCCCGGGGACACGCGCTTTCATGATCCCAACACTCCCGTCTGGGCCGATCACCGCGATCGCTTCTACTACGGCATCCCGGGCAGCGACCGCCGCGGATTCAAGATCGCCGACGATACGCGCGGTCCTGACTTTGATCCAACGAACGGGGAACGTGTGATCGATCCGGAGAACTTAAAGAGAGCCCGTGAGTACGTCGCATTCCGCTTCCCTGCCCTGAAAGATGCGCCACTCATCGAGACCCGCGTCTGCCAATACGAGCAAACGCCCGACAGTCACTTCATCATCGACCGCCATCCAGAGAACGAGAATGTCTGGCTGTTAGGAGGCGGTTCGGGCCACGGATTCAAGCACGGTCCCGCGATCGGAGGGATGATGGCGGACCTAATTCTGAAAGACCGCGCACCGGAGGCGATTTGGAGCATCGCCAGATTCAAAAAGCATTAACCACAGAGATCACAGAATCTCGCGTTGTCATTCCGAAGCGCCAGCTTTTGGCGCGAGGAATCTGCTGTTCTGCTGATGGCGAGAAGAAGCAGATTCCTCGCTTCGCTCGGAATGACAGCGAACGTGAACCTCTGTGTTCCCTGTGGTGAAAGCAGTTATTGGATCTGAATCACGTTGGCTGGAGCAGCGGCCTTGATCTCGCCCACTCGCTCGACAACTTTCCGCGCAAAATCGTAAATCGACTTCGCATGCGGAGAGTTCTCGCCTTCGAGCACGACGGGCTTGCCGGAGTCTCCAGACTTGCGCACCTGCGGATCGAGCGCGATGTTTCCCAGGAATGGCACGCCAAATTGCTTTGCCATGTTCTCAGCGCCGCCGCGCGAAAAAATGTCGACCTCGTGACTGCAGTGCGGGCAAACGAAATAGCTCATGTTCTCGACCACGCCCGCGACGTCGACCTTCATCTGGCGGAACATCTCAATCGCCTTGCGGGCATCCTGCAACGAAACATCCGAGGGAGTTGAAACCACCACGGCGCCGGTCAGAGGCACGGTCTGGACCAGCGACAGCGCGACGTCGCCCGTTCCCGGAGGCAGATCGACCACCATATAATCCAGCTTTCCCCATTCAACCAACCCAAGGAATTGCCGGATGATCTGGTGGAGCATCGGTCCGCGCCAGATGACGGGCTTATCGCCAGGATTCAGAAATCCTACCGAGATCACCTTCAGCCCAAAGGCTTCAATCGGCTCAATGCGGTTCTCGCCGACCATGCGCGGCTGCGTGTTCGTGCCCAGCATCAGCGGAACGTTCGGGCCATAGACGTCGGCATCGAGTAGGCCGACTTTATGTCCCATCCGGGCAAGCGCGACGGCCAGGTTCACCGCCAGCGTGGTCTTGCCGACGCCTCCCTTCCCCGACCCGACGGCGATGATCGAGTCCACTCCGGGCAACGGCTGTGGCCCCTGCTGCGCGGGACCCTGTCCATGCTGATGCGGCATATGTGCGTTCAAAGGATTGCTCCTGGTTGCGGATTCAGAAGAGTGTTGCGGAGATGTTGCAGAACCCCAACAGTCGATTATACAGACCATCCGCAGCCTCTGAGCGATTCCGGGCGCTCATCGCGCTCTGCGGCCAAAGGTGCTCGGCTCTCCGGATTGCCAGTACGATTCATGGGCATCGATTAAGTCATCATCTGATGCTATAATTGATGCCTGATAAAGATATGCGAACCACGATTGCACTCGACGATGACCTTCTCCGCATCGCGCAGGAATACACCGGAGTGTCTGAAAGGACAGCTTTAATCCGCGAAGCGCTCAAGGCACTGATTGAGCGGGAGAGCGCCCGCCGGCTCGCTGCCCTCGGAGGCTCCATGCCCGGCTTGAAGAGCGTCCCCCGCCGCAGGCCGGGAAAATCTTGATCCTGGCAGACACCTCGGTCTGGATCGACCACTTCCGTTCCGGCGACAAGAACCTCGAAGCAGGATTGAATCAGGGTCGGATCGTGATCCATCCGTGGATTATCGCGGAACTCTCACTGGGATCGCTGCGGGAACGCACCAAGACACTGTCTATGCTTGACCTTCTGCCACAGGCGCGAGTCGCACAGTTCAGCGAACTGCGCCTGATGGTTGAGTCTCGTCGCCTTTACAACTTGGGAATCGGATTGACCGATGCACATCTGATCGCGTCCGCGTACCTGAATCCTCCCGTGATGCTGTGGACCCGCGACAGGCAACTGCGCAACGTCGCCGAAGCCCTGGGCATCCACGCGAATCTTCCCTAAGTTTGCCCGACGCGAATCACCACTTTCCCCCGCGCATGCCCTTCTTCCAAATACCGGATCGCTTCGGGGATTTCGCTCAAGCCATATTGCCGGTCGATAACGGGTTTCACTTTGCCGCTCGCAACAAGTTCGCCAAGAAAAATCAGATCCGACTGGTTCATTTTTGCGAGGATCCCAACGAACTTCCGGCTCCCGGTCCAGGACAACAAAGGCAACGCGATCATCTGCAGGAGAGGACCGAGCATCCAGCGCCCGGTACCACCTCCAGCTCCGACATATACTCCTTGGGGGCTCAGGACTCGGCGGCATGCCGTGAGCAAATGGTTTCCAACACAGTCGAGAATGATGTCGTAGCGTTTTTCACCGGTTGTGAAATTCTCGCGGCGGTAATCGATCGCATGATCCGCGCCAATGCCGCGAACCATCTCCAATTTGCCGCCACTGCAAACGGCCGTGACTTCCGCTCCGAAATACTTCGCGATCTGCACCGCAAATGTCCCCACGCCCCCGGCCGCACCGTTGATCAGTACCTTATCCCCAGCCTGAATGCGTCCTTTGTCGCGAAGTGCCTGTAAAGCTGTGATCGCTGCTATGGGCACCGAGGCTGCCTGCTCGAACGTCACGCTCTCCGGCTTGAGAACCAGCCGCGACTCGCGGGCGCAGACATATTCGGCGAAGGCGCCTTTGGCCGTACCAAAGACGGAATCTCCGGGCTTCAGTTGTTTCACATGGTCGCCCACCGATGCGACGGTACCCGCCACGTCCGCTCCGAGCCGAGGATTCTTCGGGGCCTGCAGTCCAGCCATCAGGCGAAGCAGGTACGGTTCGCCTCGCATGAAGTGCCAGTCATAGGGATTCACAGAGGCAGCAGCGACTTTGATCAGAACGTCGTCGATGGCAGGTGTGGGCTTGTCGATTTCTTCATACTGAAGCACATCGGGCGAACCATACCTGTGATAAACGATGGCTTTCATGGCCGAGATGCTAGCACCAAGACAGGGCGGAGGCTGTGATTCGTGGCACGCAGCCTGGATGCTACGGCGTCAGGTGCGAGTCGTCGAAGGTCAACGTGATTTGAGCCGTCTTTTTGCGATCGAGCTTGATCGGTTCCAGCTTGTCGGGGAGATTGCCATAGACTCCCAACGGCTCGCCCTCTGAGAACGAGCCGATGCGGCCAGTGTACTCCCCGTTTTTGTCGAAGAGCGCGATCACGTACACGGTGGGCGCGGGGACATCGTAAAAACTAACGGTTCCCTGCTTCTCGGATACCGACTGCACCGCAAGCACGTGGGTGACACCGGCCTCGACTGCCGGCGGAATCCGCTGCTCGGTCGCATCCACGAGTGTGGACGACGTGAAAGGATTCGCGTCGAACACCATGACGTAGATCTTGTGCTGCTGGTCGACCGTTCCCTTTCCCGTATATGTTGCCGTCACTTTCAGCGTGCCCTGTCCGGCCGCATGCAACCTACTCTGGGACAAGTAGAGGATGAGTACAGCAACGACCAGAAGAATTAGGAATAGAACGTCTTTCCTTTTCACCTTATCCGCCTTTTCAACCGGCGGACGGCGCGGTCCGATCCACATCACCGTATTCGCCCGCCGAGATGCTCTTATTTTCGATGAAATAGGATTCTTCTGACAGTGACGGTTGTCACGCCAGTATCAATATCGGTTAACCCTTTATCTCAGGATGGCTTAGGAGCAAACCGCGCCTTTCAGCTGCTCAGTATCCTTCCCCCTCCAGCCGCACCTTGCCCCGGAATATACGGTACACGTAGAAGAAGTACCCAAGCGCGAGGATCATGCCCAGAATCCACCAGGCGAATCCTACGGCAAGTCCGTGTTCGCCGGCTTTCGAGTTGTAGATCGTCAGGTTCAGCGCCGGATCGGTACTTGCCGGCAAGACGACGGGATAGAGTGCAAACGCCGCTCCCACCAGCATTCCGACAATGTAGAGAGCCGACATTACGAACGCGACCTTATCGGCGCGTCGAATCATAGCGTGCATCATCACGGCGAGTGAACCAAATACCAGCACAGGGATTAGGAATCCAATGGCGTGGTGCTTGTAATTGTCGAGCACGCCTGGCCGGATCGACACGGTCGCAACCAGCCCAAGCACCGTTAACAGCAGCTGCAGCGGCCATATCCAGAGCGCGGTTTTCCTCGCGCGAGTGTTCACATCGTCTTCTGTCTTGGTCGCAACGTAGAGCGACCCATGCGTCGTGAGCGTGACCAGTGCGATCACTCCGGTCAGAACGGTGTACCAGTCGAGGATCCCGTTGTCGCGGCCGACCCGGAAATTGGTCCACAGCGGCTCGAAGAAGTATCCGTCGGAGCCAATCGGCACGCCTCGGACAACGTTGCCGAGGGCCGCGCCGAAGAAGATGCAGAGCAGGATGCTGGAGACGCTGAAGACGACATCGAAGAACCCGCGCCATACCGGATTATGCACGTGATGCCGCAGCTCGATTCCAATCCCGCGCAGCATCAGCAGCCAGAGGACCATCATCAGCGGCAGATAAAATCCGCTGAAGCTTGAGGCGTAAAGCATCGGAAACGCGAAATACAGCGTGCCCCCGGCAGCGAGGAGCCATACTTCGTTCCCATCCCAGACCGGGCCGATGGCGCGCATGATGGTCTGGCGTTCAGGCGTGGTACGCGCCGCTCCCAGGTAGATGACTCCCGCCCCCAGATCAAATCCATCAAGCACCACGTAAGCAGCAACCATGACTGCGACGATCATGAACCAAAGCGTTTCCATAATTCCCTCTGAGGCGTGAGCCTCGGTCAATCAATGCAAAGCAGATGAGCACGAAGAATCCATGTCGCGATAATTACTGGCGTCCAGCACCGACCAAAGCACGTTCGTCTTCCGGCGAGAGCACGGGAACGGCTCCTGCTTCCGGCCCATGCTCGATTTCGCGGCGGACCAGGAACAAGAAAAAGATGGAGAGCACCGTGTACATGCCCATAAATCCCAACAGGGTGAAAATCCCGTTACCTGCCGATACGCCCTTGGAGTAGCCATCGGCCGTGCGCATCAGGCCGTACACGAGCCAGGGCTGGCGGCCGATCTCTGCGGTCATCCATCCTGCCGTGTTGGCGATGTAAGGGAATGGCAGCGCGAGTACAAGAATCCACAGCATCCAGCGGCTGGAAAACAACTTGTCACGCCATAACAACAAGGCCGCCAATACCATGATCGCGATAAAGATCGTCCCCAGCCCGACCATGATGTGATAACTGAAGTAAAGCAGTTCGATATTCGTCGGCCATTGATCGGCGGGAAACGCGTCCAGACCTTTGACTTCGGCTTTCCATGCGCGATACGTGAGGAAGCTCAGCGCGTTGGGGATGACCAGTGGATTGTCGATTTTCTTCTGCTCGACATTCGGCTGCCCGATCAGCACAAGAGGAGCCCCGGGCTGTGTGGCGTACAGTGATTCCATGGCGGCAAGCGTCACCGGTTGATTTGTGGCAATGAGACGCCCTTGGCCGTCGCCGGTGGGAAACAGCTGCAAGACGCTGAAGATGAGTCCGGCCACCACGCCGACTCGAATGAAGATGCGGCCATGCGCTTCAAACTTCTCCCACAGCAGATAGAATGCGCCAACCGATGCCATCACAAAAGCCCCGGTGATCACTGCGCCGCTCATGTTGTGCGCGTATTGCCACCACGCCCAGGGATTCAGCACAAGCTGCCAAAAGCTGGCGAGTTGCACGGAGCCATCGGCTGCCTTGATGTACCCCACCGGATGCTGCATCCATGCGTCAGTCGCGACGATGAAAAATCCTGAGAGCCACGAACCCAGGAACACCGCCATCGCCGACCACCAGTGCGCGCGAGGGCTCAGACGCTTCTCGCCATAGAGAAACAATCCCAGGAAGGCCGACTCCAGGAAAAATGCGAACATCCCTTCCATCGCGAGCGTCTGCCCGATCACTCCTCCGGCGAATCGCGAAAAGTGGGACCAGTTCGTGCCGAACTGAAATTCCATGGGAATGCCGGTGACGACGCCGATTACAAAGTTGATCCCGAAAATGCGCGCCCAGAACCGAGCGGCCGCGTTGTAAGTCTCGTCATTTCGACGGAGGCCAATGGTCTTGAGCACCACGATCAGGGGCGCGAGCCCCATGGTCAATTGTGGAAAGAGATAGTGAAATGTAACGGTAAACGCAAAATGGAGGCGGTGAACAAGAAGGGCACTATCCATAAATTCCTCGGAAAACGTCTTAGACTACGTTCCGGGAAGCGCGCTGAAAGTGATTGCAATCACATTCAAACGACAGCTAACGTGTTAAACGGCGCCGGCGTTCGAATTCTTCTCTTCGGATTTCGCGACGCCTACCCGCATCGTCATAGCGGCGCCGCTGCTCGTCGGTCTCCGGAACCACCGCGGCGACTTTCAGCCGCCGGCCTTCTTTATCGATCGCCACAAACGTGAGATGCGCCGAGGCAACATGCTGCGCCGTATCGGCAATGTAGTTTTCTACGAAGACTTTCACGCCAACTTCCATCGAGGTTGTGAATACGCGATTCACCGAGGAACGCAGGATGACAAGATCGCCGACCCGTACAGGCACCAGAAAATCAATGTGATCGACAGAGGCTGTCACGACATGATTTCGCGAATGCCGGTGCGCTGCCAAAGCTCCGGCGAGATCGATCCAGTGCATGAGGCGTCCGCCGAGCAGGGCCTCCAGCGGGTTGGCATCGTTGGGCAGAACGATTTCCGCCATTTCAGACTGTGAATCGCGAACCGGACGGGGCGTGAGGTTATCTTCGGACATGGTCTTTCCTGCTCAACGTCATTCGTACACTGAAGTTAAGCTTTCTTTTTGAGATACGATTCCAGAAAACATTCCGCCATGCGCTGAACGCGTGCGTCGCTGTGCATTTTCAGCCATGCTGCCTGGGCGACGTCATACTCCAGTACGCCATGCTCCACAGGAAGGTGATCGCGCTCGCAAACATAATTCAGGCGAAGCGTTCGCGCTGTGCTCACCGCTTCAGGTTTTTGAAGTTTGCTGCCGGCGGGCGCAGCCACCGCAAATCGGACCGCATCCCAAACGCGCTGCGCTGGAGCCCACAGGCAACTGCTCGCGTATCCGAGATTGCAGAAGGCTTCCAGAATGTCTTGCGGCGGCGTCTGCTGCTCGTGCCCCGGAGCGGTGCAGTGCCCGCTCCATCCGCAACCCAGCGGCAATCTGGAAGGGTGCGGCCATTTCCCCTCCTCAATCTTTTTTTCGGGCATGAAATAGGGACAGGCCAACGCTGCTTCCTTACCTCAGAATTTGGGATTCGCCATTGTAATCGAAAGCCTCGTGTGGACAGCTGTACAGATGCGCCTTGTAGTAATCTCGATTGCGGGGGCTGCTCGCCTATGGACCGTATTGCCGCACTGAACGACATCCTGACCGAGAATCCGAAGGACGCCTTCGCGCGCTACGGCCTCGCCATGGAGTATTCGAAGCAGGGCGACTTCGACCGGGCGCTCGCCGAGTTCGCCATCCTGATTGAACACCATCCTGACTACACCGCGGGCTATTTCATGGCCGCGCAGACCCTGGCCCGAGCCGAACGAAACGAAGACGCGAAGAAGATGCTGCAGGATGGGATCGCATCGGCCCGCCGCACCGGCAACCTGCATGCTCAGTCGGAAATGGAAGCCATGCTGGCGGAGTTAGGCTCCTAGCTGCTTCGCCATCTTCCGCATTCCCCACTCGACCAATCCCGGAAACAACTGATAGAGCTTCACCGGAACGTGCATCATCCAGGGCACAATCACTTCCCGCTTCCCTTTTAGATATCCCTGCAGCGTGGCGCGGGCGACGCGTTCGGCGCTGATTCCTCGCACGGAATTCGGCCGCACTTTCTTCAGTTCGCGGCCGCGGACAGCATTCTCGCCGAAGGCCGTCCGCACGTAACCCGGGCAGACGGTGAGGATATGAATTCCTTCTTTCCGCAACTCCACGCGAGCACCCTTGCCAATCGCGTTCAATGCAAATTTCGTGGCGCTATAGGCGGCATGGAACGGAAGAGCAATATGCCCCGCCACGCTTGAAATATTAACGATCGTCCCACCGCCCTGCTGGCGCATGATCGGGATAACCTTCTGCATGGCCGAGACTGCGCCGAAGAAGTTGGTCTCGAACATCTCATGGCAGGCCGCGAGATCCATTTGCAACACGGAGTCGATCAGTCCATGTCCGGCGTTGTTGATCCAGACATCGATGCGCTGGAAATGATGCAAGGTCAGCGCGATCACACGATCGATCTCTTCAGAATGGCGCACGTCACACGAAAACGCGGCCGTACGATCGGAAAATCCGATTCGGTTTCGCGCCGCTTCAGCCCGCGACGAATCGCGCGAGAGCAACACCACGCTCGCACCCTGTTGGGCAAACAATTTGGCGATGGCTTCGCCAATGCCCATCGACGCGCCGGTCACAACCACCACCTTGCCAGTAAGTTCCATGCTCGCGTTGTATTCTGCGCGCTCGTTCAAGTCAAGATGACGTCCGCACAATGGCGTAGAATCGGGTCACGTTGCGTGTTCGCGCGCCGGAGAGTTCATGGCACTGCTGCCGCTTTTTCCCCTCGAATTAGTCCTGCTTCCCGGCACTCCCTTGCCGCTGCACATCTTCGAGCCGCGTTACAAGGAAATGATTGGAGAATGTTTAGCGACGGACGCGCCATTTGGCGTGATTCGCGCTCAGGACGAGGGAATCGCCGAGGTCGGATGCACCGCGGAAATCATCACCGTGACCAAGGAATATCCCGATGGCCGGATGGATCTGATTTGCGAAGGACGCAAGCGCTTTGAAGTGCTGGAAGTCAATCGCGACCGTTCGTTCCTGCAGGCAGAGGTTCTCCTGGTTCCCGATGAACCCGGCAGCCTCGTCGAGGAAGAACGGGTTCGGGCGATTCAGCTTCATCTGGAGATCCTGTCGCTGGCGGGCGCGGTGCAGGATCTTTCTTCGGCCGACCAGAATCAGCTGTCGTTCTATCTGGCCGGTTCGCTGCCGCTTGATCTCGACTTCAAACAGACGTTGCTCGCTATGCGCTCTGAGGGCCAGCGCCTTCAGGCTGTCTCTAAATATCTCGAGAACATTCTTCCCAAGCTGCGGCATGCGGCAAAGGCGCGGCAAAAGGCCGGCGGCAACGGGCACGTACACTAGTCGGACCGCAGACCTCGGACTTCAGACCTCTGCCACCGCAATCTTTGTCCTTCCGAGCAACGCGAGGAATCTGCTTTTCCTCGCCACGCGCACACAGCATGGAGCGCCAGTGGCCCACTGCATGCGCAGAAGCGGCGTATAATCTGTCTCAAAGCAGTATCTGGGGGTTCCTTTCATGAGTGTTCCGCGCACGCTGGGTGAACTGCGCCGCAGTAACTTCTCCGAAGAGCGTTTACGCACCCGCCGAGTGAAAGATGAATTGCGAGATAACCTGGCCGCGCGCCTGCGCCAGAGCGGCGATGGGCCAGTATTCCCGGGCATTGTGGGATACGAAGACACCGTTCTGCCGCAAATCATCAACGCGATCCTGTCGCGCCACAACTTCATTCTTCTCGGATTGCGCGGACAGGCGAAAAGCCGCATTCTGCGCGCGTTGACAACGCTGCTCGATCCGCAAATGCCTTACATCGCCGGCTGCGAGATTCATGACAATCCGTACGAGCCGATCTGCAAGCGCTGCCGCGATGAGGTCGCGCGCCTCGGTGATGCCGCTCCGATTGCCTATTTGACACCCGACCAGCGCTACGTAGAAAAGCTGGCTACCCCGGATGTGACGATTGCCGATCTGATCGGCGACATCGATCCCATCAAAGCAGCGCGCGGAGGACACGAGTTATCGAGCGAACTGACTGTGCACTATGGCCTGTTGCCCCGCGCCAATCGAGGCATCTTCGCCATCAACGAACTTCCGGACCTCGCCGGAAAAATCCAGGTCGGCCTCTTCAATATCATGCAGGAAGGCGACGTGCAGATTAAGGGATATCCCATTCGCCTGCCGCTCGATGTCGCGTTGGTCTTCAGCGCGAACCCCGAAGACTACACGGCTCGCGGCAAAATCATCACGCCGCTGAAAGACCGCATCGGATCTGAGATTCGCACGCACTATCCCGCGACTGTCGAAGAAGGCATCGCCATCACGGCGCAAGAGGCTTGGACGCGGCGCAACGGAAACGCTATGCACTTGCCGAATTACGTGCAGGAGGTAATCGAGCGTGTCGCTTTTGCCGCCCGCGAAGACAAGAAGATCGACAAGCGTTCCGGCGTGAGCCAGCGACTGCCGATTTCCGCGATGGAAAACGTCATCTCGAACGCCGAGCGTCGCGCGATCCGCAACCAGGAAAAGATGGTCGTGCCGCGAATCAGCGACGTCTACGCCGCTTTACCGGCGATTACCGGCAAGCTCGAACTGGAATACGAAGGCGAAATGAAGGGAGCCGATTTCGTCGGCCGCGAACTGATCCGCACCGCCATTGCGAAAACGTACGATGAATATTTCACGGGCGCCAACGTGCAGCAGATCGTGCAGTGGTTCGATCTGGGCGGAGAGATTCAGCTCGCCGATTCCATTCCCGCAGCCGAGGCGCTGGAAAACCTTCGCGGCATTCAGGGACTCATCGACAAACTGGGGCCGCTCAGCGTCTCGCAGAAAGACAGTGCGGAGCAGCAAGTCTCGGCGGCGGAGTTCATCCTGGAAGGCCTGCACGCCCACAAGCGCATTGGCCGCAGCGAAGAGCGCGTGTTCAAGGCCGGCGAGAAGCGCCCCGAGGCCGTGCGCGAGAAATCGTTCGAAGCCGAAGAGCGCCCGTACCGGCAGAGAAGGCAGTTTAACTAGCTCTCAGCTGTCAGCCGTCAGCTAACGCGTTGAGACGTTCAAAATGGCTGAGGAAACGACCTCATGATGCACCAAGACTCAGAGCCGTTTTAGCTGAGAGCTGATGGCTGAGAGCTGACAGCTGTTTTATGAAACGCATTCGCTACTCCAAATACGTGCCCGATCCTGCGGGCGAGATGAGCATGGAAGACCTGCTCAGCGCGCTCTCGGACTACCTGCTGCAGAGCGGCTTTCAGGAGTCCATGTGGTACGAAATGCCGCAGGGCGACCAGACACTCGAAGAACTCAAGCGCGCCATCGAAGAAGCACTGATGAACGGCGAGATGTTCGACGAGAACCTGCGCGAGCAGATCGAGCAAATGGCCGCCGAAGGACAACTCGATCAACTCATCGAGCAACTGATCGAGCGGATGCAGCAGGAAGACTATATCTCTATCGACGAACCGCACGACCCCGCGCGCCGGTCGAGCGTTGGTGGGCAAACCGGCGAGGCGCAGCAGGCGCGATTCGAGATTACCGACAAGAGCCTCGACTTCCTCGGCTTCAAGTCGCTGCGGAATTTGTTGGGATCGCTTGGCAAATCCAGCTTCGGACGCCACGACACACGCGATCTGGCCACGGGCATCGAGGCCAGCGGATCATCCAAGACGTACGAGTTCGGCGACACGCTGAACCTCGACATCACCGCGACGCTTTCAAGCGCCATCCAGCGTGAAGGCCTGACGCTGCCGCTCAACATCGAGTACTCCGACCTGCAGGTGCATCAGTGCGAGTACCAGTCTTCTTGCGCGACCGTGCTGATGCTCGACTGCTCGCATTCGATGATTCTGTACGGAGAAGACCGGTTCACCCCGGCAAAGAAAGTTGCGATGGCGCTCTCGCATCTGATTCGCACGCAGTATCCGGGCGACTCATTGTCGCTGGTGCTGTTCCATGACTCGGCCGAGGAGATCCCACTCTCGCAATTGGCCCGGGTGAAGGTCGGCCCTTACTACACCAACACGCGTGAGGGATTGCGGTTGGCGCAGAGAATCTTGCAGCGGCAGCGCAAAGACATGAAGCAGATCGTGATGATCACCGACGGCAAGCCCTCGGCACTTACGCTCGAAGATGGGCGTATTTATAAGAATGCGTTCGGACTCGATCCGCTGGTCGTCAGCCAGACTCTTGAGGAAGTCTCGAAGTGCAAGCGCGCGGGAGTGCTCATCAACACCTTCATGCTGGCTTCCGACTACGGGCTGGTGCAGTTTGTGCAGAAGGTCACCGAGATGTGCCGCGGCAAAGCGTACTTCACGACTCCGTACACGCTCGGACAATACCTGCTGATGGATTACATGTCGCGGAAGACGAAGACGATCCACTAACCAGGAACTTTCGATAACCAACAAAGGACACGAAGGTGCACGAAGGAATGCACTGTACATTCCCTTCGCGTGCCTTCGCGGTTTTGTCTCCGTCTCCACAACGTTGTCGTTCTGAGCGACGCGAGGAATCTGCTGTCTGCCGACACTATCCTTGCTGCCGGCCAACAGCAGATTCCTCGCGGCTGCGCCGTTCGGCATGACAAGGCACTGCACTTCACCGATGGCCCCACAAATTCCCTAAGTACTGATAGGCTTTCTACTAAGACATGGCAAACTGTATTCGATGTGGGCGGCAGCTTCCTCCTCTGAGCTTCGGGAGGAAGATCTGTCAATGGTGCGTGCAGCACGAGGCAATGCAACGCGGCGAGGTCGTCGAGGATCAACCGCAGCCGGTCATCCGCAGGCCCTGGGCTCGCCAGCGCGAGTCCGTCTTCAGCCTGACGCAGATTCTCTTCGGCGCGAATGTGGCGGTTTTTATTGCGATGCTGCTGGCGAGCGGGAATCCGGCAGCATTCATCAGCCCGACCCACGAGTTTTCCCCTCAAGTTTCGATTCACTTCGGGGCGAACTACGGCCCCCTGACGCTCTCCGGGGATTGGTGGCGGCTGTTCACCTACATGTTCCTCCACGGCAGCCTGCTGCATATCGGATTCAACATGTGGTGCCTGTGGGACCTGGGCGCGCTGTGTGAGTCGCTCTATGGGCGCTGGACGTTCTTGGCCATTTACGTAATCACCGGCATCGGCGGCGGGCTCGCCAGCATCGCGTGGAACCCTGGAGTCTGGAGCGTCGGGGCTTCCGGTGCCATCTTCGGTCTAGCTGGTGCGCTCATCGCTTCCTTTTACCTGGGCGAGTTCTCGCTTCCACGAGCCGCGATCAGCGGAACTCTGCGAAGCCTCCTGTTCTTCGCCGGATTCAACCTTGTTTTTGGAGCCGCGGTACCGGGCATCGATAACAGCTGCCACATCGGTGGGCTGATCAGCGGCTTGGCTTTGGGGGCTGTAATCGCTCGGCTTGCGCCGCATTCGGATGCGGCGATGCGCCGAGCGATGCTCGTTGGACTGGTGGCCGTGGTTCTGGCGGCGGCCGGATTCGGCGTACGGCAGTGGCGCGGTGGACCGATGCGCGAGGCGCGCGCCTTTCAGGAATTCGCCAACAGAGGCGATTCGGTCGCGCAGCTCGAAACGCTCGTCCGCAAGCAGCCAAACCTCGTCGCAGCGCACCTTGCGCTCGCCCAGGCTTACTACACTCGCCAGCAGTTTCCTCAGGCGGAGGCCGAGTTCAAGCGTGTGCTCGAGTTGCAGCCGAAGAACGACATCGCACGCTTCAATCTCGCAATGACGTATTTGAGCGAGAAACGCTATGACGACACGAAGAACGTTCTCAGCGACATGCTCGCGCGTAATGCCAATGACGGCGATGCTCATTACGGCATGGGCTTGATGTTCGCGGACCAGCAGAACTACCCTGCGGCCATTGACGAATACAAGAAAGCAATCGACGGGGGAACGCGGATCTCAGGAATCTACTTCGAACTGGGGAATGCCTACGCGAAGCTGAACAAGTACGACGACGCGATTGCCGCCTACGAAAAAGAAAAGCAGAAAGATGGCGACGATCCTGACGTGGAGACTGCGCTCGCCGATGCCTACCAGGCCAAAGGAATGACGCAACAGGCGCAGGACGCGCGGAACCGGGCCGCGCAATTAAAGGCAGGGCATTGAGAAGAACCGCCAAGACCCGACGTTAGAGCTCCCGTCGTCCAACTACATGTTTTGTGATCCTGAGCCGCAGCTTTTGCGGCGAAGGACCTCTGCAACTCCCGGCCAAATGCATAGGTCCTTCGACCCGCAAACAACGCGGGTCTCAGGATGACAACTAAGAGTTCTTTCTGATCAGAGTTACGCTCTTGTCAGATCTCCCACGGCGCGGTACGCCTGATTGATGGCTTCATCGGTATACGCGTAGGCGCCGGCATCAGCATTCGCAATCGCAATCCGGCCAAATGTCTTGCGCGCAACTTCGCAGGGCGTCTCGCCTCCTTCCAGCCAGAACGAATCGAATAGCGAGTTGTACTCGTAGGCATAGCCGTGAGGCCAGCGGTTCACCGTAATCGCCGCTATATCGCGTGCCGGATCGAACCCGCCGGCACCGGCCATACGCGCCAGTTGATCCCGAATATTGCGCTCCATGGTCTCGAATGTCGTCGTATACAACTCGATGCGCCCGAAACTGTGTTGTTGTCGCGCCGGCAGTCCGGGATGACATGCCGCCTTCATCATGTGCACAACGATGGGTTCGTCAGGTTTGCCAGAGCACTCGTATCCCCCGATGCTCACCGGCAAATCCAGATTGACGTACGAGTGATACATGCCCGGCGCGTAAATCGATTCCGCGCCGATTTTCTCAAAGGCTGTCCAGTTGCGAACCAGAACATTGGTATAGAGCAACGGTACTTTCTGCGCTGAAGCCAAAGCGTCCTTTTGCTTCTGCGGAAGTTCGTCGCAGATATAGGGGATGACCACATGCCAACAGGCCAGCACAACATTTTTCGCACGCGTCGTATAAACCTTGCCTTCTCTGGCATACGTCACTTCAACTTCCTTGGCGTTTGCGGCATCTCCAGCGTGTTTGACTCGCACTGCCGTACTGTTCAGCCGAATGCGCACCGGCGAGCCCGCATCATCGAGCTTGGCGTAATTGGCGCGGGACAAGATCACGTCTGAAACAGAATTGCCGGGTACGACAGCGGGAATCAGTCGGCGGACGAGCAAGCGCGCAATCGTCGCGTTTCCATCGGGAAAGTGAAAAAAGTATTTCTCCGCTTCTTCGTTGGGAATGGCGTCCCGATTCATTCCCTTGCCCGGCGCGGGATCCAGCTTGAGCCCTTTAAATCCTGGTAAATCGAATCCCCAGGCATCTTGTGCAGCGACGGCATCGATTCCAACTCCAAACAGCCCGTGCGGTAGTGCTTGATAGAGCTTGACGATGTCCTCATGCACGCCTGCGACCTGCGTCAGGTAATTGGCATAGCTGATCCGAGCCAGCTTTGCTTTCTTCTCATCGGAACTCAGCCCAGGATAGTAATCCTTTGGCTCGTCATACAAACGCTCAAGATCGCGCTTGGCCTGCTCGGCAATCGGAGCCTCGCGCAGAAAACGCTTCAACAACTCGGGAGATTCCGCGCTGGCGTCTTCGCTCTCGCCGCCTCCTCTCGGATGAAAGTTCGCCACCAGTTTGTCGGCGCCGAACGTGTCTTTGTCGAAGAAGATCTTGGGCCGCAGGCCGCGAGAACGATATACATCGTTGTGAAGGTATTTCGGGTACGAAGGGACATCGATTCCAAGTTCCTCGATCAGCCCCTTCGCCACCGCACTATAGGGAGCCGGACTTTCAATCGAAAACGTGCCGCCGAAGCCCAGACGGAAGGCACTGCCCAGGCGAAATTCGTTGCGCTTGGCGTGTCCGCCGAAATCGTCGTGATTGTCGAGGATGAGAATGCGTGATTTTTCGCCTGCGGCTTTGCGGAAGTAATGAGCAGCGGCGAGTCCGCTGATCCCGCCGCCTACAACGATGAGATCGTAGACTTCGCCGGTATCTTGGGGCTTCCCAGCGGACTCCCAGAAGGTGCCATCGCGCAGGCTGTGTGCCGCTTCGAACGATCCCGGATGGCTGCCGCGCATCCCCGTCAGCGCTGGCGGATAATATTTCGGAGATTTTTCCGGATGGGCGGAGTCAGCGGCCATCAGATGCCACGGGATCATGGCTGCGCCCGCGGTGACTGCCACGCCGTTGATGAAATCCCGGCGCGTGATCTTGCGATGCATCCCCAGTTCCCGGTCCCGTGAATCCACGATCGCCTCCGCACTCCGGCTTCCGGCGTTCGGCTTCCGGAGGTCACATACGTATTTGCGGAAGCCGGAAAGCGGAAGCCGGAAGCCGTTTCTTACGCCTGTTCGTCTGCTTTCTTTACCGCGAGTTCGGCGGCCTGGAATCCAATCTTGCTGTGCGTCCCATCGCAAAAGGGCTTATTGACGGAGCCGCCGCAGCGACAGAGGGAGAATGCGGTTTTCCCGGTGAGGTCATACTTATTGCCATTGATGTCGACGATCTCGACCGCGCCTTCGGGTGCCTCGACGCGAAACGGACCATTGGGACGAACAGTAATCTTCACTTGAGCCACAGGAAATTCCTCCAACCTTACGAGTTTCTAGTAAGCCCTAAGAAGATAGCAGAAACCGAGGCGAAGCGTCTTGTGAGGGGACAATTGTACAGAGGGCTAATCGCTTACGCTGCCCGGACTCGCGCCGCACTGAGGCTACGGTAGAGTTGCAGGAACTGATCGATCATGCGCTTGGTGGTGAAACGCTCACGAGCCCGGGTGTAGGAAAGTTCAGCATACGCGCGCCGCATCGCACGATCCTCATTCAGCAGACGGATGTTCTCGGCCAGGCTTGCCGCATCGTTTCTGCGGAAATACAGGGCCGCGTCGCCCCAGATCTCGCGATAGCTGGGAATATCATTGGCGACAATGGCACAGCGCGAAAATGCCGCCTCAAGTGCTCCCATGCCCAAAGGCTCGTAGCGGGACGTCGCAGCGTAAATGGCTGAGCGGCTGTAGAGAGCGCGCAGCTGGGCATCGGTTTGCGGACCGCGTATCGCCACCGATGTCTCTTCCGTCGCAACCTTCACATCGGCGCGAATCGGCACGCGCGGCATGGGAACGGTCTGCTCGGCTCCCACAATGCAAACCGGCAGCGGATGCGGCTGCTGCGTCAGCAGGAACACCTGTTTGCCGGCATCGACCAAACGTCCGACAGCTAAAACGCAGTCATCCTTGCTGACGTAGGGATTGAAAAAGATCGGATTGCGTCCCGGATAGATCACTTCCGCCCGGTGCGGCACCATGTAGCACTCTGAGATGCGTTCCAGCATCCAGGCCGACGGCGTGACCACAGCGTCCGCTGCTGACAATCCATTGAGAACCATCCGGCGGTACCAGGCCAGCGATCGCGGCGTCTGCGGCGGACGATCATGCACGGCCTGCGACCAGGTGATCAGGTCGCCCTGCGCCATCACCACGCGAGGAGTATCGACTGGCAGATTGCCATAACAGAATTGGTTGAGATGAAGGACGTCCGGCCGCAGTTCGCGGACCAGAGACATCAAAAACTCGGATGATTCCGGAAGATCGTCTTCCGCCTCCTGCATCCATTCGAGCCGGAACGCGGTGGGCCGGTAATCCAGGCCATGCAGATGGTCCATCCACGTGGTCTGATCGGGAAGCGGAATCTCCCCGAAGCTGACCAGCGTGACGCGCACACCGCGGGTCACAAGGCCGGTCACCAGTTCGCGGGCATAAGTCCACGAGCTTGTGAGCGAATCGGCTGTAACCAGGACGTGCACAGAACCTCCGCGCGAAAGAGGCCGACGGACGCCAACTTCCGCCTGTGCACCATTTTAATGCAAGGCGGCGCAGGGGGAAGGATTTTCCGCGCCGAACGGACCCCCTCGGCCAGCCCGGAGCACATCAGAACTGGAATTTTAGCGCCAACTGCACCAGCCGGGGCGGCAGGGCCGCCAGAATCTGGTTGAACGTTGGCGAGCTGATGTCGCTGTCGGGCAAGCGGAAGTTCGTGTGGTTCAGGAAGTTGAAGAACTCCGCCCGGAACTGGAACTGCTTGCCTTCGGTTACGGGAATGTTCTTGAAGACCGAGAAGTCCCAATCCGCGTAGCCGGGTCCCTGCGCGATATTGCGGCCGGTGTCGCCGAACTGCTGAACGGGGGAGTTCGGATTGGGCGTGATCCGCTGAAATGCCGCCGCATTCAGCCAGGCGCCCGGCGTTTTCGGACCGCTGTTGGGATTTTGTCCGGCAACAAGGTTTGGACGGTTCGCCGAAAAACCGGTAATCTCCGGAGCGCTTCCCTGCTCCGAGACATCGACCGAATCGAAGACGGTAAAGGGCGTTCCAGTCATCACCGTGGCGATGCCATTCAACTGCCACGCGCCCAGAATTTGCTGGTACCAGCCATGCGGCTGTCGCCACACGGGGATTGCCCACTCATAGCTGAGGACGAGCCGATGACGCGAGTCGAATAACGACCGTCCACGTTCGGCAGCCAGATCGAACGGATTCTGCGCCAGATCATTCTCGCCGGCCACCGGTTTCGCGGCCGAGCCTGTCATGTTGAACGAAGACGCATCGTCGATCGTTTTCGAGTACGTATACGAGACCAAAAACGCCATGCCATGGCTGAAGCGCTTGCGCAGGCTGGCCTCGAGCGCGTTGTAAGAGGAATTGGCGATCCCGGCGATCAGTCCAGCCGAAGAATAAGTACAGCTGCTCGGTGAATCGTTCAGCGTACATCCAGAGTAGAGCCGCCGCTGGTCCGCATTCCCCGAAGTTGAATAGGGCTGCTGCGTCGCCGGATTGATCCCTGGAACATAGATCGCCGGATTCCCTTCAATAAACCGCGGCAGCTTCGTGCCTTTGGTTCCGACGTATCCCACCTCGAACAACAAATCGGAGCCGAACGACCGCTGTACATTCAGGTCCCAGTCCTGAGTGTAAGGAAGCGGAAGGTTCGGCTCCACGGTGAGATTGGTGAGCGGAGTGGCAAATGTTCCCGGCGCCGGAGGGTTGCCGTTGAACGGATCGGAAAAGTTCGGAACGCTGACCTGCTCTGTCTGCAGATAAGGCGGTGCGCTGATCGGCGACTGCAGCGGACCTCCAGGCCCGGTGTAGTACGGCTCGTAGAAGATGCCATAGGCAGACGTCACCAGCCACTTGCCGCTCCCCGTCGGATCGAGCGCGAATCCGACGCGAGGGGCGAAGCCCTTCTTGAAGGTTGGAATCAGACCTCGAGGTACGCCCGGATCTCCGGGATAAAGCAATCCTGCAGGAGCCGTGGGCATGACAACCGACTGGCGCCCGGGAATCCAGAGCGTCTGGCGATTGTGGATTTCGGTATACGGAAACGGCAGCTCGTAGCGCAGCCCGGCGTTGATCGTCAGCCGCGAATTCACTTTGTAGGTATCCTGCGCGTATCCGTTGAGGCTGTTGCCGCGAATGCCGCGCGAGAAGTCGCCGCGGCCTTGCAGAAAAAAGACGGGCTGACCGAAGAGGAATGCGGCAAACCCGTCCCCCGCGATGGGGAATCCGGGGTCGAAAACAAAAAATCCGTTGGTGGCGATTCCCTGCAGCGCGTTGACGTTGATGTGCTCATATCCGCCGCCGAACTTCATTTCATGACGGCCGCGAATCCAGCTCAACGATGCTGAGGAATCATACGCATTTTCGTACGTGTCGCGCGGCCCGGTAATCGGATCGCCGACCGTGGTGTAGCCGTTCACCTGGATAAACGGAGGCCCCGCCGCGAGCGGAAGACTGGGGGTGTACTGGAAACCGAGGCTCAGCGGGCTGTCGTGATTGAGGTGTTGATCTAAAAGGAACTTGTTCCGCAGATATGAGAAGCGTCCCACTGCGATCAGCGTTGGCGAAAACGTGTGCGTATCTTGCGCAACGAAGTTCTGTGCCCGTTGGTCTTCTCCGACCGGGAATCCCGGAACGCTCGCTCCCGACGTGGAGAGCGGGTCGAGCTGCGAGCCATTGCTGAACATGTAGCGGAAATTCAGAGTGTCCTTGCTTGTGAGATAGTGATCGACCTTGATTCCAAACTGATCGGTATCGTTATGCAGGGTCTCGGTGGAGAAAAAGGTGTTCGACGTGGGATCGCTGCTGCCCGAGACCGGAAACAAGCTCAACAGGCTTTGTGAAAGGGGATTGATGAAGGGCAGTTGATTGTATGGAATCGGGGCATTGGCGAAGATATTGAAGAGTTGGTGCATGGGGTTGTTGCACATGCCACTGCTGCCGAAGCCTTCCGGGCAAATCTGGCCGAAGTTTCCCTGCCGTTCCAGCTGTGACGGCACCGTTGCGCCTTGCGTTTCGCCCTGCCGGTTGCGGAAGCCCTCGTAGTATCCGAAGAAAAACGTCTTGTCCTTGCGAATCGGGCCGCCGAACGTGCCGCCGAACTGGTTCTGTTTTAGAGGTTCCTGTGCCGATGCGAAGTAGTTGTTTGCGTCAAACGCATCGTTGCGAATGAACTCCCACAGCGCGCCGTGGAATTGGTTCGTTCCAGAGCGAGTGACGATGTTCGTGGTCGACCCCAGAGCGCCGCCAAACTCGGCATTCGCGTTCTGCGTCAGGATCTTGAATTCAATGATCGAGTCGATCGGTGGCTTGAGGACGAATCCTCCGTCTACCCCGTTGACGTTGGTGGCTCCGTCGATGAGGAAGTTATTCGACTCGGGACGTTGGCCGTTCACCGCGTAGCCCTCTCCCTCACGAATCGTTCCTCCAGCTTCAGCAAGGCCCGGGGTGAGCGGCACGACTCCCGGCTGCAGTAAACCAAGCTGAGAGAAGTTGCGCCCATCAAGGGGTAGATCGAGAACGTCTTTCTCGGTCACAACCTCCCCGAGGCTGGTAACCGTTGACTGGATCAGTTGTGCATCGGCCTGCACCTCCAACTTTTGCGTCTCCGTGCCGACTGCCAATCGAACCGGCAATGTCGCGGTCTCGTTCACCTCTAGCGCAATTCCCTGCTGGACGTACGTCGAGAAACCCTTGGCGGTGACCTGTAGAACGTAGTGCCCCACGGGCAACTCCAGCACGATGAATTCGCCGGAACGATCCGTTTGCGCACTACGTGTCAGCCCGGTTTCCACTTGGGTTGCCGTCACAGAAGCGTTTTGCACTGTGGCGCCCGAGGGATCGGTCACAGTCCCGCGTATGCTTCCGGTGATTTGTTGGGCAGCAGCAACAAGCCCCAATGACACTGTGAGAGTTGCACAAAGGAGAGATTTCCAGGAAAGCATGTCTTGACCCCAAGCGTCTCGGAAGTTTCGCCAGCGCGCCTTCAGACAGAATTCCGCGCCCGCGTGGTCGACGCCACACGCCGGAAACACCTTCAGATGCGCTGAGATCTTCTGTGACCCCACGTCACAGATTGAGCGAGCAGCGAAACGTTAACGGAGCATAGGGCGCGAGACAATAATCGAAATAAACTAGCGGTAACGGCGGCATCGGCGCGAACGCAGC
Organism: Candidatus Sulfotelmatobacter sp.; assembly: GCA_035946775.1. Lineage (GTDB taxonomy): Bacteria > Acidobacteriota > Terriglobia > Terriglobales > Acidobacteriaceae > Sulfotelmatobacter. The sequence goes on along the minus strand of DASYZA010000141.1, from coordinate 12,469 downwards.
CGCGCAGCGGCCAAAGAATGCAACCCACGACCTGAGGCATGGGCAGGCGCGATAAACCAGAGTCGGGGTATATGTAGTTTTTATCTCGCCCTCCGGGGCTTGGCTCATTCTCTCTCGTTGCTTTTCCCCTGGCTTGCGCCTTTTCGACTTCGCTCAGGACTGCGCTAGGCTTGGTTGTTTGTTGCTTCATAGGTGAACGGTCCCAGAGGGACCACTGACAATAGCCCGGCGTTTCCAACGCCGGGTACGTACCAACCCTGAGGGCCGCGTCCCGGAGGGACGCCTGAACCCTCACCAGCAATGCATCCCAGGCGGTTTCTGAATGTGTTTGTGGATCAGGTGCCCCTCTGGGGCACGGTCTCATTCTTTTCGTCCTACCCGGCGTTAAAACGCCGGGCTATTTTCAATTGTCCCTGCCGGGACAAATCATTATCCCGTCCCCGATATCCCGGTTACGCCTAGTTCACTTCCAGCCGCAGCCGCAGCTCGCGCGCGAGTGTATCGATCGTGCGAATTTTTTCCGCGGCAGGATCAGGCACGTTCGGCACCGACATTGCCAGCTCGCATGACAGCAGCATGGCGGTGAGGGTTTCGCGCATTTCGCTGTGCATCTGTTCCGCCACGGCACGTCGCGCCACGGCCTCTTCCCGCTTCCGCCGATGCAAAGCCGAACGAACTTCGCGCGACAGGCGATCAAGACCGCTCACCGCAAAATTGATGTACACCGGATATGCTGTGCCCAGATGCTCGATCATCTGTTCGCTCTCATCCGGCTCCGTTTCCATTACGAATTGGTCGATTACCACCACGGAATAATTGTGTTCGCGCAGGCTAGTTGCAGCTTCCTGCACGGTCTGGGCCCAGTGGGTCTCCTGGCTGGTTGCGCTGTGCAACATTGACGCAAACTCCGGCCCCTTCGCTTGAGGACTTATGAGTAAGATCATGGCCTTTCAATAGCACGCCAGGCACCATCGCAAGCGTGTTGAGAATACGGCGTTTAACTTCCGCAGAGGCGGACCATTTCCCGATGCGGCACACGCAGCGCGGGAACCAGATCCGTTTCGGTCCGCTTTAACACTCCTGCGCGGCGTAATCCTTCAACTTGCGATAGAGCGTCGTCTTCCCGATACCTAACAGACGCGCGGCTTGTAGTTTGTCTCCGTTGAGCTCCATGATGGCATTCAAGATCGTCTGCTTCTCCAGTTCGGCGATGGGAACAATCTTGAGGTGCCCATTACCGTTGCCATGGCCGTTCGAAGACTCGGGCACAGCCAGGCTCCCGATCTCCCGCGGTAAATCCGCCACCTGGATCACGGGACCGCTGGTGAAGGCATAACTGCGCTCCAGGCAGTTCTCCAACTCCCGGACGTTGCCCGGCCAATCGTAGGCGAGCATGGCCTTCAGCGCATCATCGCTGAGAATCTTTTCCTGCCCTGAGGTGCGTGTCATGCGCTCGAGGAAGTGACCGATCAGCAGCGGAATATCTTGCCGGCGCTCCCGCAAGGATGGAATCCGCAAGCTCAAGACATTCAGCCGGAAATAAAGATCGCGCCGGAACGTTCCCTCTGTGACGGCGCGCTCGAGGTCGCGGTTCGTCGCCGCCAGGATTCGAACATTGATGGGCACACGCTTGGTGCTCCCGACCGGACGAATTTCCTTTTCCTGGATTGCCCGCAGCATTTTTGCCTGAAGATCCACCGGGAGCTCTCCGACTTCGTCGAGAAAGATCGTTCCCCCTTCAGCCATGGCCATTAACCCATCTTTCGTCTGATTCGCTCCCGTAAAGGCGCCTTTCACGTATCCGAACAGTTCGCTTTCGATCAGCGTCGGGACAAGAGAACCGCAGTCCACGGGGATGAACGGCTTGTCGCGGTACGGCCCCGAGTAATGGATCGAGCGCGCGACCATCTCTTTTCCCGTGCCGCTTTCGCCGAGGATCAGCACAGGATGCACGCTGTTGGCGGCTTTCGCGATGATGCGATAGAGCTTTTCCATCTCAGGCGCACGGCCGACAATGCCTCCGTATCCCTGCTTCGATTTCACCTTCTCACGCAGCATACGGTTCTCAGACCGCAGCTTCAGGTGGCTGGCCACGCGCTCCAGAAGCAGCTTCAGTTCATCCACGCTGAATGGCTTGGTAACGTAATCGTAGGCGCCATTCTTCATCGCCTGCACCGCGGACTGCACGGTTCCATAACCGGTCACCACGATGACGACCGCATCCGGACGGCGCTGTTTGATGCGGCGTAATACATCGAGTCCTCCCGCGCCCGGAAGACGCAGATCGAGCAACACAGAATCGAAGGGCTGCACGTCGAGCGCCCGGTAGGCCTGCTCGGCCGAGTCCGCGATGTGAGCGCTGAATCCCAGCGATAAAGCGACTTCGCGGCAAGCCTCACGGATCGATCGCTCGTCATCGACAATCAGAAGGTTTAAAAAATTAGCTGGTTCCATCTGCGGTTGCAGTGTGGAACTGACAACGGGACTGAGTGCGGCAGACGTCATGGCATTATTCCTTTTTGAGATGAATTGATTTGTTCACTACCTGCATCGGGAGCATTGAATGAATCGAAACTCTGCAGCGGCGCGAGCGGCAGAACGACACTCACCCGCGTGCCTTGACCGGGACTGCTCTCCACATAAATCAGGCCGCCGCTGTTAATGACAATGTCGTGAACGGTCGCCAGCCCCAGGCCATTTCCGGTTTTGATTTTGGTGGTGAAGAAAGGCTCGAATACCCTCGCCCGCGTGGCATCGTCCATGCCGTGTCCGTCGTCCGACACCAGCAGAAACACGCAGGGAAGACTCGCTCTACTGGTTGCGCTCGATCCGTCATGCGGCAGCAACTGGACTTCACAGTTCCCTGTTTCGATCGTGATCTCGCCTCCGCGCGGCATGGCGTCGCGCGAGTTAAGAACCAGGTTCAGAAAAATCTGCTGCGCCTGTGAGGGATCCATCTTCACCAGGCCCAGCGCAGAGTCGAGGCGGAGGTTCAGGTGGATTTTTTCTCCGATGAGGCGGACGAGCAGGTCGCGCATGCCCTCGGCGATCTCGTTGAGCGAGAGAAAGCGCGGTTCCGAGGTCACAGGCTTCGCCACCGCCAGTAACTGGCGCACGATGCCGCTGGCCTGAAGGCTGGCTTTGCGAATTTCGTTGGCATATTTGCGCGCTTGATGTCCGGAATCGATCGTCGACATCAGCAGATCGCAGTACAACAGGACGCCAGTGAGGACATTGTTGAAGTCGTGGGCCACACCGGCCGCGAGTCGCCCAATCGACTCCAGTCGATGCACCTGTCGAAAGGGCTCGCCAGGACTCTGGCGGCTGGGAAGTTCCTCGACCATCGCCACAATCCCGTCGTCCAGTCCGTGCGTTCCTTCCACGCGCCAGGCAGTCCATCGCATCGCTGGCGCGTCCGTCATCACGCGCTCGCTTTCCATCTGAAAGCTGTCGCGGCGTCGATCGAGAACGGCGGAAATCAGACGTTCCAATTGGCAACGATCCTCCGGGTGCATCAGATCGGTCGATGCCAGTGAAAACAGAGTCGTCGGGCACCGCCCAAGAATGCGTTCCAGCGCCTGATTGCACAGGGTGATCGTGCCCTCACTCTGACAAAACGCCATGCCGTAAGGTGCGTTTTCAAAAAGCGGACGAAATTCCGCGTTTGGGCGATCGGGGATGTGTAACACTTCAGCTGCTGCACTCATAAGTCAACTTTGCGGGAAAGGAAGGAGAGATGGCGCGCCGAAACGCGTCGCACCATACCTACGTTTTCCCAAAACGGGAATCGGAGCTCACTGGTTTCCGGTCCAACTCCCATTCCGGCTCACTATAAGCAGCAGTGCCCCTGTGAGCTAAGTGCAGATGTCACAAGAAAATGAATTCTTCCTGTGGAAAACTCGTAATTTTGAAGGTTACCGGCTGGCTTCGGTACGGGAAGAGTTCAAGGAAAGAGCTTCGGTGAGCCGGAAAGTAAGACGACGCCCCTTTTCGAGGTGAACCGCGGAATCCGATACGCTGCCCTGGGAACCAGGACGGGCATACAAACTGGTCGTTTGTAATGGCACGTCGACGCCTCCCACGTGCAAAGACGCGAGAGCGAGTCGCACATAGCTTCGCTCAGGGTTCAACTTCGATGTTCGAGCCGATTCCACCCGTCCGACTACGGTGGCACCGCGCGGCACGAGAGTGTTCCCGCCGATCACGAGTGGCTGGTCCACAACGGCTTCAAACGAATCAGCGCCCTCCGGTATTCCAGCCGTGAGTGCTCCCCGGAGCCTTACCGTCAACAGGGTTCCAGCGGGGATGTTTTGAGAATCATGAAATGGAACCGCGCCTTGGCTAATACCAGACGATTGTGACTCGGTCGCTTCGGGAGGATTGTCGGCCGCTTGCGAGCCGCGAAAGGGAGCTTGAGCGCTCTCGCTCGCGCCTTCAGTAGGCACGTTCACGGGACGAGAACACGCCACCGTCAGGAGCAGGGCCAGCAGTACGGGCCCACCCCAGAGGCTCCGGCAATCGCGCATCACGCTCATATTCAAGCCGCTTCTCTGAGTTTTGGAAGTGGCAACCCGAATACCAGTCACAGTCTCATTAAATCAACAGCTTGGCGATAGCACTTTCGTGGAGTTCGTGTAGATTTTGCGTCCCCACCGCCAGAAAAGACCACAGAACCGAGAAATCCCCATACTTCTTAAGATGCGAGACCAAAAAAAAGCGGAGGGCATTGGGCCCTCCGCGTGAACCAACAAAACATTCTGCAGTGAAAACCTTAAGGCTTTTTCACGGCTTTCTTGGTGGTGGTCTTTGCCGCCGGTTTTTTGGCCTGCGTGCGGCCGCCAATCAGACTGAGCGCGTCAGTCGAGTTGAACGGGAACTGCCGGACCGAGGTCTCGGTCTGGCCGCCCGCGTTGAGCGTGACATCGACGCGGCGATTGCTGGCCATGCGAATCACTTCGATTCTTGCCAGCGCGCGCTTGCGTTCCTCAGTCGTAAGTTCGGAGTTCTGCATGATCGACTGCTTCACCTGATCGGTGGTCAGGTTGCGCTCGGCTCCGAAGGCCTTGGTGTCAATCAGTGCTTCAGGAACACCCTGCTCCACCAGGAAGCTCTTCACCCGAGCGACGCGGCGTTCGGTGAGGGCCTGGTTGAAGGCCGCGCTTCCACGATGGTCGGCATGACCTTCCAGCGTGAGGTGCGCATCCGGCTTGGCTTCACGATATTTCTTGAAGTCAGTCGCGAGGCCAACCAGCGTCTGCTGCTGGCTTGGCAACAGGCCAGCGGTGGGATCCTTCGGGCCGGGCTGGCCCGTCGGGAAGTACACGCTGTGCAGAGCGAGCCGCGCTTCCAACGCCTTGTCGACCGGCGGTGGAGGAGGATTCTGCACGGTGATCTGCGTGGTCGCTTGCGCCGTCAAGCCGCGCGAGTCGGTGCAAGTCGCCGTCACAGTAACCGGTCCGGGCGGCAAGCCAGCGGTATTCAGAGTCGCTGAGTTTCCAGTTCCTGAAACAGTTCCGGCCGTCGACTTCCAGTCGGCAACCGAGACCGGCACGCTATCGGGACTGGTGCAAGTACCGGAGAGGTTCACCGTTCCGCCGGGAACCAGTTCGGTCGGATTCGCCGAGAGTGACATGGTCGGCGGATTCTTCGGAGGCAGCGGCTTCACGGTGTACTTGGCCGAGCAGCTCGCTTCATTGCCCTTCTTCTCTTTGGGATCGGTCACCTTCGCCGTCACGGCGTAATCGCCCGGAGCGACATTGTTGGTGTCGATGGTAGCGCTCGTATCTTTGCCGGTGACCTGACCGCCGGTACCGCTCCAGCTATAGGTCACGGTGTGCTTCGGATTGAAGTTGCTCGGCGACACCGTGGCAGTGATGGGTTCGCCGACCATCACTTCGGTGGGTTGGACCGAACATGCAGCGCTGGGTACGACCGGCGCTGCGCCGCCCCACTCGAACACGATGCCGGTGCGCAGCCTGACGCCCTCGAGTTGCGGACGTCTCAGGTTGGGGAACTGCGGGCCCGCTTCCGCGGGGAAGTGCTGCCGCGCCCAGACGTAATCCACCTGGAACACGCGCCATGCGATCTTCTTGGTGAGGGGCAGGTCCATGCCGCCGCCGGCGATAATCCCGATGCCATTCTGCCGGGTCGCATAGTCGGGCACCGCCAAGCGGTTCCAGCCAACGAGGGCGTGAATGAAGAAGTTGGCATCGTCGCTGCGGAACATGAATCGCGGTCCTACCGAAACCGTGCTCTCGTACCCGTGATTTCCGCTACTATCTCCGGCATCGGCCTCGAGGCCGAAGTAGCGGGACGCGTTATAAGTGAACGCTCCGCCGACGCCCGCCGCCATATCGGGAAGGATGAACGGTGTAGGACTGTTCGGGTTGCTTCCTGCGGCTGGCACTGCCGCACCCGGATGCATCCACTGATATCCGGCGAAGAGATCCCATTTCGGGTACTCGTCGCTTTGCGCGAAAGCTGCACTTGAAATGAAAAGCAAGCCTAAAACCGCAATGAAGCACGCGAGAAATCTACAACGTGTATCTCTGGAACTCCCCATCGTAGTGATCCTCCAGGAGAAATTGATGAACAATGACTGTAAACGCAAAGAAATTCATGAGACGTTCTCGACAGAACCAGGCGGAAGAACGGGACCTAACTTGGGAACTAGGAATTCTATCGCAGCGCACAAGAAAGCGAAAGGATTAGACTAGCTTTACAACCGTAGATGCATGCTGCGACGGGCAGCCGTCTCAAAATGACACTCCAGTTCGGCCGGGTACAATCCAAGAGCCGCTCCTGTCCAGCCTGGATCTTGCCCGGCTGAATCAGGCCGCGTATCGTGAGTTTCGACCCATATCCTTGAAGTGGATCGTGCAACGGAAAAGCAAGAGCAAACCAGATGAGTCATGAAAAATTGCTGATCGTGGAAGACGAAGAGAACGAGCGTTCCGGCTTGGCCGAGTTGGTCTCCTCCTGGGGTTATCGGGTAGAAACTGCCCAGGACGGAATGGAAGGCTTGGAAAAAGCGACGCAGTGGGCTCCCTCGATCGTCATCACGGATTTGAAAATGCCTCGGATGGGGGGCATTGAGTTGCTGGAGCGCTTGGCCGAGCAGGCCCAGGCCATGGCTGTGATCCTCGTCACAGCGCAGGGCACCATCGACAGCGCAGTCCAGGCAATGCGCACAGGCGCTTACGACTACATCACCAAGCCGATCGACACCAATCGCCTGCGCACGATTCTTTCGAATGCGTCGGCTCTTCTCGGAACTCGCGCTGAACTCGAAGCTACCCGGCGGCGGCTGCGCGACACCGGATCGCTTGGCCGTTTGAGTGGTTCTTCCCGCAAGATGCAGGAAATCTTCCGGCTGATCGAGATGGTGGCTCCCAGCACCGCTTCCGTACTCATCACGGGTGCGAGCGGCACCGGCAAGGAGCTTGTTGCGCGCACGATTCACGAACTCAGCTCGCGCAAAGATCGACCGTTCGTCGCGATCAACTGCGCCGCCATTCCCGAGACGCTGATGGAGAGCGAAATCTTCGGCCATGAAAAAGGGGCATTCACCGGTGCGTTAGAACGCCGGACGGGTTGCTTCGAGTTGGCGGAAGGCGGAACGCTGCTTCTCGATGAAATTGGTGAAATGCCGATCGGCACGCAGGCGAAGCTGCTGCGAGTGCTGGAAGACCGCAAGCTTCGTCGCCTGGGAAGTAAAGTGGAAACCTCGGTCGATGTTCGCGTGCTCGCGGCCACAAATAAGATTCCCGACGAGGCTGTTGCTCGCGGCGAACTGCGCAGCGATCTCTACTACCGGCTGAATGTTTTCAACATTCATATGCCGCCGTTGCGGGAGCACAAAGAAGACATTGCCGGGCTGGTGCAGTTGCTGCTGGCCGAAATGAGCGGCAAGCACGGACGTAAAGTGACCGCGATCAGCGAAGCGGTGCTGAATCAGTTCAACAACTACGCCTGGCCGGGGAACGTGCGCGAGTTGCGCAACACGATCGAACGAGCGGTGATCGTCTGCGATACAGGCATGATCGAGACCAAGCATCTGCCCCCCGGGTTCGGGCAGGCTCCGCTACGTACGGCCGCCAATGACCCGGATGCAGTCCGCCTCGGTGTTGGCACAACGGTGGAAGAAGCCGAGAAGATGCTGATTCTGAAAACTCTTGAGGCTACGAGCAATAACAAGACGCGCGCCGCGGAGATTCTTGGTATCAGCCTGAAGACGCTGCATAACAAGTTGAAAGAATATGGAAGCGCGACGGCGGAAGCTCCGGGGAAGGAAGAAGTACCGAGCAGCTAGCCTCGCAGGCGCAACGAATCTTTCGTTGTATTGGGCATGTTCCGACGCAAAACCATCATCGTCCTGGTCATCACGCTCATGGTGACGGCTATGGTGACCGCCTTTTCGTACCTGTACATTTCGCAGATTCTGCGCCTGCGAATTGCCAATGCGTATGAAACGGCGACCAGCCTCACGCATCAATTGGCTTACGCCGCCGGCAATGCCGTGCCGGATTTCGGCAGCACGAAGATCGATACCAGTGATCCGGTGGCGGTCAAGCGCGCGCTGACCGAGTACGTTCAGACCGACATCGACTTGAGCAACCTGTTGCAGTCCGATCCCGGAGACTGGCGGTTCATCTACGACGTAGCGATTGTTGATACCAACGGTAAGGCCCTGCTGCATACAAATCAAAGCCTGGTGGGACGCGTCATCCAGCCCCGTCCGGACTTCAATGAAGTGATTCACGCGCGGTTTCGAGATCAGATCCGGCTCGTATTCAGCCCGGCGACGGTCTATGACGTCAGCTATCCGCTGGATTTGAATGGTGCGCCTTTCGGGACGATCCGCATTGGAGTGCAGACGATCTTTCTGCGAAGCGAAGTCCAGTCGCGCCTGATGAAGGCCCTTTATATCTCGATCGCGCTAATCTTCGTCTCGTTGTTTCTTGCCGCCGGCATTTCGAATCTTGCGCTTGGACCACTGAAAGAAATCAACCGCAATCTGGATAGCGTCAGCGCAGGCGAGGCGGATCTCGAGAATTCTGAGTCGGAACACGACGAGTACGGACTCGTCAGCCTGAAGATCGCAAACCTTGGGCGGCAGATTCGCGACAGCAAAGAGATCTTCTCTGCGCTGAAGGACAATGTCGATCAACTCATGGCCAAGCTTCAGGACGGCCTGATGTTGTTTGCCCGCGATTCGCGCGTGGTGCTGGTCAGCGCACCGGTCGAGGCCTTCCTCGGACGTCCGCGGGCGGAATTGTTAGGCAGAACTGTGCAGGAGATTTTTGATCGCAACTCTCTGCTGGGCGCAGCCCTGCTGGATGCTTTCGAGCGCAAGCGCCCGATCTCGCAGCGCGAATTCGACGTTGCTGGTGATAAGCGAGTCCAGGTTTCGGTGGACTTTGTGCAAGAGAAGTCATCGCAGATCGGCGCGCTGCTGGTGATGCGCGATACCGAACCGGTGCGCCGCATAGGCGATGAGATCGAAATGTCGCGCCGGCTCTCCGCCAGCGGACGCCTCACGCGCGGCGTGGCTCATGAAGTCAAGAACCCGATCAATGCCATCGTGCTGCACCTGCAACTGCTGCAGAACAAATTGGCGAGCCAGGAACCCGACACCCTGCGCCACATGGACATCATCGACAGCGAGATTCGCCGTCTCGACCGCGTGGTTCAAACGCTCGTTGACTTCACCCGGCCGCGCGACCTGCATCTGGAGGAAACTGACTTTCGCCGCGTGCTCGAGGATGTTGCGCTGCTGGCTTCTCCCGACGCCGAGCAACATGGAGTCCGCATCGATATGCACATGGCGAAACAAGGTTTGCCGGTGCGCGTCGACGTTGATCTGATGAAACAGGCCATTCTCAATGTAGTGCTGAATGGTGTGCAGGCCATGCCGCAGGGCGGCGTGCTGACGGTTTCAGCGCGGCGCCAGGAAAACGTTATCCTAGCCGACGTGCAGGACCAGGGATCCGGGATTCCCAAAGAGATGCATGACAAGGTTTTCGAACTCTATTTCACGACCAAAAAAGAGGGCAGCGGAATCGGCCTGGCGCAGACGTATCAGATTCTGCAGTGGCACTACGGTTCCGTCGATTTCGAGTCCGGCGAAACCGGCACCACCTTCCGCTTCCAAATCCCCGCAGTTACCGCCGAACCTGAGAGTCATTCCGAGGAAGCTCACGAACCGACGTTACAACGCGGCGATTAGCCGCTCGCAAGATTCAGTAGCCCACACGGGGTTGCGGGCGTAACATGGATTGAAACTGATCATCGACCACTCGGATCCCCCATGACTCTGGCCGTTGCGATTCTGCTGTTTGGCATCTCCTTCACGGGAGTGCCGGTCCAGTCGTATTCAGTTCAAGCGACCAGTCCTCAAGAGCAGACTTCGGCGCAATCGGCGAATCCTTCTTCCAACGCTCAAACGAACGACACTCCGGCGAACAACAAGGCTCAGACAGAGCAGGGACAAAGCGGAACGGCACCGCCGCAGAATTCCTCCGAAACGGCTAAACCCGCTGCATCGCAGAGCAATAGCCAAGAGAAGTCCACTCCGCGCAAGTCTTCGGCGAAGAAGAGAACCCGCAAGAAAAAAGTAGCCGCCTCCGGATGCGAGACGACACCCAGTTCGACAAATTCAGCAGGCTCTGGTTCCAACTCATCCGGTCAGAGCGCCCAGGCCGCGCCGGCGAATCCAAGTACGACGGCAGCGTCCTCGACCTCTGCACCGCCGAAAGATTGCCCGCCCGCAATCACGGTTGTGCGGCATGGAGGGGCAGCAGAACCCAGCATTCAGCTTGCCGGTGGTGCCGGCGGAGACGCGGCATCGCAGAAACGGAACGCAGCCAACCAACTGCTGGGATCTGCGGAAGCTAACCTCAAGAAGATTTCTGCAATTCAACTGAATCAGGCGCAGCAAGACACCGTGACGCAGATTCGCCAGTTTGTGGATCAATCGAAGGCCGCTCTCGCGGCAGGAGAGCTTGAGCGCGGACAGACTCTCGCCTGGAAAGCTCAACTACTTTCCGAAGACTTGTTGAAGCCCCAGAAATAACTCTGACTATTTCCCCTTCGCCCGCGCGCTATTCACTTTGGTCAGCAGGTCCTGTGACATGGCTTGCAGCGGTCCGGGAATCTTCACGGCCTCGGTCAGAACCTCGCGGGCTTCGGTCAGGCGATTCAGCTTACCGTAGGCAAATCCAAGGCCGTATAAAGCGCGCGCGTATTGCTGATCATCCTGGCCCTTGAGCAGCGCGGATGCGGATTTGAGTTCGGGAATCGCCGAAGCGGTTTTCTGTTCGTTCAGATAGGCCCAGCCGATGGTGTTGTGTGCTGCACCCGCCGCGGCTTTGCGGGACTTATCGGCATCGGGGGCGTCAGGCTTGGCGACTTCGATTGCTTTCTGTGCGTAGGTGATCGCTTTTGCCGTGCTGCCTGGCTTTTTTTCATCACTGTAGTAGCTGGCGAGCAACAGCAATGCCGGAAGTGAGTTTGGATCGGTTGCCAGAGTTTTTTCCCCGAACGAGACCAGCCGCGCCTGATCGTTCAACTGTCCCGGCCCGAGCGTGTACATGGCGTAATTCGAAACCTGATCGCTGAACTTGGAATCCGGGAAAGCTGCGGTGTACTGCTCGATCTCGGTCATGCGGTTCTTGGGATCCTGCTCAACCGTGATTACGTTGAACCCGCTGGTTTCAAGAAACTCGCAACTGTTCTGCACTGATGCCTTTTCCTGATTAACCTGCTGGGCAAACTCGTCGTCGTTCATGCCTTGGGGCTTGGGCTGCTTGCCGATCGAGTGGCAGACGTTGCCGCCTTTAGCGGCGTAGTCCATGGTTTTGAGATTGTTCTTCGCCTGCTGTGCGAGGCTTACTTGCGACGTTAAAATGTCGAGGTTGTGGGGCGATGCGGCAACAGCCTTGTCACCCGCGTCCATCGCCTTATCCAGATCGCCATTCGCCTGGTACAACTGAGCAAGCTGCCAGTTTCCGTACGCCACGGCCTGCGGATTCGACGAAAACTTCTGTACGAAATCCTGGTACATCGTGATCTTCTTGGCATTGTCTTGCTCGTTGGTGATCGCCTGGAGGGCGTGATCTTCATCGGTTCCCGCAGCGATGGTGATGTGATCCACCTGGGCCCATGCCTGGGAGAACAAAGAGGTGAAAGAGGAAACTACGAAGAGCAACAAAAATCCCTTGCACTGTCTCATAGACCGCCTCCGGCGTACGCGAGATGAGCTTGGCTTCTGAGTAGCAGGCGAATCGTAGCGCTGAACGGGGCGGGGCGCAAGAGTGCGGGTCACAGGGTGTCGGTAGCACATGATATGTCCGGTTGAGATAGCAGATGAAATGTCCGCTTTGCGGACGGCGAGGATAAGCGACCATGCGGAGCATGGAAGCTTATCCGAGGGCCGCGATGGAGCGGGCGATGAAAGTACAGGATGTGA
>DASYZA010000140.1:0-3144 GCA_035946775.1 Candidatus Sulfotelmatobacter sp. | reverse complement strand
ATGGATTAGCGAGACATAGAGGAAGTCATAAGGGCCAGATGTGGCACTTATGAACCCGTGCTAATCGCGTCGTTCGGTAAAGGCTGTGCAGCAGGCGATAAGACAGCAGGGTGATAGGCGAAAAATCTGCCACACAACCCTACGAAGATTCCTCCATGCCCTCGTTGAGCAACTTTCGCAAAGTCGCCAAGCGTTCTATGCCTGATGTCCGCGCGCTCGAGCTTGACTCTCCTGAGAGTATCGCGCTCAGGGCGGATAGGGGTGCGGAATTAGGGTTCTTGCGGTCTTCGACGTCCGTCAGAAGCTCGTTTTCCGATTGTTCTTCCTGTGCTGAGACTTCTATCTTGAAAAGCTTTAGTGCGTCCGATAACCGTGAGTAGAGCAACAACGTGCGCTTTCTGCTTATGCGCTCGCTAAATTCCTGACGGAGATGGTCGTTTATGTAAGAGACGCCGTCAATCGTGGCGCCGTAGTCGGAATCACGGCTGACGATGACCAAACCGGCTTTTCGTCGGGTAGCGCAGTCGACCATCCATTCCCAATTTATAGCGTCTCCGATTGATGTGTCGTTCCTCTTCCGAGGAGGGCATCCGTGTAGGAATCGTTTGAATGCCATGTTCCGGATTCTGCGCCGCACGGGGTTGTCGCGGGTAAGGGTAAGATCATCTCCCTTGTGGAAGAGCCTTTGGCAGGTTTTGTATACGGGGTCATGTAGGGCGGGATTCTTCAGAACCCGACCGATTCTGGCCTTTAGGGCCTTAATTCGGCTTTCCGTTTGTTTACGGCTCCGTTCTATGATCGCAAGCGCCTTTGCGTCCGAAAAAATACCGATTCTGGGTATCTGCTGCGGCGCCTTCAGTTCTTGCATTCCTTCGATGATAGCTACTTGCCTATTCTTTTTGAACTCACTCTCGAGTTGGTAGGTCACAATCAGCTGGCCTGAAAGAGCTTCAGCATGCGTTAGAAGTTTAAGGGTCGTCTCGTTGCGGGCTCTATAGAAATCAAGCCAGATATTTGTGTCGATGAACAGAAGGTTTGGCCGGGGCATGGTTCATGGATTATAACATTGTTACGTTTAACTGGTATTAGCTGCTGGACGCGGCGCAGCCAAAGACAGCCGCAGCTCCCTTACGCCGCGGGGCTGCAACGGTTCTGGAGTTTAGGGGCTAGAAGTTGGAGGCTGGGAAAAGGCACACAGGTGGACTCGTTTGAAGACTTTTCTCACGAGCATCGAGTAGGCGAGGAGGGTTACGCTGAATGTTGCCGAGTTCCCGTTATTGTGCGTCCTCCTGCATGAGTTGTTTGATGAGGGCTTCGCCTTGGTCATATGTGACAATTAGACTCGTTGCCGTCGGTCGGTCGTCCTGCGCTGATTGTCTCGCGCCCTCTTGATCCGTGACAACGAGCATTTGACGGGTTTGAGCGTCGTACACGGCAGCCGTTCGATAGTTATTCGGGATGTCCGAAGGTGTGTAGAAGGGGTTCTTTGTTGCCACGGTCTCCACGTAACAGTGATTTGTGTCCGGGTTGTAATGTGGGTAGGTTGAATTAATCAACGCATTCCCAACGAGGCCCCAGCTTAGATCCTTCGAGCCCTCATCAACTAGCTTCATGCATTTTGTCCGTAGATCGAACACCTCCACAGGGGTAAGTCCATTTGGATAATGCCTCTCTTCGGCAGTACCGGATGGCGGCTGCGACGATTGCGATGCCTGCTGAGCAGCCCCGCAGCCACCGAGCAATAACAGGAGTGCAAATATCGCCCTTCGCATCTCGGCCTCGCGCAATACCAGTTTCTAAGAGGAGAAGGTACGCTTTTTTTATGTTAGGGTCAAAACACTGGGCGGGCGACCGGGTTCGGAATGACATCCAATCGCCAAGCGCGGGGGGCTGCGAACCCACCCTTCGCAGCGGCGGCGAAGGATGGGGCACCCGCGGTGAGGATGGGGCACCCGCGCGCAGGATGGGTTTGGGTGCCCTACCCTGAGCTGTTTGTGCGAAGGGTGGGATACTTGACGTGGACTTTTATAAGCAGTTAATGTGAGGCGTGCCGCAGGGTTTGAAACGCATCTACGGTCAGTCCCACCTTCATTTCATCACGTTCAGTTGCTATCGGCGGATGGCTCTCTTGGGCTCGCCTGATTCGCGCGATGTGTTCGCGAAGCTGTTGGACCAGGTGAGGGGCCGATTCGGTTTTGCGCTGGTGGGGTACGTTGTCATGCCGGAACATGTCCATCTGCTGGCCGGGGAGCCTGCGGCGCACAGTCCGTCGGTTGCGCTGCAAATGCTGAAGCAAGAGACTTCTCGCCGAATGCGCATGCGGGATGAGGTGGCGGAGTCGCTTCCGCAATTTTGGGAGCGACGGTTCTATGATTTCAATGTCTGGAGTCAGAGAAAGAAGCTCGAGAAACTCGACTATATGCACATGAATCCCGTGAAGCGGGGCTTGGTCAGTGATCCACAAGAATGGCCGTGGAGTAGCTTCCTTTTCTACACTAGGGGAGAGCACGGCAGGATCCGGATTGATTTGGTTTAGGAATGACGGATGAATTCACGCTTCAACCCACCGTTCAACCCACCGTTCAACCCATCCTTCGCAAACGGCGCTGAGGATGGGGCACCCGGCGCTACTTCTTCTTGGCTTTGGCCTTTGCTTCGGCAATGGGGGCGGCGGGCTCGGTCATGCGGCGGGGATCGAGGATTTCGCGCATGGTTTTTTCGTCGAGGAGCTTGCGTTCCAGCGCGATTTCGGTGACGGTGCGGCCGGTCTTGACGCTTTCTTTTGCGATTTCCGCGGCGGCGGCGTAGCCGATGTAGGGATTGAGCGCGGCGGCGACGGAGAGCGTAGCGTTGGCGTAGTAGCGGCAGCGCTCTTCGTTGGCGGTGATGCCGTCGACGCATTTGGCGGCGAGGACGCGCATGGTGTTCGCGAGAATGCGCGCGGAGTGCAGCGTGTTCCAGGCCATGGCGGGCATCATGACGTTCAATTCGAGCTGGCCGGCCTGCACGGCGAGCGCGGTGGCAATGTCCGCGCCGACGGCTTGGAAGCCCACCATGGCGGTGAGTTCGGCCATCACGGGATTGACTTTGCCGGGCATGATGGAGGAGCCGGGCTGGAGCGCCGGAATGAGAATTTCGGCGAGG
>DASYZA010000139.1:0-257386 GCA_035946775.1 Candidatus Sulfotelmatobacter sp. | reverse complement strand
GTGTCCGAAAATGCCTCCCCCTCCTGCTGTCGCATCTCTCCGCACCTAGAAACTCTCACCCGACTCGTTCCCGCGACCTAGCCGCCCACTGACCACTCGTCGCCGCGACCGAATCAGGTCTGATGAATTAAGCAGGCTAGGTCAGCTCTCGAGACGTCATCGACAACTTGAAAGCGTCCCCATTTCACGAGAGCCTTCTTTAGGGTCTCCTCAGCTTTGCTGCTGGAGTACACGAGGGATGGTGCAGCAAGCACACAAACGGTTTTGGCGATCAATAGCAATCCAAGAGTCTGAGTAGGATTGCCTTGCTCTGATTGTTCAACGGATGAGAACCCCTCTGCCTTCCAAGCATGGTTATAGTACGCCTCCGGCACTACTGCCTGGCAGGTTGCGGCGTGGCAGCCTAGAATCAAAATCCATCTAGCCAGTACTTTCATGGCCTTGAACAAATATGCCCCCGGTTGCTTACAAACAAATGGCTCCAGGAGTTACAGCATAACGTTCCTTTCGCGGCAAGACGCCAAGCCCTTCGTCTTTGCAAGCAAATTCTCCGTCGCCACATCTGCTGCCCTCGGCAGTTGCTAGGTTTCCACCTTAACAAAAAAACAGCGAAAAAGAGATTCGAAAACACTCTCGTACATCTCGATGGTTTGGCAACTGTCAAACATTACAGTTGCGGGAGAATCGGCCGGCGCTAATAGTGGCAATCGACGCTGAAGGTTAGAAACGGTTCAGAACGCCACCGCGCAAGTTTGCCCGCAGAACTCGAACACGCGCATCCCGAGATGTGCTACGAAGCGGCGGACGCAGCCCAATCGATCAGGCCTACTCTTCCGCACAAAACTCCGATTCGGGCCCGTGCACGAACGCTCTAAATGGAAATACCGCGGCAATCTTCCAGTCCGACAGCATCCTCTACCAGGGACAGACCACGATCAACATCTCGAACACTCGCACGAAGCAAATTGCTTGGGGGAAGATGACACCAGTAACGCCGTGCACACGTAACCAGCTGGCAGTCCTTGATCTTACCCAGACCCACACAGCGACATCTCGCCGCCGTGCAACATGACCTGCCCAATTTCGGCGGGCGCGGCCACGCAGATCGTGGGCGACATCATCAATAACTGCCACTAGCGGCACTCTGATGGATCATAGTTTTTGACGGAAGCACCTCCGTCATACTGAGCGTTGCCGACAAGTGGCTACGCTCGAACTTTTATTTTCGGGGGTACTTCGCCCCGTTGGTGTGACAGCCCTGCCAACACTTACAGTCCGTGTTGCTTGCGATCCCCAGTACTCTTTATCCGTGAGCCACGCGACGGTAAGTTGTGCAGCTGTTTTGTGGTGTCTTGTGGGAACCCATTCAGCGGTTGCTCAATGGATGGGAAGACAGACTGGCTGTTACGCAGATTCGATCGCCGCAAATCCAAACAGACCGACGGTCTCGAATCCTGCGCACGTCACGCAATTTGGTGTCTTGGAACTGGAGTATGGTTTCGATCGTATAGGGCCCAAACTAGGAGTGCGCCAGACTTCTGCGAGCGGCTTGTTGAAATTTGGACTGCTTTGTGATGTAGAATTGCGATGGAACACAACGGCGTTTCTTTCCCAGACCGACACAACAGGCACTCACACCACTTTTGGGGACAATTGGCTGGGTACCGAGATCAGGTTTCATCGCCAAACCAAAACGTTGCCAACAATGGCGTTCAGTTACTCCTTCAAAATCCCTTCGGCCAGCACGAAGGATGGGCTCGGAACCGGGAAGGTAGATCACTCATTCACTTTTGGGGCGAGCGAAACCATCGCGCACTTCAATTTCGACTTCAATTTCACCCAGTTCCTGATTGGACAAGCTTTTGCCGGTTTTGATCAAAACCAGCAACTGGCTTTGGCGTTTTCACATGTCATTTACAAAAGCCTTCAATTCGCTGGAGAGTTTTATGGTCAGACGCAGCTTAATGATTCCACGCGAGGGTTTGCTTCCTCACTCTGGGCGCTGACGTACCCAGTATCCCCGAGGCTAGTAATCGATGGTGGTTTTGAAGCGGGAGTGACCTCAGGCGGCCCGCATCGTCATGCCTTTGGCGGCGTTACCTACTCCATTGCCAACCTATATCCCGGTTGGCGGCGACACCGGGCGAAAAATCCTTGAACTTTGGCGAAAATAGATTGACTAATGATCTGCTCAACTGCGACAAAACGTTAGTGCTGATCTTCGTACCAGTCGTCTGGCGGAAATAACAATCCCCAAATGTTCTCCGGTTTGTAGCCCAATTCCGCAGATTCGGGGCCGCTCAGGGTCAACGTAGACGACCTTCGCCGGAGCCCGTTTGTCCGTCAAAATGACGTGAACCTCGATTTTCATCTCCACGCGTAGTGGGATGCTCGTCCAAATGAGCGCGCCATGACGGCTGATGACAATCGTCTCGCCATCACACGTTAGTGGTTCACTGACGCCCTGAGCGGCAATAACGATTTTCAGGGGAACGCGAGTGCTTCTGCGGGCTTCATTCAAGAGCGGTTTGTCGCCTTTGTTATCCAAAACCAAAGAGAGTCAAATTAGAGAGATTAGCCATCGATGCGACCATCGTCGTTGCTCTCGAGCAATAAAACGTGAGAATCGTGTCTCTGAAACGTAGCAAGCCAACTAAATCGAAGTCGCGGGTCGCAGTGCAGCGGACACTTGGCGGGGGAAACTCGATTGTAAAAAGAGGCTACAGCCCGTTTGACTTGATCGCCCAGTAAGCGCAACCCATAGACGTTTGGCCGTAGCCCACGGCGACCAAGCTATGGGGTCTATCTCATTGAGTGACAGTGGAAACCGTGGCGGCCGGGGATTTGACTCGAAGCCGGATTCTTCCTGCGACTCAACACGTTGGCCTTGAGACATCGTTCCCATATAGTCCCCGTCAGCCCGAGAGCCCTGAGCTTTTTGACAGCTTACAGACTGAGAACGGCGATATAAGGTTAACTGACCAAGTCTCAGCGACACGGGCAGTGTATATGTTGGCCGGAACCAAGGATCATTTGAAGCCCGAAGTGCTCCCTCTCTCCAACGCAGTTTTTTGCCTGGATTGCGAGGTCATCAGCACCGCTCGTGGTGACGAATGCAGCGCGTGCAAAAGCCATTCACTCGTGAACTTGTCCCGGTTGTTCGGGGGTAGTTTGCTCGCGCACAAGGCACAAGGGGCAGGAGAAACAAGTTTGTTCGATGTCACAATCACCATTGAATTGCAGCAGATGCATGCCAAAGACTTGAGCACCACCGTTGAAAGATTGACGAGTGTGATTGGCCCGAGGCTCGCGCGAGACCGAGCCTTATTCCACATCAATGTCGTGCCTGCAGTGGCAAAACTCGACCTGCAGCCCTCAATTTCCTCTTCGGAACGAGACGCCGCCTAGCCGCTATTGGTGAAACACCTGCTGAGATCATCCGAATAGACAATTGCGGCCGTTCTCTCAATCACAGTTCTCCAGAAGAGTTGGGCATTCAGAAAACGTTCTGGCGATGCGATATCGCGGCTTGTCGGCAATACTGGCGGGTACTGCCTTTGCGCTGGCATTTTTGCCAGTGGTGCTCCTAGTAGATCTGCAGCCATAGTTTTGCCAATGTAAGTGCTAGTAGATCTCCCAGCGACGGTCCGATCGCAGGGACAGGTGCAAAGTTCGAGCGAGCTCTCAGGAGGAGGAGGTACCATGCTTCGCGGATCCATACTTTCAACAGTTGTTTGTTTCTTGCTCGTTTCCTCGAGTTTCCCACAAACCCCTGGGGATGAAATCATTCCCGCAGGCACACTTCTGCAATGCACGATAAGCGAACCCAATTTTTCCTCCAAAACAGCTGCAGTAGGAGATCCAGTTCTGTGCCATCTCAACTCGCTGGCTGCGTTTGGACACTCAGTCTTCCCGCGTGGTGCCGAACTGAGCGGCCATCTTCAGGACTACAAGAATCCAGGTCACTTCGTTGGAAAAGGGTGGATGGATATTGAATTCGACAGACTCATCCTACCGAAAGGTCAGATTCTGCCACTTTCGGCCAAAGTAATTTCGGCGCCTCGTCTGCGCACTGATAAGGAAGGGAAATTGCATGGGAAGGGTCATCCCAAACGAGATGCGATTGAGTGGATGATTCCCATCTTCTGGCCTGTGAAGATCCTCACTCTTCCCGCACGCGGCCCTTATCCGAAGTTAAAAGGAGAAACTCGGGTCTCCCTCCGCCTCATGGAGGATGTTGAGATACAGCCTTCCCAAGCGGTTATTGCAGCGCCGGCAAGGACACAAACGGACGCCAATGGCTACCATGATTCCTCGTTTCGGCCATTCAGTCGTAGCTCAGACGACTACCCTGAGCGTCGCTTGGTGACGAAACCGACGATCCATGTAGGAAGCTCCTTCTGGCGTGATACGGAGGGTGTACCGGTTCATCCTCCGACGATCATTGTTTTGAAGGATGGAAGCGCCTACGTAGCCCGAGAATATTGGACAGACGGCTGGCGGATGCACTGTATTAACGACAATCACGAAGAAAGGCTTGTCGCGTTGGAAAGGATCGACCTCTCACAAACAACCCGACTGAACGGTGAACGTCATGTCCAATTTGTCCTGCGATCGAAAGGCAATGATTGAGAATGACAGGTCGAAAACCGGCAGTGAAATCAATGTAGTTGACTTGATGACGCGATCCGATTCTTGACCGGTATCGAGCGCCGCTTTCGAATCGAGGGATTTATGGCTTACAAAATTGAATTTCGGGTGCACGAGGATTTTCTTTGCTTCGAGATCGCCGGCAACATCAGCAATCACATTGATTCGCTTGCAGCGTATGTTCGTCATTTCATCGTTGAATGGAGAACACAAAAAGTGTTGTTGGATGTTCGCAACGCAACCGGTGGGCCTAGTCCGGCGAAGCTCTTTATTCACGTTCTCAAATATCCGCCGATGCATCGCATCGACTGTGCTTTGATTGATCGAGAACCCAGTCGGGATTTTCTCGTGCTGTATGCAAAACTCATGCGACACAGAGGCCACAGAATACGTTTGTCGGCTACCGTAGACGAGGGCGCAGCCTGGCTCATGCAGGCACGCGAGCCCCAGGTCGCGCCAAAGAAGCAATCTCTACGCATCCTGCAGAGGCTCCGGCAGCTCATCCTACCTCCAGGCTCTGTGAACGTGAAGGCTTGAAATGTAGTTTAACCGTCTAGGCTAGCTAGGGTAGTGATCCAAATAGCGCACCCACAGGATCACATCACGTGTGACGAGAATCCGCCGTTTCGGGTTTTTCTTGAGTAGGTCGGGTCCGACCAGTGACCGATCCGTCAATGGCATTCAGAATCACCGACTGACCATACTATTGAGGAATGCTTGCAGCTTTGACAGTGACTTAAAGAGCCAGGCGCTGTGACACTGGGCTAAGAACATTGCCTACTTGTCGCACCGGAAAGCTGGCTCGCTTGAAACGAATGGCCATCGCGGCAGCTTCAGGTCTCGTCCTGCTCGCGCAGGCGCTCGCTCAAAGCGACGTCGCAGCGATTAAAGTCGATTCGCGAAATGCGTTTGTCTGGGGTGAAGACATGCCGATGGGTGCCAAGTCTTCGTCGGTGAAAGACCCGCTCACGGGGAGAGAAATCCTTAAACTGTCGCATGAAGGTTTGGAGGTAAGTTCTCGGATGGGTTTCGAGAAACTGCGGCCAGATGCAGCCGTGGAACTCATCGCCTTTTCGACTACAATTGTAAACAACACGCAAACCAAGCTACCGGTCGAGGGAGGACAAATCACAGTTGATGGCCACCTCACGTCAGTACTCCCCGTTGACTCGTCCTCCAAAGCCTATAAGGCGGCGTCAAACAATCGCACGAACATGGTTCGTGCTGGCGAATTGTACTGTTTTACAAGTGGTTTCCTTTCCTCAGAACACTTTCTCTCAATTGTTCTTCCGCCACCTGGATTTATTGTTGACGCAGGAAAGTCGTTGACGGTGTCAGGAGTAATCCAAGACCCGAGACGTTATTCGATGGTCTGTTCGGTGGACGGTTGCTTCCCAAAAGGCTCGATACGTTATGCCATTCGCGTTGGAGGCCACGAATACGTTTTCACTTGGCTAGGTCGTTCGATTGCCAACTGCGGAAGATGAACGGAGATCCCCGCTTTCAAGTCATGTGATCAAGCCGTCGTGTTCGCAAACGCGATATTCATTAAATGGAGTGCGGCTCATGTTGGACCTGCAAACGCTGACAGTTGGCAACCACAATCCCAATCATGGAGCATCGTTCCCGGAGAGTAACACTGTGGCAAGGAGTACAGCATGAAAGTCCGGTTTTTTCTGCTCGCCATCCTGTGGGTGGTCCCGTCTCTCGTTTTCTGCCAAACCGCCGTCCCTGTGACGATACCAATTGCGTACCAAGCGCATTCGCCGGAGCATTCGGACACGATTACCGGCTGCCTGACCAAGAACCCACATGGCGACTACGAGCTTATCGATGAAAAAGGAGTGCACAATCTCGTGTACAAATCCAAGAGGGTTGATCTTGAATCGCACGTGGGACAGTCGGTCTCTCTAACCGGCGACCAAAGTGCCATGCCTAGCACGGATACGGGAACCTCGCGTCCCATGCCTCATTTCGTGGTCAAGAAACTGAGAAAGACGTCGGACACCTGCGGTCAATAGTTCGAGTGCTGGACTTGAGACTTCTAATAACCAACAGCGTATGACTACATGCAACATTGTTGATCGCGAGTCTTTCGAGAGATTCTTGGCCAATGCCGTTGCAGTGCAGAAAAGCGGTTTACATCCAAGCTCCCTCTCAGCCGTCGTCGAAACCCAGCAATTCATCGCTAGTGATGAGTTCGCTTTAGATCGAGCAATGCAGATGGTCGCGGATTGCATCCTCAGACTTCTCAATGCGAGCGGCACGGCGATTGCGTGTCTCGATTCAAATGAACTCGTTTACCGCGCGGCAGCCGGAAGCGCCACGAAAGACCTGGGACGGCGTATCGCCGCAGTCCTAAACATCAGCCCATGCAATGACGTGCGAAGGGAGATCCTGCGAGTCGAGAATGCAGCGACCGATATGCGAATTGAAGCGGAAGTTTGCCGACAATTTGGAGCTATCTCGCTGCTCATGCTTCCGATTTGTGAGACCGATGTCTTGTTGGGAGTCCTGGAGGTGCGTTTTGATAACGCACACTCATTCACTCACCAACAAATTCGTGTCTGTCGGTTATTGATAGGGGTCCTTGAAGAGGGCATCGTGCGCCATGGGAGCCGCAACGAAGTTCATGGAAGAGAAATTGCTGTTCAACAAGCACGCCATCAAAGGATCGATTTAAATCGAGAGCTGCATTTTGGCGAAGTTGCCGCCCCGCTGACGGTCTTAATCGCTGATACCCTGGAGCAGAATACTTCTAATGGGAAAAATCCACCGACCAAGGTTGAGCGTTCCTTGGGCGCAGTTATCCGCGCGATAGATTGTTTTTGGAAAAAGTCGAACTGGGAGATGAGCTCGAGTGCGATTTCGAACGCAAACTCTCGATGTATGCTAGTTGCGTTGAGCGCAATCGCCCTGTTGGCCATCATTACTTGGTTGGTAAATGCTGCTCATAATTCGCCCTCAACGAACGGTCTCTCCGTGGCCAAACGGCCCGAAACCGTGCAGTTAACACCTACGAAACGTCTACCGGAAAATGACGAGCATCATGAGCGCACCAAATCGAGTCAAGGGTTCAGGCGCGCACAGATTAGTCCGAATGAGGTAGATTATTTTGCAAACGATGTGACAATCAAATACTTCACGAGCTCACGCAAAAAACCGCAACCACGAAGCGGGGTGAAAGAAGTTAACTTTGGAGACGACGTGACGGTACGTTATTTTGCCGATGCTGCACCTGCAACCTCACAACCTCCGAGCAGGCTCCAAAGTGAGACAAGCGCAAAAGGCGGCGTGTTCTCCGACCGTTAATTTGACTCATTACAAATCCTATCCATATACGACGCTCGTTCGCACACGAAACGGAACTGGTGATGTTGGAGGTATCGGACATAAGCCTGATCCTCCAGGCGCCGCCGATCCGGAGCAAGTTCACCCGATCATTGGCTGTTACTGAGGGTTGTGCCATCCCCCAATTTCGGATGCCAATCGATCTGCTTCTGGCGGTCCCCAAGTCCCGCGTTCATAGGAATAGATCGGCGTTGACTCGCCTAGCAGGCCATCGACAATGTTCCACGACACCTCAACAGCATCTTGCCGCACAAAGAGAAGCGGATCTCCTCGCATAGCGTCCGTAAGGAGGCGCTCATACTCCTCCACCATATCTCCCCGGACATGGTCCACAGCAGTCAATTCCACTGGAATGGCAGTCAATCGCGTTCCCGGGCGCTTGACGGTGACACCTACCGCCAAGGAGACATCCGGCCCGAGCCGAAATCGGAAATAGTTATTCTCCACCAGCAACTTCGCCAAAGGCGGCCGCTGCAGCCTTACTAGTACTTCGGTTGCGGTTGTCTTCAAGAATTTCCCCGCTCGCATGAGGAACGGTACGCCAGCCCAGCGCCACGAGTCCACTTCAAACCGGACGGCTGCGTACGTCTCCACTTGGGAGTTGGGGGCGACCCCCGGTTGATCCCGGTAACCGCGGAACTGGCCGCGGACAAGCTGTGAAGGTTTGATCGGCGGAATCATTTGAAACACCTTGACTTGTTCATTTCGAATCGACTCTGCGGAGATCGAAGCTGGAGGTTCCATCGCTAATAAGGCAACAACTTGCAAAAGGTGGTTTTGTATTACATCGCGGATCGCCCCAGCTTCCTCGTAGAACTTCCCTCTACCCGCCACCCCAAACTCTTCTGCCATCGTTATCTGCACACTCTGTACATAATTGCGGTTCCAAATAGGTTCAAGGAAGGTGTTTGCAAATCGAAAGAAAAGCAAATTGCCCACTGTTTCCTTGCCCAAATAATGGTCAATCCGAAAAATCTGAGGCTCTGGGAAAGCCTTGTGCAGAGTTGTGTTCAGCACTCTGGAAGAACGCAAGTCACGACCGAAGGGTTTCTCGACGACAATTCGAGCTCCATCTGCGCAATGGGCGCGAAGCAGGCCTTCCGTCACGGTACGGAACAAACTCGGTGGGATCGCAAGATAATGCAGCGGTCTCCTCGAGTTTCCGAGGAGTTTCCGCAGCACCGAAAACGTGGCCGGCTCGTTATAGTCGCCGTCAATGTAATGCAAGAGCCGCAGAAATCTATTGATGGTTGCATCATCGAAGCCGCTATTCCTCGTATGAATACTGTCTCGAGCCCGCTCCCGAAGTCGTTCAATCGTCCATCCGGACTTTGCTATACCAATCACGGGAACGGTTAATGTTGCCCGACGAACCATACTGTGCAAGGCAGGAAAGATCTTCTTGTACGCGAGATCGCCCGTTGCACCAAAGAAAACAAATGCATCCGACGGCAATGCCTCGCTTGGCTTCTCCACAATATCCGTGACGGCCAGAAGCGGCATCTCAGTCTTGTTGGGCGGATCGACAGCGAGGTGGGCCTTCCTCGGTTTGCGCACTGGGGAGGCATGTTCTACGACTGCTCGAATCCTGTGTTTTCTGTCGCTGATCATCTGTCAGAAACCCCATAGCAACGAGAACGTAGCATTGTTGGCATGGAAATAGCGGGGATCAGTGGGACCGACGAATGATCTCTCCCCGTACTGGTAATAATTCCACCTTGCCTTCCATGAGATGCCGTGTCCGATATCAATGAGGACATTTGCCAGAGGCTGGTGATAGTTGTACTGCAGTGATCCAAAGGGCTGAAGGCTATTTAACAGCGGAGCCTCGCCGCCGACGCTCGTGATGCTGTAACCTGCGAGAACCGATACTCTTGAAATTGGCCTGAAGGTCACAGAGCCCAGGCCGTAGTGCGTCCTGCTGGTATAGATTCCATTGCTGAGAAGGGGATTGGCCGTGTCACTGTACCCGTTGGATGTGCAACTCCCGGCATTTGCGACGGCCGCCAGAGTTGTATCGGAGTCGTTGAAGCAGATGAAAGCATTCTGTTGGTAGTCGTTGTAGTTGTAAGCGAAATCGAAACCAATTCGGGGGCGAGGATTAAGGTCCGCTGTGAAACCGTAATTTCGATTGTGTCCGTGATAATTGATCAACATGTCCGCGTTTGAGGAGTCCCAAAGATTGACCGATGTTCCCAGCGCTGCCCACGGTTTCGGTGTGTAGTTGGCCTGCATTCGGTACTTGCTTTCTTTCCGTGGTCCGATACGCACAATGGTCTCGTCATTGTTGGTATGCTCCCAATCGAAGTTGAATCTGAGACCCTGCATCGGTCTTGCCCACAAGCTAAACACAGGTGTGTATTCGTGAACTGTAATCCGATCCTCATCTCCGGTTGCGAAATCATTAACATGATGAAACTGCCTGTCTCCGTAACGAAACCCAACTCGTCCGCCGAAGTGCTTTGAAGCATCCCACACAAGACCGAACTCGTTTCTCTTCCAGCTCTGATTAAAAGACAGCGCATCGGAGGTGACGCTCGCTGCCGGCGTTGTGCCGCTAATTGGTGTAAGCAATGAGCAGGTTGCAGAGTTGTTGCACGTCCAGTCGGTGGTAGTAGATGTAAACGCTTCCGGAATTCGATAACTCCAGAATCGAAATGTGTCCACCAGCTTCAAGTGTGTCGATAAGTGGAACGTGGCAGTAAAGTCGGCGACATTTGAGACGCGAGTAGCCAATCCAGGGCCTGTGACAGTCTCCTGACGGAGATCCGAACGTGAGCTGAGACCGTTGAAAAGCTCATTGAAGGGTGCATTCATATCCGCCGAGCTGTAGGCATAAGATGCGTTCAACTCCAACCGGCCTAGGTCGGCGGTGTGCAGGCTCAGCCGCTCAGTTGGAGACGAGGTGCGAATGCGGTTTGAACGGCTATAGTCGAAAAAGGCGTTACAGTCTGTGTTTGTCAGGACGCCTCTGGAATTAATGAGACTGGCTGCAGGCGGAGTGATTGCGCAAGGATTCTTGTTAGCGGTGCTGATCGGAAGGCCCAACTCCACCGTGCCCGGAGTTCCCGGTAAAAGAGCCTGGGCGAATGGCGCCAACTGCCAGTTCGTGTCGCCTTTGTAGTAGTCGAAGAACTGATCGTAGCTTACGACCGTGTGCTCAAAAATCTTCAGATCCAAGCCGAAGCGGTAAGAGCTGAGCGTAGTGTTCCAGTCCTGAAACAGCAAAGCATCTGTGCCCTCATGAACACTCGAGTAGGAGGGCCCGGTCATGTTGTTGTGCGAATAGCCGAGGTGGACGTCGAGAATTGATTGTGGAAAGAGGGTAAGATCGAAGTCGCTAATCCGGCGCCGCGTCGCGAAAAGATGAGGTGAAAATGTAACCGGAATACTCGGACTCGAGTTCGGTGGATTGAGAGGGTTAGCCAGCAGGTTGTAGTCGAAATCTGTTTGATCGCGCCGGAATGCGGAACGAAAGTCATACCAATGATTCTTGTCCAACCGCAAGCGTAGAGCGTTGTTCGGGTCGCCTCCCCAACCAAAGCTATTCAAAAACAGGTTGTCAAACAGAGGCGTATCGTGAGTCTTTGACTGCATCGACAAGCTCTGATCTAGTAAGCGGGGCCCTGTGCGCAGATTCACGAGAGTGTTATACATTTGCTGGCTGCCCGTCACGTCTGTCACCCGATAACCAAGTTCGACAGATTGGTGAATTGCATACCCGCCACCTTCCCAGCCATCTGGTGCAGGATTCGGGTTCGAGTTGTTGTTCTGATTTTGTGCCATCGCGACGAAGCCGGCGAGACTCCCGAATACGAATAGATGGGTCAATGGAAGTGTTTTTAAATGCATGACTCGCCTCTCTACCGAAAGAACACATTGCTTGCGTTCGATCCGTGAATAGCTGCGTGGCACATCGTGCACGCCTGATATTTGGTGGACTGGTTATGCGCGGGTCCGGCTGGCCCCTGTGCCGGAAACGAGTGGCATTGCAGACACAACAAGTTCACCTGGCTTACACGCAGGAAGCGAGGATTAGTCGATCCGTGTGGCGTGTGACAACTGGTGCATCCCTCTGTTTTCACCGGAACGTGTTCGTACACAAAAGGGCCTGCTTTGTCAGCGTGACACCTCCAACAAATAGCGTCTCCGCTTGGCATTGCCCTCAACTGGCGAACCGTTGTCGTTCCATGCACATTGTGGCAATCACTGCATCGGATAAGTCCCTCGTCTACCCGGTGATGAAACGGCTTTCCGAAATCTGCTTTGGCGGCTGTGTGACACCCATAGCAGAGATCGGGTTGGGAGCGAACTAGCAGATGCTCCTGTTCTTTGGCGTCGTGGGGCGAATGGCAATCTAGGCAGCCAACCTCGTTACTGGCGTGGGTCGATGCCTTAAAGTGTCGCTGCTCGTGCTTTTCACCGTGACATGTGAGACACCGTGCACTCGACTTTTGCCTCGACATCGCCTTGAAGCTGACAATCTTGCTTACATCCCCGCCGCCCTCTACGTGGGCCGAGCCAGGACCGTGACACGCCTCACACCCGTGGACAATGTCGATTGCGGCCTTAAAGTGCGGCGTATTCTCGAACTTTTTCTGATAGATCTCCTCATGGCACGTCTTGCAAGTTTCGCTTCCGACGTATTTCGCGGAGTCACTTTGCTGAGCAACGGCCGCCTTTTCCTGTTGTCCCGCAGCAAAGCCCAGATGGATCAGCAGCATCGAAAGCACAACTGTTGCGCATGCTAAAATTTGCTTATAGGCACTTCCCGTCTTCACAGTCACACTCCTCAAAGACACAGTGAGCGTCTCCGTACAACACTGGATATGGCGCCGGCCCCCGAGAATTCATTGCGATTTACTGCAAACTCTTGACAAATTCAGCGATCGCCTGGGCTTGATCGCTGCTGAGACCAGCTATTCCCTTATTGTGTGGCGATTTGCTCGTGGCTTCACCCTTCGTGATGTGCTCCACCAGTTGTGTCGCATCACGGCTCGTTCCTTTTATCGCGGGAGCTTTTATGGCGGGTTTACCTTCACCGCTGCGACCATGGCAGCCCGAGCATTTCTTTTTGTAAAGAGCGGCAGCTTCATCTGCTGCTGACGAAACAACCGAAGAAACGATCAGCAATGTGGGCACAAGCATAGGTTTGTATTTCATCTGTTCCCCTTTTCCGATGTTTCCAATTTGTGTGTACTCATCGTTATTTGATTCGTGGCATTCATCGTTTCTGGAGGTTCTGCACTGTTTCTGCAATTCCCAGTTTTGTCAGGATCTCCGGTGAAGTCGCGTCCATCGCAAGTAGTTCGTGGCAGCTGCTGCAGTCCTGACTGATGGCTGTGCCATCCGCGGCCACGTGTGAGCCGTCATGGCACCGGAAACATCCCGGAAAGTCCGTGTGGCCGAGGTTATTGGGATATGTGCCCCACGAAACCTGAAGTTCGGGAAAAACGTTGCGTTGGTAAATGGCAAGAACAGCACGACTAGCCTGATGAATGTCTTCCTGGCGTTTCGAATATAGATCGGGATAGGTCCGCTGATAAAAGCTGACGAAGGCAGATGGCAGTTTCTCCGTTGCTTCGGTTGTGCTCGAGTAGTTTGCTTTCAGTACCTCCACACTCTCCTTCTTGATGAACGGCAAGGTCACGGGAATATCCCCGAACTGGAGCGCCCCGTCCATCGCGCGTTCCGGCAACTCGAAGGTATGTGTCGGACGGTTGTGACAGTCCACGCACTGCATTTCAAACGTCGGCAGGCCCTTGGTCGAGTGGTCCGGCGGATCGGAACCGATAAAAGTCCGGACGGCTCCAGTGTTCGTATTCCGGTACTCCACCCACGGAATGGTCTGCCTAGCGGCGTCCGCAGCAGCAAAGCGGATGCGAACTCCCGGTCCGAAATGTGCGCCGTGAATCCCGGAAAATCGACTTCCCCCAATCAACATCAGCAGCACGGTATCTGTGTGGGTGTTAACTTCGTCATCTGCGTACTTGCTGAAGATCCGCAGACGTACGCCAGCAAACTTTTGAGGCCAGTGGCAGTTCTCGCACGTTTCAGTTGCTGGTACCAGCCGATTGCTTTCAAGAGCTGAAGGAATTGGTTTCGGAGAGGTATTCAGCAGGGTCTCGAACAACTGGCGAATTCCGCTCGTCTTGCTGTTAATCCAACCTGTGGCCCCTGGAGCCACGTGACACTCAACACACTCGACCTTGGAATGAGGGGAGTTTCGATAAGCGGCAAGTTCTGGGCTCATGGTGTGGCACGAACCGCCGCAGAATTGAGGGGTCTCCATGTGTTTGACGGCGCGATACGTGATCTGTGTTCCGATCAACACGTTCAGAATTGTTACGATGCCGAAAAACCAAGCCAGACGGTGCAAAGCGGCTTTGCGATCGAATGCAGCCTCGCGCATGCCCTCCCGAATCCGACGTTTGCTCAAGTAAATGCCGAGCGGAACAATAGCCAATCCAGAAAAGAAGATAATCGGAAGGACAAGCAGGACAATGATCCCCAAATATGGATTCTGAAAATGACCATGAATTTGTTGTGGCAAAACAAATAGCGATGAAATCAAGGCTGTCGCAAGTAAGGCTAAACCCAGCAGGCTCAACCAGTGTTGGGACACTACGAACCATAGCGGCCTTTTATTCGTGACACCCATCGAATCCACAGAAAACTATGGCGAGAATAAAGAAACTCCGTGCCCACCTCGACTGGCACAAGTGACAGGTTTCTGCTCCACGGGTGATCACCTATTTCCTTCAAAGAAATTTGCACCTTTCAGCAATCGGCTGCGCCACATCGCACAGAAGGAAGTAGCTCGCTTAAGAAAAGCTTGCTTAGAATTGTGAAGCTAAGCTGATGGGTATGATCCTTGGCTCCGACCCGGCCGTTAACCTACACTTCGAATCATGTACGAGTCGGAGGATGATCGCAGGTCGCGACGCAGTCGGTTGGGCCGCATCATCCAAGCGCTCGAAAGGAGCCTTGCGGTCAGTTACATACTCGACTCAGGCATATCGCGTCATTCACTGCAATCCAGCTTGGGACAACTTCGCCGTAAGGAACGGTGCTCCTGGGCTCACGGGAGAGAACGTCATTGGCCCGAACATTTTCGAAGCCATACCAACTGTCCTTAAGAACTTCTTTTTCCGATGCATTTGCGCGGGCGTTAACGCTGGGCACATGGGAAGTGTCCTATGAATGCTCAAGCCCTGATCTGTTTCGGAAGTACCGGATGAGAGTTCATGCGCTGAAGAGCAGGGCGTGGTTGATGGTGACGAATCCGCTGATCTATGAGAGTCCGCATCGCTAGCCAGACCAGATTCGAGCCTATATGTGCAGCCAAACGGCCTCATCACAGTGCGTGCACTGCCGGTGTTCACGTCGAGTCGACTGGCCCGATCAGTGGGATTTCGTCCCGGATTACCTGCGTCTGAAAGGTAAAGCCTCCCTGATTGTTAGTCATGGATTCTGCCCGATTTGTCACGCGTACTTCTTTCTTAGCTGAGGAAAACAGGCCTGCTTTCCCTAATCAGATGTGCTTGGATTGACGTACATCCCGGGCGGCCAAGAGGCGTTTCATCCTGCGATCCCGACGAAATGCTTTGTCTGTTTGTAGGGTATGCGAGCTACGACAGAGGTTCCACGACCCGGCGCGGAGCGTATGGAAAACTCTCCGTTTAGGAAGCGAAGCCGTTCGCGCATGCTAATGAGGCCTAGCCCACGACGATTCATCGCTTCCTGCCAGTCGAACCCGATTCCTGAATCGCTCACAGTCAGACTAATTTCTTCATTCGAGCCCTGCATTTCCACAGTGAAATTCTGATCAGTGCTGTGCTTGACAGCATTCTGCAATGCTTCCTGAAGAACGCGAAATAAGCACAGAGAGATTTCCTTCGGAATTGCTGCCGGGATATCCGCATCCTTGAATTCAATTCGGACCTTTCGCTGTTCGGATAACTCGCGGCAGAAGCTTTTGGCTGCAGCTACGAGGCCGAGGTATTCGAGCTTCGACGAGTGCAGGCGGTGCGAGATGGCTTGAACATCCTTCCCAAGCTCTGAGAGGCGCTGGTATGCGAGGCGCAGGCTTTCGTGCATAGTGACGAGTGACGGAGCCCGTTGATCACAGCGCTGTAGTTCGACGGCTAGCAATGCGATCCGTTGAGTGATGTCATCGTGTAGTTCTCTCGCAATCCATGTACGCTCCTCCTCATGCGCCTCGATCAATTTGCGGCCCACGCCGGCCAGAGCTTCTTCGGCCAGCTTTCGATCGGTGATGTCCAAACAAGAACCGATGTAGCCAGCAAAACTGCCGTCTGGGTTGAATCTCGGTACACCGGTGTCGAGGATCCAACGGTACTCTCCATCATTGCGTCGGAGGCGATATTCCATCGCAAACGATCGTCGCCGATCAAAAGCCTGCGAGTAAGTTCCCAGGCAGTGGTTTCGATCTTCAACGTGTACACCTTCGGCCCACCCGTTGACCAGCTGTGCCTCAAGCGGTCGCCCCGTGAACTCCAGCCAGGTCTGATTGAGGTATGTGCAAAGCCGATCGGTTCCCGCCGTCCAGATCATTACCGGGGCGGTATTGGCAACGAGCCGGAAGCGCTCTTCGCTCTCTCGCACTATCTGCGCAGCTTGTTCGTGCTGTTCGGCAGCGGCGGCGAGAACCATGAAGATTATCGAGGCGAAGGCCAAAAACATTTGTAGCGGCAACGGATCGGTGAGGGGCACCATGCTGGAAAACGGACCCCGGCCATGCACTGCGCCCCAAATCGACAGAGACGTTACTGCGATGAGCGAAGTGCTGGCTCCAAGCCATCCGAATCGCAATGCGGACCAAAGCAGAAATGGCACCAGCAAATAGAACAGCGCAGGTGATCTGCTGTCTTCAGGCAACGTGAACACGACGTAGCTGACAATAACAAGCCCGGCGATGAGCGTCAGTCCCTCAAGGCGAAGGGCGCGCGATTTCCTCATTAACCGAGGGCCTTCGCTTAGCCAACTCAACAGGGCCGGGGTCACCGTGATGAAAGCAAGCATTTCGGATAGAAGAACAATCTTCCAGCCTCTCGAATAATCGTGACTGACGCCTTTTGCACTCAGAAATGCTCCACTGCACGGCGCCAGGACGAGAGCAAAGACGGAATACTTGATCAAAGCCCGTACGCTGTTGAGGCGAGGCACACCGTCAAAACAATATCTAAGACCAATTGCGGAGATGAGTACTTCAAGGGTATTGCCCGGAACGAACCGGATCACGGAACTCAATCGCATGCCTGCCTGAAGGTCAGCAAGAGCAAATCCGACAAAAGACAGAGCTATCACAACCGGCCAGACACTGACGCGCAGTAGCAACAACCCCGTCACGAGAATCGCGCAACCTGGCCAAAGCGGCCAAACTGTCTGGGGATTCGAATCGAGCACGCTTATCAGCTTTGGGATGAGATACGAGAGCGAGGGGGTTAGACACACCACAAGCCATGTCGAACGCGAATCTAAATGCGGTTGGCTACGAAGGAAGTTTGTCATGACGATGCCTCCGGCGTGTGGACCCTAAAGCCACGCGTGGAACCGTCGTGCACCAAGCGAGTGTAACGCCTTTTTGGACGTTTATGGGAAAATTTGCCTGTTGTTCCGTGGACTGATCCAGGTCGGTTGAGCTCCGTAATCAAGGTCAGATGGGAATCGGAATAGGGTTCAGGTGAATTCGATCCTCGGGGCGTCACTCCCAACTGGGAATTTGAAGCGGTAGCACGTTGGACTGCATTCTTGCCGTCGATAAGTTGGTTGAGCAGCGCTATGGTGAACCTCGGAGTTACTGCTCAAGCGTAAGGAAAACAAACCGAAAATCCCGTTCGATTTGTAAGATTAACGGGCGACTTGTGCTCGTGCGATCCAGGACATCTTCCAGGTCTCCGACGGTGAACACCGGCCTGAGATTGACCGACCGGATTACGTCTCCGGGCATGAGTTGTGTTTGTTGCGTCTCGGCCGAGCTACGCGCCTCCACGAACACTCCACGACGCGAACGCAACTTCTGAACTGCGGCCTGAGAATGAGACGACAGCGCCGAACAAAACACCCCAAGCCTTGAAACCAGGTTGATCGTCGAATCAGACTCGCCAGGAGCTTCCGACTGCTCAGTGGCAGGAAGAAGTGATATCGCAAAATCAATTCGTTTGCCTCTTCGGGCAACCGACATTGCGAGTTCCTGACCCGGCTTCTTGTGATATAGCGTTTCGAAGTATTCCGAGACGTTCTCGATTGGTATGCCGTCCAGGTGCGTGACCACGTCGAGTATCTTGAGACCTGTCATTGCGGCTGGCGATCCGGGAATAACATCCGAAACAATAACCCCGGAGTTCTGCGATAAGTGGAGACCCTGTGCTAGGAAAGGCGTAATCCCCTGAACCTTTAGACCTGGCTCACCCCATACGACCTTGCCCTGCTCACGAAGGTTCTGATATGCGAGTTCCACGAAACGGCTTGGTATTGCAAAACCAAGTCGCTCGTTGCCGCCACCTTCTGTCATGAGCATGGCATTGATTCCGATGAGTCGCCCTTTAGTATCGACCAGCGCTCCACCACTGCTTCCCGGGTTCACTGCAGCATCGGTTTGAATATAAGAAATTGGACCGTCTGGATCCAGTTGACGCCCCAAAGAGCTGATCACTCCCAACGAGATCGTGTTCGACAAACCTTCGGGACTTCCGACAGAAAAAACCAACTGTCCCTCGCGTAGATTTGCCGAATTTGTTTGCAGCGTGATTGGGGTCAATTCGTCAGTATCGACCTTGAGCAGCGCGAGGTCAGCCTCCCGAAATTCTCCAACGACCCGCGCACGCAGCAGGTTGGACCGATTCTTTCCGGTTCTTCTCACACTACTGTCGAAGACAACTTGGATGCTGGTCGCACCTCGTACCACATGAGCATTGGTCATTATATATCCGTCAGGAGACAGAATCAGACCAGACCCCACGATTTGTTGAAATCCACTCTGCGAAGTCTGGTCCTGCTGGATGGCCGCGCCGTCATACGATGGGCCATCGCGTGTAATTACATCGATTCTGACTACGGATGGTTTTACCTTGCTTACCACCTGCTCAAGCGACTCGTTCAGGTTGGAAAGGAAGTCGGACTGCGAGGATGCCGTACTAGAGTAGAGGAGGACTACAGCCGCTGCCAATAGACCAAGCCGGCTTACAGTCAAGACATTTCTATCGAGATAGGACATTGCTAAGCCAGAAGATGGTCCGTTCCGAGCTATCGCAAAACGATCCTTCAAGGGGCAGAAGTGAGCAACTGTCAGAAAGGCCAGTTGGTTGCTGCTCACCTTACCCGAAAGCTGGTGGTTACCGCTGTACTGGATTGTCGTGCAGGAATGTGGACGATGACCGTCGGTCGGCACCCGAAGAACCCAGGAGACGTGATGATGTCGTAATCGAAAGACCCGTGGAACATCAATACCGTATACCGATAGTGATCGTTACCAATTGAGTGCTGACATTTTTGTTTGGTGCGTAGTGATATCGCGATTCAACGTACATCCTCCATGGATCCTCCCCAACACGTACCGTAAAGCCGATACCCCCGTTACCGCCGAAGGCGTTCGAACCTACGCTGCCAAGCGACTGATTGGGTATTACAGTTCCTGATGAACAGCTGAAACCCCACCAGGTCCATGCCGATGCACAAGGGATGCCACTACCGGTAATAATCAGTCTTGAGGGATTCGTTGTCCGATAATACAAGCCGGCTCCTCCGATTAGATACGCCCCAAAGACTCTTCCCCTTCTCTCGTAGCGATAGTTCCCCGTTAGCACATATAGGTTACTTTTGCCGCCGAAGTCCGGAGACTGCAATGCTAGCCTGAGTGGTTGAAGAGCTTGATCTGCGGCATAAAGCCGGTTCCACATGAACTCAAAAATGATGGCATGATTGATGTTGAAGTTGTAGCCTGCGCCTCCTGACACACCCCAACCCGTGTGCACAAACTGGCTTGTGGGAGTAAGGGGGAAGCCGGCTAGCGTTCCGATATGTGAATTGATCTTTTCATAAGATTCCTGGGCCTGAACGATGCTGCTTGTGATTATCAGAAGAGTGAGCGTTCTTAGGAGGTTCGAAGTCACATTGACCTCAAGGATTCTCGAGACTCTAGTCGTTCGTTGGTCTCCATTCCTTGGGTAGGATGGCGCATGGATCTTTGCCCAATAACTGTCACTTCTAGCAGCCGATCATCCTGCCGGAGTGTAGAAATATCGTTCGCAAGTGCTTTACACGTCGACCCTCGGACCCTCGAGAGGATCTCAGCGATAAGAATGCCGCAACGCGGATGATTCGGCAGCATAACGTGCAGACTTCATCTAGGTGAGAAATCGGTCACACGCACATGCGTGGATGTCCGCAATGTGTTCGTCTGAGATAGGGTGACCCGTAGCCATCCTTATACAGCAGGGAAGTGGTGTGATTGCAGTGCTGTGCAAAAGTTACTGTGGTTAAGAGACTCCACTCTCGTCAAATCCCGGCAATCGCCTTATTCTGCAACACACGTACTACCACGCGACGATTGTCCGCCTGTGCATCGGCACTTTTGTCATTACTAACCTGGCGCGACTCTCCCATCGCTCCCGGTGCCAATATTCGCGTCAGCGGCACATTTCCTTTTTGCAGCAGGACATTGGTCACATTGTTCGCGCGATCTTGGCTGAGCTTCTGGTTCACTTCCGTGCTACCCGCCGATGATGCATACCCAGTTACTTCGATCACGTAGCCGTCGACATCTTTCGCCTTGCTGGCCAGTTGCAGCAATGGCGCTTCGTACTTCGGATCGACGTTAATCTTGCCGTTCCCAAAGTACACCGTGACCTCATCCATGATGTAGTAATCATCCATGTCGCCAAAGCGCGCAACCGCTGCCTCGATCTGGGCCTTGTGCGCAGCCAATTGTTCCTCGTGCAACTGCAACTGCTCGTTCTGTACCTTCAGAGCTGCCGCTTGCTTTTCCAATTCGGCCTTGTGCTGCTCTGTTTCCTTGCGGTGCTGGCGGCTGGCTGCCTCTGAAAGCTGCGCCTTTTCCAAGTCGCCGCCGCTGAACTTTACCGATGTCGCGACTAACTTTCGATCCTGATTGTAGTCACCCTCCACCTTGACCTTGAGGCCTGGGATTAACGCTGCCATGGATTTGTCTGTCCGTCTTGCTTTGAACAATCCACCCGTCTGAGACACCTTCGTGGTGTCATCCAGCAGAAATGCCAACTCTGCCCCTTGCAGGTACTCGACGATGATCTCGTTGCCGCTCCTTCCAATGATGACGCCTTCCACCTTCGTCGTTGCCGCGAGTGTTGCCGTTCGGAATAGGGCGACCAGCACCAACATGGTAATAAGGTGAGCAAATTTGTTTGCAGTCGTTGGAGTCATAATGTTGTTCCTTTCGAAAAACCGGACACGACCCGGAACAGGTTACAAACCGCGTGGTGGGTAGCCTTGTCACGACACGTTCAATGCCTAGCCGATCCTAAGGTTGTGACGTCCATTCAACCGCAGACGTCGGGCACTGACAGGTGAGTGTAGACAACTGTGGGGCTTTCTCATACTGCACGGATTACCAGTTGTCGAACAGTGAAAGGATCGCCGTACCAAGACGGTCAGAAAAGTCGGGTTCGACAACCTTAATTCGTATCGGACTCTACCAGTGTCGAATCGCCTTCGCGCGGTGTGCACACTAGCAGGAAGTCCTGTCACTTCTCCTAGTGCCGGGCATTGAAAGCAAGCTTTAACGTATTCGTTGGTCAGCCCTACTGGCGAACATGAGTGCATGCTGCTGACAAGTACTCGTATGAAGGCAGTTTGTCGGAGTTATGCTACTGTCGCTGTTCTTGCAGTGTTGTCTTCTCCTTGACTTGGTGTCAACAAGTTCCCTCAGACAAGCTGCAGGCCGAACGAGAATCGATTGGTGATGCCGTTCGAGCAGACGATAAAGCCTCCGCCTCCCGCTCTCGAGTACCTACGCCCGGCGAGGTCCAACTTGCGGCGAGCAATCCGCCGATCCACGTTACTTTATGTGCACGTATCAATCAGGTCGGAGTAGGCGATTCGCTGCCCCTGCGCAAGGGCATCTGTAAATATCTTGGCGAATGCACGGTCAAGAACCTGGAGAGAATCTATGCTGACGGTCCGTTTGCAGTGGATTCCAGCCCGCCGACGTTGGCATTGATGGGAAAACGTATATGGAAATCAAAGGACGAATGGAGCGCATCGGCGCCCTTTATCGACCGATACGAGATGAAGGGAAATGGGCACACTCCCATTCTCCTGGACGAGTTCAACGGGTGGCCGCTCGCATATCCACTCAAATGCAAGTGGCTCATCGCCCCTGACGCTCTATTAACGGGAGCCTCGAAGCTGCAGTTAAGTGTCTGTGCCATGGCGACCACGCCAGATTCCGCTCACTCAAAGCGGTACCTGAGTTACAGGTGGATCGAGAATTCGGAAGCTTTTGACCTCGGCCGCGTCAAGCGTCAAGCGAAGATTCTCAACCACTCGCTGAAGAACGGTCTCATGGACTGGGGTTTTGCGGATGCCGTTATCGCTCTTGGTCCTATGAAGGACGTTCTCAGTGCTGGAATCCGCGAGTTGCTCATAAAGTCCTTCCAATCCCCCGTCAAGGATGCGTCCACACCACCAGCGAAGGTCGATGGAGAAGTCTGTTCCGTCACTCACAGTCTCGGCAGCTACCTTTCACTGATCGCGCTCGATTCAGATTTACTCGGCTCTGACAATCCAGACCTCTCGGGTTTCCAAATAACCCCGAACAGAAGCAGGCAACCAATTATTTCTCCGCCCATACCGCAGAATTCTATTTTCTGGCGAATCAGATTGCACTTCTCCAATTGGTGTGGGTATCGAACTCGACCGAACATAATGCAGGTCCTTGCCCATCAGCCAGTGGAGAAAAGTCTGTCCGTGGATCGATTGCACATTGGCTCTGCATGCGCGACACTTATTTCACAGGGCGGGCTTCCGTTGCTCCCTTACCTCAGATTGTTGCCTGGAGCGACCCGAACGAACCTTCTATCGTGGGAGGTTCCACAAATTGCTGGCGTACACGTTGTGAACATCACAGTACTGAACTCTGGATTTAAGCTACCACCGATTGTTGAATCGCCTACCGCGGCACATGCCAATTACGCGAAGAATCGCGAAGGCCTCCGCATGATCCTCAAGCCCTCCCATCAACGCTAGCTTGCCCTGCGCAAGGTTACGTCATTGTTGGCTCACGAGCCTAGTTATGCGTGTCAGGATCTTGAGCGAATCATTAAGGCTGAGATCCCGTGAAGGTCGATTCCTTTAATGTATTGGGACGTAACGGAAATATTCGCGAGACGTGGACAATTCCGTTTCGCACAGCATAGTGGGTGAGGTCCACCACCGAATGTGCATTCAGTTTGCGCATCACGTTCATGCGGTGAGTCTCCGCGGTTTTGACGCTGAGGTCGAGAATGATTGCCACTTCCTTAGTCGTTTTGCCTTCAGCAAGCAACTGAATCACTTCACGCTCTCTCGGTGTCAAGGCTTGTCGAGACCGTTCGTCACACACAGGAGATGCGTGCAAGTAACCGTCAATGACCAACTGCCCAATTCTTCCAGTAAAAAAGGTGCGACCTTGTTGCAGTGCCTCGACCGCGGCAACGAGATCGCGCCCTGCATCAGACTTCAGCAAGAATCCTAGTGCGCCAGCTACGAGGACCTCGCGCACAATCTCCTCCGCGTCATGCATTGTCAAAATCAGCACGCGGATTCGTGGGCTGGCACTAAGGATCTGGCGCGTAGCCTCTATTCCGTTCAGGTTTGGCATTGCGATATCGAGCAGAACTAGGTCTGGTTTCAGCTGGGCAGCGCAACCGACAGCTTCGCGTCCGTCCACCGCTTCACCGCAAACTTCCCATCCTGGATGGTTCTCAAGCAGAACACGAATACCTCGTCTCGTTACCTCATGGTCATCGGCAATTAGAATTCGGAGCGCACTCATAATTACCCCCCACTGTGGAGACAAACTTTCGTCCCCAATGGCATTGCGGGAAGGTAACCACTTCGTTGGGATCTGAGAACTGTCAATGGCAACAGGGTCTCTCCAAATCGGGGGAGGTCATTGGAGAGGCCCAGGTATTCAGTGAAGATTGTCGAGTTTTCGCAAAATTAGGTGAGCGCCTCGATAATTATCATCGCGCTAACTGCAGGCAAGAGGAGGGCGTGCATGTTCGCCACTGCGCAGTTGGTTCGGAGTGCTAGCAGACTCCCCTCTATGCACCTTTTTTATGCTTTGTACTCCTATTTCTATGAGTTCTCGAAGGGAATGAGATGGAGCACAGTTTAGTGGTGAAGCCACCTTGTTGCTCGCGGCAAGCCGGTCTTTTGTTACCTGATTCCGGGTTCGTCGAAACATATAAAAAGTTACTGACTTGAGCGTTTCTTTTTTTGCCAGGAGGAGAGCCGAGATGCAAAGATCCCAGGTCAGGCACACCCATTTCTGCTGGATATGCGGCTATGCTGTTGATTTGGAAACCTGCAAGACCGATGAATACGGCATGGCTGTTCACGAGAACTGCTACGTTATAAAGCTAGTGCTCACGAACGAATCGATGCGACTGATGATGCGGGCTCCCCCCGCGGCGCGTCCGGAACGTTGCGGTATCTCCAAACACCCACAAGAAAAGTCCGATCTTCTAGACTGATGCCAGCCCACCCGGTGAATCGTCCCTGTGCTTACTACAAAGAGTCGCGCCCATAAATCTATGTGGTTACGCGCGCGTGTGCAGTTTCAGAGCGCGATTTAGGCATGCCCTCGCACAGGTGAAAAAACAGGTCGCTTAAGGGCGGCATATCAGATGGCCTGAGCCGCACAGGACCTACGGTCTGGTGCAGAAAGGTTTGCGTGTTTCCTCGCGAACGTCACCTTCACTCCGAGAACGTTAACATCTCCATGCCCAACCATCGGATATCCAGAAGCGAACTCAAAGGTTGGCCCTAGTCTGCTGCCGCTGCTGTCCTACTTCTATCTGAAACCGGTGCCTCGACTGCTGTGCTTCCGGACTCGAATATTCCAGCGTACAACGCTCCCCCCAAAGCGCCTCCGATGATCGGGGCCGCCCAAAATAGCCAGAGTTGAGAGATGGCCCATCCGCCTACGAAAACCGCAGGTCCCGTGCTGCGCGCAGGGTTCACAGAAAGATTGGTCACTGGAATTCCGACTAGGTGAATGAGAGTGAGTCCTAGGCCGATCGCGATCGGAGCAAAGCCAGCCGGGGCGCGACGATCCGTGGCTCCCATGATGATCATCAGGAAAAATCCAGTCAGCACGACCTCGGCAACCAAGCATGCGGGCAGGGAGTAGCCGCCGGGAGAATGGACTCCATAACCGTTGCAAGCAAAGCCGTTGCTGATGCTGAAACCATTTTTGCCGCTTGCGATTACATACAGCACTCCGGCGGCGGCGATTGCTCCGACCACCTGCGCAACCACGTAAGGCAGCAGGTCGGTAATAGGGAATCGTTTTCCGATCACTAAGCCCACCGAGACAGCCGGATTGAGATGGCATCCAGAAATGTGGCCAATGGCATAGGCCATAGTTAGCAAAGTGAGACCGAATGCTAGAGCGACTCCGTAAAAGCCAATACCGAATTGGGGAAAAGCCGCGGCTAATACTGCACTGCCGCATCCGCCGAACACCAGCCAAAAGGTCCCAAGGAATTCTGCTATTGAACGTTTGGATAGGTTCATCTCTTCCCTCCTCGGAACACATTCTTGCGCTTGAAATTCGAATCGAAACCTGTCAGCTGTGTCAGAGGAGTAAGGTGTATAGCACCGTTGATCGTGTGTGTGCAATGGTATTGCATATGGGAAAGTCAGCGACTGCAGGGCATCATCACGGCTTTTGTGGCGACGATCGCGAAATCCTCTAAGCCCGTTTAGTGGTGAGTCTGATTGCGTTGCATTCAGTTAGCGGCAATCCGGCGCCGGACCATACTTCATCAGTCGTGAGGATGTCCCGGCGAGTGGAGTCCTGGAACTCAAGGCTCATCCGGATTACCAACGGAGACCGAAGGTAATGGGCAAAACAGTCGTTTCAACTTTGTTGGTAAATGCCCGGTGGTATCGCACCTCGACGTAGAAATTCGTGCTCGACTCTCCTAGTTGAAAGGTAACTCCTCCGCCGACGTTAAACCCACCCGCAGACGAAGTTAGGGAACCAACCGTCTCCTCCGAGGAAACGATACCATTCACGCACTGTGCATCCCACCACCACCAAGGCTCACAGACCTCGCCGACTTTCAAAACTATCTGCTTGGCCTCCATGGTGCGGCGGTACCAGCCACCGCCGCCAATCAGATAGGCATTGGTGCGTCCACCAATCGAGGACCCGATGACCAAGTTGCTGGTTAAAGAATATAACCTGCCCTTTACATTCGACAGACCAAGTTGATTGACGACACTGCGATCGACCGGCAGACCGTGGAACATGAACTCGGCATCCAGGTTCACGTGGGGAAACAAGTTGTGTCCCCCACCGACGACGAAGTTGTAAGAGGTGTGAGTGAAATGATTGGTCTCCCCCAGCGGAAACGCCGGGCCAGCTCCAATATTAAAGTTGAAACCTTGAGCCGACAACGGCAGTGTGAGCAAACTATAAATAAATACGACCCTTAAGGCACTGACTGACATTGGCCACTTCCCTGAGTGAAATGTCGGAGTCCAGAATTGTGACAATAATAGACGGACACTCGTGGAAGATGGCTGTTAGAATTTACGGGGGAATGGAAAGCGGCCATCTTTTACGGGATCGTTATAATCGCAGGCGTTACGTTTCAATCCCCAATAGCTCGTTAACTTTTCTTGCTTGGGATCCTGGTGTTTTCGCCAGTTGGGGACCTACGAGAGCCGTCTGCTAGCGTCTGAAGCGTCAAGCACGACGAACAGGCCGTTCTCCAATAACTCTCATTTGGACCCCGCAACGGAGAACGGCCTTGTTTTCACCGTTCTGCGGTACCTGTCAGTATTAACAGTTCCCCTCCGGCTTAAAATCGTCGGAATATTGCTGTAAGGCTCTTCAAGGGATGAACACTTTGGCAGGCCGTTTCCTGGTCAGAAGGGGACTTGGGAGCGGCCTTTTTACTTTTCAACTTTACGCTGCAGGCTCGGTGCGCTCATAGCTGGCGAAATTAAGGCGCAGCACGTCTTGGGACAGTTCGGCCATCATCACCACGGCTTGGAAGTCGGCGTGCTAGTGCATAGAGTGGAAGCGGAGAAAAGAAAAATCTCGTTCAAGGAAGGGGCAAAACAACTCATTTAACTCGATCTGGCCTTCTCATGGAAGGCGTTAGCTGTCAGAAGCCTTCGCGGACTTCCCTGCGAGTCACTTCTCAGTCGTTTGAGATCATGAAGTTGATCAAATCCCAAGGGTTCTGAAAGGTCTCAACCTCAAGCTCTTTCTTCTTCTTATTCATTGTCAGCCTGCAGGCCGGAAGTACCGTTCCGGAACCTTTTCCGTCTGGGGTAAGGTTTAACTCGATAACGCCAACGTTGTAATCGGCAATGCGATTCGAGTTGTAGAGCTCTCTGAAGGAAAGCCAGCGATCAGTGATGAGACGCAATCTGCGCCCGTTTTTGGACGGCAATTCGATAATGTACTTGACGTCATTGCCCACGCCGCCACTCGAGAACCTGACACGCCCCTTGGGCTTCATGTCCTGCAGGGCATCCACAAGGCCATCCTGTCCCCGCTGCTTAAATGCATGAATCAGGGTTTGTCGATCGTCAAGCGTGGAATACGATTCGATGTAAATATTGACGTCGATCATTCTGCCGAGTTGCGTACTGGTTCCCTTGGCGGTTGCCTGGATCGTCATGCGTCCCTGGCCGTAGGCGAGAGTCGCAGATCCAGCTACCAATAACAAAAGTGAGCCGATCAGACCGTTAGTAAGAAATCTGCTGATGTAGCGCATAGTTCTCCTCATTCTCGCGCTCGTCGCAGCGATTCAATGACCGGAGTCGCTGCGCGGGCAAGCAGCTACCTGTCTTGCCCTCCTGACTCTAGGAAGCCAACCGTCGGTGTGTGAACTGGCACTTAAGACAGTCGAGAGAAGTGGGGGTTTTCCAGATGGCTAGCTAGACTGATACACCCAACAGGTGACAGCCCCACCTTTGCGTGTTCAGAATTGCTCCACGACGCGAGGAGCTAAGATACGATTGCCTTCTACAGGTCTAACCGTC
Organism: Candidatus Sulfotelmatobacter sp.; assembly: GCA_035946775.1. Taxonomy (GTDB): domain Bacteria; phylum Acidobacteriota; class Terriglobia; order Terriglobales; family Acidobacteriaceae; genus Sulfotelmatobacter. The sequence goes on along the minus strand of DASYZA010000139.1, from coordinate 229,114 downwards.
GCATTTGTAAAACAGTTCTGCTTCGGTCTTTGGCTGACGCTTCCTTTGCTGGTCAGTCTGGCTCTTGGGATAACCCTGCTAGGACAGGCTGTCGGCAAGCAAGAGGGATGGTCGAGGTTTGACAGCTTTTACTGGTCGTTCATCACGGCAACAACGGTTGGCTATGGCGATATCAAACCAGCCAAAATGAAATCGCGAGTTATTGCGATTTTGATCGCTTTTCTGGGTCTAACGCTTACAGGCATCGTTATAGCCGTTGCCGTAGAGGCAGCTACCACAGCCCTGCGCACCCATAGTTGATAGTGATTCTGCCGTGGAGAAAACGACATGGTACCAGGCTCGACCTCGTCTTCCACGCGTCGCACGGCTCCACTCTGTCCCAGTCCTATCTTTACTGTGTTAGCAGTTTCATCAGAAGCCCGAATGTGAACTTAGGTAGGCAGGCTCTGAGCATTGTGGCTACTGGAGTTACTGGTGCATTTGCGTGCGGTGCAGAGCCAGTCTTCTCTTTCATCGCAGCCCGTGAAGCCCGAGAATTCTCGGCTCATCGTGTTGCCGAGCTCAACTAGCGGCCGGAAGCAATGGATCGCTCATTATTAGGAGTTGCAGCGCCCAGCCATGCGTTGAGCAGCTTGTATCCGACGGATAAGATGATTGCGCCCACAAACAGCCCAATGATATTCATCGTTATGAACCCGCCAAGAACCCCGACAAAGATGACTGCCATCGGAACTGTGCTACCGCGCCCCAACAATAGCGGCTTCAGGACGTTGTCCATGAGGCCCACGATTATGCACCACACCAAGAATGCTGCGGCCGAGATCGTCGAATTAGTTGCAAACACGTAAAGCACTGCCGGAATGAGCACCAGCCCTCCAATCTGTAGAACGGAGCCGATTAGAAACACAACTGCCCACAGACCTGCTCCCGGTAATCCAATGACCCAAAAACCCAGACTGGCGAAAAGGGATTGAATCACGGCTACACCCAGAATGCCATTCGTGACGCTTCGGATCGTGCTGGCTATGAGTTGTTCGAACTCGCGGGCCTGATCATCAAAGATACGAGCGAAGAGTCTGTCTGCAAATAATATCCTTTGTTCGCTGGTTGCCAGCAGCAACCCCGCGAGAAGAATAGCGATCAGGAATTTGAGCAGTACGCTGCCTATACTCACGGACGTAGATACCAGCGCAGGAATACGCTCCTTAATTCGCGGAGCAAGTCGGCTCACGGCCCCCGATATGTCGACCGATGCGAAATTCCAAAACTCCTTCAGTTTCGGCCCAACAATGGGCAGTTTGTCGAGATTCGGGGGAGCTGACGGAATCCTGAGTTGCCCTGCCTTCAATTGATCGGCTACGCTGCGGATCCCACCGACAAGAGTTCCCGCCAACAGAAACGCAGGCACTAGTATCACGAGTAAGAGCAGGACGGTACAGAGCACGGCAGCCCAGTTGGCGCGTCCGTGAAGGGCCTTCTTGAGAGCCTGATAACCAGGGTAGATCCCGACAGCGATGATTATCCCCGCCGTCATTATGTCCAGAAATGGTCGCAAGAGCAGAAAGCAGCAAATGCCGACGATCGCGAGAAGACTCATCCGGATAAACACTTCTCGTGCACGAGCGATGTGGGTTTTATCTTCGACCGAGAATTCAGTAATCATCCGGGCACCTGCATTTACGAGTTTCGAAGATCGGCGCAGCCGCTCTCGTCGTGACACGCCGTGAATTATTCTGTAGCTCCAGTGTTCCTGCAGGAACTGGGGGAAGTGACAGCGCAAAAGCGAGGAAGCTAAAGAGAGTCCGCAATCACGACTTCGGTAAAGCAGCTCCAGGTCGGATCTGCGGAGAGCATCTACCGGATCCGGGTAGTACATAAGAACCAGGCGGCCTATGACTGCGTCAAACGGTCGATCGAACTGCATTTCCGTCGGGTCGCCTTCGAGGAATTTCACATTCCGAAGGCCTCGCGCCTGTGCGCGTGCCGTGGCCCGCTGCTCGGCTGCAGCGACGCAGTCGGCACCAGTAATTTCCCCAGTTCGCCCAACCAGGTCGGCCAGAAAGCTACGTGTCCCCTACCGCATCCCACGTCAAGACCGCGCATGACTGTGTTGATCCCGGCTTCTTGTAACAGTTGACGCGTGAAGGGCTCAAATGCCTGCGCCTGACGACTGAGACGTTCGAGTTCCTACTCCGAATGACCTAAGGCGTACGTTGATTGCTGAGTTGCTGTCTCTTTCATATCTCACCTTAAACCGCTACGAACGAACAAACAACGCTTAAGCGATTCCCGATGGAGCGCACGCTCGGCCTCCCCTTGCATTCCGTCTGGCGAGGGTTTTATACTGAACCATATGGTTCAGTATCAGCCAGCCCCATTAGATGTCTCCTTCGCGGCGCTTTCGGACGCCACGCGACGGGGCATTCTGGAGCAGCTCGGGCGTGCGGACGCTTCGATCACGGACCTTGCCGAGAAGTTCGACATGACTCTGACGGGCATGAAGAAGCATGTCGGCGTCCTGGAGCAAGCGGGGTTCGTGACCACGGAAAAGGTCGGGCGTGTGCGAACCTGCAAGCTCGGCATGCACCGGCTAGTGCAAGAGGCGGCATGGATCGAAAGGTACCGCCAGCACTGGGACGCACGCTTCGATGAGTTGGACAAGATCGTTGAGGAATTGAAACGGGAGCAAAGAGTCGATGGACGAAAAAAAAGAACGCGAGCCAACCGCCATGAAGAACCCTACAACGGTAGAACGCAAGTCCGAGCGTGAGCTGGTCGTCACGCGAACCTTCAACGGCCCTGCGCACATCGGTTCGAGGCCTGGACCAAGCCTGATTTGATCAAGCGGTGGTGGACGCCGAAGTCGTTTGGAATGTCTTTCGTTTCCTGCGAGGCCGATGTTCGTACTGGGGGCACGTATCGTTTCGTATTAGCCACCCTGATTTTGAGCGGCCTATGGCCTTCCACGGGCGGTATATCGAAGTGACGCCAAACTCGCGCATCGTCTGGACGAATGAAGAAAGCGCCGATGGAGTCGTTACCACAGTGACGTTCGAGGAAAAGGGCGACAAGACTCTACTGACACTGCTCGAACTCTATCCCTCGAAGAGAGCCCTCGATGACGCAATCGAATCTGGAACAACGGGCACGAGCGGAGCAAGCGAGCAGTTTGAGCTGTTGGACGAACTTCTTGTCACTTTGGTGAAGCGATGAAAGAGCGTAACCATAAACTGGATCACCTCAAACAGTATCTGACGCTGCTTTTCACCCGCGAGTTCGGCGCGAAGTGAGGACGATATGCTCAGACGCGATTTCATAAAGACTGCCACAGCGACCGCAGTGCTGACTGCGACCCTTCCCATTCAAGCCAAGGAGACGCCCACCATGTCGAGTACGAATTTTGCCGACGTCAATGGCCAGCATATCTTTTACCGGGTGCTGGGCGCCGGCAAGCCGCTCATTCTTCTTCACGGGGGCATCGACCCAGACAGCTTCGGAAGCAATCTGGCCGAACTGGCCAAGGGCCGGCAGGTGATCGCCGTCCATCTCCAGGCGCATGGGCGCACGCCAGACACCGACAGGCCACTGCGCTGTGAAACGATGGGCGACGTCGTTGCCGCTCTGATCGGCCATCTGAAGCTCGGCAAGGCCGACGTAATGGGCTACTCGCTGGGATCCTTCGTCGCGCTGCAGACCGCCATCCGCCATGCGGACGTGGTTGACCGGCTCGTTCTCCTGGCCGCGAGGATGAGGCAGGACGACGCTTATCCGGAGGTGGTGGCGGCCTTCAATCAGTTGGAGGTCAACGCCGCCATGCTCGGCGGTAGCGTCAAGGCATCGCCGTTAGGGCAGGCCTACCCCGATGTCGATTGGACGAACCTCTTCAGGAAGGTCGGTGACCTGACTAAGCGCCCCTTTGACTGGAGCGCCGACCTCGCCAAGCTCCAGGCTCGCACGCTGCTGGTCTTTGCCGACGCTGACTACATCCCGCCGGAACACATGGTCGAGTTCTGGAAGGCGTTGGGAGGCGGCCAGCGCGATGCCGGTATCGATGGCTCACTGCGGCCCGCAAACCAGTTCGCAATCGTGCCGAACACCACCCACTACACGCTTGCCGTCGAGCCGATGCTGCCGGAGATCGTCGAGCGCTTCCTCGGAACCAAATAGGAGGCAGTCGGTCGCGGCGAGGCCCGCGAAGCTCACGGAGCGATCAGAGCGCGGGAGAGGTGCGTGTATCCTCTTATCACCTTGGTGAGGTAATGAAAAAGCGTAACCGGAAGACTGACGGCAAAGGCAAAAATGTTACGAAGCTGCTGGTCGCCATGACCGGCAAAGCGAGCGCAGCGAAAGCTGCGGAAGGCGACAAACCCGTGTTCGACTACATCGCCAGCTTGCCGCAGCCGCAACGCGGTATCGCGGAGCGTATCGATGGTCTTGCCGCCAAGACCTTGCCGAACCTGCAACGCGCGGTGAAATGGGGGATGGCGTACTACGGAGTGGGCGGAGGCTGGTGCTTTTCGTCCGGTGCTTTCGTCGGGCACGTGAAACTGATGTTCATACGCGGCACGGAGATCAAGCCTGAACCGCCTGTGACGCCGATTGGGATGGGCAAGTCCACGCGAGGCGTCGAATTGAAATCCCTTAACGAGCTCGACGAACAGCAGGTAGCCTCGTGGATGAAGCAGGCCGCCGCGAACCCCTTTTTCGGAGGAAAGAAACGGAAACAATGACGACGAGTTGATAAGCCGCTGGAATGGACTCGCTCTTCGGCCTGTTGGCTCCGCATAAGTCTTAGTGCGAGCCGTTCGGAGGCATCATTGACGTAATTCATCACCGCTGGGCTTCCTCCGATCGGTTCGTGGTGATCGGATTTTACAAAACAAATTGTGCCCGTGGGCTGGTGCAACGCATTCAAAATCACACCGCACCGGCATGTAAAATCAGATGCAGAAGCCTATTGGCAATTGTTGTTGATAATTGGCCCCACCTAGACTCCATCGAAGCCCAAACCAGATATCCCGGTTCGCCCTCAATGAATCAGGTGCGGAAGCCCAAACCAGAATGGCGAGAACAGCGGAGGTCAGAAATACACCCGCCGCCCCTTTTGTGTTTCATCGTAATTCTGGACTCGAGTTCTCGAAACCTTCTCGCAGCCCCTTTCACAACTCATTGAGTACAACATGGACGCGGACCAAAAGATCACGGTCTTGAACGACACGGCAGACCTATACCGCTTTTTCGATGCCACGGAACAGGCGGAATATCTTTTCGGTTGTATTGAGGACACGATTGGACGCGACCTGAAGCGCGAACTCGATTTCCTCAAGTTCTTTGATGCCTCGATGGAGGCTGTCCTGGGCATCGTAGACATGCCCAATCAACGCGCGGCACTTCTGATCAAACTGATTCACCAGAATAAAGGGAAGCTATCGAAGGCGAAACGCGAGACGTTCTCAGAACTCACTGACGAGGAGATCGTAAAGATTGAGACCGCGATCAGGCAGGCTGCCGAGACATTCCAGACCGCTGAGTTCAATATCCAGGTCGAATGAGGCGGATGCGGCAATCAGAGGCGGCCGTCAATCGCCCTTAACTTTGTTCCCGTTTATCTCTTCGAGCGGCTGCGCGTTCGCAATCGCGTCGAGCCGTGTCGAAGCCGGTCATCTTCGCGGGACAAGCGCAGCGCCATTAACCCTAAATTTGCGCCGATGTGGCCCTCGAAGGAAGATGGTGCTGAAGAGTTTCTAATGCTCCACCCGAATCTCCGAAAGCTCGCCGATGAGGCTACGCCAGAGCGAACGATCGCGATCTTACCCGTGCTATGGAGCAACGAAGACTGGGCCAAGAGAGACTTTGGAAAACCTAACATCGAACGCTTCGGAGCGGAAAGCCGTAATTGGCTGCCCAGTTTGAAGGAACTACGCCATGACGAGAGCTCGGAAGGCCACAGCTTATTGGTTTCTCTTGAAATCGATGATCCGCCCGCAATCGAAAGCGGACGCGCCGCCTTCCCACGAAAGATGTATGTTGAGATCTTCTTGCCCAAGGCGGCACCGAAGATCGATTTGACCTTCTCGTGGTTTGAGAAACCAGTCACTCGTCTTCCCGAGGTACTGTGGCTAAGCCTTCGCCCGATCGCACCATTGGCGGAAAGTTGGATACTGGAAAAATCAGGCGAACAGGTGGCACCTTTCGATGTGGTGGGTAATGGCAATCGCCATATGCATTCGTTATCCCGCGGATTCAGCTACAAGGACCGGCATGGTGAGTTCTTGGTTAAAACGCTGGACGCGCCGCTGGTCGCATTGGGTGCTCAGTCTCCCTTGTGTTTCTCGAATCATCAACCGGACCTTTCCGCTGGCATCCATTGCAATTTGCTCAATAATGCCTGGGGCACAAACTACATTATGTGGTTCGGCGAGAACATGCGTTTCCGCTTTACGCTTGAGGCCTGAGTACTCGTGTTGTGAACGCGTCGTCAGTTGCCGGCACGCAACTGACCATTTATCACTAACCGAGGTCTCAAGACACCTAATTCTGAAGTCGTCGAGAGATACTTGTCTCCTTTTTGTGTCCTCGCTGGTACCTAAGAATTCGATCACTCTCGAGCGGGAAATCTCGTCGTAGATATCCGTGTCATTGATGTTGTGGTCGCGGAGCTATGAGCACAAGGGGATAGACCAACCTTGCCAAATAAAGCTTCGGAGCGCCCCTCGTCGAGTGGTAGAGGATAAAGTTCGTCAGATTAGAAAAGCTCGATGGCTGCGGCATGGCCCGAAGCAGAAGCGAGTCGACCGTCTCGTGTAACGAGTGCAGCTCCGAGTTTCTCGGCAAGTACGAGGTAGGCAGCATCATAGGCAGAGAAATTGTGACGGAGTTGCCAGATGCGGGGCAGGAGCACCAGATGGGGATATCGAGTAATACGGAGATCCAGCAGATCGCTGAACGCCTCAGCAGCCCGATGCGCAGAGATTACCCCTTGTGATGCTAGACGCCGCAATACCTGCGTGACCTCGAGATCTAGAAGCTGAGGCGCGTGAAGGGTCTCGTTGTACGAATAAATACGGTTCTCGATGTGCTGCCCGACAGATGTCTGAAGAAGCCAGTCCACTGTGGCAGACGCATCCAGAACAATCATCGTGCCTCGCGCTCTTCTCGGACCAAGTGAGCGGTATCGATCTGCGCCGAAACCGGCTTACGTTTATGCAAGCGCTCCCGCAATTCCACAAGCGTTGGCCTCTCTGCGATCTCCTTGATCTCGGCTAACAGATAATCCGAAAGCGACATACCTGCCATCGCAGCGCGAGCTTTAAGGCCACGATGCAGGGCATCGGGTACGTTACGCAGCTGAATCATCCTCGCCATGTTACAAGCATACTTTCATGTTCATCACATGTCAACAGGGATTGTCGATTCTTGCTCCTAGCGCCATGGAGGCGCCTGAAGCCGACTCTGAATATCAGGACCTGTACACTTTCACGTCAAGGCATGGGGAGTTGGAATTGGAAGCGCGCGAGGGCGGTGCGCCCGTCATTTACCAGACAGTAAAGGGAAAGAGAGATCTTTGGTATACCACGACTCACTGTATTTCATGACTGCAAAGCCGCCGACAATCAGGTAGTCAATGTCAGATTCGTTTAAGAATTGTAGCAGTTCTTTCTAATCTGGGTTTTCTGCACGTGGCTGGTTTGCTCAGCTGACTCCACCAATTCCCATGCTGCAGCAAAAATGGGCTTCATCGCCCTGCTCTTGGCAAAAATTCGATGGCAACGAATGATCCGGAAAGCTGCCCTCCACCAGTCGCGTTTTCCATTTCGAATCCCGGAGGGCATTTCACCTCCTCAGCCCTTTAGGACGCTAACAGCATATCAGGCCGGAGGATCCGAGTAACCCTCAATAAATTTTCGAAGTGACCCTTGCGAAACATAAAAGCTTTAGTTCCACCGGTCTTAGGCACGCAAAAAAGCCGGACAAGATTCAAGATTGCGCCTTCCTTATCTCGTCGCCTTGTCGTAGTACTCGCCAGACTTTTACGCAGATGCTAAAGCAGCGGTCGCCAATTCGCCCAATCCCGGCATTTGTAAGGCCGTTGTCGCCGCTACGCCAACGGGTACAGGAGCACTGCTGCACCCAGCTGCGATACCTCACTAATCCCTAAAGCCGTTTGTGCCGCCGTACTCCGGCCAACTTCCGCGACTTGGAAATCGTGATTGGCAATGTGCTAATCCTCATCGCCAGCAGCGCCGTACAGACACGTTGAACAGCGGTAATGCTGGTCTCTGTCCAGCGAGGTTTGTTTGGGCAAATGCAGTTCCTTCTTGATCCGGTTGATGAGTTCTTTTCGATCCAAAATGCACTTGTCTGCGAACAACGTAAAGGTGTTTGCCCTCGCGTTGCTGGTGATTCTGCCGCGAGGGTACTCGTCATATTCCGACTCGGCTGGTGCTTTTCCGATTCGCTGCCATTGCTCCCAGATGTTGATATGACTGTGCGGGTAGTCGCGGTAATCGCTGCCTTGCTCGGACTCGCTCAGTGGCACGCTATCCAGCAGCAATGAGCCTTTTACAAGCCAGAAGATGCCCAGGCGAGGCTCGATCGTTGGATTCGCGGCTCTCCGACTCCTGTTTGCAGATTTCGCCATCTGAGAATCCCCCTTTTCCTGAAACGGCTCAAGGAAACTTCAGTTCGGACCCACACTCCGCAAAATCCCGCCACTTTATATATCGCGTGTGGACTATATCTCGGCGCTCTGGCAACATCAGCAGAAGAAGTCCTTCATCGGTCACTCGCAGCACCCGCCATAAAACTCCCTCTTCGTCACCAATGATCGCACCGTGCTCGACCTCGATCCTCACTAGCCGATCCTTGCAGTGGAAAATTCGACTCCAGTCGGCATTTTCCTTCCGGCAGCACTCTCGCACAATCCCCGTAATCGGTTCCTTTATTTCGCAACCAGCCCCGACACCGGCGTAATCGCCTTCGTCGCTTTCTTCAGTTCACCTTCGATCCGATCAAGGTCAGCGAACGTGCGGCGTACTTCGTCGGCAACGGCCGCGATCTTGTCCAAGATGTCAGAACGGTGAAGCCGCATTCGGTCGAACAACGGGTTGAGCACGTCCAAATCACAGGGCAGCCATTCCCGGGTCGTCCGCAATACCCAGACTTCATCCTTGCGGTTCCACCGGGTCTCGCGATCGACCTGCCGAAGTTGATCCTCATTGTGAGCGACCAGCAGAACTGTCATTCTCGACAGCGAGCGCCTGTGGTTCACTCCGGTGCCGCAGTTCCGACTCGGCCGTCCGCTTCGTCGACTCGGCCTCGAAGCGACCCCCAAGCTGCTTAGTGTCGCATTGTGCTTCTGCTGGAGAAGGCGAAACACTTCTTCCGCCAATAATTGCGCAACTCTGGCACGATCTTTGACTCCAAGCCGATCCAGAACCTCCGAACGCTTCAGCGTCCGTACTCCTAAACATAACGGGCATTCAATTGTCTCAGTCAATTCGTTCATGGAGCCTCCCGAAAGTTCGTTTTGAAGGAGAAAGGAAAATGGGGGAGACAGTAGGGCGAGATACTTCAGACTGCTATTTGCGTTTGATGAGCAGACCCGGATCGGGGGTATCGACGCTGACTAGATTGCCATGAGCATCGCGGGTGTTCTCGAATCGGTGGTTGATCTTTCCGGTAATGAGATTGCTATCGTCGCGGACGACCTCAGTCTGGTCAGAGAAACCGCTGGTAATGCTGGCGATAATTCTTCGATTCCCATCGCGGACGTAGGTGGTGAGTGACATTTGGCCTCCCATTCTTGTTCTACCAGCGACGTGCGCGAAAAAGGTAGGAATCCAAAAACTCCTCGGCCTACCATGGCACTGCGGTAACAATTTCGTGTGATTACCCGCCAATCTTTACCTTTTTGAGACAACCAGCTGGTAGAACATAAATGCGAGCCGATTTCGGTGTCGCGAAGGCGAGCGGCTCCGCTCTTTTTCGCCGTCAAACCCGACAGGAGAATCCCAGCCGATGAAAAACGCAGGCATCTATACGAGAATTTCCACGCCCGATCACAGTCCGGAGCCGCAATTGCTCGACCTGCACCAGGTGGCAAGGGCACGCGGTTACGAGATTGTGGGCGAATATAGCGACACTCTGAACGGAGCTAAATCCAAGCGCCCTGGCTTGGAAGCTATGCTCACCGATGCTCGACGAAACCGCTTGGATGTGATGGTCTGGGCGTTCGACCGTATGGCTCGATCCGTCCGCCATTTCTCCGAAGTGCGGGACGAGCTAAACCATCTCAACATCGAATTCCTCAGTTTCCGGGAAGCCGTGGATACATCCGGGCCTCTTGGTCGCGCCAAGGTCGCAATTTTGGGGGCCATAGCCGAGTTTGAGCGCAACTTGATCTGGGAGCGCGTCAACATGGGGCATGAGACGCGCCCGTCTCGACGGGCGACAGATAGGCCGAGCACGGCTGGGTATTGACCGGGAGCAGGTCGTAGAGGATCGCCGCGCCGGGATGAGCTTGACGCAGGTTGCCAAGAAGCACCACGCGTCTAGGGCGACCGTTTGCCGCCTGACGAAGGGAAGCCAACCAGAATGCGAATCCTGCCGCTCTGACGCCGAGTCTCGGACTCGCACAGCAAGCTGGGGCGGGACAATGATTCCATCAGACAAGTTTTCGCTGTTCGCTGCGACGTTCGATGACGAGAAGGTCGCCAAGGTCTTTATCGTTGTCGGCGAGGACACGCGAAAATGCCTTGTCTGCGACCAGCTATTCACGCGCCAAGAGTCGTTCGAGCACTCGAAGGTGACGTGCTACCCGTGGACGCATTCCTGCTGATAACGGAACCGCCGAGAGGAGGCCATTCCCATTCGCATCGTCTGCATCTCCGACACCCACGCGCTCCACCGGGAACTTGAGGTTCCACCAGCCGACCTGTTGATCCACGCGGGCGACTTCACGTTCTCGTTTGAAAAGCGCCTGTCCATGTACAGCGACTTCAACGATTGGCTGGGAGAACTGCCGCATCGCTACAAAGTCGTCGTCCCCGGTAATCACGATCTCCTGCTGGAAGAGTCCCGAAACCGAAGACTCATCTCGAATGCCACTTTGCTTGTGAATTCAGGGATGGAGATCGAGGGACTCCGAATCTGGGGCTCGCCTGTCAACCTCGACGGGACGGCTTTCCGCATGTCTGACCCCGAAGACCGAAAGTGCCACTGGGCACGAATGCCAAAAGAAATCGACATTCTCATTACGCACGGCCCGCCCCTCGGCATCCTCGACATCGAGCCCGGAGAACTGGAGGAGGAAGGTGATCCTGAGTTATTGGAAGCGGTGAACCGCGTGAAGCCCCGGCTACACGTGTTCGGGCACATTCACGGCGGATACGGGAGCATGGCGACGGAGCACACGAAGTTCGTCAATGCCGCGCTGTTTGGGAAACTTGGAGACTTGGAAAAGCCTCCAGTTCTGCTCGAAATCAGTCCCACAAGAAGACGATGAACAACTGCTACCAATTCAGACTAAACGGAATCATCATCACTGAGATCAAGATTCGCCCCGTCGAAATCGACGGATTCAGGGATAGCCGAGAACTTGTCGCCTGTCATAAAGAATTGGGCGAGTTTGCTATTGACGATAATCAGGGGCTTGCCGACCCCGCACTTACGCGATTCGTTTTGGAAGTTCGTGATGTCCGGATTCCCCCGATTCAGCGCCGATATCTGCTGAATAAAGGTTGGAAGCGGGTGAGCACAGCAGAGGGCCTTACTTTGTTGGAATCGGCTGGCGTTATCGATAGGCTATAGCGAATCCCCCTTGAGCTGTGTAGATGAGTATAGCTAACCGCGCCCGGCGGATGCGCCCTGCTCCCGAGATTCTTTGCACGCATTACACAGGCCTTCATTCAGCAGGGCGGTTGCGCCATCTTGCTTGAAGCCGTTGCCATACCTGCTGATGTCGCCCCTCGCTTCCGAGGTCGCGACCTTGCCGCATTGCTTGCAATGAACCCTTGAAAGGAGGATGAGGCCCCACGAGTTCTTCACCTGCTCTAAAAACGTGTCCCTTTCGGCGGTATAATCCCAGTTCAAACGCTTCTCATAGAGGCTGCCATACTGCTCAAGCAGCGGAGCTAAATCCTCTATCAGGCGGTCGAAATCGACTAACTGTTGATACGGTACGCTTTTCTCGGCTTCAAACTTTGAGTAAAGCTCATCCCTCAGCAGCGCCCACCGTTTCCCCAACTCCCATCCGCGCTCAAAATCGCCACTGATTCCTTCGAGCGGTTTGAGCTGCACTGTGAAGGGGTAGGCTGCAACCTGTTCTATGGTTTCGGCAACCTTAAGCGTTCTCGCGCTCTGCCCGTCCAGGGGGGAAGTCCTTTGTCTGGCTTCCGAAGCTTGTTCTTCTTCCCAACTGCCCATACCAAAAGGAGTGGGGGAGAACGTCGCAAGCGGAGCTAAGGCGGTTCCCAGAGTTGCGCCGGGGCTGGTCAGGTGTTGTTCGTCCACCGTTTGGGCATTGGCCGCGGCGATCTGGCTTGAAGAGGTCGTCGGAGGTATCAGCCAAAATCCAGAATCTTGGCGTGTCCGCGTTTCGTCACGAATATGTTCGCGGGCTTGATGTCACGGTGAACTATTCCTTGTGCGTGTGCTGCGTCAAGCGCGTCGGCTATCTCGATGGCAAGAGAGAGAATCAACTCCGTTTCCATCGGACGGCTGCCGATGCGGTGCTTTAGCGTCATGCCATCCAGAAACTCCATGACAATGAAGGCTTGACCATTCTGTTCTCCGATGTCATGGATCGTGCAGATGTTCGGGTGGTTCAACGCCGAGGCAGCTTCGGCCTCACGCTGAAATCGGGCAAGCGCCTGCGGATCGCGTGCGATCTCTTCGGGCGAGAACTTGAGCGCCACAAAACGATGGAGCCGTGTGTCCTCCGCTTGATAAACCACACCCATTCCCCCGACGCCCAGCTTCTCGGTGATGCGGTAGTGGGAGAGAGTCTGCCCGATCAGTTGGGACTCAGCAGCCATTGGCGGGAAATGTTATGCCGCAATGTCGGGCGGGTCAATGAGTCCTACAAAGCATCATCTGTTTTTTTTTCAAAGTCGTACACTCGGAATATCTTTCGATTCTGTTTCGATCTCGGTTACATAGCTCTGGAAGTCCGGTAGGATTCGCAGATTACTCAAACAAGGATCAACTCTGAACAGTCGCCAGCAGCGGAAACCTGTGCTGACGGCTCGTTCTAGCCATGCGAGCGCCTGTTCATTTCGACCGAGGATCGAATAGACACATGCAACTTGGTAAAGCGTGTGGTGAGTATGTCCGAAAGAGCGCGGCGATTCGCATGCACTTCTAGCGCAGTCGAGGGCTAGTTCCTGTTCGCTCCGAAGTGCATGCAACATGCCCTGAAGCGACAAAAACAATGGCTCTTCTGGGTAATCAGCCAACGTTTCCCGGAGCACCTTTTCGGCAGTTTTTAAATCTCCCATCAGCAGGAGAGGCTGCGGCTGTAACCATAGCGCGTACTTACTGCCGGGACTATTACGCAACCAAGTTTCACATTCGCGGTTCGCAGCTTCAAAATTCCCTGCCCACAGATGTGCCAACCCCGCCCAGTGTGCCCACGCGTTTTGGGGATTCAAACGGTGTGCTTTTTCAAATGCAGCTAGTCCGTCCTCTATGCGACCAATATGAGAGAAAATCAAACCGAGTTGACCGTGCGCCCCGTCCACATTTGGATGCAGTGCTAGAGATTTTTCAAACTCCGCAATGGCTTCGCGATGAGGATAGTTCTTCGCCTGACTCCACAGCACATAACCCTTCGCGATATGGCTTTCTGGCAGATTCGGATCGAGTTCAAGAGCACGACGGCAATGGGACTCAGCTTTCTCGGCTAGAATGCCGCGCCCATCAACAATCCGATATTTGTCCATGTAGACACGAGTCAAGGCTGCATGCGCCAAAGCGAATCTGGAATCGCGCTGCACAGCGTTCGTGAGGTGCTCAATTGCTTGATCCATTGTTTGTGCTTCGTCCGAAAAACTTAATCGCAAACCTTGCAGGTATTCGTCATAAGCGTAGCGATCCGCGCTGTAGCGGTCACGAAGCGTTGCCTCCCCGGATCGAAAGCGTGCTTCCAGAGAACTGGCAACACGCCGCCCAATCTCGTCCTGTATTTCAAAGACATTGTCGAGATTGAGATCATGTCTGTCTGACAACACGACCCTTCGGTGCTCTGCATCTACCAACTGAACCGACACGCGCCATTGAGAGCCTAATTTCTGTATGTTTCCTTGAAGAACGTAGGTCACCTGAAGTTCTCGACTGACCATGGCAGCGTCAGTCCCGCTCGAATACTTCAGGATGCTAGAAGTCGGCGGAACGATAAAGCCCTCCAGCCCTCCAAGCAGAGATATGAGCGAGTCGGCAAAGCCTAAGGACAGCGATTCGCCTTGTTCAACAGGACTCAAAAACGTGAAGGGGAGGACTGCCAGCGAGGTCTCTGTTCGAGACTGTGGTGCTGACGGGTTGCTGCCACTCTCCAAGTCCCGTTTGAGTCGCTGGAGGTCAGTTCGGATGTCAGCCGCATGCTGGTAGCGGAGGCTGCGGTCCTTCTCCAGACATTTGCTGATGATGTTTTCCAGTTCTCGCGGCACATCGCAGTTGAGCCGCACAGGAGGAACCGCAGTGCGGTTCAGGATCGAATCGAAGATTGTCCCGGTGCTCTCGCCTCGGAAAGGCAACATGCCAGTCGTCATCTCGTAGAGGACTCCTCCAAATGAGAAGAGGTCTGTGCGTAAATCAAGTTCCTTCGCTCGAACTTGTTCCGGCGACATGTAGGCGACTGTCCCTACCGTGCTACCGGGGCTGGTCAGGTGCTCCTCGTTGAGGGAAGCAGTTGCTTCTATGCCCGCAGGCTGCGGCTCTTGGCTAACAACTTTTGCCAAACCGAAATCCATGACCTTCGCGTGTCCGCGCTTGATGACAAAAATGTTTCCGGGCTTGATGTCTCTGTGGATGATGCCTGCTGTATGAGCCGCATCCAACGCCTCAGCGATTTCGATTCCGAGTGACAGCACCGTCTCGATCTCTAACGGTTTTCCAGCGATGCGATGCTTCAGGGTCATGCCGTCCAAGAACTCCATGACAATGAAAGATTGGCCTTCATGGCTGCCGATCTCGTAGATCGTGCAGATATTCGGGTGGTTCAAAGCGGACGCCGCACGCGCCTCGCGTCGGAAGCGTTCGAGAGCCTGCGGGTCATGGGCAACATCTTCGGGCAGGAACTTCAGGGCAACGAATCGACCAAGCTCAGTGTCCTCTGCTTTGTAGACGACACCCATCCCCCCGCCGCCGAGCTTTTCGATCACTCGGTAATGCGAGATAGTCTGCCCGATCAGTCGGGTGGGTGTGCCCATTGGCGGGAATGTTATGCCGCAATCGTGAGTGGGTCAAACACAGCATGTCTACTGAGGTTGAGGGAAGGCAGCTACGTGGATGAACGCTGTCGCTTCGATTCCAGCTTCCGTCCGATCTCACGCCGCCCCGGCGGCCGAAAGCTTGCGGTGCACGTGAATCGCATGGCAGGCGGTGAGCAGTGCCCATGCACAGTTCGTCAACACGATCAGACGGTCAGCCCACCCATCCAGTGCCAGCACTCCCGCTGGCAGCGCTAAACGGAGCGATGCGCAGCCCCCCGACGGCTCTTGCGGATGGCTGGGTGCATCGCGCCCAACTCGCAACAGGTCGGAACAGCGAGTCATTGTGATACCCTTTGTTACCTCTTTCGCGAACCCTGACATTTTTCCTTTCCCAAGAGGAGGCGCTCGATCAGTTCCGCCCCGGAGCCCATGTACCTCGGATAGGCACTGCGCATCCTTTCGTTACTATCGTGCCCTTTATTAACCTGCCGCTGTGGCACCTAATACTGCTGTCTTACTCTGAGGTTCGGTCTCCGGTGAAGTAATGCAGTGAGGGAAGCGCCAATTCTCAGACAGAAGGCCGATATGGAAATGCAAGACGCAGCAAGCACCTCGAACGATAATGCCTCCGAAAATCGACAAGTCGCAGGGAAGGCTAATGCAGCCGGAGCGAATCTGACGGAATTGGCCCTGCCATCCATAGGCATCGATCCCGCGGAGATCAGTCGACAAAATGGAAGTAAATCTAGGGGACCGAAAACTGCCCAAGGCAAAAACCGCAGCCGACTCAATGCTCTGAAGCACGGCTTGTCCGCGAAGACCCTGCTGCTTCAAACCGGGACGGAGGAGGAGCAGACTGCATTGGAGAGACTGCGCCTGCTCTTCGAACAGGAGTTTCCTGTTCGTACGATCGAAGCGCAATTGATGCTCGAGAGCCTGGTGCTGGCAGTCTGGCAAAAAAGACGCAGCCTGCAGTTCGAAGCCCGCGAGATGCAGCAGGAGCTCATATTCCATGGGCCGATCATGGATCGAATCTTGCGCTACAGCACAGCTGCCGACAAGCGCTTGTTCCGAGCCTTGGAGCACTTGAAGCAATTGCAACACGAGAATCTTGCGGATCCGGAAGAGAAAGTCATAGACCCCAGAGACATTCGAGAAACAAACAGCGACGCTGTTGACCTGCTATAGATTAAAAGAATGAGGTGAAATGTATGGCTGCGACTTCCGAAACGGATAACGTCTCGGTACGAGAGGGTTCTCACTGGCCCGAAATCATTGCTGCCGCCCAAGATCCCCAGTTCTTGCCCGAAGACTTTACTCGGCTAATCCTCAGTGAAATGGCATTGGTGTCTCGCGAATTGGGATCGACCAGTGAACATTCCTCCCTTCAGTTCAAGATCAAACCACTTTTGGCTGAGATTCAGGCATTGCGGTCGATGGCCCAAACCGCGCATGACATTCCCGATCTCATGGCGGAGTCCGATGTGGTGAATTTGGGTGGACCGAAGTTCGATTACATCGTAGTGAAATTCTTTGATGTGGTTGAAATAGCTGTGAAGGATGCATTCCCGGACAATCTCCTATCAACCCAGGTTATTAGAACGGTGGGTGAACAGTTCAGTAAACTCTGTGATCAAGATTTTCCTCGCGCTTTAAATGATCCGCAGGTTCTGATGGAGTACCGGGAAGAAAAGCGTCGAAAAATGGAGGAGAGAAAAAAGAACCAGTCGATGTATCCTCGCTACCCACCTTCACACATTGCGCGTACTGACGGAAGCGGAAAGACAGAATCGAAAAAATAGAGAGACCACCAGTTAGGCAGCTGGTCCCCCCGGACTGCCCGCGGCCGGACTTTCTGCTCGGCACGAAAGTTGAAGATTTCAAAACGAACCCAGTTAAGTGCTTTGTTTTTAAATCTGGGCCAGATGATATCCACAAGACGCGACGGCTTTCATTCCGGATTGAGGCCATCAGAGGAGCAGGGACGCCGGCGGGTTTCAAAGAGGAAGGAAACGTTCGTAATGAGGAGAAATACATGCGGGAGCCGACTGACCCTTCACTGAATTCATCGAGCGGAGGGCACCAGACAGAGCGGAGCCACTCTGCGGAGGGATCTCGGCAGGGCGATCTGAACAGCGGAGCGATCGCTCGAACTAACCTAGCGGCTGATGCCGCTGCTTCCAAAGCAGAGACAGAAAACTCTTCATTCGCGGGATCATCGTCAGCGTCAATACCCACTCCCTCTTCCCATGCTGAGGAAACCGCAGCTCGGCCGAGGCCGGGTATCAATTTATCGCGCTTAGGGCCCATGTTGGAGCTCATGCGGATGCCATCAGACCGCAGAATCGTCCTGGCTCGGATTAAACCAGCGCAAGCTGGGATTCGTCTCGAAGCCAGCAGCAGTTCGACAATCAAGTTGCCTCTGAGCTTGTACCGCTCTTTGGTTTTGCCCACGGCAATCCAACGCTTCGGATCAACGAGGGAACTTTTCTTCAGCATCCAGGCACTCCTAAAGAAACATGTAGCAATGCCTACCGGGGATCACTCGCTTCTTACGTATTGGGCCCTGGCGACGTGGTTTCCTGAGTTCCTTCCATGTCTTCCTTTGCTAGCCATTACGGGAGCTTCTTCCGCGGCGAATTTCCTTCTGCAAACGTTAGTGGCTGTTTGTCGGAGACCCATCCTGCTTGCTGAAATAAATCCTGTGGCTTTGCGGGCCCTACCCTTAGGCGAATTGATGCCCACGCTCCTCATCCGCGACCTGCAGATCAGCGGGCGCACGGCAGCGTTGCTCGATGCCTCCACGCAACCCGGATATCTGGTTGCAAGTGGAAAGCATCTTCAACAGTCTTACTGTCCAAAGTGCATCTATGTTGGTGAGCAGCCTAAGGATCAACCAGGGTGGATTCACAGCATTCACGTCCATGTGGGCGGAAGTTCAGCGCGATCGTTGCAGGGTGTTCCAGCCGAGGACGTCATCAATGACTTCCACAACCGACTCCTTGCTTATCGTTTCTTTAGCTGCGACAAGGTGCGAGCTTCGAAGTATCGCGTCTCGGGATTTCGCCCTGAGATCTGTGCCATGGCGGAGGCGCTCGGTGCGGTAATTGTGGACGACACTGAATTGCAGGTCGGTATCGCCCAGTTACTGCAAGAACGCGATGAGCAGGCGCGAGTAGATCGCGCGAATGGAGTGAACGGTGTCGTGCTAAGGGCCGCCCTCCTTCGCTGCCATGACAGCACTGAAGGGCAAGTCTTCATTCGTGAAATCGCAGCCGCCGCGAATGAGATATACGTCGAACAAGGAGAATCAATAAGGGTCAGCAATGAAGCGGTGGGCCATGTTCTGAAAAGTCTCGGGCTATATAGCCGTCGATTAGGTAACGCCGGGAGAGGACTCGTCCTCGACAAAGCTACACAATCTCGGGTTCACCGGTTGAGCCAAGCTTATGATGTGCTGCCCGCGTCACCTGCCTGCGGTTTTTGCCAGTCACTCCAAAGAGCACAAGAAGAAGCAGTTGTGCTGGAGGTGTAGGTTGTGACTGATTTCCGCTGTAATGCTGTTTTATGGACTGAAAAAGTCCGCCATTTCTCAAGGGCACGAACTCTCCAGAATCAGTGGGCTTTGCGAAGTTGCTAAAACAGGCATCGTCGCCAAACTCGACACCTGTGATCTGGGTAAAGGTGTCATTCCGTACTGAGCAATCTCTAGTTGATAAACAGTCTTTTTTCAACGAAGGTTGCATCCGCTACTCCTTGACGTCACCCGGGCTAGCTATTTATTTACTTGTGCGCACATCAAGGTATCAATGGATAGGCAAAGTCAGCCGCAATGGTGTACCGCATCGTGCACTGCTGGTTTCCACCGTAGGAATCTTCGCAGCAATTCTGCTAGCCGTTTTCGCCCCAAAGAATGCTTTTCTGATGCTCTACGGCATTGCAGTCGCCGGGATGCTTTTTGTCTGGCTCGTAATCCTCGCCAGTCATCTTCGTTTTCGCAAAAGCACCGCTCAGGAACGCATTTCAAAACTGCCAATGCGCCTGCCGGTGCATCCGCTCCTTACCCTGGCCGGCATTGCGTTTACTGCTCGCAATTTCGATGACGACTTTTTTCGAGGGTTGCAATGGTCAGTCCCCCTTTTTGTGTATTTTGGGGACTCATCACTTCTCTGGAGTCCGGACTCCGGGAATACGGAATCAGCACGCAATCTCCTCGTACGCTCACTTGTGTAACCACTGAACGCCAGAGGGAATTTAGGACCGGAAACATCGCGATCAGCTACCGCAGCATCACTCCACGTCTCTATTGCGGGTTTGTTCGAATGACAACTCGATATGGCAGCTATCTGTTAGCCGAGCCAGAGAAGGCAATCCGTGATTGGATCTATTTGGGTCTGCAAAACGGAACTGCACCTGCTTTGGACGAGCTCCATTTCAGCAATATTGACCGAACGAAGCTTTTGCACTATGCGCGGCGCTTCCCATCTTCCACATATTGGCATCTGCTACCGGCTTTAGTTGAAAACCTGAGTGCTGCCAGAGTCGCCAGCCCCAGTTTTTGGCGAAAGTAAGGACGCCGTAGCAAAGTAAGGAACCGAGGTGATTGCGAAAAAGCAGGCAACGATCACTAGCAAAAGGTCAGATTACCGTGCCTCGCGAAGTCCGACGGGCCCTGGGCGTTCGAATTGGAGATAAATTGCTGTTCGAGAGCGACGGCAAAGGGATCCGTGTTCGGCCGGTGAGAAGCAAGAGCGCGTTCGCGAAGTATCGCGGAATTGGAAATCCCGACATTCCCTCGGGAAGGAAAAGTATCAGAAGGTGGCTGCGAGGAATCAGGGGAGAATGACAACCGCTATCGACACGAACGTCGTCATCGCGCTGTGGGACAAAGACGACGGTAACAGTCTGGCGGCGCAGCACGGCTAGGGATACTCGAAAATGATAGCGATATAACTTCGTAGGGACAGTGAATCTGCAGGAGATCGACACTTCAGCATTGTTCACGAGCGGCCAAATTCACCAAAACTGAAATACGGCCGAACGGCCGCAGTCTATCTAGCTCAGGTGAGGCCGCGGGATCCGGACGTTCCGCATCCGCCAGCAGCAAACGTTGAGAGCAGTCGCTCAACCCGAATCCGCCGGAAGCTATGTCTGCTTTCACGTGGGATCACAGACCCTCATTTCTCGCGAAACCATGCATAAGGCCGAACAAGGCCTGCTTGAGCACAACTTCATTCGAATCCACCGCTCTACACTTGTAAATTTCGATCGAATAAAAAAATTAAAGCCTCTCCCATATGGCGAGTATGCGGTCGAACTTCGTGATGGAACGGCGCTGCCGATCAGTCGTGGTTACAAGGAGCAGGTACTGAGGAAATTAGGAATCTAGGGCCCGACCTTCGACCCTGTCCACCCCTTCCGCAGAACGCGTGCGGGGGATATTAGACACCGATCAGGTATCGGTGAGTAGTTCTCTCGCAGGGGCGCGAAATAGCTGTTTGCCTATTCCATCGGCTGGAGTGATCGACAGGTTCTAGCGAAGCCCTCTTAGTCCGAGATCAGTTCGAAGCACGCCAGCGGGCAACGAGATCACGTGCGGCGGTAGGCCAGTCAGGGAATTGAAATTGGAAGCCCGCGTCAACCAGACGACTGGGGATCACGCGGCGGCTCTTGAGCACAAGCTCGGTCTCCGTCCGAAGAAAGAATGTGCCTATTTCCAGCATCCACGTTGTGGCTGGAAGCCCAATGCGTGCACCCCATGCTTGACGCAGAGCCCTCATGAATTCCCGATTCGGTAAAGGATGCGGCGATGAAATGTTCACGAAAGCGTCGAATTCGTTATGGGCAATCAGAAATTCGATAGCGGACAGAAAATCCACGTCATGAACCCACGAAATGAATTGCTGACCGCTCGCCGCCGTACCTCCGAGTCCAAACCTTACGAGACGAAGCAAAGTGTCAAAAATACCGTCACGGTCAGGGCTCATAATCATCGCGCTGCGAAGGGCTAATTTGCGGGTGTTCGGTGTGATGGCATCGAAGAAAGCTGACTCCCAACTGGTCGCCACATCAATGCTGAACCTCCATTTGGTAGGTGCGTCCGGTTCAGCGCCGCCGATTTCTCCTGTCCGCTCGTCCATAGGTCGGTCGTACACATGGCGGTAGATCGTCGCCGTGCTCGCGTTCATCCACAGGCGCGGAGGGTGTGCCAACTGACCAATCGCTCTACCCAGCAAGCGCGTGGTCTCGGTGCGAGAGTCCATGATTGCCTTACGATTTGCTGCCGTGTATCGGCAATTCACGCTTCTGCCCGCAAGGTTGATGACCACATCGGAATTTTCTAGTTCGGAAGTCCAGTCGCCCAGATGCTCTCCATCCCAACTAACAACGCGCCATGGTGCTGGAACAGCCTTGCGAGCCAGAACGACAACTTCGTGTCCATGCGCGTGGAAGTGTCGCGACAGGACAGTGCCAACCTGTCCGTTTCCAGCCGGAATGACGATGCGCAGGTGTTTGACCATGAGTGATCGCGGAGCTTCTTAACTACCCAGCTAGGAATCGCAACATCGCTGCTTTAGAATGCTCAACAAATTGCTTCTGGAGGAACCGCGAGAGTGGATATCCGAGCCTCGCCAATGCACTCCGAGGTCGAGAAAAAGCAAGGATGTCATGGCAGACCTTATTGCTGACTTGGTTCCACTCGACGGTGAATCGCTCTTCTCCGCTCTCTGCGTGTTCCTCCAACGTGCCGTAAGCGAAACCAAAGCGTTTAATGCTCGCACTCTCGTCAACCACATAGACGATACGGCACGCATTTAGGGAAACGAATCCGAAGTGTCGCACTAGCAGCGCGACGTCGGTTCCAATACGTATCGGGGCGGTCGGCCAGCAGGGTCGCAACCACGGCATGTCGAACATCCGCCATTCCCGAACCGCTTCAACTGCTCGGTGCCACGCGATCTCGCCACTGCCAAGATCTACTCGATTGTGATCGACATTGTACCCGTTGGGTGCTCCAGAAGCAGTCGCACCGACCTCTGCATAAGAGAATCGGGACTTCTGTTGCGCAGAAATGAAACGCCGAATCTCGTCTTCTGATGGCGCAGTCAGGAGGAACAAGCGGTTAATCCTCTGCCGACATCCGTACTTCGTATACGGTGGGAAGCGGATTTGAGTCGGTGCGAACAAAGCTGCGCACCAGTTCAGTTCGCGAAAAGTGACCGAGGCTCAAAAGTCGGATGCATTCGTCGGTCGCGCAACTCTCCCACGAAGTCCGTTTACCCCAAGGAAAACAACTCGCTTCGATGACGCGAACCGGAAGCTGTTCTCGAAATCCAGCCTCAATCTGTTCGCGAAGCCATCGCATATAGTCGAGTTTCTGAGAAATTGCGATCTTTGGGTCTTCTCGGATAACAACGCCGGGGAAATCGGGGATATCGGTTCTTAACGTGTGGATGTGCCCGTGTCCTTCGACCAGAATCTCGATATCCAGTTCCATCAGGCGCTCAAGGCTGACAAGCCATTTGTGGCTATCCACGTCGGGATTTGGTGTTGCGAAATAGCTGCCCATGAAGGCATCGCCCGCAAGCAGCAATTTCTCTTTGGGATCGTATAGAACGATGTGGTCATCGCAATGACCGGGAGTCGCGATCACTTTCAACTGCCCCGACTGGGTGTCTACCGTATCGCCCAACACTCGATATGGTTCCTTCAAATTGGGAGGCTGGCCGATGATAGTAGCTCGAACCCAAGGGAGCTTCTTAAACGGACTCAGGAACCGGGCGGCCATTTCCGACACGTAGATGGGAGCAAAAGTCAGTTCTGACAACCAGTTCAGGTTGCCGACATGTTCTTCATGGGCGTGTGTGGCGATCACCCTTGTGATATTTGGTTTGATCTGGCGAAGGTGGCGCTGCAACGACCTGCGCATCTTGGGCGAGCCGGGATCAACTGCTACTCCGTCGTAGAGAACAGTCGTGAAGAGTTCGCCGAATAACAAGGGAACCGCATTGGGAAAGAACCCATTCAGAAACAAAATAGTGAGCTTTCCGTCGAGCAGATCGAGCCGATGATGGTACGTCCGGACGAAGATGCTCAGTCTTTGGATCGCCGCCTCGAATCCAGCCCACAGCACGAGCGGCAACCGGATGAAGAAGCCCATCGTGTAACATGACCAGAACGCTCCGAGTCGAGCTTGGCGTCGTACTACTTCTGGTTTGGCGACTCGGCACACCCCGCCTCTGCACTTGCTGAGTGAATATCGGTTTGTTGCCACAAAACGATAGAGCAGACGCCCAAAGTTTCGAAACGGAAACCACCGACCCAGCGTTCCGATGATCCACGTGGACGGGAACAATCGAGCGAGACTCGCGACGGCATCCCAACTGACGAGGATTTCGCCTTGAGGAGTGACGACGTGCAACTGCCGAAGGCATTCGTCCAGTTTGAGCCGGGAATCGACTGCGGATAAGACCTCTGCCCCGATTGGCAGCGCAAGAGTCTTATTATGGTGGTCGAGTGTTTTCAGCCAAGCCACGCAAGCCTGACAAATCTCGCACTGACCGTCGTACAAAACCCTGTAAGCAGGAGCCGTGGGATGCTCCGTGTCAGGTCTCGCGACGATTTCAGCAAGCGATGGCTCGGCCATGACGATTGCAGAGCATTATGGCACTGGTAATCACGGGCTTCCAAGCTGGTGAAAGAGGAACCTCGAATTTGGCAGTGCGTCTGTCGAGTTAGACTTCATTCAAGCTCGCATTTTCTCCTGCTGACCGCATCTTCATCCTGACCGGAGCAGTCGTAAGCGCCGAGAGTGGCATCCCGACCTTCCGTGGCATGGATGAGTTGTGGCGGAACTACCGAATCGAGGAGGTCGCTTCGCTGCACGCATGTCGTCGTGATCCGCGGCTGGTCTGGGAGTTCTACACCATGCGTCGACACTCGGGGGGAATGTTTGTACGCCCAAGGCAACACGGAACGTGAACGATGGTGCGAGTAACAGCCCGCAATCTGTTTCGCTGACCGGAACGGGAGACTAAACAGTCGCCGGTCCTCAGGCGCGAGTCGCAACTGGGTTGCGAGGTCTGAGCTTCGGGATCGGGTGGTTGAAATCGTGGACAAACGAAGTGGAGACGCCGTACTCTGCCGGTAATGAGCCACGACGAAATGTTCTCATTGATCTCTCGCGCGCATCAACACGGTGAGGGTGTAGCAGTCATCGATTCTCGAGGCACATATACCTACGATGATTTGCTCGATTCTTCTTCGCTTTTTGCAACGATGCTGCTGGGGAGGAAAAAAGACCTCTCGGAATCGCGTGTTGCCTTCGCGGTGCAACCGGGATTCTGTTGGGTTGCCGTGCAATGGGGTATCTGGCGAGCCGGTGGCATCGCTGTCCCATTGCCACTTAGCGTCCCAAATCGTGAACTGGAATACTTGATTGAGGATTCTGGGGCGTCGACACTGGTGTATGACTCGCACACCGCCCCGATGATGAGACCCATCGCCGAAGCCTGTGGTATCCGCGCGTTGTCTTGTGACCGGCTCGGCGAGCCCAGATCCGCAGAATCGAGAAACATACAAATAGAAATAGCTGCTGATCGTCGTGCCATGATTCTGTACACCAGCGGCACGACCAGGCTGCCAAAGGGGGTAGTCACGACGCATGCCAATATCACGGCACAGATCAGTAGTCTGGTTGAGGCTTGGGAGTGGTCTTCGGACGACCGTGTGCTTTTGTGTCTACCCCTGCATCACATTCACGGAATCATCAACGTGGTTGGTTGTGCTCTGTGGTCGGGAGCCTCATGTGTCATGCTACCGCGCTTTGACGCTACGGCGGTGTGGAACTGCATTGCCGATAGGGGGGTAAATCTGGTCATGGCGGTACCAACAATTTATGTAAAGCTCATTGCTGCCTGGGAAGCTGCTTCACCTGAGCGTCAAGTCAGGTTAAGCAATGCCTGCACCAAGTTGCGTCTGATGGTGTCAGGGTCTGCCGCTTTGCCCGTGAGTATCCTGCAGCGGTGGAAAGAAATTAGTGGCCACACTCTCCTCGAGCGCTATGGTATGACCGAAACTGGCATGGCACTGTCGAATCCGCTGCATGGAGAACGCGTCCCGGGCTGTGTGGGGAAGCCGCTGCCCGGAGTCGCAATTCAACTGGTAGCGGAGGACGGCACACTTGTTGATGAGGGGCAAGCGGGCGAGATCAAGGTACGAGGCCCTGGTGTTTTTTTAGAATACTGGCGGAAGCCCGACGCAACTCGCAGCGTTTTCCGCGATGGTTGGTTTCATACGGGCGATACTGCTATCGTCAAGGACGGCCTTTACCGAATTCTCGGCCGGACAAGCAGTGACATTCTGAAGACCGGTGGGCATAAGGTTTCGGCACTGGAAATTGAAGAAGTGCTCCGCGAACATCCCGCTGTGGCGGACTGTGCCGTGGTGGGCGTTCCAGATGAAGAATGGGGAGAACGTATCGCGGCGGCGCTGGTTCTGAACGGTCGCGATAGTCTGGATCTGCCCTCGCTTCGAGCTTGGGCGCGGAAATCGCTGGCCACACACAAACTACCTTCACGGCTTCTGCTGCTGGACGCCCTTCCCCGGAATACGATGGGAAAAGTAATGAAGTCCTCAGTCGTTGCACTGTTCCAAAAGGCACGAGCGAGCGAGTCCCCTTCTTAGCAGCGTAGACAGATCGCACTACGTCAAGTTTGAGAGTTCGGCAGCCTGTAACTCCTAGATTGGACTCTAAAGCTTCAATATTCGTTCTGCATTACCTCCAAGGATCATACGGCGCTCGGTGGCTTTAAGGTCGACTTGCTCGAGGAACTGCACTGGCCGATCATACCCCATCGTAAAGCAGTAATCGCTGCCAATCATCACCCGCTGGGCGCCAACTTCATGGATGATGAACTCCATTATTGATTTCGAATGCGTAATGGTGTCGTAAGTGAAACGCTTCAGATAATCGCTGGGAGCTTGCGGCAAATGCTTGAGTTCGCTCTTTACCTTCCAGCCCTGATCGATGCGTCCGGTCAATATCGGAAGCACGCCGCCACCGTGAGGCAGGCAGATCTGAAGATTCGGATGCCGGTCGAGAACGCCGCCGAATATCAAATGACAGGCAGCGATTGCGGTGTCCACGGGGTTTCCTAGCAGGTTGAACAGGAAGTAAGGATTCAGGCGCGCACCCTGGGTGTCGACGGGGTGCAAGAAAATGGGGAAACCTGCCTTTTCAATTTCTGCCAATACGGGTTCAAATAACGGGTCATCGAGATCGCGCTGGGCAATGTTTGTGCCGAGATATACGCCACGCATGCCTGGCAATTTGCTCGCCCGCTCGAGTTCTCGGAGAGATTGGTCGGGATAGAGCATCGGCAATGACAAGAACGCCATCAGTCTTGTGGGGTAGGCGCGGTGTGCCTCCGCTGCGGCGTCGTTCCACGCGACCGCAAGTTTTGTGGAAAGTTCTGCGTCGCCCCAGTACAACATGGGGGCGGTGAGCGAAATTACCTGTAATCCCACTCCCTGGGCGTCCATGTCCGCGATGCGTGCTTTCAAGTCGATGAATTTGTCGGGCAGGGGACCATTTCCGCCCGCCGGCGTCTTGATGAACCACCCTTTGTCGGTTGTGTAATATGCCGCATCGAACTTCTTGCCGTCCGTGGCTACGATATCAAGATAGGTACGGGGAAAATAGTGAGCGTGAATGTCAATGACGCGAACATCGGAGGGATGGCCACTCGCGTCCTGAGCAGTGCTATCAGCCGGGCCAAGTGCCAATGCCGCCGCGGTGGTCAGTCCCGCTTGTAACACCTGCCTTCTGGAGATCTCCACCGTACTGCGGGATTTATTGGTCATGTTTGAAACTCATTCCTCGTTTTGAATATCGAATTTCGTTGGTGTCGTCGCGCAGAGTATCAGTGAAGAAACGAGAGTCAGGGATGATGTGCCAACTCAAATACATCGTGCTCTCCGCTTGAGACGTCCATCTGTGTTCCAGCGGACTGCACATCGCCTCCCACGACATGTAACTCGCTCCCAATGACACCTACCGCAAGTCCGTGGCGAGAGATTGGCAACGGAGGCATTTCGATCCACGTGTTCGTCGCCGCGTCGTAGGCTTCAACAGCGCGGAAGGTGGCCATCATATGAGGATCTTGATATTCGCCGCCGGCTACGTAGATTTTTCCGTCATAGACCGCAGATCCAAGGGCGCTGCGCGCATATGGCATGCGGGCTCTAGGGCCACTCCACTGATCGGTCGCCGGATCATACTCTTCCACTACCGAAACATCGGATGCCAAGCCGATAAAGGCGGCGCCCACGCGCCCACCAATGACATAAATCTTCCCAAACACGACGCCAACAGCGGCGTGGTTGCGTGGAGTCGGCATCGGGCTGCATTCGCGCCATCTGTTCGTCGCAGGATCGTATTCCTCGACAGTTCCGACCGACATGTGCGGTTGGGTGGGGAAGAGGATAGTTAGTTTGGATCCAGGAATGGTGGAAGCACCGCCGATAACGTATATTTTGTCGTTGACCACGGCAGCCAAAGCGGAGCCGCGCTTGCTCGGCATCGGAGCGAGAGCTTTCCACTGATCAGCGGTCGGGTCGTACTCCCAGGCATTGTTGATGGGGACCCAACCGGGGGGACCGGACCCAGGCAATACGAAGCCTCCGAACGCGTAGATCTTGTCGCCGTAAGTTGCGAAAGCAACGTGGTGCGAGGGCAGCGCCATATCATGCTTTTTGGTCCAATGGTTGGCGGCAGGATCATACGCGTACACCATGCCCATGGGCCGCCACCCTGGTGCCAGGCCAGCGAAGACGTACATTTTGCCATTCGCGGTGGCGCCGGAGATCTCTTCCGCCGGCTCCGGAAACGGGGCCAGTTTTTCCCACTTTTGCTGGGCCCACGCAAGAGATTCCAAACCAATCAACGCACCCGCAAAAAGAATGATGCGCCAAGGACGTCTTCGTATGGACACTGGCATCAGTCTCCTTTCGGCGAAAATACGTTGCGATTCAAATAACCCACATCATTCTCTGCAGCATTCGAAACAGTTGCAGGGTACTGAGCAAAAAGCGCACTTATTGCCGGGAAGTTGCGGTCACTACCAGGTCACTTTCACCGCCACCTGAATCTGCCGGGAAGTCGTTGCGGTCGAATCTAACAGGCCTGGTGTGAGCCCACCGGTGCTACCATCACCGTTAAATACCTGGAGGTTCGACGTAGGCGGATTGAAATTGGTGTGATTGAGTATGTTGAAAATTTCCAGCCGGAACTGGATATCGAATTGTTCCGAGACGCGCTGGATGTAGTTGTTCTTAACCACCGAGCTGTCCAGTTCGATCAGACCTGGCCCCACGATGGTGTTGCGTCCGGCGGTCCCTAACAGATTCGCGCATGTCCCTGGCTGGGCTGCGGCGCTGAAAGGAACACAAAGGGCAGCAATGTCTGGAGTAGCCTGCGGAAGCGCAAAGCAATTCAAGTTGAGATAGTTCAGACCACCATGGACCGGATTACAGCCGCGCACGATATCAGGATAGCTGTACGCATCCGTACTGTTCATTCCCAGCGGGTCGGGTGCGATCGTCATCGTAAACGGCACACCGGTACTTGCGGAGAAGATGCCTCCCAATTCCCAACCTTTTGCCGCCCATTTCATAACGCCAGTAAGTGCTTTGGGGGCCGGAATCTCCCAAGTGTAGTTCAAGACCAAATTGTGCGTCTGATTGAAATCGGAAGGTCCCCGCCGTAACCTCGGGTCGAAAAAGAACATGCTCGAGAGTCCGTTGCGGAATTGATCGCCATCCGTAGAACCAGAAGCGGTGTCGATGCTTCTGCCCCAGGTGTAAGAAACCTGTCCGGAGAGGCCATGACTGAATCTCTGCAAAACCTGTGCTTCGAGGGCGTGATAGTGGGCATCGGAATTCCAGAATGTTCCCGGGACTCGCCCAAAATTAGGGTTAAGAGTTGTGTGCAAGGTCTGCGGCCAGAGGTACCCCTCCGCTGTCTTGGTCATGGGAATCACGATGGAGGAATCGTCGGTCTGCATGAGGTTATGCACCGCACGCGAGCCGACGTAGGCGATCATTGCCGTGGTACCGGTTGTTATGGCTCGCTGAATATTCAAGTTCCACTGCATCACGTAATTGCGATTGGGGTTCGGATCAAGGTAGGCGGCACGCTGCGCCGTACCACTGGCAGAGAGGGTCGAATACGCTGGCTGCGGGGTGATAGCAAAAGGCCCAAACGATCCGGCGGGGACCGGGCCGTTCACTGACGAGTAAAAAGGTACCGTCCCGTCCACTGTGTGCCGCAGGTTTGCAGGGAAAATATCCACGTCGAACATGCCGAAGCCGCCGCGGACTGCGGTTTTGCCATCGCCGAACGGATCCCAGGCGAAGCCGATGCGGGGTTCAAAATTCTTCAATGTGGGATTGTGAAACAATGGCGCAACGCCGGCACAACCCGTAACATCTCTTCCGCAATAAGGTAAGGCAGCCGTCAGGCTCCGCAGGCTTGCAAGCTTGCCGGATGTTTCGATCGGTACGGTGGACATCTCATAACGCAACCCGAGGTTCACCGTTAGATTCGAGCGCATGTGCCAGTCGTCCTGAATGTAGGCTCCAAACAAGGTCTGCCGCATCCTGCGCCGCGATACGATCCCGGGTGCATCGGCAATCAGAGTGAGGGCGTCGTTCGTGAGCCTGTCGTTCGTGAGGAAGTCTAATAGAGAACTAAATTCGAAGTCGCCTCCGGGTTGGGATGGAGTGGATTGATTGTCAATGATGCGTTCCACGTTCCCGCCGAGTTTCAGGCTGTGGTTACCTTTGGTCCAGAATACGTTGTCGTAGGCTTGCCATGAGTTCCAGTTATATTCCGCCGGCGTTTGGGTGCTAAGTCCGCCAGTGAAGAAAGTCAATCCCGGGACCCCG
This sequence comes from Candidatus Sulfotelmatobacter sp., assembly GCA_035946775.1. Classification (GTDB taxonomy): domain Bacteria; phylum Acidobacteriota; class Terriglobia; order Terriglobales; family Acidobacteriaceae; genus Sulfotelmatobacter. The sequence goes on along the minus strand of DASYZA010000139.1, from coordinate 198,734 downwards.
ATAAATCCTACGGTGTCACCCGGAACGTACCCAAGGCTCGTACTGGCCGCCAGCGGGTTGACCGCTTTGCTGCCAGAGGGAGCGGCCGCATACTCGCGGTGGTAGCCGAGGCGAAACGAATTCATGAGGCTTGGTCGGATGAGATGATTCTCCTCAAGGCTTACCATCTGCCGCCTGGTCTTCGTGAAGATCAGCTTGTTGTTAAACTCATCGTTTTGGGAAGAGGGTGAGTTGTCGAACATATAGCTGCCGGCGAGGTTATCTGCATTCGAGAACCGATGGTCCACTCGAGTCGTGAAGTAGTTCTCGGTGGTGACTGCCGACCCTGAGAAGCTGTAGATTCCCGTATCTCCGCTGATGGGACCGTTGGGAAGGGGATAAAAGGCCAGGTAGGGCTTTACGAGCGGGTCCACCGTAACTTTACCCGTGGTCAGGTTCCCCGCACGGGCGGCTGGCGAAGGTACATTATCGACCATGCTCAATCCCAAGGACTGTCGCAAGCCTTCGTAATCCGCGAAGATGAAGGTCCGGTCTTTTATGATGGGACCTCCAGCTGCGATTCCGAATTGGTTTCGCCGGAAAGGCGCGATGGTGGCTGGATCGAAAAAGTTGCGAGCATCAAGAGCGCTGTTGCGCAGGAACTCGTATGCGCTGCCGTGAAAGCTGTTGGTGCCTGAGCGAGTAATCGCGCTGATAACGCCACCTGACGTGCGCCCGTACTCCGCTCCTTGATTGCTCGTTAAGACGGTGAACTCAGACACCGCATCCACGCCCAAATTGCCGCCCAGGATGCTGCCCGGGGCCTGATTGGTATAGTCATTGATGCTGACTCCATTCAGCAGGTAATTGTTCTGCTGAGGGCGACCACCGCTTACCGACAACTCGACTCCGTAACCCCGCCCAAGACGGTCGGTACTCGAAACCGGCGCCATGGCTCGTATGGTGGCCACTCCAGGCTGAAGCTGGGCCAAATCCGTCCACGATCTGGCGTTCAGGGGCAACTCGACAATCGTCCGCGAAGTCGTGGAGGCACTGATGGCCGACGACTCCAGTTGCAAATCGGGCGGCTGATCTTGCACTTCCACACTCTCGCTCACAGTACCTACGCTCATCGCAACGTTGGAAACCATCTGCGCGCCGACCGTCAGAATGATCGCGTTCCGGATCGCAGTTTGGAAACCAGAGGCTGACACAGTCTGCTGATAGGTTCCCGGAAGGAGGTTCGGAAGACTGTATAAGCCCTGAGCGTTTGTCTTGGCTTCTGTCACGACTCCTGTCGCCAAGTTCTTCAGAGACACGGTCGCACCGGAAATGACAGCGCCCGAGTGGTCGGCGACCGTCCCCGAAATGGTTCCGCCGACAACCTGACTAACTACAGGCTCGGAACAGAGGGCGCACAGCATAAGTACGGCCACTGTTCCGCTTATACAACAGTGCGTCATCCGCAGACGTGGCGGAAGAGCCATCATTGCCTCCTAAGTTGAGACTGAACAGTGACGTACTTTCGAAATCGCCATTGGATAAGGCGCCGAAAAACTCACAGGGATCAGATGGGAAGGAACCCAGCCAACCTCAAAATCAATGTTGCGTATTTCTCCAGTGTGGTTATTTGAATGTTTCGTCCTGAGTACAGCGAAAATCGATCTGGGTCCCCACATGAGATTCCCCAAAACGAAAAGCTAGTGCGCGGGAGTATTCCATCGAGGATCGCATATTGTCAAATAATAATGCGATATGGTAGCAATAAATCCACCGTATACCTCTGTCACTCTTCCCGGCAGGAGTTGAGCAGGTTGCGCCGCTCTTTCGGAAGTGCAGGAGATTCTGTGCTAGAGCGAATTTGTACTTCGGTCGCGTGCTCACGAAGGCAACGGCTCGCCTTTCGTCTCTTTTCCGAACGGGATCAGACCAAGGCCCACGATGAAGGCTAGAGCAATCAAAGCGACAGGTGTTCCCATGGTCTGAAAATGCCTGATGCCTGCGCCCACCAGAAATGTGAAACCCGCCGCAGCAAATCTACCGACATTGGTGGTAAAAGCGAATGCACTGGCGCGGCATTCTGTCGCGTATTGCTCGGTCAACCAAAATGAATAGACGACAAAATTCGCTCCGCCGAGTCCTAGCAAACAAGCACAGAACATAAACCACGCGACAGGGTTGCTCTGGACGTAGAACACGTAACCGAACGCCAGCCAAATAGATCCGAGCATGACGATATAGAAAAGTGCGAGAGCCCCTCTCCGGCCAAGTCTCTCCGCAATGAAAGGCACAACCAGAGCCCCGAGGACGGTGGCAGTCCCAAGCAATGCTGTCGAACAAGAGGCTAAGCGGGCCGCAGCAAGAGCTGTTCTCCCCTCTTTAGTCGCAATATATGTCACGGCTGCTGGTACATAAACGGATCCAGCCCACAAACCAGCCAGCGATACGATGAGATAAATCGAATTCAGGATTGTGCGCCGGCAATACTGTGGCGAGAAAAGCTTAAGGAAGGCGTGGTGCATCTTCCATGCGTCGCCGAGATTTTCCAGTTTGTCTGCCCAGCGAACCGGTTCCTGAATGTTGTTGCGAATCGCGGCTACTAGAAGCGCCGGAGCCCCGCCCACAATAAACATGTATCGCCATCCCAAGCGGGCTCCGATGAAGTAATTAGCGGCAGCGGCCAGGACGAAACCGAAGTAGTAGCCGGTGTGCATCCACGCTGCTCCACGAGTACGGAACTCCTCGGGCCACTCCTCGGAAATCAGGGCAGCGCCCACCGACCACTCTCCGCCGATACCAACGCCGGCGAGAAAACGTAAAAGAGCGAGACTCCAGACTCCTTGCGCAAATGCGGACAGCAGGGTAAACGCTGAAAAGCAAAGTATGCTGAACATCATGGTTCGAACCCGTCCAAAGCGGTCCGCGATCGGACCCCAGATCAGGGCGGTTCCCCAGCCAATCATGAAGAGAGCGAAGAGAATTCCACCGTAATATCCGACGTTGGCCGGAGTGGGTGCGATTCCTGACTTAGGCAACAACTCACGCAGGGTCGGAACCAATACCAGGGAGTAGATGAACGAGTCCATGCCGTCCATGGTCCATCCGGCCCAGGCCGCCCAGAAGCTGCGCACCTGGTTCACACTCAGCCTTGGCCGTGGCCCGATCGTATCCCGCGGGGACTCGTGGTTCGATGGCGATATCGGAATGTTCATCGTCACTTTTTCAGGAAAGGATCGTTACCTGAGAGAATTGCTCAGTTGATTTCTTTAGGCCACATAGCATCCTGATATTGCGCAGCCTGTTGACAGAACTTACGTTCGTTGTATACGGTGACGGCGTGTCAACTCAAGATTCCCTTCGCACACCGCAAGCCGCGCACGCCGGCGTAATCATCGAACGTGAGGGCGATGTTCTGAGCTTCATCCTGAACAACCTGGAACACGGAAACCAGATCAATGGTGCGATGTTCGACGCCATGCTATCAGAGCTTCATGCCGAGGCCGCTCGACCTCGAGCGCGGGTGTTGCGCATTCGAGCCAGGGGTAAAGTCTTCTGCACGGGACGCGAACGTGCCGGCCAAGATACCGAAAGCATACAGCGCGAATCGGCACGACTCATCGAAGCCAAGCGAGCCTTGCGAGCTTCACCGATGATCAGCATCGCCGAAGTGCAGGGCGATGCTTTTGGTTTCGGATTCGGAATGGCCATCGTATGCGATTTCGTATTGGTAACGGAGAACGCGTTGCTGGGATTTCCCGAAATGAGTTTTGGTCTGTCTCCATCTGCCGTGATGGCGTATCTCGGCGAATACGCATTGCCGCGATTCGCTTTCAATCTTGTGCTTTTTGGTGATCCGATCTCGCCACAGGTCGCGTTGCAGCATGGGCTGATTTCAAAAATCTGCGACTCCGATCGTTTGTCGCAGGAAGCCGACGCACTCACGTCGCGCATTCTGCGCCTGGACAATTATGCGGTCCGGCGATGCAAAGAATTCTTTCTGACCGCACAACAAAATTCCTTCGATCAGAACTGCCGCCTGGCCGCTGAAACTTTGACCATCGACAGCGTGGGGCGCCTGCCGCGGAGGAAATGAACTGGGGATCACGGCCAACGCGGGAGCGCGGCTGGACCGCCTTCCGATTTCCTCGTTCCACCGCCGCATCATGTGGCTGATCGGCGTCGGAATGTTTTTCGACGGCTTCGATATCTACGTGGCTGCAACCGTCTTAGGCGCAACCCTTAGAAGCAGCTTTTCCACACTGAGCCAGAACGCAGAATTTGTCTCCGTCACATTTCTGGGAATGATGGTGGGTTCGTTTCTGACCGGTTTCCTCGGAGACCATTACGGGCGACGGTTCACGTATCAGGCCAACCTCGCGATCTTTGGATTTGCTTCGATCGCAGCGGCGTTCGCTCCCTCCATGCGAATCTTGATTGGGCTGCGCTTCGTCATGGGAGCAGGGCTTGGAGCGGAGAACGTGGTCGGGTATGCCACGATGACGGAGTTTGTACCGCCGCAGGCACGCGGCCGGTGGTTAGGATTTATCTCAGTGTTCGTGGTGGCGGGATTGCCGGTCACGGCGTTACTGGGAACCCTGGTGATTCCAAGGTTCGGTTGGCGGGTGATGTTCATCCTGGGTGGATTGGGAGCATTGATTGTCTGGCATCTGCGCAAGGCGCTGCCGGAATCGCCGCGCTGGCTGGAATCGACCGGCCATGTCGACGAAGCGGAGGACATTCTGCGGGCGATCGAGGCAGAAGTAGCGCTCAGCCATGAACTAATGCCCCCAGTACCCTCAGCCCCCGCGGCGCAGGAACGTGGCGTAGGCGTACTACTTGGTTCTCAGCTTCTGCCACGCATGGTCGTGGGCGCGACCTCGCTTATTGTCATCAACACTCTAATTTTTGGATTTATCACGTGGCTGCCGACATTTTTTGTGCAGGCCGGACAAAGCATTGCATCCTCTTTGGCCTATTCACTCGTCATGTCGCTGGGCGCACCACTGGGCTCCGCCATTGGTGCCCTTACGGCGGATTCATGGGGCCGGAAGCCCACCATTATCGGTGCGTCGCTCGCCTCGATCGCCATCGGGAGTATTTATCCTTTTGTGAGCCATCCCGGTATCCTGATGACTGTCGGATTTCTACTCACCATTCCCATCTATGTCATGGTCACCCTGCTCTTCGCCATCTACATCCCGGAGCTTTTCCCGACCGACGTACGGATGCGCGCGTCAGGAATCTGCAATACATTCGGACGAGGAGCGACGATCGTGACTCCCTTCATTGTGGTGGCGCTGTTCAGAGCGTGGGGCGTCGCCGGTGTGTTGGGCTTCATGATTACGCTTTTGATTGTGCAAATCGTCGTTGTTCTCCGCTTGGGAGTGGAACCGAAAGGACGGCGACTGGAAGAAATCGACAACGAGCAACTTGCGGCTCCTTGTGTCAAAGATGAATTCGAAAAGCTGTAGTTCGCGGACATGCATTCAACAGGACCTAAACGGTATTGCCTGAGATTGCAGCCTTAACACGCTCTTCAGTAAAAGGGACTTGCCGCAGACGAATCCCGGTCGCATCAAAGATGGCGTTGCCGATCACCGCGGCGACCACGGTAATCGCAGTCTCACCGGCGCCTGTGGCAGGCACACTCCTGCGGTTCATCAGAACGCATTCAATGGAAGGAAGCTCAATTCCAAGATCGAGACTATGATAGGAATTCCAATCAATCGAAGTGATTTTACGTGCATCCCACGTAATCTCCTCGCCAAGGCAACGACTCATGCCCTGCAATATGCCGCCCTCGATTTGATTACGCATTCCAGCTGGATTCGAAATTGGTCCACAATCTTGTGCGACTACGAAGCGCTTCGGCCGCACCCGGCCGGAGGAGGGATCGACCTCGACCTCCACAACCGCAGCCACATAGCCGTTATCGCCCTCGTATGCCACGCAAGCTATGCCGCGCCCACGTGCGATCGTATGTCGATCCCAGCTTGTCTTCGGTGATGGCCTCGTGTCCCACTGCGCCGCCTGCGCAGCGGCTTTCACTACATCCGCAAGCCGGGGCTCACGCAAGTGCCGTAGCCGGTATGCGGCCGGATCTGCCTGGGCATGAGCAGCGAGTTCATCTATGAAGCATTCGTGTGCAAATGTGTTCTGCAGCCGCAAAGGTGAGCGCAGAGGACCGGTGAAGAACGGAGAGCTTACGGTATGAGTAAGCACGCGCTCTCTGCGAATTGCTCCTGTGCCATAACAGGTACCGCCTATGCATCCTGCGAGGTACGAGGGAACGGCGTTCCCTCCATTTCTTAGTTTGCCGCTTGGTGGGAGTGCTTTTTGCGCTTTAACTGTATGAGGCTCATAGCCTGCAAGAGCGCCGGTGATTACATTGCCAGGAGTGTCATAACCCGGACGGCCTCCCAGAGAAACCGACCATGGTTCGCACTCCCAGGCGACAATCTCTCCACTGGCATCGAGTGCAGCGCGCTGCTCGATGACGCACGCCGCTCCGTAGTTTTCACCCCAGGCCATCTCATCTTCACGTGAGAATTGCACCCGAACCGGCCGCTGAACGGCTTGTGAGAGCAGCGCAGCATCAAGCGAAACGGAGTCGGCACCGTTCAGGCCGTAGCAGCCAGACCCACGCACATAGATGACCCGGACGTCGTCGATCCGAAGCTTCAACACAGTAGCGACAATCTGACGTGTGGGGTACGCCGATTGCGTGGCCGACCACAATGTGGCCTTCTCGCCGCGAACATCAGCCACTGCGCATGAGGCACCCACCGATCCGTGCGCCTGGTAGGGATGAGCATAGGAAGCCTTCAAAACGGTGGCCGCTCCCGACAGCCTCTGATCGACGTCCTGAGAATCGACGATCAGAGTATCGTGCGATGGCTGTTTGCGGATGTGATCGTAAAAGTTCTTCTGATCTGGCAACCCGCGCCCCGAACCCCAGATGACTTTGAGTTTGGCGGCGGCGTGGATTGCCTGTATTTGTTTTTCGGCTATGACTCCAATCAGATCCTTGCGGACGACCACTCTTACCAGGCCAGGCATTCCGCGGATGGAACTCTCGTTCACGCGCACCAGGGTTGCTCCGACCTCGGGCGGGCGAACCATCCGTCCGTGCAGCATCCCGGGAACATGAACGTTGTGCACGAACTCAAAGCGCGCGGTCACGAGATCCTTGAGATCCAGGCTTGGCACGGGCTTGCCCAGGACTGTCCAGTCCTCCGGAGACCTGCGCTTTGCTTTCGGATCGACTACGAGGTGAAATTTCTTTCCAGACACTAAATTGCGATAGCTGACGCGATGTCCGTCTGCCGCGGTGACGAATCCACCGGTCGCCGTCAACTGGCTGGCAGAGATTCCCAGCTGTTGTGCCGCAAGATTGATCAGTGCCTCGCGGGCAGTCGCTGCAGCCTGAGCGAGTCCGCTGGTATTGAAATTTGTCGGAGTCGATCGACTCCCGGATGTAGTTCCCTGGTCCGGAGTAATCGACGTATCGCATTGGATGAGAACAACCTGATCAAGCGGTACGCACAGTTCCTCTGCGATCAACTGAGTCTGGGCTGTGTACATACCCTGGCCAAAATCACATTTGCCGGTGCGCGCGGTGATTACTCCGTCATCGCCAACAGCAATCCATGAATCAAGCTTTTCCGGATCGATGTGCGAGGGATGGGTGTCGAACGGACCCTGGGCTGACGCCCCGGGCTCCAGCATCGGCGTCATGCTGAAACCCACGATCAGAGCGCCCGAACCGGCCAGAAAATCCCGGCGTGATAAAGGCGTCGTCATGAGCGCACCGTCTTTGCATAGCGCTGAATGGCTTTGAACATGCGTGCGTGCACGAAGCAGCGGCACAACACTCCGGCGAGTGCATCCCTGATGTCATCCTCGCTCGCGTTCGGGTTACTGTCGAGGAATGATTTCGCAGTCAGGATGACTCCGCTGAGACAAAAGCCGCATTGCGCCGCCTGCTCGTCAATGAACGCTTGTTGAATCGGATGAGGCTTCTCGGGTGTTCCTAGCCCATCCAGGGTGACGATCTCCTCCGTTTTCACCGCAGAAACTGGAGTGATACAAGAACGCACCGCGCGTCCACCCATCAGTACCGTGCAGGCACCGCACTGAGCGAGACCGCAACCGAATTTCGGGCCTCTCAGATGCAGTTCGTCAGCGAGCACAAAGAGCAGCGGAGTTTCTGGAGCGACCTCCACCACATGGACTGCCCCGTTTACCCTTAGAGAAATAGCAGGCATGTTCTTCTCCGACTTTTGACGCCAACGGATCCTGCAAGAGATTCGTCAGATGGCAGAACCGAACGTTCAAAAAAACGGATCTTGCGGACGCGATCGGTATCTTCGGTCAGCATACAGCAATGGCGACGAGTGCTTTTGCGTCCGCTCTGGACAATAGATGCGTAATGACGATCGAAGGCACAGGTAAGAGCTTCTGGTATGATTCACGCAATTTGAGGTTGCCAGGCAAGCGGACGAGTTTTCGCCACCCGTGCGAGTGTGGTTTGCAGGTAGTCTAGAAAATTCTGGCAGGCACTCGACAGCAGCGCGTCTTTGGTGCGAATCAAGTAGAAATCAAGCCAGAGTTCAGGCTCATAAAGCGGTTCGGCAACTAGCCGGCCTTGTCGGACTTCATCCATCACTGCGATGCTGGCTACGACTGTTGCCCAATCAGAGTTCCGCACCAGTTCCAAAGTTCCCAGCATTCCGTCGAATTCCAGGATTCTTCCCGTACCACTCGTTCCTAGGCGCAAGGCCGCCGCTTCGATGACTTGGCGAAGGCTATGTCTGGCTGAGGGAAGGACCAGCTTAAGCTCTTTTAGTTCGGTCGACCGGCGGTGGGAAGGGCTTCGGTTCCTGTTCCGCTTGGAAGTTGATCGAGTCACCAGCACTAGGCGATCCCGATAAAAGTGAGTTGTCTCCAGCCCCAGATTAACTGGCGGCTTCGTCACGATTGCGACTTGAACCTCTCCGCAGACAACCCAGTCAGTGAGCGTCCCACTATACGCTTCTGCCAGACGAACATCGACGTATGGATGATCTCTCAGATAGTCGGGCAACATCCCTGGCAATACACCCTTGCAGATTGTGGGAGATACTCCAATGTTAATGGTGGTGGCGGGGCTCCCGACCAGATCAAGCATCTTCTGCTTGGCCACGTTGACCGTCTCCAGAACTTCGGAGCAGCACGAATAGAAATGTCGGCCCGCGATCGTCGGGGTTACACCACGGGCTTTTCGGTCGAACAACCGGTGAGCCAGCATCGTTTCCAAACGCTGAATGTAGACGCTGAGGCCCGGTTGCGTGCAGTTCTCACGCTCCGCCGCCTTGCTGAAACTGCCCTCCTCATAGGCTGCCACGAAGCACCGAATCTGCTTCAGATCGAGCGAGTCCATGAAGGGAGCGAGGCTCGGCAGGTGCGTCCTGGACTCCGATCTTCTCGTCTGCGGATTCGCGATCTCCGAGCGACTTTGGGATTTCTCACCCATGGGCGACACATAATAAAGCCGTATAGATCATATTTCAAGATATTAGTGGTGTGCATGTCTGTGCTGGTCTAGGATGTTCGGCGATCACGCCGTACTAACCTTGCGCAAGCTCATATTTTCAGTCGAGAGACTTTCGACGGAGATTCGACAAATGGATATCAGTTTTATCGGCAAACCACATCACTGGGATCCTCGCCGTGTTTACAGCCAAACCGGCGCGGATTGGCAACAGCGAGTTGATTTTGGGCGGCTCAGGAAGGATCGATTGCAGAGAGTCCGGGAGCAAATGAATGCTCGCGATTTGGGGGCCTTGGTCTTGTTTGCGGGCGCAAATGTCCGTTATGTTACCGGTTCCTACCAGGGCAATTGGAAATACAACATCAACATCCGCTACGCCGTGGTGCCGCAGGGCGGAGAGCCAGTGCTGTTTGAAACCGCAGGATCCGACTTGCACTGCGCGGAGATCGATTTGCCCTGGGTAGAAGGCCACGTTAAACCTGCGATCACCTGGCAATGGGCGGAGGGAGCGGTCCCGGAGATGGCTGGTCGGATGGCGCAGAGCGTCGTGGACGTTCTGGAGTCTCAAGGGCTTCGCAAGGAACGAGTAGGAATAGACAACTTTGATTGGCCCGCATTGAAGGCGTTCCAAGAGTGCCATCTCGACATAACAGATGCGTGGCCCGCGATCTCTGCGGCGCGTGTAATCAAAACTCCAGATGAGATCGAATTATTGAAGCAAGCCTCCAGCATTGGAGATGCCGCGATGTGGCGGATTAAGCACGAATGGCTGAAGCCTGGGGTGAGGGAGCGGGAGATCGAAGCCAAAGTACACGAATTCATGCTGGAACGGGGATGCGAGATCATCTACGACATCATTGTGGCTTCGGGAGGGAACACGAGCCCGTACCGTCGCTGGGCGACAGATAAGATCATCCGGCAAGGCGACCTCATCATCGTGGATATCAACGCAGTGGGACCCTCGGGTTACTTCATCGATTTCGTGCGTTGCTTCAAATGCGCCGCGAAGATGAACCAACAGGAGATCGATCTGTACCGGGAAGTCTATGATTCCATGTATGCCGGTCTGGAAAAGTTGCGTCCTGGAAATACAACAGCGGATGTAGCGAAAGCTTTTCCAGAGTATGACGATGACAAGTACGGCACGTGCACCCTGCAACAATTCGCGCATAGCATTGGCCTGACTCTGTATGAAGGTATGTGGGTCTCGCGAGCTTACTCGCTGAAGTATCCTGCAGAGATTAAAGAGAACATGTACTTCGCCATTGAAACCTTTGCGGGGCATCCGGGTTTGAGGCAGACTGCCCGATTGGAGGAGAACGTACTGGTCTCGGCGGAAGGGCCAGTGGTTTTTACGCTGATGGAACACATGGAAGAAGCAATGGCTGGTTCATGATGTATCGCCCCCTGGTTGCAGTTTCTGATTCAGTATTCCCGAACCTCGATCCAGCTCGGGACGTGCTGTCACAAATCGGCGCCGAGTTGCAGATGGCAACTAGTTCTACTCCCGATGCGATCATGCATGTGGCTCGGGAGGCTGATGCCCTGATGGTTACCTATGCGAACGTAAATGGCGAGATGATTCAGCAGATGCAACGTTGCCGGATTATTTCCCGCTTCGGGATCGGCGTCGATAATGTGGATATTCCTGCGGCCACCACCGCCAGCATCATAGTAACCCGCGTCCCGGATTACTGTATCGATGAAGTTTCCGATCACACGATGGCCTTGCTGCTGGCCCTGGTCCGAAGGATACCCTTTGCGAATTCGCACGTGCATGAGGGCCGGTGGGAAATGTCGGCCGTAGTTCCCATCTCTCGCCTGCGGGAGAGCATTCTTGGATTGTTCGGGTTCGGCAGGATTTCGCGACTAGTGGCATCCAAGGCGAAAGCTTTCGGCATGCGAGTGATCAGCCATGATCCATTGGTCTCCCCGGAGATCATGAATCGAGCCGGGGTGGGATGCGTGGAGTTCTCTGAATTGCTGCGCCTCTCCGATCATATTTCCATTCATGCGCCTTTGCGGCCCGAAACCAATCGCCTTTTCAATGAGGATGTTTTTCGGAAAATGAAGCCAACGGCACACTTAATCAATACCGCCCGGGGACCGATTGTGGATGTGCCTGCGCTGGCCCGAGCACTGGATGCGGGCCATTTGGCCGGAGCGGCCCTGGACGTAATGCCGCAGGAGCCGCCTTACGCCTCTCCGCTATTTGGCCGCCCGAACGTTATTCTTACGCCGCACATGAGCTTCTACTCAGTGGAATCATTGATTGATTTACAGTGCAAAGCAGCACAGGAAGTCGTTCGCGTTTTCACCGGCAATGTGCCCCTGAATGCTGTCAACCCCGAAGTTCTGAAATCGCACAAACATTCAAATGTTCTGTTGAACCGATGAAACCTCTGTTTCCAAGTGAGGAGAAATGTATGATCAGGCATCACCGGCTGTTTGCTGTAGCGGTCACAGCGGTAGTGATATTCACCGGCCTCTTGTTATCGGACTCAGCCATTGCCGCACCCGGTGCTTCCGGCTATCACGTTGTCAAGACGATTCCCATCGGCGGCAAAGGTAGATGGGATTACTGCTTGGTCGACAGCGCCGCCCGCCGACTGTACGTTTCGCACGGAACTCACGTGGTGGTTCTGGATGTAGATTCCGGCAAGATCGTGGGCGATATTCCTAATACACTGGGAGTGCATGGGATTGTCCTGGCCAAGGATATGGACCGCGGGTTCATCAGCGCAGGCAAAGCGAACACGGTCGTCATCTTTGACCTGAAAACCCTGAAGCCTCTTGGAACCGTTAAGACGGGGGGCGTCAATCCGGATGCGATCTATTACGACGCGGCTTCGAAGCGGGTCTTCGCATTCAATGGGAGGAGTGGCACCGCGACGGCGATCGACGGTGCGAATGGGAAGGTGGTCGGTATGGTTGCGGTAGGCGGCAAGCCTGAATTCGCCGCTGGCGGGGGCGATGGCCATCTATTCGTCAACATTGAAGATAAGTCTCAGCTTGTGGAGATCGACGCCATAAAATTGTCGGTGCTCCACCGTTGGCCATTGGCTGGATGCGAAGAGCCTTCCGGGCTCGCGTTTGATGAGCACAGCCGGAGACTATTTTCAGTCTGCGGAAACAAGAAGATGATGGTAGTCGACGCCGACACGGGCAAGGTTGTAGCCACCCCCGCCATCGGCGAAGATCCCGACGCTGCGGGCTTTGATCCGGGCACACAACTGGTTTTTAGTTCCAACGGTGAGTCCGGGACACTCACGGTAATTCACGAGGACTCTCCAGACAAATACACCGTGGTGGAGGACGTGCCTACGAAGAAGTATGCGCGCACTCTGGCGATCGATACGCAAACTCACAACCTCTATCTTCCGATTGCGCAATTTGGAACGGTCATTCCAAAAGGCGAGGACGAGCCCATGATGAAGCCGGGCACGTTCGGTGTCCTATTGGTTAGTAAGTGACTTTCGAGCAGACCAGCCCGCCATTGGTCTGTCGTCGGGGTGTGTTTCGTATCTTTTGCGAACGAACGTCGCCGGGCATTTCCTGGAAATGGGAATACCGATGAAGCAACTGCAGATTGGAATTATCGGAACAGGATGGTGCGGAGGCATCCGTGCAGAAACTTGCGCGGCGAGCCCATACGTAGGCGGCCTCCACCTGGCGGAGATTAAACCAGAGCGTCTCAAGGAAGTCGCCGCTACGATCGTGCCCGCAACGGCAACGAGTGATTATCGCGCTCTAATCCAACAATCCAATATTGATGCCATCATTATCTCCGCAACGCCAGAGACAACCCATTATCCGATGGCGAAAGAGTCTCTTCTTGCCGGCAAACATGTTTTTCTGGAAAAGCCGATGGCTCTTGAGCTTTCGGAGGCGGATGAACTGATACATCTGGCTCAAGCGAAGGGATTGTTGTTCACGATTGGGTATTCGCAGCGCTTTAACCCCAAGTTCGCCTACGTAAAACGGTCCATCGACGAGGGTACCATCGGCCAGCCAGTCAGTGCTCTGGCCAGCCGCCACATTACCCGCAATCTCGGCAACAAGATCGGAGGGCGGATAAAACTCTCTCCTGCCGCGATGGAGGCTACGCACGATATAGATTTCTTGCTTTGGTGCTTTGCGCCGAGATGCCCTGTGCGCGTTTATGCGCAAGAGGTACGCAAAATCATGCAGGCATCACACAACGTGCCCGACTGCGTATGGATCATCGTGACCCTCAACGATGGCTGCGCTTTCACCATCGGCGCGGGCTGGGTCCTTCCGCCGGCATACCCGAACTTCTCCTCGACTTGGATTGAAATGGTCGGCACCGAGGGCGCGATCATGGCGGATGACACGCATCGCGACATCAGTATTAATACGATGCAGAGGGGCATCGAATTTCCGCTTTCTACCATGCCGGGCGAAAGAGTCCAACATGTTTATGCGGGTCCGATGGAAGCGGAGACCGTCCATTTCTTGGAGTGCGTGGTTAAAGGCAAACAGCCGTTGGTTACCCCACAGCATGCACGAATGGTGATGGAAGTTTATCAAGCAGCCGACCAGTCAGCGGAAGAGGGGCGTCCCATCGAACTGCGAAATTCGCGAGTTCCTGCGAGCGAACCTACTTCGACGCAGAACCATCCCGCCAGTGAGTCCACAGCGAATCGCCACTGAACAATGCCGGAGCAACCGCGGACTTTCAACGCAACCACGATCGTCACCTCCCGCGCGACCAGGACCCGCTGGCTCATCCTACTGTTGATCGGCATCATGTACATGATCACGTACATGGATCGCACCGGCATTTCGATCGCCGCGCCTTCCATCGCGCGTGAGTTTGGATTTTCCCAGACCGCGATTGGGATCGTTTTCAGCGTATTCCTATGGGCCTACGCCCTAGGGCAGGTTCCGGCGGGTTGGTTCGCGGACCGGTTCGGAGCCAGACTCACTCTATTGATCCTGGTTCCACTCTGGTCGTTGATGACCGCGATAACCAGCCTCGCCACCGGGATTCTCTCTCTTATTGTTATACGTTTCGTTTTTGGACTGGCAGAAGCTGGAGCCTTTCCGGCTGCGACCCGCGGCATGCAACTGTGGTTTCCACCGTCCGAGCGCGGAATTGTGCATGGCGTTTCACATAGTTTCAGCCGGTTCGCGGTGGCCATTGTTCCGTTCGCAGCCGTCAGTATCATGACAGCTCTGGGCTGGCGTTGGATTTTCTATCTTTTCGGGGCTATGGGTCTGTTTTGGTCTTTCCTTTTTTTCTGGTTGTATCGCGACTTGCCAGAAAAACACCCGGGAGTGAATCAGATGGAAATAGCCTATATACGAGAGCGTAACTTCGACGCCACCCCGGTTGCAACTATCGCACTGAAGCGCCCAAAAGAGCCATGGAAGAGGATTTTCCACTCGCGCAATATGTGGTACATCGCAATCAGCTACGGATGCTTTTACTACGGTACCTACTTCTATGTGACCTGGTTTCCTGACTATCTACTGCAATATCGTCACCTTTCCCTTAAGGCGATGGGAACGCTTGCACCGTTGCCCTTGGCCGCCGGCATGGTTGGAGATCTCCTTGGAGGAGTCCTTACGGACGGTATTTACAGAAACACCGGCAAACTGAATTTTGCGCGACGAGTCGTGGCGGCGCCATCTATGTTGGCTTCAGGACTCTGCCTGATCCCGGCCGCTCTTACGCAGCACGCAATGACGGCTATATTTTGCCTTACGATCTCGCTGTTTTTTCTCGAACTCGTAATTAGCCCCGCTTGGGCAGTTCCCATGGATGTTGGAGGGCAATTCAGCGGAACCGTCTCTGGGTTGATGAATATGGCAGGAGCCCTCGTGGCTTCAGCTTCTCCGATCATTTTTGGCTACTTCGTCCAGAGAGGGCAATGGATCACTCCCTTTTTCATTTCTGCGGGGGTATTGCTCGCTGGGGCTATGTTTTGGGCATTCTTCATTGATCCAGAAAAATCAGTAGTAGAGGACGCGCGACGGTTCTGTACGGAATTACCAAATCGCTGAACGATCTGAATGAAACTGTGCGTCACGGCAGCACGATTCGAGCGGTGCTTTGGCGCGCAATCCGAATTTTGTGCGCAAGACTCCGCAGAATTGGTCGTCCCCAACTATCTCGTCTGAGGACCTGCTGAGTTTGGGTATCGAGGATGACCAAGAATCCGCAGTACGCCGTTTTCTGTGAGCGGACAGGTGGCCCATGCCTTCTGGCCGGCTGATCGAAATCAGGCGTGGGCTCGGTCGTGCTGAACGGATCGATCAGCGCAATGAGAACGTTCATATCAAGCAGGAACCTGGTCACGGTAGCTCCTCACGGAGTTGACGGACTAATTCGGAAGTCACTCGTGCTACCCCTCTACGCACTCTGAGGAGCGGCACGCCGTTTCGAGTCTTGATATTGGATTCTCCGGAAGAGAGCGCCTGTCTGGCCAAGGAGGAAATTACTTCGCCTACTGTTTTCTTCTTGAGCGCAGCCAACTCCTTGGCCGCGCTCAACACATCATCGTCAATTAGACGAGTGGTCCGCATGATAGTTACCTCGGTTTGTTGTTAGCGCATCAAACATCAGATGCATAACAATGCATCAGATGCAGCAGAAGACAAGTCTACGTGATGGTAGTCACCAGCCAGGTTCTCTTGGATCGAGATGCGACTCCGGCGGTGAGGACAAGTAGCAGTCCCATGCTGGTCCTCCGCGAGATGAGTCTATCTGGCATAGACAGCTTCCATTACTGCGCCAGAAAAGGCGGCCGAAGCTGTGGATGCCATGTCCGAGACGACCGAGGGCGACGTGCCCGAAGCCGCCTTAGCGGCACACCCTCTCGTGCCGCCCAGGATTCTGCGCGAGCAGAACAGGGAAAGGGCTGGTCTGGTCAACATTCTCTTGGGAGATTGATTCGAATCTTCTTGCACCTTGGGTACGAAAATGACTATTATGACCATAATTGAAGGTGCGCGGAGGCTTCTGTGAGCATGCAGACCTGGACGGTAGCTGAAGCCAAGGCCAAATTCAGCGAATTGATCAATAAGGCGAAGTCAGAGGGGCCGCAGAAAATCACCAAACATGGTCGTACGACAGCGGTGGTGGTTGCGGCAGAAGACTGGACGCGCAAGACCGAGCGAAAAGGCAATCTAGCCGAATTTCTGGCCGCGTCTCCGTTGCGCGGTTCGGGACTTAAACTCAGGCGCCTCCCCATCCGCCTGCGCGAGATTAAGTTATGAACTTCCTCTTGGACACGAATGTCGTATCTGAGCCGATGAAAGTACGGCCAAACGCGGGTGTGCTCTCCTGGCTGGCTCAAGTAGACGAAGACAGCGTTTTTCTGAGTGTGGTCACGATCACAGAGTTGCGATATGGCATTGAACGCCTTGCTGCCGGAAAGCGACGAGACCGTCTGGAAGGATGGTTGCGGAAGGATCTGACCTCGCGCTTTGGCGAAAGGATCTTGCCTGTCGATCTTGAGATCGCGGATGCGTGCGGACGAGTTGTTGCCCGAAGGGAGACTGTTGGGCGCCCGATTGATCCGCGCGATGCGTTTCTCGCCGCAACAGCAGAGATCCGGGGACTCACACTTGTCACGCGCAATGTTTCGGATTTCGAGGCGACCGTTAAAGATATTGTGACCCCTTGGGAGTGAGTGGCCATACCCCGCCTAGTCCTGCGAGAAAACTATCTCTGGCGGCAGAGCCTCAAAGAGATCTCAAACCCGTTCAGGGCCGAATCAAAAGGCTGCCCTTCAGTGAGCGATAGGTGTGATTGTCCTGAAATATACATAGTGGGCTACGTTGTAATCGACGATGATGTGCCGGGCGAGTTTAGCGAGTTCAACGCTAAGAAACAACAATCGCAGCTTTCGCACCAGGCAATTGAGTGTGTAAGTGCAAAATACAGCTAGACTGGATATTCTGCGAATGTGGATCACTCGTGAAATCGAGCCGCACCTGCTACGGGCTGCGCGTACCTCGTGGACAACAGATAAACGACTTCCTTGTAAGGCTGGAAAAGGAGTCTGGGCAGTATGGCTGCCAGTCATCGCAAGTGGTGATTATTGATCGAACGTCCCTGCTCAGTGGCAAATCGCAGATGGTCGAGTCCTGGCCAACCTGGTGTGCTTCTTCCCTCAAGTCAAGTCGAGCAAGTAAAGTTTATTAAAGGAACCCTTCATATGGCGAGAGGAAGCCGAGCCCCTGGCAGTCTACCGGAATCATGGCCCTTGGGACTTCGTTTTGTCGGTGGCTGCGTAATGAAATGCCAAGGTTGGCAACTCCGGTTCGCCATCTCGTCACTGCGAACCTTCGATCTGACGCAGCACGGCATTCAGATCATCAATCACGGCCAACAGTTTTTTTCGAGTGGGCTCGGCGATCACGACAGGGTCGTACCGTGCGGTTGAGGTTGAAAGGTTCAGTGCGTCTTCTATCTCGCAGCGTGAATTGGTCAGTTTCGCGAGTATCTTACCTCGAAGCTCGTTCCTCAACATCAGTTGCAACTTCCTCTCTGGGGGAAGGAAGGCATGAAGAACCGCATGAACATAGCAGGTGCGCGGAATCTCGCACTGTGACCAAAATCACAATCTGAAAAATTCGTCCGAAACTAAAATCGGGCACTTTCCTCCGTATGACTCGGCGCCCTCTGTGGTGCAGCTTTTCAATCCTTGGTTTCCGCGTGTTTCCATTCGACTGCACAAGTCGCTGAGAAGATCGCTCAGTCACCTGTGCCCGACAGGCTCGCCGTCTGCGGAGTGTTGTTGGCGCTGTCCTTCACAGTGAGCGAGCCGCTGGCTGTTCCGATCTGCGTGGGTGAGAACGTCACGCTAATCGTGCAACTTTTCTTGCCCGCCAGCGTGCTCGTACAAGTTGAGGTCGAGACGGCGAACGGAGCTTTGGTCGAATACGAAATGCCCGTGAGCGTCGTGCCGAGGTTGTTCTTCAACGTAAACGTCTTGGCCGCACTCGTCATCCCCACTTTTGTCTTGGCGAACGTATACTTTGCGGGAGTCAGGGTGGCCTGCGCGACGCCCGTCCCTGACAGCGACACGGTCTGCGGACTTCCAGTTGCGTTATCGGTGAAGCTGAGAGTCCCCGACTCGGTACCGAGCACCGTTCCCGGGGAGAACGTGACCTTCACCGTACATTTCTTGCCTGCAGCCAGCGTGCTTCCGCAAGCGTTGCTGGAAATTGCAAAAAAACTATTGCCTGCCGTTACGGCAATGCTCGTGATACTCAGGCTGGCCGTTCCGGTATTCGTGAGCGTCACCGTCTTGGCTGCACTGGTGGTGTCGATGGCCACGCTTCCGAAACTCAGCGCAGTGGGCGAGACCGTAACCGTGATCGTCGATCCCACGGTTAAGCTGAAGACCGAACCGTAATTGTTAGCGGCGCCAAGCACGGGAGCTCCGTAGAACGTTCCATTGCTGGCCTGAACCAGCGACGAGAATGGGTTTGCGCCATCCGTGCCCGAAAAGTTGTACAGAGTGTTGAGCGTGTTCGTTGATGTAAGTTGGAAAATCGTGCCGTAGCCGCTGGCCCCGCCGCAGGTCGTCATGCCATAAAAATTTCCGTCCGCGCCCTGAATGACTCCGGGGAACGGGTAGGAACCGTCCGTACCGGAGAACGTATGCAGGGTAGTGAGCGAGCCTCCGCTGGTGATTTCGAATACCGTGCCCTCGCCGGCCCCACTGGCGATGCAAGTCGGCCCGTTGCCAAAGTCGGCCCAGGAAACCGCCGAAGTCGTCCCGTAAAAGTTTCCGTTGTGGGCTTGGATCAGCGGCCCGTATGGGAATCCGCCATCACTTCCTGTAAAGTTGTGGATGGTGGTCAACGTTCCTCCCGACGTGATCTTGAACACGGTGCCGAACCCGTGCGTGCCGCCTCCGACGGAAACCCCGTAGAAATTTCCATCGCTTCCCTGGGTCAGCCTGCTGAAGGGATATGCGCCGTCACTTCCCGCGAAACTGTGCAGCGTGGTCAAGACTCCTGCGGTAGTGATCTTAAAAACCGTACCGCAGCCCGGGCCCGCCTGGCTACTGCAGACTCCGGTGCCGCCCGCCGAGGCCGTCCCGTAAAGATTCCCGTCGCTTCCCATCGCCACGCCGCCCCAGGGGATTGCGCCATCCGTGCAAGTTGTAGAAAGCGCGCAAAAGTTGTAGAGCGTGGTCACCGTTCCAGTGGAGCTCATCTTGAAAACCGTGCCGCATGTACTGGGGCTACCCCAGGAGGTGCAGTCGCCAGAGCCCCCGTAGCTGGTCGTTCCATAGAACTCTCCGCTGGACGATTGCACCAGCCCGCTGGGGCCATTGCCGTCAGTATCGACGAATGCATGGAGCAGAGTAAGCGCACCGCCAGGGGTGGCTTTGAAGATCGCGCCACAGCTCTGATTGCAGCCACCGGCCGATACTCCCCCCTTGTCTGTCGCCCCATAGAAGTTTCCATCGGTGCCCAGAGTGAATGATGTGGGATAGGCGCCATCGGTGTAGTCGAAGCTTGCCAGAGTGTTAAAAGTGTTCTGCGCCGTCCCGGGAACGGAGACTGCGCAAACCAGGACACGCGCAAGAACCAAAGTCAGTGTGCTTTTCGAAAAACAGTTTGTGATTGCGGAATGCATACTGCCCTCCCATAAAACCGGGGACTCCCCGCATAAGCGCTACTGCAGAACGGTGAAAATTTTGTCGCTGATGAGGGTCGTGCTTCCCGTCGTCACCGTAATCGAACCGGTCGTTGCACCGATGGGAACCTTCGCGGTCAGGTAAGTGCCGGAAGCTACGGTGCGCGTGGCGGCAGTTCCGTTGAACGATACGGTGGTAGTGGACTTGTTGAAGCCTTGCCCGAGAATTTCGATGGTGGCTCCGGCCTTGCCCGAATAAGTTACTGGGCGTACGAACGGCCCCAGGCCCATATCGAAGCTGAAGATGGCGCCACAGCCGTAAGGGCAGTCTGGACTGTTGCCACCGTAGAAGTTTGTGCCATAGAACTTGCCATTCGTGGCCTGCACCAGCCCGGCCACGGTGTCATCATTTCCCGGGAAGGTGTAAAGAGTGCTGTAGGTTTGGGAGGTCGGATTCCACTGGTAAATCGTGCCGTTGCCGAGAAGGGCTCCTCCCTGGTAGGTGGTTCCGTAGAGGTTGCCGTCGGTGGCTTGAATCGGCGTGCCCATTGGCGCGCTGCCATCGAAACACCCGGTTTCCGGACAAAAGCTGTACAACGAAGTGAACGCGCCTCCGCTGCTGATTTTGAACAGGGTTCCGCACACTGAGTAACCAGAGTTGCCCTGGCAGTTCGTTAGCGAACTGCCTCCCTCGCGTGTTGCTCCATAGAAGTAGCCATCGGTGGCCTGGATCAGCCCCGCAATCGGTCCAACGCCATCCGTGGCATTGAAGCTGTGCAGCACGACCATCTTCTTGCCATTGGTCTGAATCTTGAAGACCGTGCCGCAGCCATCATTGCAAGTTCCCGTTCCGCCTATAGAGGTAGTTCCGTAGAGCAATCCGTCAGTGCCTTGGATAACGCCTCCATAAGGATAGCCCGCGGTGGCCAAGACCCAACTGGCGATTTCAGTGTAAGTACCGGCCGAGGTGACCTTGAAGACTGCCATGCCTCCGTTATCGATCCCGCCATCTCCATAGAAGGTGCCATTGCTGGCCTGAATCAGCCTTCCGACTGGCCCGGCCGCGAGATCGGTGTTGATGTACGTGTGCAGGACGGTGTACACGCCCTTAGGAGTAATTTTGAAAATGACACCGCAGCTTTGCGGAAAGGCGCAGCCCTCATTTCCTCCCATGAGCGTGGTTCCATAGAAGTTGCCGTCCCTACCCAGAACCAGCCCAGCAACCGGGTTGTAGCCGTCAGCGCAACTGGTCTGCGAGCAGAAGTTGTACATCGTCGTTAATACGCCGGCAGGCGTCACCTTGAAAATGGTGCCCCAGCCGGAGGTCCCGCCAGCGGTCGTTCCCCACAAATTCCCGTCGCGTCCTTGAACTAGCGGTCCGTAGTAAGGATTGGCTCCGTTGGTGCCGTCAAAGCTGACCAGGGTCGTATAGATCTGGGCATGGCAAGGAACCGTCAAGCCCACGGCGATGATTGCAATGAGTACTGGCAGGAAACAGCGTTCTGCACGATTCCATCGGTCACGCATGGGGAGTCCTTTCTATTCCTCGATTTCTGCGCACTGGAAAGCACAGCAACGGCTGCTCGTACACTCCGAGCAGGGTAACGTAGCATGCAAGAATGAGTTAGACCAGACTCAGCGGGGAAAAATGATATGAACTTCCTATGAAATCGGGACTGTTTGTTGAATTCCTCATCACCATGGAGGAACTGTTCATCACAGAGGGTTTGCCGCTTAAGCGCAATTCAAATGAGACCGTGACTGGCTCTCTTAAGAAAATCATCGGCATCGGCACGCGCCTTCTCCATTGCTTTCGAATCGTTGCCCTGTTCGAATTTTATTTCGTGCAGAACAAGTTCCACAGCCACCTTCGGCGTATATCCTCGCTTGACCAGCAGCCGGGCGCGGTCTGCGAAACCTGTGTCCGCTTCACGTGGGGTCTCCGGCTGCGGGGTTGAACGTCTATCATTTGCCTCGCGTTTCTGCTCCGGAGGTGTCGTCTCGGCGGAACGGCCGTAGGCACCAATCTCTGGATGATTTCTTACCGCAAATCGGACGTTTTCCCGTTGGTTGGGACTCAAAGCGATGAACTGAAAACCGTATTGTGTGCCAACGCATCTGGCGACCTTGGCAGGAATGCTGTGCCACTGAGATGCAGCAAGAGGGATCTCCAGGGTCACAAGCTCCCCGACAGTCAGGACTTGTGCAACGAACGCACTCACGCCAGTCTCGCTTAAATCTCGAGCCCAGCCCTCCATCGCAGCATTCTGAGAACCTCGCTGGACACGTATTCGGATACGTGCCTCAAAGACGTAGCGGGGTGTGATCCTTTCCACTAATCCCCTTAGTTCGTGCTCGAGTTAGCTCCGATACTCGACATCATTGTGGCATACCATGCACGAGAAGACGACGGAACTTGACCCAAGAATTGCCTGGGGCTTAATTCTTCACCGAAGGTCCGCAGGCGATTGGCCAGCGCATCCGCGGGTCGCAAGCTGTGTCCGGACGCGGAGTGCTAGCGGAGCTCGAATCGATTTACAGGAGGCTCCCCGACGGACGTTGGTACATCGTCCTTCACCATGCGAACCATTTCAGTTTTAGCGACCAAGTCCTCCTGAATAGCCCCGTTGCCATCTACCTGCTACAGCACATCATGGGAATGGGAAGGAGTTTGGACGGGCGGCGCGGCCTTACCATTTCGGCTGATACGTTCATACATTTTTCGACGTGCATCTGCAGGGTGCATCCGCCGATTCGCTTCAACAGCTTGTTACGAAATATCCGGAAGTTCAGGTAATGGAGTGTCAGAAGTGCGGTTTCGGGGCATGGTGCTGAAAACCTGCCAGCCTTTTGACCGTCATTGACTTGGCCCAACAATAAGACGGTGCTGATTATTGGCATATATGCTATGAACAGGCGGCTGCGCAAGCTGGTTCTGCGCACCACCAACGTCATCGAGAGCGCTGTTTTGTGGAAGTGCGACGTCGTACTCGCCCCATGGTGTGCGTCGTCAACGTGGAAAGCGTGGACCTACTCCATCTTCCAGAGATTCAACCTGGAATGGAAAACCTGCACCCTCGACCTATTTACACAAGCATCTTGACGTCACCTATACCCAATACCACGTTGACTTGCCACAAGAACGTCCGGAGAAGCTTGTGTTCTCGGCCACCGATCGAGTTTATTCCGATGGATGAGAAAACAGGTTTCTCGGCTAAATCCACATGATCGAGTTCGGGAGTTTGAAGTGAAGAATCGTTTGCGAGGACTGGCGCGAAGCCAATGAAGCATTTGAGTTGATTATTTTCCACGTGCGTTTTTCAAATCGTCATGTTCGAACGCCGACACCATGCGATCGATTTCCCGTCTAGTGATGCCGTGTCTCGCAGCTTCGTCTCGCCACGTCGATACCGCGTTTCCCACTTGTGCCGCAATGGCATTCGCCTTGTCCTTTTCCAACTCGAAATAGTCGGTAACGCTCATCGCTAGGTCGAGTGAGGCTGTGCCATCGTCCTCGTCTATGGCGGTGGTGAGAACGCGCGGTTTAATGTCGGCAGGCACCGGATTCAGGTCGTAAGCAGGCGACAGTCGCCAGCCCGCCTGACCCGCGTAAAGGAAGCCCTGATTTCGCAAATGATCGTCTGTATTCGAGATTAGGATATTGAACACGATTCGGCGCCACAGGTTTTGCATGTCTTCTTTAGGCGCAGCGCCGTGCAGGCGCAGGGCGTCGACAATCTCCAGATAACTTCTCGTATCTCTGTCCTTCGCGCCCAGCATGCTCATCGCTGAGAGGAAGGGAATGCGGCGCGGGCCGACTCGATCGAAGCGACGTAGCAGGATCACGGGCCTCTTTGAGACCGTCTCAACGCGCGATTCGGGCACGGGAATGCGCGCTTTCGCGGCCAGTGCCAAGGCCACTGCTTCCCACGCAACCGTGTTGAATTCGTCATCGCGCCGTGGGAACTTAGCGATCGCGAGCTGGCCATCTGTTTCAATAATGGACGCCTTAGGCCGCGCGCCGCCGAGAGATGAGCCCGGCGCGATCAGTAGCCGCAAATCTTCTTCCGTGTCTTTGTCCTCGACGACGTGCTCGGCGGCAGAGAGTAATTCCGGTAGTTCAACAAGCGGCGGGATGCGCTTGACCCTCTCCTCCCGCAGAAACGGTCCGCCCTCTTTCTCGGCGAACCGGAGTGCGCCTTGGCGTGCTTCATCATCCACTAATAAAAGGAAGTCGATCTCCTGCAGCGAGCGCGGCGCCGTGCCATCACGCTCGGCGCGTCTGCGCTCGACGCGGCGCATCAGTGCCCGGCCCCAGCGGTCAGGCGCGGAATCGCCGATAGCTCCGAACATCGGCGTATCGGCCGGCGTATGAAATGCACCCGGTCCGACCTGCAGGGCGGGTTCAAGAGAGAAGCGCACCGGATTTTCTAGCCACGTCTTGTCGTACTCAAAACTTGCGCTCTCCTTATTTTTGCGGACATGGGCCCATAGCCGTCCCACGAGCTGGGGCCTGCCGTCCAGATCCACGTAAACAAGGACTTCCCGGTCCATTATTTTTCCTTTGGCGATCTTTGCTTGCTAAACCCGCGAATCCGCTTGGGCAGATTCTCCTCCTCGAGCTGCAAGCCGACAGGATCATTCTTCGCATCGACGAGATCGGCGAGCCGGTCGGCCATCCCCAGGACAAAGAGGACGGTCGCATAGCTTCCCATGGCGACCTTGGGATCTCCCCGTTCGATTCTGATCAGGGTCGGCTCGCTGATCGAGGCGCGTTGCATTACGATCGACATGGGAAGCCGCCGCCGTCGGCGGGCGTC
Source organism: Candidatus Sulfotelmatobacter sp. (assembly GCA_035946775.1). Lineage (GTDB taxonomy): Bacteria > Acidobacteriota > Terriglobia > Terriglobales > Acidobacteriaceae > Sulfotelmatobacter. The sequence continues at coordinate 173,776 of DASYZA010000139.1, read as the reverse complement.
CTTGATGTCGCTCCCCAGCTTACGCAAAGCCCGCATAACGGGTATGGGTGACGTCCGCAAGGGTGATCTCTCCTCTATTTAACTAAACTATAAGAAAGCTTATGCGATTTAAGCTAAATTATAAGACAGTTAAAGTCAAGTTCCGAAGTCATCGCTGCCCTACGCGCTCAAGTCGTCGCATATTTTGTCGAAAGGGTCGCTACGCGGGAAGTGGGCGTATGCTGTCCAATGCGCACAAAGTCTCACGATGGTTGAGGATCTCGAGCACGACGGCAGCAGGTACTCAGCGGGCGACCCGCTTCCGCCTAAGTGTGCGGTCATCGAAGTACATGTCGCGGAACTAAAGCAGTTGTTCAACTCCATCGACCCTTCTCCATTTCGAAACAGAGATCTCGATCCGAAGGCTGAGGAGTTCATTATGGGCTGGGCCAAGGACATACCCCAGGAGGTGCCGCTCGCACTTCTGGTCGATCTGGATCGCCCTGCGGGACTGCCGGATGAGGCTGTCGTGCTGCGCGATGCCATCCACGAGTTCTTCCACCAGCGTGCTCAGGCGTTTTGGCAGCGCCTGCGCGATCTATTCCGGGTGGGTCGCACCAGCCTGGCAATCGGCCTGATCGCGTTAGCAGTTGCTATCGCGCTAGGCGATTTTCTCGCGTCATTGATGAAAGGCAGCCGATTTGGCGAGATCGCTCGTGAAAGCCTGACAATCGGCGGATGGGTTTCGATGTGGCGGCCGCTAGAAATTTTTCTTTATGACTGGTGGCCGTTACGCCGTGAAGCTCGACTTGCCGAAAAACTCGCAGTCATGCCCGTACGCATCCGCTACATGGATATGGCAGCTCCTGAATCGTGGCGTGCCGACTGGCCGGCCATGTCGCCCGAACGAGAGCAAAAGGAAAAGCAGCGTAGAACGGGAACTCTCGATCAAGCAAGCTGATGAAGGCTAGACAAGCCAGCGAGAGGCAGAATCATGAGCGACAAAGCACAAAAAGCGAACCGCGTACTGGCCAATCTCGGCACGCTGCTTCCCGATCTGGAAACCCTTTACAAAGACATTCATTCCCACCCCGAGCTATCGATGCAAGAGAACCGGACCGCCGGCATTGCGGCGGAGCGCCTCAGGGCAGCGGGCTACGAGGTGACAACGCAAGTGGGGCAAACTGGAGTAGTTGGTTTACTGCGAAACGGCGATGGTCCTACTGTCATGTTGCGCGCCGACATGGACGCGCTTCCAATTCAAGAAGCCACGGGTCTGCCGTATGCGAGCAAGCGAACGACAAACGACAACACCGGAAAGACCGTACCCGTGATGCATGCCTGTGGCCATGACATGCACGTAACCTGGCTGATCGGTGTGGCCACACTGCTGGCCCAAAATCGAAACGCTTGGCGAGGGACACTGATGCCTGTTTTTCAACCTGCGGAGGAAACAGGCGCCGGCTCGCAGGCGATGATCGACGACGGACTGTTCAAGCGCTTTCCGAAGCCGAGCGCGATCCTAGGACAGCACGTCATGGTCGGCGCGGCCGGCGACATTAGTACTCGTTCTGGCGCGATTACGTCTGCGGGAGACAGCCTGCAAATCCGAATGTTTGGTCGTGGCGCTCACGGATCAATGCCTCAGTCGAGTATTGATCCTGTTGTTATGGCGGCTGCTACTGTCCTTCGTCTGCAAACGATTGTGTCCCGTGAAATAGCTCCCACCGACGCGGCAGTCGTAACCGTGGGCTCGCTTCAGGCCGGCACAAAGGAGAATGTGATCCCTGACGAGGCAATCATAAAGCTGAACGTGCGCACGTTCGATGAAGACGTCCGAAAACGCGTGCTTGCCGCACTCGAACGCATCGTCAACGCCGAGGCCGAAGCCTCGGGGGCGCCGAAGAGGCCAGAGATCACGTTGCTCGATCGTTATCCGCTTGTGAAGAATGATCCAGAGGCAACGAAGCGTGCGATGGACGCATTTCGAACCTACTTCGGAGCAGACCGCGTGAAGGACGCGCAGCCAACGACCGCGAGCGAGGACTTCGGCTCTTTTGGAACTGAGTGGCAGGTGCCTTCTGTATTCTGGTTTGTGGGCGGTACCGATCCCGAAACCTATGCTACGGCGAAAAAAGCGGGCACGATCGCCGACCTTCCGACCAATCACAATCCGCGCTTCGCACCAGTGATCCATCCAACTCTGGAAGCCGGAGTGGAAGCAATGGTGGTAGCCTCTCAAGCGTGGCTGTCGCCACAAGTTAATTGATCGTCAACGAACAAATCGTTGTGAATACGCTGCTGGTCGCGTTCGACCTCGGCGGTACCTTCGTATTCGCGCTGAGCGGTGCACCGGCCGGGGTCAAGCACAGGCTCGACTTGTTCGGAGTTCTAGTTCTATCTTTCGCCGCGGGTAATTCTGGCGGAATCGCACGCGACGTGATGATCGGAGCGCATCCGCCCGCAGCCATCAGCGACTGGCGATATATCGCTGTCTCGATGCTTGCCGGGCTGATTACGTTCTACTGGTTTCCAATCATCAACCGGCTGAGCAGCCCCGTGCTAGTCTTCGACGCCGCCGGACTGGCACTCTTTGCGGTTGCTGGTGCGGGTAAGGCGTTGGCGTTTGACACCGGGCCGGTTGCGGCGACGCTGTTAGGTATGCTGACAGGCATCGGCGGCGGCATGGTGCGCGACATCCTCGTGATGGAGATACCCAACGTGTTGCGAACTGAGCTCTATGCAGTCGCCGCGCTGATTGGGGCCACTGTGATGGTACTCGGAAAAATGCTGCATCTCCCCACTTCCGCGGCGGCGACTACCGGCGCAGTCCTCTGCTTTGGACTTCGATTTATCGCCATGCGACGAGGCTGGCAGCTCCCCATAGCACGTCCTCCACAAAAATCGGGTTGAGTAGTCTCTTAGAAGACGAAGGCAAGCCTGAGACGTTCAACTTTCTCGGGTTCACACATGGCTACGATACTGTTGGAGGGAACCAAATCGTCAAACGGTGAAAATGTAGTCGTATCTAAACCGTGAATCCATAATCTCGCCGCGCTCGTTGATCTCTTTATGACGGAATTGGCTCTTCAGCCGCAGGCCGCTGTTTTCGGCCAGACGAATCATGGTCTCCGGTTCCGCATAAGAATGTCTTGCTGAGTTTAGAACGATGCACTCATTCCCCAACGTCGCCATTATCAGACGGCGGATCATCCCCAAAAACGATCGCAACCCATTGTGACGAAGGAGATGCCAAAGAAAGCCCACCATCGAAGTGCCGCGGTACATTCCTTGGGCCTCGTATTCGTCCAGAGTAGGGATCTCGCCGATCCAGATGAGTGCTCCAGGACGGGCAATACGCGCTATTTCGGAGAGAGCAGCCTTTACATCCTCCATGGTAAAGAGATAATGAAGGACTGCATTGCACACTACCTTGGTTGCGCTGCGCGTTTCGAGTGGAAGGGTTTGCGCCAAGCTGGCGATAAATTGTAGTTGCGGATAAGCAGATTGCAGCCGCTGCTGTTCCTCTTGCGACGCAACAATGCCGACGCTACGCGTAGCGCTGGCCATACGCTGTAATGTGGCGTCACCGCACCCAATGTCGACAAGAAAGTCATTCGAGTCAGGTTGGAGCGCGTTCAGAATTTGACGATTCACAAATTCGGTAAGCGGCTTCTTGTTTGGGCGCGCCGCCATCTCGTGCAGGTCTTCTGCCTGCGCTCTCAACTTGTAGCCATCGAGGTGGCTTTCCAATCTCAGAATTGGCATCGCACAAAACGATATAGCGAGACCACGGCTGAGGCAACTATCGACGTATCCCGAATCATCGCCACCAGGAACTGAAACTGAATGTGTTTCAAGTATTGCCGTCTGAGCGCGATTCAGATGTTTCGCCAGCAGAATGGAATCGCGTTAGAAGGGGCTGCCCCACATCGTAACTAGGGCACGCATTCGCCAGAACACAAACACGAGAGGCATCCGATATCTACGTGTGCGCACATCAAGCTATATTGATTGTGTCTGCGAATGGGAGGAGCCGTGCCGGGAACAACAACGAGACCCGCCACTCGACAGCCTCATAATCCCTGGTCGGAAGACTCAAAGGAACGGTGATGCGGATCAGATTCTCTCATTCGGTGCCCCACATCGCGGCTAGGAGTATGGATTGTTCACTTCCATTGCGAATTCCCAAATCGCGCGGGCGCGCTGGTACATCAGAGCGCGGAAGTGTCTCGGATCTGCCAGCCGCCAAGCTTCCGGGGTGCTGAACCAGTAGGCCGTCTGTTCGTTCAGCCAAGTTGTGGAGTATACGCCCCATGCGGCGAGCAAAGCGTCGGCCTGTAGCGAGCCGTCCTCCATCCTCTTGCCCCAAGCGTACATGTTGGCGGCAGCGTTATAACTGACACCAGTCCACACCTCAAATTGGTGAGCGTACTCGCTGTCGCCCACCCCAGGAGAGGAATCAGGGTGCAGAGCATTGGCGACGCCGATGTCGCCAACGCCGTCGGCATTGAAATCTTTCAAAGGAAGAACCGCGCGCCTGAATAGCTGCCGGTAATGCGATGTCATGCGCTCAGGACTCAATACCGGGGGCAGGCCGGTCACATCGACGAAACGCTGGCCGATCATCGCATCACCCATAATGTCTTGATTCCGGCTGTTGTATTGGTAGTAGCCCAGTTGCTCATTCCAGAACTGTTGCTCAGTGCTGGCACGAGCCTTTTTGAGTTCGGCATTTACCTCGTCGAGGAATCTAGTCTCCTTTCGGTAAGCCGCGAGTGCCCCAAGCGCTTCTAACGCTCCTAGCCATAGAACTGCGTTGAATAGTTTGTTGTCCTTGTACTCAGAACTTTTCATTTCCGAAAGTCCGTCGCCATCCACATCGGTGGATTTCTGGTAGCGAAAACTTCGAACCAATGCGGGCCAGACTTCTGCCAAGAAATTGTTATCTTTTGTCTTGTACCAATAAGCGTGACATTGCTGGATGAACTTTGGTGAGAATTCTGACCATGGTGTGGTCACGCGCCCCTTGATCCCGCTCGGACTCTGGTTATAGCTGGCTCCGTATCCGTCGTACTCAAAGAACGGATCCCCGGCAATCAGGCCCGCATCATGTGGGCAACTCCCGTCCGCAGTATCCAGGATGAAATCGGAGAACACTAACAGCGTGTCCCGCTCCATTGCTGGCCACAGGTCGCGGCAGCAGCGAGATGTATGGTGCCGCACATCGAAGGTCTCCGCGAAACCGTACTCCTGGCACTCCATTACCGACGTCAAATGCTGGCCGTGTCGTGCGCCAAATTTCTTGGGCTTGGTGATACAGCCGTTCTCCCAGAAAGATCCGCCGAAAGTCGCATAGTACAACTCGTTCAGCGTGCCTTGCTTCAACCACTCCGGATAAGCCGGATTGTTAACGATGGGATTCTGCCAGTCGTCAACCAACCGCAGCCACGATTCCCAATTGAGCAGGGCCTCCTTGCACATCTCAAAGGCCTGGCCGGTTTTAGCAGGGAAGTACTCGGTGAAACGCCTCCACCATCGTGTACCCTTTCCAAATTCGATTTGCGGGAAATACCAGGCGAGAACGAAAGGCACAGTCACGCTGGAACCGGCGGCGACTTCAGCATCGAAGCATAATGCTCCTGCGGGAAAGTTGGTGTCATTCGTGAGCGCACGATTCGGCAGCTTTCCCTCAACGGAGAAAACCTTCCAAATATCCGAACCATCCCCGTTTCCGTCCCAACTGGTCGCGTAGGAGATCGCGCCAGTGCTCGCTATGCACCACTCCGTGTTTTCGGTCTCCGCCGGATTTGACGAATCCGCTGCTCGCATTAAGACGCCGGTCAGGCCCAGATTAGGGCGCGTGATGACCTCATTCTTCAGCCCTCGTCGCTCTCTATACATCTCCAGATTCGCATTCGCCATTGGAGTGTTCTGCGGTCCCGTGTACGGGGCATTTGGGAAAGTGAACATCAGCGATACCTTCGCCGGCAATTTCGTTGGGTTGTGAATCTTGAACAGGAAAAGCGCCACAGGAAGAGAGCTTTCGCGATAGTTATCCTTAATAAGCGGAGTGAAAAATTGCAGCGAAACCTCGGTCTGAAATGCCTTATAGGTGCACCACCCCTTCGGAAAGAGAGCGGAGTAATCCCCCTCACCGGGATTCAGCCGTCTCCACGCAGGAAGCACGTCGTCCGTGGCGAGAGTTCGCGATAAGGGTTCTTGGGTTCCGATTTGCTCCCGAAAGTGAAATGCTGCCTGTGGAAGGAAGCGCTCTTCGTACCTGCCCACCTTCAATTGCCACGGACCGAAAGTGCCGCAGAGGTTGTACATGAAATTACCAGCCCCGAACCCGCCCAACGGGACACCTTTCTTGACACGTTGCAGGGTGTTCAAGCCGTTGGGATCGTCGGGATGCTCCGGCGCGAGTTCGATCTTGGGCAGACTTCCGAGCGGACGCTTCCACGCACACGTGGGAACAGCCCATGAGCCTACATTTGTTGCTAGCGAAGACTTCTCGCCGTGCGGTTTTGAATCTGCAATCGCGGTGTGACCCAAGTACGAGTGGGACAATTCCAGCCCGGTCAGCCCGGCGAGGGATGAATTACGAATGAAATCGCGGCGCGACATCGATTGCTTTTTCATGAGTGTTTTAAATCCTGTGCCGACAGGTCTGGACAAACCCGCTGTATGAGCCGCAAACGATGACGCGTGCTGGTTTCCTCTTCTTGCCTGGAACTTTCAATTGCACGCGAAAATCGGGAGCATTATATGTTTTTGTCGGCTGTTCGCATTTTACAGAAATCAGAATTGCATCTTGAGCGCTAACTACGTGGAGCATCGATCGTTTTTGCATTCATCGAATTCAAGCTGATCCCCGTCGGAATCAGTCCGCGAAATACTTTTGTGTGAGATCCGAAAGTGATTTCGAATGTCGATATATGGTCATTCCAAGGAAATCAGAGACGCTTGATTGCCGAAACTTGCCATGTTCCAATGTACGGCCGCGGAGTTCTAGAGAATTCTATGCATAAGATCCAGACTCGTTTTCTCTTGCTTGTTGTTGTGCTGATTTGCGCCGCAATCCGTGCGAAGGCGATCTCGTATTATCCGGTGCGGATGGATGATGCGAAGGCAGTTTATCTGACACCAGACGGTTTTCCTGTGCACGCCGACGGAGTGACCGACGACAGCACGGCCATTCAGGCAGCGATCGACCGTGCGGCGGAGCATGGCGAAGGAATCGTGTTTATTCCCTCGGGACGGTACCGGGTGACGCGAACCATTTATGTTTGGCCGGCCGTGCGGGTGATCGGATACGGAATCACTCGGCCGGTGTTTGTGCTGCCGGATGACACACCAGGCTATCAGCAGGGACTGGGGTACATGTTTCTGTTTGCCGGCGGGAAACGGCGCAAGGAACCGAGGATCGATTTCGCCACGGGCAGGCCTGCAGAGCCGATTGTGGGGACGGTTCCTCGAGACTCATCGATACCGGACGCCAATCCGGGGACGTTTTATTCGGCGATGAGCAACTTGGATTTCGAGATCGGCAAAGGGAATCCCGCCGCCGTCGCGGTACGGTTTCACGTGGCGCAGCATTGTTATCTGGCACATATGGATTTCTGGATCGGATCGGGACTGGCAGCCCTGAAGGACATCGGCAATGAGGGCGAGGACCTCCACTTTCACGGCGGCCAATATGGCATTGTGACGCAAAAGCCTTCGCCGGGATGGCAGTTCACGCTGATCGATTCGAGCTTCGACGGACAGAGCAAGGCAGCGATCCAGGAGCATGAGGCGGGACTGACGCTGATTCATGACACGTTCAGCAATGTTCCGCAGGCTGTATCGATCGATCCGGGGTATTCCGAAGAATTGTGGATTGTGCGGTCGCGCTTTGAGAACGTCAGCGGACCGGCAATTGTATTTGGTAGCGAGAACAATGCGCGGACGGAGATCAATTTGGAAAACATCGCGTGCAGCCACGTAAGAGTGTTTGCACAGATGCGTGAGAGCGGGAAGACGATTGACGGACCGGGCGAAAAATATGTGGTGAAGCGTTTTTCGCATGGGCTAATGCTCAAGGATGCGGCGGAGTGGGGCAGCATTCAGACAATCTTTGACGCTCACGCGGTGAAAGAGCTGCCGGTACAAAGAAAAGATGCGATTGCGTCACTGCCTGCAATGACAACATGGGTGAATCTCCAATCGCTCGGAGTGAAGGGCGACGGAGTGACCGACGAGACGGCTGCAATCCAGAAAGCGATCGATGAGCATACGACGATTTACGTTCCCATGGGCCGATACCTTGTCACTGACACCATTCGACTACGGCCAGATACAGTCCTGATTGGGCTTCATCCGAGTATGACGCAGTTTGATTTGAAAGATGAGAGTCCGGAATTTCAGGGAGTGGGCGGACCGCGTGCGCTGCTGGAGACGCCGAAGGGCGGCCACAACATTGTGACCGGCATCGGTCTATTTACCGGAGGCATCAACGATCGCGCGGTGGGCGCGTTGTGGAAGGCAGGGGCTGATTCGCTTATGGACGATGTGCGCTTTCTGGGCGGTCATGGGACGAATGCGGCAGACGGAACGCGGATCAATCCGTATAACAACACGCACACGGGCGATCCGAATCCGCGATACGTGTGGGATTCACAGTACCCGAGTCTATGGGTTGCGGATGGCGGTGGCGGGACCTTTGCGGACATATGGACGCCGAGCACATTTGCGGATGCCGGCCTGCTGATTTCGAATACGTCAACACCTGGTTTTGTATACGAGCTCTCGAGCGAGCATCACGTGCGCAACGAAATTCGCCTCGATGGCGTGGAGAACTGGGAACTCGATGCGCTGCAGACCGAAGAAGAACGTGGTGAGAGCGGAAATGCCCTGCCCATCGAGATCGACCGCTCCCGAAACATTACGGTGGCGAACTATCACGGATACCGAGTGATCAGCAGCAATACACCGTTCCCATATGCAGTGAAGGTGTCGGAGTCGACTGGAATTCGCATACGGAATATGCATGTTGATAGCAACAGCAAGGTGTCGTTTGACAATTCCGTCTTCGATGCGACGCATCACGCCGAGGTACGAGCGCGGGAGTTTGCTGCTCTGGATGTGACGGGCATGATGGTCGCGCAGACTAATGGCACGGTGGCCTCCGACGCTCAGGTACAGAAGCTAGCCAGCGGCTTCTTCTCGATCTCAGGTGGTACCGTGGATGCGGTGGGTACGCTCTACTTTGTCGATACGCACTGGCAGCGGATTTACAAGTGGGATGCGCAAAATCGGGAGGCAGTAACTTTGAGCACCGATCCTCTCCAGCCGGAGAACCTGGCCTTCGACAAGGCGGGCGATCTGTTGGTGGTGTCGAGGAGCGGAGCCGGCAAAGTGTATGCTCTGCGCCCAGATGGGACAGCAAGTGAGATCAAGATGATTCACCAGCAGCCTGCCGTGGAACACAGCGGGACGGTCGAATATCTCGCATCGGGTGTTTATGCTCTACGTCAGTTTTCGAATGATCGCGCATGGCAGTACCTTGCGCCTGACGGCAGCGCGTATGTATCTGCGGGCGAGGATTTCGTAACCGGGCATACTGAGTGGGGAACGAAAATGGCCGATTTGCTGCGGACCTTTGGCTTAGGGCGTGCCGTGCCGGGGAAGGCGTTCTATGTGACCACAGAAAACGATGAGAAGACGGTTCGAGGAACTGTGACCGCCACGGGATCCGTGGCCGACCTGAACTTGTTCGCCGAGACCGGCGGCGAAAGTGTAGTGCAGGACGAGCGTGGGCGTGTGTATGTGGCCGCGGGGCAGATCTTGGTGTACACACCAGAAGGGAAGTTGACAAATAGGATCGATGTGCCAGAGAGGCCGATCGATCTGATCTTCGGCGGGGCGGACCGGCGAACGCTATACATTCTGACGCATCACTCCCTGTATCAGATTAGGACAGATGCGGCAGGTCAGTAGAGGATTGAGCACGAGACAGAAAGGCTGAACTCGATGAATGGCCACCTGTGCTTCAAATCTGCAGAACATCGGCCGCGAACTGGTGCAGGTCAATTGCTTTCTTGCGGGTTCCTGGGGTTCTTTCTGTTGCTCCTGGCTGGCTTGCTGGTAGTAGATGCTCACGGCTCTTCTGAGCAGCATGTGTCCTTCTCTGGCGCACCGCCGCAGGTCGATGTCTTTGACTATGTTGAGGTCACAGCGACCGTCAATTCACCGGAGTCTCAAAATCCATTCGTAAATGTGATGATGACTGGAGTCTTTGAGGCAGCCGACGGCGGCGAGCATTGGAATGTCGAGGGGGTTTGCGATGCCGCTGACGGAAGCATCTTCCGAATCCGCTTCATGCCGCCGCGGGCCGGCAGCTACAAGTACTCACTCAAGTACAAGCAGGCAGCATTTGAGAAGACCGCGTCTGGAACATTCCAGGCAGTCGATGCCCATCGGCGCGGAATTCTGAGAGTTGATCCGCAATACCCATGGCATTTCATTTGGTCAGGAACTGGAGAGCACTTCTTTTTCAACGGAACCACTGCGTACTGGTTAGCAGGTTGGCGCGATGAACGGACCATCCAATACAGCATTGAGCGGCTGCATCGTCTGAAAGTGAACCGGTTGCGGGTGACAATCGCAGGTCGCGAGGCGGTCACATTCTTTGGCGAGCCGGTGATGGCCGGGCAAAACTGGACGGCGATGAGTGCCGCGTGGCCGGCACAGAATGTGGACGATCCGTTTCATCCCGGGTTCGACTATTCCCGATTTAACCTGCCCTACTGGCAGAAATTCGACCGGATGCTGAAATTCGCACGCGACCGCGACATGAACATCTCGCTGGTGCTGGATATGAACGACAGCAGAGTTCATCCCGAGGCCGGAAGCGAGGACGAAAAGCGGTTCATTCACTATGCCGTCGCGCGCTTCGCGGCTTTCTCGAACGTCACGTGGGATCTTGGCGATGATCGCGAACGCTTCCGTGATGATGCTTGGGAGCATGACACGGGGACTTATCTGGTGGAATTAGATCCCTACCATCACCTTGCCACGGATCATCCTGTCGACGTCGTGGTTAATGGCAAGTCCGTTCACCAAGATCGCGCGTCGGCCTGGTTTGGCTTTACGTCCTACCAGGAATGGTCGCGAAATCAGCACGCCCTCATGCTTCAATCTCGACAATTTCAGCAGCAAACGGGCCGGATCATTCCACAAACGAATGAAGAATACGGATACGAAGATTATTATCCAGTGTGGGCCGCACCGGGTTCCGATTCCGCCGACGTTTTGCGCCGAACCGCGTGGGATATCGTGATGGCCGGAGGCTACCAGACCGCGGGAGAAAGCGCGCGACGTGGCACCAACATCTGGCCAGACACGGGCGGAGGCTGGTTGAATGGCCGAGGAGACGACACCATGACGATGTTTCTTGGCTACGGCCACATAGTGGACTTCATAACGAGTTTCGAGTGGTGGAAGACGAATCCGCACGACGAACTCGTCAACAACGGTAATTACTGCTTGGCGGAGCCGGGACGAACGTATGCCGTGTACTTACCGCACAGTGGTGACGTGACGATCAAGGTTCAGCCGAAACATTACCGAGCGTACTGGTTCAGCGCTTTGACGGGAGAACGGATTGATCTGCCTCCGGTGGAAGGCTCCTCATGGACTTCACCGAAAGCTCCCGACCAGAACGACTGGGCACTTTTGCTGGAATCCGAGTAGTGCGATGAAGGGACAGAACGACTTTCATCCGGGTACGTCTAAAGGTTCGCGCTGTTTTATCGAACTGCTCAAATTCAAGTGAAAATCAGCCGCCATCATTTCTGCCGTCGGTTCAATTCGTCCAGCTTTTGTTTTAATTGTTCAAGTTTCTGACCCGCTTCAGCCAGCTTGCCTTCTGCCGTAAGCCGCTGATAATCGGCCAGGTCTTTGGCTGCTCCGGAAATGAGAGCGTTGATATCCGCGGCGGGTTTGATCGCGGCTGCAGGAGCATTTGCGACAACCTCAATCGCAGGAGTTGCCCCGCTTAATGAGGATGCCTCGTTTCCGAACATTGCTCGCATGGCCGCATCGAAAGTTGGGCCGTATACAAGCCGGTCTTGCAGCGCGAGCACGACCAAGCGCAGTTCGGGCATTGGACTGCGTTGGGCCTGGAGATAGATTGGTTCCGCATACAGAAGTGCCCTCCCGCAGGGGATCACGAGAAGAGTTCCGCGGCGAACGTGCGAACCCTGCTGGTTCCACAGAGTCAATTGTCCAGAGAGTTGCGCATTCTGATCGATGCGCGCTTCGATCTGCTGTGGGCCATCGACCAACTTGGTTTTCGGAAAGTCATAAACAGTCGACATTCCGTAATGGTCGCCATCGCTGCGGCCAGCTATCCATCCGATCAAGTTGTTGCGGTTGGCCGGAGTGAAGGGCAAGATATTGACGAATTCCACGTTAGTTTCGCCGGGCAATTTCATGAGAACAAAATTCGGTTCCATGGTCTGCGTGGCCTGCTCTCCAGACTCGCTCAAGCCAACTTCGGTCGCCACTGTCCACAGGTCTTCGCGGTTATAGAACACCTCCGGATCGGTCATGTGATATAGCGCATACACAGCAGCCTGCATCTTGAGTAACAACTCCGGATAGCGAACGTGTTTGCGTAGCGTAGCCGGCATTGCCGAGGCGTCTTTGAATAATGACGGGAAAATCTGACGATACGCATCGATGACTGGATCATGGGAATCGAAGATGTAGAAACTGGTGGTGCCGTCGTAGGCGTCGACGACCACTTTGACGCTGTTCCGTATGTAATTCGCCGGATTACCGTTCAGCAGATATTGCGTGGAGTAAGGATAATTGCCGGAGCTGGTATAGGCGTCGAGCATCCAGAAGAGTCGCCCGTCGTCAGAGATAACAATGTAAGGGTCGGTTTCATAAGTGAGGAATGGAGCAAGAGCACTTACGCGGTCGCGGACGCTGCGCCGCATAAGCAGTCGGCTTTGAGGCGTAATGTCGTCGCTGAAGGGAAGTTTGGTTAGATCTCCTTCATTGATGGCGATGAGAATACGGCGCAGAAATCCGCCGAGAGGAATGCCGCCCGTACCTTCGTAAGCGGTCAAATTGTTCGTCTGGCCCTGCGGATAATTGAATTCCTGTTGCTTCGTTTTGACGTATACGTCGTTGCCAGTGAGTTCTCCGAAATAGATTTCCGGGCGCGTTACCTGGATATTGGGCACTGTGCTTTGCACTGGCATGTTGCTCAACCAAAGCGTGGGCAGACCCTCAGAAGTGAATCCATTCACTGGATTCATGGTGATGCCATAGCCATGGGTGTAGATCAGCCTTTCGTTGATCCAGTTGCGGCTGCTTTCGGGAAGTTTGTCGACGCTCAACTCGCGGGTGGCGAGCATGACCTGGCGCACCTTGCCGTCGATCTCATAGCGATCGATATCGATGTCGGGAAAATCATAATAGGTGCGGATCTCCTGAATCTGGCGAAGGGTGTCCTGCAGAGCGCGCCAGTCCCACAGCCGGATGTTCTGCAGTGTGGCTTGATTATTCGCGGCATCGGTAGCTTCAACGGAGGTCTCGGCGGGAAACTCATGCCGCGAGACGCGATCTAAGCCGTAGGCTTGCCGGGTCAATTCGATATTGTGGGCGATATAAGGTCGCTCACGATCCAGTTCATTGGGCTTGACGATAAAGCTGCCCACGTACCAACCAACGAGTTGCACAGCGACATAGCAGAGCACGGCAGGAACGGGCGCGATCACCAGCCAGGGCAGGCGGGGCGCCGACACAACATTGATGAGGGCGATGGCAGCACCGGCCACCAGTGCGGCGCAGACAATAAGCAGCCCGGTGAGAGTGACGTGCGAATCAGTATAGGAAACACCGGTAAAAATCGTGTGCGCTTCGAAGAGTGATCCGAAGCGGCCTAGATACACTTGCAGCGCGATGACCAGGAGCAAGAAGGCAAGAGCAATCGATACTCCGCGCCATGGCGGCGGAATGGACCCGCTACGATACCCGGACAAGATACGGAACGCGCCAGTAAGCAGAACAAAGAAAAGCGCAACCACGCCGCCAATGATCGCGATACCCAAGAGCCAGCCAGAGATCAACTGCCATGCCGGAAGAGTGAACAGATAAAAATGGAGCGACTGACCGAAAATTGGATCGACCATACCGCCCGAGCTTCGTTGTGCGTACCAGTAGAGCGCGAAGGTGTTCCACTCTCCCATCATGCTGGCTCCCGTGACCAGGGAGATCACCACAAAAACCAGCCTAGCGATGAAATCAATGATGCGCTTGACCGGCAATTTAATGGGTTGACGCGCGATGAAAATAACCCCGCCATCCAGCAAGTCAGGCTGATAGGCCTGCCTGAGAATGAGAAACCATCCATAAAGAATGAGAAAAGTCGCGACAAAGAAAATCGCGAATACTGACCACTGAAGGCTCAGAGTCTTGCGATAAACGCTTTCGTACCCCAGCGAGCCGAACCAAAGCAGATTGATATAGTACGAGAGAGCCGTCCCGCTACTGAACACGAGAAAAACGAAGATAGCAAGTATGATCAGAAAGCGACGGCGGTTGGAGGGACGTCTGGGCCAGTCGACGAACTCATGCATTAGGCGGATTCGCTCTCATCAAGTTTCTTGTGCAATCTCAACTTGATCACCATTGTACTGTGTCTGCTTTCAACGTCGGCAATTCTGATTCCGATCGGAATTGGATCGCTGTTGTAGCTTCCGAACGAGGTTCGGGACGGAAAGAACTAAGGAGGCGGGCTCTCCACAACTCATTCCTTAGTCTTCTTCTTCGCGTTTGCTCGCAGCACGCAACTTCTTTGCATCCAATATGTCCTGCTCTCGTCCACGGGCGAGTTTGGATAAGGTTCTCGCGAGAGATAACGGAGGTCCGAATTTCGTCGTCAATGTGTCCCTCGATGCGGTTCTCCCAGGCCTCATCAAATGTGACGCCATCAATCCGCTGCAGGATGTCGATGCGTGCGGGAGGTTGGCCAATCTGAAAGGTGCTGCCGTCCATAAAGTCGGCTGGACTCACACCATCGAGCGCTGCACCGTACTGCGCGAGAGCGCGAAACACCGCTTTGCTGTTCTCTTCGTCACGAGCGGATGAGGATATCCGGTCTTTGGTTGCTCGCGGTTCGGCAGGAACACCAAAAGCATAGCCTCCCACTCCTTGGGCGTTCATTGGCCGCAGCATGAGCGGGGCGCGCACTTGTCTTGGCTTGCCAGCATCCGCTGAGGCTGGTGAAAGAATCTTCGCATGTGCCTTCTCCCTCGACTTACCGCGTGCGCTTTGGAAGCTTGCGCAAAGCCTAGGAGCGGATAGGGTATGGCCGTGCTGGTCAGTTCGGATCCATTGACTTGCGCAGGCGAACGCAAGCTCTTCGCGAGGAACTTCTGAAAAATCTCGTCTCCTTGTTTCCCGAGGACGTGGCCCTTGTTCGCCCTGGCGGTCGCCGGCGCAGCCGATTGCGAGTTCGTGGCGGACTGATCCTCTCCGTCCTTATCGCACGCTCAATTCGCGCTTGGAAAGACACATACCGCTGGCAAATCGACCCCCGTCAGGCGCGAGTGTAAATTTGTGACTCTTGTAGCCCGGCTCGATGTCGAAAACCGGCGCTTTCTGGACTACCACATTTTGCCGAACATAGATCGCAAAACTAGGTTTCGCATACGTCTGAATGATCCGTTTCTGAAACGGGGACTGCGGCTTAAGGATCTTGCCGAATTTCCGCGGATCGTTGATCGTGTGTGCACGATGCAGGGAAAAAAGCATCTACACTAACTTCCGAGGAGAGTCTTAAAGGGTTGCCGGGAAATCTCCTGAGGCTCGTGCGAAGACCCCGTCCTCGAAACCGTGTTTCTCACGCGAGGGTTACGGCGTCCATCCAATCGCGGTGCTCTGTGTCTGCCCAATTCTCGGCCCGTCGTGCTTTAATGTGAGCTCTCTCTTTGTAGCGCTTTGACTGCGTATCCGCTGCCTCCCGTGCGGACCTCAAGCCTGAGCATCTCGGCGGATTGGGAACGAAAAGACTGGATGCGGCAGTTTAAATATGCCAGCGCTCAACGAAAGCCGCATGGTGTTCGGCGGCTGTTTCATTTTCGGCCAACCTGGTGCCTGAACTCGCCGTAAAAGGAGAACAGGCATGAGTACTCCCCTCCGAATTTCAGCGTAGATTTTCAAGAGTCTGATCGAAAAACTTCGGCTCAGCCGATTCCCCCGCATGCCGCAACAATTAGCCGCGTTCGTTGGCTTTGTTGTCGGCGCCAGATACAGTGATCCGGCAATCCTAATAATCGTTATCTCCTCGTCTCCTTATCGAAAACGCCTCGGGTCGACTTTTTCCCGAACACGAAGTGTCCTGCCGGAGGCGTCTCCGATCAGGGCTAGAGACAATCCGGAAACACCTGCGCCCTAATCACAAGGTGGTGTGACCGTCGTCACATTCCCATTTTCCAGACGATGCTAACGTGCGCCAAATTAAAGCACCGATTCGGGCTCTTGCCACGCCGGGATGCCTTTCAGGCGCAGTCGGCCCGTCATCGGTTCTGATCCGACCGAGAAAGGAGAGGACGTATGGGCCACTCCGTTTCCATCTGGGAATCAATGCAGGCAAAAGGGTATGACCGGCGCGAATTTCTGCGCTTTTGCAGCTTTGCAGGGATGATGGCGGGTATTGAAGGCACGGCGCTGTCGAAAGTCGTGCATGCCATGGAGACGCAAGCGCGTCCGCCGGTTGTGTGGCTGCATTTCCAGGAGTGCACCTGCTGTAGCGAGTCGTTCATCCGCTCATCGCATCCGCTGGTTGCTGACGTTCTGCTCGACAGCATCTCGCTTGATTACACCGAAACGCTGCAAGCAGCCGCTGGTCATCAAGCGGAAAAGAGCCTTCAGGAGACGATCAAGAATGCCGCCGGCAAGTATATCCTGCTGGTCGAAGGGTCGGTGCCGACCAACGATGGTGGCGTCTACTGCACAATTGCGGGACGGACCGCAGAAGACATCTTGCAGCAAGCCGCCAAAGACGCCGCCGCTGTGATTGCCTGGGGCAGTTGCGCGTCGAACGGATGCATTCAGTCCGCGAAGCCGAATCCTACGGGCGCGACCCCGGTCCACAAATTGATCAGCAAGCCGGTCATTAACGTGCCGGGCTGCCCTCCCATAGCCGACGTGATGACGGGAGTCGTCACCCATCTGCTGGTGCTTGGAAGCGCGCCTGAACTGGACGGCCTTGGCCGTCCCAAAGAGTTCTACTCGCGGCGCGTGCACGACACCTGCTATCGCCGCCCTTACTACGATGCCGGGCTTTTCGTCGAGTCGTGGGATGACGAGAAAGCCCGCAAAGGATATTGCCTCTACAAAATGGGCTGCCGTGGACCGGTCACCTATAACGCCTGCTCGGTGACGAAATGGAACGGCGCGATCAGCTATCCCATTCAGTCCGGCCACGGCTGCATCGGATGCAGCGAGGACGGATTCTGGGACAACGGCCCCTTCTATCAGCACCTGGCTTCGTTCCCGGGTTTCGGAATTGAAAGCACGGCCGACACGATCGGCACCGCCTTGGGACTGGCCACAATCGCGGGCGTAGGGGCGCACGCCGTCGTCACCAATATCCGCAAGCGCGAAGAAATTTCCGAAGCGAAGCCGCACACCTCAGATCAGAAGGGAAAGGAGTAGGCCATGGCGAGAATCGTGGTTGACCCAATCACTCGAATCGAGGGCCACCTCCGGGTGGAGGCGGTGGTCGAGAACGGCATTATCACAGACGCGTACAGCTCGGGCACGATGGTGCGTGGCTTCGAAAAGATTCTTAAAGGTCGCGATCCGCGCGATGCATGGGCCTTCACCGAGCGTGCTTGCGGGGTTTGCACGACGGTCCATGCGCTCGCCAGTGTCCGCACCGTGGAAGATGCGCTGGGCGTCACCGTGCCGCAGAATGCGGAACTCATCCGCAATCTGATGTTCTGCACGCAGTATGTCCAGGACCATGTTGTCCACTTCTATCATCTACACGCGCTCGACTGGGTGGACGTGGTCAGCGCATTGAAAGCCGATCCGCAGAAGACATCAGCAATTGCTGTTTCGATTTCGAGCTGGCCGAAGACCTCACCCAAATACTTTGCCGACATACAAAGTCGTTTGAAGGCGTTCGTGCAAAGCGGCCAGCTTGGTATTTTCGCCAATGGGTACTGGGGCCATCCCGCTTACAAGCTTCCTCCTGAAGTGAATTTGCTCGCAGTTGCGCACTATTTGGAAGCGCTGGAATGGCAAAAAGACGTTGTGAAAATTCACGCCATTTTCGGCGGGAAGAATCCGCACCCCAACTATCTTGTCGGCGGCGTGCCTTGTTCGCTGAATCCGGAGGAAGTCAACGCGGTCAACATGGAGCGCCTGAACCATGTCGGTAGCCTGATCAAGCAGGCGAAGGCCTTCGTTGAACAGGTCTATCTGCCGGATCTGTTCGCAGTCGCAGGATTCTACAAAGACTGGGCAGCGTATGGCGGAGGGCTCAAAAACTATCTTTGCTACGGCGATCTGCCGACGCGCGGCTACAGTCAGCCGGATTATTTCAAGTTTGCGCGGGGAGCGATCCTCGACCGAAATCTCGCTGAAGTTCATCCCGTGAACGGCCGGGACGCGCAGGAAATAAAGGAATACATCGCGCACTCCTGGTACACGTACGCCGCGGGCGACAACACCGGCTTGCATCCATTCGACGGCGAGACCGAATTCAACTTCACCGGCCCCAAGCCGCCGTACGATCAGCTCAACGTGGAGGGCAAGTATTCCTGGCTGAAGACGCCGCGCTGGAAAGATAATCCCATGGAAGTGGGACCGCTCGCGCGATTGCTGGTCAGCTATGCGGCTGGCCGCACCGATGTCAAAGACGTAGTGAATGAAGCGCTGAAGCAGCTGAACGTGCCGGTTACGGCACTGTTCTCAACTCTCGGAAGAACCGCAGCGCGTGGACTTGAGACCCGCCTGGTCGTGAACTGGATGCAAGGGTTCTACGATGATCTGCTGGCGCAGATTAAGAGCGGACACACCAGCACCTTCACTCGGGACAAGTGGGATCCTTCCACCTGGCCGGCAACAGCCGACGGTGTGGGTCTTACCGAAGCACCCCGCGGGGCGCTCGCTCACTGGATCAAGATCAAAGACGGCAAGATTGACAACTACCAACTTGTGGTTCCGAGCACATGGAACGCTTCGCCGCGCGATTCCAATGGCCAGCGTTCATCTTATGAGGCCTCGCTGATCGGTACCAGGATGGCCAATCCTGAGCAACCGGTTGAAATCCTGCGAACTATTCACTCTTTTGATCCGTGCATTGCCTGCGCGGTGCACCTTTACGATCCGCAGGGCAAGCATTTGCATCAGGTGAAGTTCTACTGAGGGAACGCCTATGGCTACCAAAGCGATTACGGCTTCAGGCTCAATGGACAAAAGCTTCCGCCGAGTGTACGTCTGGGAATTGCCGGTCCGGATCTATCACTGGGTGAACGCTCTGTGCGTTGTCGTGCTGTGCGTGACGGGTTATTTGATCGGAAAGCCGCTCGCCGTCACCTATTCGAGTGAAGCTTACCAGCAGTATTGGTTCGGAACAGTGCGATTTGTCCATTTTGTGACGGCATTCGTGTTCTTCTTCAATTTCCTGGTGCGTATCTACTGGGGATTTGTCGGCAACCACTATGCAAAATGGACCAATTTCATCCCAAGCCATGGCGCGCAATGGGAGGAGATGCGGGAGGTCATGAAGGTAGACGTGCTCCAGACCAGTCCGCATCGAATCGTCACAGTGGGACACAATGCGTTAGCGGGGCTGATCTACTTCCTCTCTTTTCTGGCCTTTTTGTTTCAGGCCGTCACCGGTTTTGCACTTTACTCCGGCATGAGCCACTCATGGTTCCCGCGCATGTTCGCCTGGATCACTCCTCTGATGGGCGGCGACTTCGCAGTGCGCCAATGGCATCACATTTTTATGTGGTTCTTCATCCTATTCACTTTGATCCACGTCTATCTCGTCTTCTATCACGACTACATCGAAGCGCGCGGCACGACTTCCTCGATGGTCGGCGGATGGAAATTCGAAGCCCAAGGGGACAAGGATGAATAGCGGCGATTACGTTCTCGTGCTCGGTGTCGGCAATGTGCTGATGGGGGATGAGGGCGTGGGAGTCGAAGTGGTTCGGCAGATCAGTCAGGGGTCGCTGCCGGAAAATGTTCAGTGCCTCGACGGTGGTACCGGCAGCTTTCTTCTGCTCGAGCCGATGCAGCGGGCGTGCCGCGTGATCCTCATTGACGCCACCATTGACGGAAATCCGCCGGGAACCGTGACCCGGCTGACTCCCAGATTTTCGTCGGACTATCCGAAAACGCTTACCGCACACGACATCGGCCTGAAGGATCTTCTCGACGCCGCGTACCTCACCGGCGCTCCGCTGGATGTAACATTGTTCGCAATCTCGATCGATCCGCCAGGAGCGGTCGGAATGGACCTGTCGCCCGCGATCGCCGCAAGCATTCCCGGAATAACGAGGGAGGTCGCGCATGAAGCCGCCTCGCTCTATGGCGAAGAAGAAAGCCGCAAAGGCTATCCCGAAATTGTCAGAGGGTGAACAAGACCTGCTCTCTGATGCAAAAACGCAACCAGCTTGAGACAGACTCGCTGGACGGGAATCCGGTTCTCCGGAGGTTGAAAGAGGGTGAAGCGATCCGTCGGTTATCCGCGAGTGGCAGCATCGTCAAGGCATTGGGAGAGGGCGGTTTGATTCATCCCAGCAAAGGTCGCGATCCGCTCACCATCGTTTAGCGTTTGAACGAGTAGTAGAACCTTTAGCCTACCTTCCTTCCGCGCATCCCCTCGCTGTGAAACGGAGCCTCTTGACTGCCACCCGCATCCGGTTTTTAAGATTGTCCCGAGATCAATTTGGAGTCAGTTCAGATGGACACCTCAGACATGGCAAAGATCAGCATTGAGCGTTTTGCCGAACAGCTTGGCAAACCCGAAGCCGTTCTCTTCTGGCAGTACCTAGACGAAAACCCGAGTGGCAAAGAAATGCTCACAGGTCTGTACCAAGCGGGATGCGACCCGCTGACCTTGATGACCTTGGCAGTCCTTTACTGCAAAGGCGAGGAACTGGGAGTAACGGAAACGGCGAAGCACGCAACCGGGTACTCTGTGCAACAACTAGCAAGTTTTTCCGAGCGCCTGCTGCAGGCTGCAAAGGATATTCAGGTGCTCAATGAAGCCGCGATGCCGGGTGGAGTCACGCTCTGGAAGCTGATTCGAGTCCTCGGCGGTGGCGAACTTTTGGAAAAGACCCTCGCCCCGGTTCTCCCCTCAGAGCAATTGGACTTCGAATTCACAAGGTTGCCCGTGATTCTGGCGGCTTTTTCTGTCTTCCTGAAGTCGTGGCCACATCCTACTTACCGGGCGTTGATGGCGGAACGCGACCTCGGCAGAAAGTTTTTCCTCTCTGAGTTCGTGGTGTACGTCGAAACTATTCTGGGACATGCGAATTGGAATGCAATCGGGGCAGTCATAGCGGCAGTCCATTTCGCACTAGGCGAGCCGAAAGGCGTAAGCACCGAGGCCGAATCTCTGAGGCTGACTGTTCAAGAATTTCAGACGAAAAACCCCGACGTTCACATGGACATTAAGAAGTGGGCGGATACCGCGACGGGTTCTCGCGGTCGCAATACGGCATAAACGTATCGCGGGGGCTGATGAACGTTCGCTCGTTCGTCTCTTCCCGCATGAGGGCCTCCTTTCTGCAATCCTTCGTTGCGGATCATGACGCGGTGGCTGTGGTGGTATCCAGTGGGAATGGCATTTCGTGAGTTGGTTCGCGGTGCCGTCTGATTTTAATCACAGTCTGGAGTTCTGGTCGATGACATCCTCGAACAACTTTTCCTTTTGGAGTGTGGCATGGATAAGCATTCCTCGTCGTTGCGATCTCAAAGCCGGCATTCGCGGGTGAGCAGGCGGGGCTCAGCGTCGATCAGATGATTCAACTGCTGGGACGCGGGAATTACGGTCGGTGGCCTTTTTGGGGTTGATCAATTGGAAGCTTGAGAAGCGACTGGCGACCTTGCCACTCGGAACGTCCGCGCAATGGGTGATGTAGGTATGCGCGGTCAGGGCTTGGCGGGCGGGCGGTTGCGGACTTTCAGTGCGGCATCGCATTGATCGAGATTGTTGCAGCCGTGACTCTGTCGTGCTCCAGAGGAGCCCCAAACTTTCTAAGGGCTTCAATCAGCCGGATCGCATTTGTCGTTGAATTGCGTACCCAGATGTCGAGATCTTTGGTATAGCGCGGCTCGCCGTATTTCATGACTGCAAAGCCGCCGACGATCAGGTAGTCAACCTCAGATTCGTTTAAGAGTTGTAGCAGTTCTTTGTAGTCTGGGTTTTCTGCCATGGCTGGTTTCCTCAGCTAACTCCACCAATTCCCATGCTGCAGCAAAGATAGCTTCATCGCCCTGCTCTTGCCAAAACTCGATGTCAAACGAACGATCCGGAAAACCACCCTCTACCAGTCGCGTTTTCCATTTCGAATTTCGAGGCACCATTTCATCTCCTCTGACCTGATCAGCATATCAGCTTAAAGCGCTATGGACTGCGGACCCGCGACAAGAATTGTGGAGCGTCGCTCTATGTCCGCCGGATCTTACAATCACCAAGGATTAGCAAGGACTTAGGCAACAACCCTTTTGCCGGCGCCTTTCTGTTGGCCGTGAGGAGTTCTTTCCCTGAGCTAATTACTTCCAAAGCTCTTCACTAGCTGGTTGGCTTGCAATGTTCTGAACTCGGGCCAGGTAAGTTTCTTCGATGGAGAAGGGAAGCCGGAGACGTTTGATCCGCCGGAAAAATCCACGCGCGAAAACGGCGAGTACTTGAAAGCGGTAGCGGAGTTTGCAAAAGCCAGACAGTTTTCACGCTGGCCCTTCAACGTGTGCAATCGAAACGCGTACTAAGTTGGAATTCTGGGCTCAGTAAGTCTGCGTCTCGAAACGTCTTGGGCTAGAAAGTCACCATGTGGATTCACATGGGAATCATGTGCGAGAAATGCCTCCGAGTGCATTTCGTCGGTACATCACCTGCAATCAAACCAGTGCCGACGCGGGAATGTTTGCGATAACCTGCCCATTCTGTCTGGAAACAAGAGAATTCAGAAAAGAAGCGGTGCGGCCATATCGCGTTTCGGACGAAGTGCTCAAGACCGGCTACGCAAACGAGCTCGAGTACCCAGTCATCCCATCCGCCAATCGGCAGCCACCACAGGGCAGGTAACGCTCCGTGGCAAGGAACGCCGCGATCAGACTGTAAACTTGGCCACGGAAGGTATCTAACCGAGACGGTCGAGCAAGGACTGCGTGATGGCCCGTATCCCCCGAGCTGGCGGCTTTATCAGAAGAGTCTCGGTGCAAAATCCTTCAGATCGCGGCGCCAGGTTTGCCATTCATGGTCAGTTCCGGGTGATTCGTAGAAAACGTGTTGAATGTTGGCCTCAAGCAGAGACGCGTGCAGTCTCTGGAGCCCTGCGCGCATTCTCTCGGGCTCATTGGTGCCGACCCCAAGCCAGAGCAAATGCACTTTCTTCGCGAATGCCGCCGGATCAGCGAATACTCCGTTGTAGTCGGTCTTAGGATCCAGTTTCCGATCGCCGAGCACGAGCATCCCTCCCGCTCCGCTAAAGCCGCCGATGTAAGAGAAAAGATCGAGATGATCCAGTGTGATCTGGAAGGTCTGCATGCCCCCCATGGAAAGGCCTGCCATCGCGCGATGATCGCGATCCGACAGTGTGGGGAAATTGGCGTCAATAAAAGGGATGAGGGCTTGTGTCACATCGTCTTCGAAAGCAGCAGCCATCTCCTGCATTGCTTTGAGCATTTCCGGGGATCCAAAAGGCTTTGCGAACAAATCGGTTTGCGGTTGCCCAGCGCGATGCGCGTAGCCATAGGCCATCACCACGATCATCGGTTTGCAATTCTTCGCCGCCATGAGATTGTCGAGGATGAAATTTGCTTTCCCTTGCCGGACCCAGCCCGTTTCATCTTCTCCTGCGCCGTGCTGCAGGTAGAGGACCGGATAGCGTGTCTTGGTTTGGGTGTCGTAGTTCGGAGGCAGATAAACCAATGCGTGCCGCCATGTCCCCGTCACTTTCGAGTTGTACCAGACCTCGCGAACCGCGCCATGCGGCACATCTTGTACCGAATAATAGGTAGAGCCTGGCTCCGGAACTTCTACGCCACTCGCCGGCTTGCCCCCTCCGAAGAAAGCATGAGTGCTGGGATCGCTGACCTCGGCACCGTCGATGATTAAGGTGTAGTAGTGAAAGCCGGGAACAAGCGGGGGAGTCGTGCTGGTCCAGAATCCATCCGGTTGCTTCTCCATGTCCAGTTTCGGCCCGCTCCAGAAATTCAGTCTGACCTTCGTCGCGTCGGGCGCCTTTACGCGAATTTGTACTCGCCCGGCGCTGTCAACGCGGGGATACTCCGCTCCCCAAACGTTGGTGGAGGACGGATGAAAATCGCCCGCCTCCTGTGCACAGCAAAGACTCACGAAAAGAATGATTGCGATTCCGACGTATTTCATCTCTGCCCTCCTCGTTCAGGTATCAGCCATGGATGATTCCGTATCGATCTTCACTCGTGCAAAGCGCGATCAAATGTCACGCGAAGCGCATACGCGTATTTCGTCGGGGCTTGGGCAGGTAGTCGCAGGTGCAGTCCATCGGCACGCTGGTCGAACTGCAACTTGGCATCGCTGCCGAGCAAGACCACCGATTTTACAGGTTCACCGCCCACCGTCTGTGCGAGAGAGCGAATCACTGCTTCCCCGTTCGTCGGCCAATCGAGTCCGATCGCGTAGAGCACGTCGGCCTTCGTTGTAAAGCGAAAGTCCTCGGGGGTGTATCGCGTCGTGTCGGTATCGTGAAAAGACCCCGCCGCTACCTTGGTTGGTCCTTCGCCAAAGACCCTCCACGGGCGAGTGCCATAGATGGCGTCTCCATTCACATTCAGCCAGGCGCCGACATCCAGAAGAACCTGCTGCACCTCGTCCGGTATCGTGCCGTCCGATCGAGGCCCAATGTTCATCAGGAGGTTACCGTTCTTGCTGACAATGTCAATGAGTTGGTGAATCACGAATTCCGGCGACTTGAACGTGTCGTCTTTGATATAGCCCCAAGACTTGTTGCTTACGGATGTATCGGTCTGCCAATACAGAGACCGAATATCGCCAAGCTGTCCGCGTTCCAGATCGAGCACGGCAGAGTGCGCTTGCATGGCATAGTCTTTATAGTTGATGACCCCGACGTGGTCGCCGTATTTCAGAGAGCTGTTGTAGTAAAAGGCGGCAAACTTGGTCAGATTCGGCCGGATCGACGCCTGTCCGATCCACCAGTCGAAGTACACGATGTCAGGATGATACTTCTCGACGAGTTCTGCTCCGCGCGCAAGCCAGTCGTCTGCCCAGGCTGAAGAGACGTAAGTGAAGTCATCATTGAGCGGGACGCCCGAGGGATTGGCCAGCCAGGTATGAGCCGGGCCGTAGAACGCGGCGTATTGCGAGTCGTTTACGTCAGAAGGAATCGTGCGGGCGACGCCAAGGAAGAAATCGTGTTCCACACGATGCGACGAGACGCCAAAGCGCAGCCCCTCGGCACGAACCGCCTTGGCCAATTCGCCAATCACATCGCGGCGCGGCCCCATCTTGGCTGCGGTCCAGTCGCTCAGTCCGCTGTCATACATCGCAAAGCCATCGTGATGCTCGGCCACGGGCACCACGTACTTCGCACCCGCTTTCTTGAATAACTCGGCCCAAGCAGCCGCACTGAAGTGTTCGGCTTCGAACATCGGGATGAAGTCTTTGTAACCGAACTTATCCTGGTGCCCGTAGGCCGCGATGTGGTGTTTGTATTCCGGCGATCCCTCCACATACATATTCCGCGGATACCATTCGTTACCGAATGCCGGTACGGAATAGACTCCCCAGTGGATAAAGATTCCGAATTTTGCGTCCTTGTACCATTCGGGCACTTCATATCTCTGCAGGGACTCCCAGTCCGGTCGAAACGGACCCTGGAGGTCATCGGCCTCGACCTGCTTCACGAGAGACGCCCGTGCTTCGTCATATTTGCTGCTGGCTTTCTGCCAGGTTCGATCGATGCTTTCCGGATCCTGGGAGGCAGTGGGAGCAGAGGCAGTCTGGGCATGCAGAATTGCGGACAGGGCTATCAAAGTAGCGCCGAGATTGCGAATCGACAGCGAGCGATGTGACAGCATAATGTCCTTTCGGCACTGGGAGATGGAATGGCCAACACGTCTCGGGTTTGGCAGCAACAAGCAAGCATATCCCGGAGACATTGAAAGAGTCCCGAAAATCCGTGCGGCTCAGCGACACTCGAAGGAGTTGGCTTGTTCGGCATTCCCGTCTCCTTTATATTGTGCGTGCTTCGGATAAGCACACAGCGGCCGGCTGCGCCCCGGAAACGCTTTGCCCGTCGCGATCACTGACGTTGGCGCCGTTCCCTTCTCGACCCAGGTGACGATCGCGCCCAACAAGTCAAATTGATCCAGTGACTGGCCTCCGCCACAATGGCTCATCCCGGGCACGAAATAGAACTGGCTCCACTTGGATACGGCTTCGAGGCCTCCATTGGCTGCAGCCATGTTTTTGTAATATCCGAACGTATCGAGCGGCGAAAACCATGGGTCGCTATCGCCGTGGTAAAAGATGAGTTTTCCTCCGTGCGCAGAGAAGGTTGTCAAGTTCGTGGACATGGAGTCTACGAGCGGCTGGATGGCCGCCAGTGCTTCTTTATCAACATCCATTGAAATGTCGGTTGTGGCGGGCCCGAAAATACCGGATCCCGGTGAGAGCAATCCCCTGAACGGTGGGCCGTTTGTAATGCCGGTGTCGTAGAGGAAACCAGCGTAGACCTGTGTTCCAGTGGAGGTCTTCGGGCCGTCGAGGGCTTTCTTGATGGCGGCGGCTTTTTCCGGAGCCAGGAATCCACCTGCCGATCGCAAGATTCGAAAGCCCTGTGCGCATAGCGGGATCGCCGGAAATAATACCGTTGAAAACCGTCGGATAACGCTGCGAAAGAATCATGCCTTCGCGACCACCAGTTGAACACCCTGAGAAATATGAAAAGGCTGCCGGCTTGCCGTAGTGTTGCGCAATGAGTTGTTTGGCCAGTGCAGCGACCTCAGCATTGGCCAGATAGGCAAAATCCAGATAGGCCTCCTGATCTCTCGTGAAACTAAAATCAAATCCTGGATGGCGGCTCTTGTGCCCCGTGTCCGTACTTACAACAGCGAATCCGCGCATGAGCCCAGGATTGTCTCCCGCGGCGTTCAAGCCAAGCGGCGGAAGCACAATACCGTTGCTACCACCTCCGCCCTGCATCAGGAAGTCACCGTTCCATTTGTCGGGCATGGCGAGGGCGAACGTAATCCCAAATTCTTCGTCTGCAACGCCAGTCCGCCGATTCATGACTCCTTCGACGCGACAATAAGCGGGAAGAGGCGCACTGCGAGTCTGGTTCCAAGGAATCAATTCGGTAGTTCCAGCCTCGACGTGAGCGGTCCTGGTGATCTCAACGCCCAGTATCTTGATGTGACTCAAACTGTCGCACGAATCCTTTTCTTGTGCGAAAGCTGGCGCTGTAAACGCGAGTATCGAGAACAATATTGCGCGCAACATATTCGAACGCATTCGTATTCCCTCACCGAATGTCAAGTGTACGGATAATACGACCCTGGCGGTATCACTACCTCCCACCAATCACGAACACGGCTGCATTATTCAGTTCGCTTAACGCTGGTGTGCTTTCGTGCCTCAGTTGACGCGCAGCATCATCCCAGGTCAGCTTTGTCAGTGAGCCGCCACTCTTCTCATAGTCGTAGCTTTTTCCGTCATCTTGGAAAAGCGTAAAGCTGCCATTCGCTCCCGGATAGACCCGCACCGAGACAATCTTCGTGTGAGGCTCGCTGGAAGTTTTTGCGCAATCCTGCTGGATCTGCAAATTCACGTTTTCATTGATGTCCAAATGTGCCAGCCGCTTGAGTCTACACTTCTGGAACTCTGGTAATTTCCTTTTGACAGCTTAAGGGAAGCAACTCGAATCGTTTACGCTGAATACTGCCAATAGGGAATTGGCAACTGCGAGCATTGGTTTTATAACCTATGGCTCAAATTCCCAGCGAGCTTTCCACTCTTGACAATCAGTGCAAGAGCAGCGGCGAACCACCAGGCCGCCTGAACTCCGGCGAACGCTGTCACCGCGTTGGGCAGCGTCAGACGCTCTAGAAAGATAACTCCAAGCACTGCAAAAGCAATTGCCAATGCGAGCGCCAAATATCCAAACACTTTCGGAAGAATCCGCGACCCCACCAGAATGACACCCAGCGGCAGGAACAGAGCTGGTGCGGCTACGATGAAGTACAAGTGCTGCACCGCGGCTATGAGGTTAAGAGTCAGCGAAGACGTAATCGGAGGATCGCGAAACAGAGCGCCCATATAGAAGGTGATCTCGATGAGACTTACGGTCATCAGGATGTTCGCTCCAAAAAACGTCATCCAACCCGCAAGTTGCTGCTTCGCGCCAGCCAAATGGACGAGGACGAAAGCAAAGAAGATGATGAGAACCGGTCCCACCGCCTGCATCCAGGCGCCCCACAAAACTCTGGCGTAGTTTTGCTGGGCGAAAACCGCCAAATCGGCCGCGTTCGCACCTGGAGGCGGGCCGCTGTTGATCGCGAACGACACCACGAGTAGAAGAACCCCACAGACGCCGCTCAGCCCACCGAAGATGCAAGCCAATTTTGAATTGTCGATGTTGCTCACATGTCACCGCCTACAGGTAATTGATGCAGATCTTCAGATCTGTCCGCCCGCCCGCGTGCTGAAAGGCAGCCGCAGGGAACTTGGGAGGGCCAAACCGACCTTTGGCATTGTTCGAAGCTCCTACCCCCTCACGGGGAATTCCCATGAAGTTGGTGTCCAGCTTTCCATTGGAATTCTCGTCATGAAAGACCGAGACCGCATAGGTGCCAGGTGGAACGCTCTGGAACTCACAAGTTGCGTGCTTGCCCAGAATCTCGGAATTTGCATGTGCAACCGCTTTGTCTGCTTTCCTCGGAAAGTCAGCTGCCGACGAAAACAAGGCGCACACAACTTGGCCCTGGTCGCTGTGCAATCCATTGATATCGACGTGAATCACGTTCTCCTGTGATTCCTTGGGCTGCGCCAGAACCCCGGCAGCGCAGGCGATGCTAAGCATCAAACCGAAAACTGAAGCTCTAACGATCAACATTCTAGTCACGAAGTTCCTCCTCATAATTGACGAAGCGGAGCAGACAACATCATCACAACGCCAACAATCGAATCGTTCCAACTCCAACGAATCATTCCTTTGGTTGGCGGGACACAATAAACTTCGGCAGATGCAGGCGTCTTCCCATCCGTCTCAACTCGGGACTGAATTCGGTCGCCACGTTTGTGATGGCGAAGCTGCCGAATGCAATTCCCGTTCGCGTGATGGCGTGGCTGGAGTTGTTGTACCCGTGCGGCAGGTAAGCATTTCCTATGAAGCCCGCAGAGGCAGCGCCGACGAAATTCGAAAGTGCAAATGTCGTGCGAGCCGAGTCGGATCTGTCGAGTATCGTGAACACGAGAGCGTGCATCGTACGGGCCAATGGATTGTGGTTCGTTGAGGGAGAATATCGGGGGTCTTCATGAAGAGCAGCTCCCGTCAAAAATCTCCCTGTTTGCTCCGCCGTCTGAAACGCGAGAGCGTCCCCGTAGAGCCTGCCGAATGCCAAAGGTCCCTGGCGCCATTGCCTTGGATAGTGAGCGGGCGGCTTTCCGATGTCCGCTCCAGCGGTGAACAGCGGCGCGACAAACGCCCCAGTCCCAAATGCCTGATGTGCAAAGTACCGGACCTTCTCGCCGAAATTCATCGTCGCGTTACACAAATCATTCGAAGAGCAAGCCACCTCAGAGTGCTGAGCCAAGTTAACCGACGGTTTAGCAGCAGCCGTCTCCATAGGTGCGAATGGCAGCGTCTGCGGCAGAGCATCTGAAGAAGTCGCATTAGCGCTGGGTTCTTGGGCGCGCAAAACAATACCCGACAACACAAGCACGATCGCGCTCGCGACCCAGAACAGGTACTTCATATCCAAATCCTCCTAATGAGCATATGCTCAGTTATAATGAGCAGATGCTCATACTGCGTTTCTGGATGCATCGTGTGCCGCTTTCTATTCTGCAAGGCCACAACGAAACATAGGGCCAGTGTTAAACTCGGGCTGTAAGGGATGTGAGCAGATGCTCATCTCGCAAGTGCGTTATACATTAGCACCGCGATATGCCGTTTAGGTCAAAACCGCCGCGTTCGTTTCGTCAAGGAGGAAAATGTAACCATGCCAAACGCCAAACCCGACACTCGACAGTTAATTCTGGAGGGGGCGAAGAAAGTGGTTCGAGAAAAGGGACTTGCCGGTGCGACGACGCGAGAGATTGTACGCGAGGTTGGTTGCGCCGAGGGCACTCTCTACGTTCACTTCGCCGACCGAATAGAGCTCTTTCTTGCTCTTTTGAGGGAAAGCCTCCCACCTATGACCGAACCGTTGCGGGAACTCGAATATCTGGCAGGCAGGGGTACAGTGCGTCGCAATCTAGAGAAGGTGGTGAGAGGTGCGCTTGCCTTCATGCGCGAAGTTGTTCCACTGGTTGCTTCGCTGTTTGCCGAACCGGAACTACTACGCGCCCATCGAGAGGAATTGCAACGCCGCAGTGAAGGTCCACATCTGTCCATGATGGCGGTAGAGAACTATATTCGAGCTGAACAGCGGCTCGGTCGCATCGAGAGACGAGCTAACCCAAAGGCGGTGTATGCAGTGCTGTACGGTGCCTGCTTGCATCGCATTTTCATTTCTCACTTTCTTGGCCAGGCGATCGGACCTTCCGATGAGGTCTTCATCAAGCAGACCGTGGCAACACTGGTTAACGGCTTGCGGGCCGCCGAGGGAGGACACTAAGGCGTCGGGAAGTAGACAGCATGAGACTCCGCTGGCAAACTTTGGGGTCGTTACACCGCTATTCGCGGAAAGGCGAAAATTACCAAACGAACCCACGGAGTTCGTTACTATCGGACGTCGTGCTTCCGTAATCTCTCAGTTTTATGAACGTAGCAAAACATGGACGTGAGCGACTACCGTCGCCCTTCCCCGTCCTCTCCCGCAACGACGAAAATCATTCGCGTCCATGCATTCCGTCGCGACCCGATTCTGTTGGAAAATAAAGGAAATAGGTTCCGTGCCTCGAGGCCGGAAAGCAAAGCGTACCAGCATGCGTGGGCGGGCTTGGCGAGAGAAGGTTCCCTCGCAGACGAAGCATCGGTGTGCTCAATCAACCGGAGGCGGTTTGTAGTGGATTGGGTATTGAGTGAACCAAATCGTCAGACCGTGAAAATGTATCGTATCGAACCCGTGAATCCACAATCTCGCCGCGCTCGGTGATCCCTTTATGACGGAATTGGCTTTTCAGTCGCAGGCCGCAGCATATGGGGACTGGCTTTGCCGCCCTTGCAGACTAGGTGATGCTGACTTCGGTGTACGTTCCATATACCTGCCGCAAGGCTTCGCAGATCTCGCCAACGGTTGCATAGGCGCGGACTGCGTCAACAATGAACGGCATGGTGTTTGCCGATGAGATGCTGCCGTTGGAGCCGGCATTGGGCTCGCTAGCGGCGGCTTTCTTCAGCGCATTGAGGGCACGCTCAACTTCTTCGTTCGAACGGCGTGCTCGCAACGTTTTCAGCTTTGAACTCTGCTGACGGGCCACGCTCTCGTCAATATAGAGAATGTGCGGCGGTTCTTCTTCGATCGCGAAATCATTCACGCCGACAATGATCTTTTCTTTCGCCTCGACCGCGCGCTGATACTGATACGACGATTCGGCGATTTCCTTCTGCGGGTATCCTCGTTCGATCGCTTTGACCATGCCGCCCATCGCGTCCATCTTCCCGAAATAGTCGAACGCGCCATTTTCCATTTGCAGAGTCAAATTCTCGAGGAAATACGAGCCGCCGAGGGGGTCAACAGTCTGCGTCACCCCCGATTCATAGGCAATGATCTGCTGGGTGCGTAGCGCAATGCGCGCGGCTTCTTCGGTGGGCAGCGCCAGTGCTTCGTCGTAAGAATCGGTGTGCAGTGATTGCGTCCCGCCGAGCACGGCCGCGAGAGCCTGAATTGCCACGCGAGCGATGTTGTTCATGGGTTGTTGCGCGGGAAGGGAAACGCCGGCCGTCTGCGTATGAAAGCGCATGAGCCGGGTTCGCTGATTCTTCGCGCCGAAGCGGTCTTTCATCACGCGATACCAGATCTTGCGGGCAGCCCGGTACTTTGCGATCTCCTCGAAGAAATCGTTGTGCGCGTTGAAGAAAAAGCTCAGGCGCGGGCCGAATTCGTCGACATCAAGACCCCGACGGCGCGCCCATTCGACGTATTCCACGCCATCGTAGAGCGTGAACGCGAGTTCCTGGAGCGCGGTCGATCCGGCCTCCCGGATGTGATATCCGCTGATCGAGATCGTGTTGAAGCGCGGCGTGAACTTCGATCCAAACTCGAACGTGTCGATGACCAGGCGCATCGACGGCGCGGGAGGATAGATGTATTCTTTCTGCGCGATGTATTCCTTGAGGATGTCGTTTTGAATCGTGCCGGAGATCTTCTTCCAATCGGCACCGTGCTTTTCCGCGACCACCAGATACATAGCCCACAGAACCGAGGCGGGAGAATTAATGGTCATCGATACCGTGGTCTTTTCCAGGTCGATGCCGTTGAACAGAATCTCCATATCTTCCAGCGAGTCGATCGCGACACCGCACTTGCCCACTTCGCCTTCGCTGGCCGGATGGTCGGAGTCGTAGCCCATGAGCGTTGGCAAATCGAACGCGACGGAAAGGCCACTCCCCCCGTGCTCCAGCAGATACTTGTAGCGCCGGTTGGTCTCTTCTGGCGATGCGAACCCGGAGAACTGGCGCATGGTGAAGAGCTTGCCTCGGTATCCGGTAGCGTGAATGCCGCGAGTAAAGGGCGGTTGGCCGGGATAGCCTAGGTATTCTTCCTCGCTCCAGTTTTCGGGAAGATCTGCTTGCGTATACAAACGATGGATCGGCAGCCCGGATATCGTGGTGAAACGCGCATGCCCGTGCTCGTCGACGTTCACGCCAGTTGCCGAGCCGATTGGGCGTTCGGGAGCCTTTTCGAGCGTCGGAGCGAGAGTCTTCTCCGCCCACTGCTTTTCACCGTCGGAAGGGTGGCGATTCTCAAAAACGTCAGCGGCGGGATGCTCTGCGAGATTTTGCTTTGACTGCTTCTTGTCCATGCGATCCCCAGTACTGATTTGATGATAGGGAAGAGCATGCAGTTGGAGCAAGGCGGACCCTTGCTTCAAAACGACCGGTCGGTCTGGGGGAATGCGATGATCCTGTACTCGATTCGCGGTCGCTCAGGATGATATTGGTTTTTTCTGCGACAGTTCCCAGGCCTTGGCGTACTTCCATGACACATACACCGCATGATAAAGGTGCAGTAACAGACCTTCGCGGCCATCGAGGAATCCGAGGCGGAAAAAGTAGTTGTAGAGGAAAGTGAACAGCGGCCGCAGCACGATATTGACGAAGCTGAACCGGACTTTGCCTTTGGCAACGATCATTTCTGCGCCGAGCGAAGAGTAGCGATTCATGTGCTCGATGTAATCGGAGAGGTTGGGATAAGAGTGGTGGATAATGGCGACTGGCGATCCCATCTGGATATCGTAAGCAGGGTTAACGATCTCGCAATCTTTTTGCATTTTTATGTCTTCGTGCACGGCACGTTCTTCAAAACGACCCAGCCCATGCCAAAACAGCCGTAATTTTCTGTCCGGATAGAAGCCTCCGTGGCGAATCCATCTGCCAAGGAAATAGTTTCGGCGCACGAAAACCATACCAACACCCCAGTATCCTCCTACTATGTACGAAGAGAGCAACCCACTCATGCCCTCACTGATTTCTTCATCCGCATCCAAGCTTAGAATCCAATTGCCCTGCGCTTTATCGATCGCCGAATTCTTCTGCACCGCATAACCCTTCCACTCCTCGACGAATACTTTTGCTCCGTACGATTTCGCAATCTCCGCGGTTCGATCGGTTGAGCCGGAGTCGACAACGATGATTTCTCCTTTGCCGTCCGCAACAAGAGACTGCACGCTGGCGAGCGTGCGCCCGATGTTTGCCTCTTCGTTGTACGTGATGATGACGACCGAGAGTTGCATGTGCGTTCGAAACGAAGAATTGTCTCACGGGAGATTCTTGATTGCCGATTTTTGATTGTTGAATGTAAATCGATCGCCTCAATCGAGGCCGTTTTCAATCAACAATCATCATTCAACAATCAAACAATTCTTTCTTTGTTTCTCCCTATGGCTTCGAAAATCAAGAAAACAATTAGCACTGTCAGTTCCGGTTCGATCGGATGGCGATACCGTGCATGCGGAAAAACGAAGTAATAGACAGTTGGATACGTCAGCACTAATCCGGCGAAGAGCCACGCTGCTGGCCGCTTTTGGCGGATTGCGCGCCCCAAACCCCACAGCGCAAGCACTGACGTTGCCAGGAATCCCGAGGTGCGAAAATCGATAGGCGAAGTACTGCTGGTCGCCCTCGGTACTCCATTCCAGTAATAAAAGAAGCGTTTCAGGCTGATAACGGCAAAGCGCCCTGGGTTCTCGTGGACCCACTCGAATGCCTCTCGCTTGCAGGATTCCGCATAGGCCAGTTCGCCCATTTGCTGGAATTTCCTTAGTTCCAGATTATTGAGGTTGGGCTGCAGATAGGCCATCAACATGCCATCGGCGCCCTTCCAGTTTCCGAGGCGGAACTGTAACCCAAAGTCGTCGCGCAAGAATACAAAACGTCCAAACACTTCGTAGTTCCGGATGACCCAGGGTGAAATCGCCACGAAGAAAATGCAGGAAGACAGCACGACTCCGCCGATGGAAGGCAGACCTCGGATGTATCGTTGTCGCCAGATCCACAATCCACAGAAGGGAAGAAACGCAAGCATTGTAGGATTGGCCAGCGCACCAATTCCGTAGAGCACGCCGAACAGAGCCCAGCCTCGCCATCCCGGCCAGTCCTGCAACTCCAGCGCGAGCAGAAAAACGCAGGCGAGGATGAAAGGCGTGAACGTCGTGTCCCAGATCCAATGAATCGACCAGTACCAGACGTAAGGATTCAACCCCCACGCCATCGCCGACCAGCGCGCAATGCGCTCGTCGAAAGTCCTCTGCGCGATCCGGTAAACCGGAATGCAGGTGAGCGTCGCAAAAATGCTATTGATGCTCAGCAGAATCCAGGCCGAGGCGATCGTGTAGATTCCGAAAAGCTTGAAAACTCCCGCCATGAGGTACGGATAAAGCGGCGGTTCCCACGCTGTCGGGCCGGTATTGCCGTCGTACGGACTGCTGAAACCTTGTCCGAGTGCGATGGAGCGCGCGACGCGGCCCATCTCCCATCCGAATTCGAAGTGGTCGTTTCCCGGACGAACTCGATACTGGTGGAAGAGACCGATGCAGACCAGTTGAAGTGCCAACGAGAGCGGCAGAAGCCAGCGGAGAAAGTTCGGACTCAATGCCCCTTTTCCATTGGGCTGCTGTTGCGGCGCTGCCGTGCCGCTCTTGCCTGTTTCCATTGCTGCGTAGTTTATCAGGACGAACGCGAACTGCACTGCCGCCCGCGGCAACACGTCGCACCAGAAACGCCGCGAAATTGTGCTGCGGTCGCAGCTCCTTACATTTGTCCTCCCTGCTGCGTCGGCTGAGGCGTCGCAGAACTCGGCTCATTTCCGGGCACGTCCTGTCGCGGAGCTACGAACGGCACGCTGGGCAGGCGTGTGACCTGTCCCTTTGTAGCATCGTCAATGTTGATGCCCGCGTGATCCAACAGCAGGCCCGTTGCGCGATCAAGTTCAATACGCGACTTTTCATAAGCGGCCTTCGCCGACACCAGATTCGATTCGGCGGTGGTGAGCGTGGCCGCATCCTGCAGGGTCGTCACCTGGGTCGTCAATCCCACTTTCAGCTTTTGTTGATCCGCATCGAGCGTTTGTCGTGCGAGATCGACGGCGGACTGCGCCGACTCGACTGCGGTCCGGTTCTGCTTCACGTCGAACTGCGCGTTACGGACTTCGATTTTCACCTGGTTTTCGAGTTGATGCTCTCGCACCTGAGCCTGCCGGTACTCGAGCTGGGCGCGCACCTGATTGGATTGCGCCAGCCGGTTTCGTAGCGGGATATTCAGAGTCAGCCCGACACCCTTATCGGGAGCCGTAGAGTTTATGAGCTGGGTTAGCGTTCCGGTATATCCCACCGAGTTTCTTGTGCGGAATGCGGGAGGCAGAGTTGCGATGGTAGTGCAAGGCGTGTTGCCGAAGTGGCAATCGGGGTTTACGGCGC
Source organism: Candidatus Sulfotelmatobacter sp. (assembly GCA_035946775.1). Taxonomy (GTDB): domain Bacteria; phylum Acidobacteriota; class Terriglobia; order Terriglobales; family Acidobacteriaceae; genus Sulfotelmatobacter. The sequence continues at coordinate 137,238 of DASYZA010000139.1, read as the reverse complement.
CACCTACGCCGGATCCCCCATAGTAAGCGAAGGCATCGATGGTTGGCAGCATGGCATTACGCACTGCTTTGTTGTTCACATCACGGGAATTGAGATCGATTCGCGTTTCGACCAGTTCTGCCCGGTGTTTCAGAGCGTCATTGATAAGATCCTGGATCGGTAAAGCCGGCTCCTGTTGCGGTACCTGCATGGCGGACGTAGGAATTACGTCAGCTTCGGCCAGCACCGGATCGTCAATGCTGCGGCTGAGAGCGTTTTTCATCAGCAGTTCCTGGAGTTGCAGATTGTTCTGCGCCACAATCAGGTTCTGCTGATTGGTGGCCACGGTGCTCTGGGCGCTCACCACTTGAATCGGAGGGACCGTGCCGGCTTGCGCCTGGCGTTTCGCATCGTCTAATGCTTTTTGAGAATAGGTCAGAGATTCCTGCTGCACGCGCACGTTCTCGTAGGCGTAAACCATATCCCAGTACATGTTCTCGATCTGGTCGACCGTCGTGATGACCTGCAGCCGGAAAGCCACATCTGAGATTTCGCGATTGTTTTTTGCGATCGTGATAAATCGGGTGTTCGGCAAGAAGCCAAATCCCTGCAGTAGGTTTTGTGTGATGCGCGCCTGGAAAGTGCTGCCCAACTGGGGAATGATCAAATTCGTCGGGTTATTGCTCGTCAGGTGTGTGTTGTTAAATGCGACCGAGAGATCCGTTCCCCAATGAAATCCCTGTGTATAGGTGAAATCCGAAGTGTAGGTATTCTGTGCAAGGATGGGAACGGGGCTGAACGGGCTGGTCGATTCAGTCTCGTTCTTGTCAAGCTGCATCGTTCCGGTAATTAGCGGGTCGTAGCTGGTTATTGGCGAGCCTATTCCGAGAGTCGAACTGACTAATCCGTTGGTGCCGGTGCCGGCCCCGCCAGCCGCTATCGTCGTACCACCTGTGCCGGAGCCCACTGTGCCACCCAACCCTCCGACGCCGCCGCCTGGTGTGTTCTGCACGATACCGGTGTTGACGCCGAGAATGGCGCCGCCCGATTTTGCCCGGAGCAGGTCGGCATCGGCAATGTTGAGATTGAAGCGAGCGATCTCAAGATCGAGATTGTTCTCCAGTGTCAGCGCCACAGCATCGTCGATGGATAGATAAATCTTGCCGTTGTGCATGAGGCTGTCGATCCGGGGCGAGTTGCCCAGGTTGGCTTGGGGCAGATCCAGGGGGCGATAGGGCTGAAGGAAACTCGGAAAAGCAGAACGCGACTGCGAGTAATCCTTCATGTGAACCAGTTCCCGGCTGGCAGGCTGAGGAGTAGCCGGACTCGATTCGGAAATAGGGGATACCGCGGTCTGCTGAGCAGCGAGCGGGCTCGATGCGGCAATCGCCAGCATGCCGGCAAACAGTGAGATGGATAGCGAACGCAAAAAGAACATGAACTTTCTCCTTGGAGAAAAAAGGCGGAGCATGGCTAGCAGAATGAGCCAGCGCCATAATCGAACGCGGGAACCAACACTGCATTCCGCATCCTTTTCATCTTAGCGGTAGAAGTTTCTGCGAGGACGCAAGAGATTGTAAAGAATTGTGAGGAAATGAAAACGCCGCTGTCGGGGGGACAGCGGCGCAATCCGGTTTCGAACTACTTATTGTTGAGGTTGGCCTGCGGGCGGCACGTCCTTTCGCGGGGCAGCATACGGCACGTTCGGCATGTGCGTGACCTGCCCCTGCGCAGCATCATCAATGCTGATGCCGTTGTGATCGAGCAGTGTACCCACCGCGCGGTCCAGTTCGACTCGCGATTTCTCATATGCTGCCATCGCCGACATCAGGGTCGACTCAGCCGCGGCTAGCGCGCTGCGCGTTTGCAGCACCGCAGTCGTGGTGGAGGTGCCGAACTGATATTTCTTCTGCTCGGCATCCAGCGACTGTTGCGCATAGTCAACAGAGGCTTTCGCTGATGCAACACTGGCTCGGTTTTGCTCGACCGCAAACTGGGCCTGACGCACTTCGATGCTGATGCGGTTCTCAGTCTGCTGCAACGCCATCTGCGCCTGACGATATTCCAACTCGCCCCGGATCTGTACCGACTGAGCCGCGCGGTTGCGCAACGGGATGTTCAACTGCAGGCCCGCGCCCTTGTCAGGAGCCGTCGAGTTGACTAATTGGTTGAGAGTGCCCCCATAGCCAATCGTAGGGATTCCCGGGGGCGTACAAAGACCGGGAATCGCGGCTGGACTGCCGCAGGTGCTGTAGTCGCTCTGGCTGCCGCCCGCTCCCGAGCCGCCATAGTAAGCGAAAAGATCGAGCGTTGGCTTAAGACTGCTGCGCAGCGCCTTGTTGCTCTGCTCTTGGCTGTTTAACTGAATTCGCGCTTCCACCAACTCGGCGCGATGGCGGAGAGCGTCATTCACCATGTCCTCGGTTTGCTGAACCTCGGCGTTCTCCGGAACCTCCATGGTAGACGTAGGAACAACCTCCGCATTCGCCAGCGTGGGATCGTGCAACGTGCGGCTCAGCGCGTTCTTCATCAGCAACTGCTGCAATTGCAGGTTGGTTTTTGCTACCGTCAGTGCCTGCTGGTCCGCCGCAACCGTGCTCTGTGCACGGACAGCTTCAATCGGAGCAAGGCTGCCGATTTCCACCTGCTTCTTGGTATCCGAAAGAGTCTTTTGTGAGAATGCCAGCGATTCTTCCTTCACCCGCTGGTTCTCATAGGCATAGACCAAATCCCAATACATGTTTTCGATCTGGTCTACGCTCGTAATGATCTGCAGTCGGAACGCCACATCCGAGAGCTCACGGTTATTTTTGGCGATGCGAATGAATCGGTTATTTGCAGCCAATCCGAAACCCTGCAAGAGGTGCTGCGTCAGCCTGAATTGAAAGGCTGAAGTCAGCGCCGGACTCAGCGTCGAGAAAGGATTGCTGCCCGTAGTGCGGCTGTTGTTGAAACCAACACTTAGAATCGTGCCCCAATCGAATCCCTGAGTGTAGGCGAAATTCCCCGCGAACGTGTTCTGAAAGTTTCCGCAGAACACGCTGGTGCACTCGAACCGCTGGTGATCGCTTTGCAAAGTGCCAGTGATAATCGGGTCGAAAGACGTGATAAGCGGCCCAAAAAGTCCGCCAGCGGTGGAGGCCACGATGCCACCCGCGCCGACACCTGCACCCCCAGCGCCGAGAGTGGTGCCGCCAGTTCCAGAACCCACCTGAGTGCCGATTCCTCCAATTCCGCCGCCCGGCGTGTTCTGTACGATGCCGGTGTTTACACCCAGAATCTGCGCCCCAGCCTTTGCCCGCAGGACGTCGGTGTCCGCGATGTTCAGGTTGTAACGCGCGATGGCAATATCCAGGTTGTTCTCGAGCGCCAGCGCGATCGCATCATTCAGCGATAAGTAAAGCTTCCCATCACGCATCAGCGTCATGATTCGGGGGGTATTCGACAGATTTGGCTCCGCGACGTAACGCGCCGTATAAGGCCCAATTGGATTTGGAAAGTGCGATACCGGCTTGCTGTAATTGAGTGCCGGGACCGGTTTTGCCTCCGGGGTGTTTTGCGGGGTCGGATTGGGCGGCGGTTCCTGTCCCCAACACGCCAGCGCCAGCGACGCCGAAATGGTTGCGGTGGCAACGAGCCGAGTCATCGAGGTTATACGTGCGAATGGCATCTACTCATCTCCAATCGTTAAAACCTATAGTGATTAAGGCCTGCAACGAAAAAAGCCGACTTTGCCTGGCGCAGTTCCTACAAATAAAGTTCTACTCAGGCATTGATACGCAATGGAGCCACGAAAGGTTCCGGAAAAGCTGGGACGGGCAACTCCTTCCGGCTTCCGCGGCCCCGTTAACTTTGGAAGTCGCGGTCTGACGGACCACACCGCCGACTATGACTTCAGAATGAAATCCGGAGTTTTGCGGAAACCGACTAGTATATCCGACCAAAAGGCTGTCTGGCGTAACGCCAACCCTCCGTTGCACAATAGTCTGCCCCATGAATTTAAGTTCCTTCGATGATCAAAACCTGCCGCAGGACTCGAAAGATACGCACAGGCGCAATCTGAAATTGATTCTCGCCTACGACGGCGCAGAATTCTCCGGTTGGCAGGTGCAGCCCGACAAAAATACCGTGCAGGGTACGCTTGCCCTAGCGATTGGACGGATCACCAGTGAAAAAGTATTGCCACAGGCTTCCGGGCGTACCGATGCGGGAGTACATGCATTGGCTCAGGTTGTGACATTTGTCACGGAGTCGTCCATCCCCACCGGCAATTTCGTCAAGGCTCTGAATGACCTTCTGCCGCGATCCGTGCGCGTGCTCGAGGTAAGCGAGGTGCCAGATGGTTTTCAGGCGCGACATTCGGCGAAGATGAAGACATACCGTTACCGCATCTGCCGCCGAGCGATCTGCCCTCCATTTCTCGCACGATATGTCTGGCACTATCCATACCCGCTCGATGAAGATCCGATGATGCGTGCGGCCGAACTGGTAATTGGCGAGAAGGATTTCACTTCGTTTGCAGCTGTCGATCCGGAACGCGGTAGGGAACGCGGGCCGGTCTCCAATGTGCGGAAGATATTTTCTTCTTCTTGGGCTAGAGATGGCGAAGAACTCGTCTACGAAGTGTGCGGTTCAGGTTTTCTGCACCACATGGTAAGAAATCTTGTGGGTACGTTCATTCTCGTTGGTCGTAAAACCTTGCAGGTGGACGATATTACGCGAATCATTGAAGCCCGCAACCGATCGGCAGCCGGAGCGACAGCTCCTCCCGAAGGACTGTATCTGGTCAGCGTTGAATACTAGCGAAGGGCGGCGTTTGGTCGGTGCGAGTAGGATGACTTCATGGTCACGGATCTCCGAATTGGTGTCCCTAAGCTTGCGTCGGTGAATCCGGCTACCGGAGAACTGCTGCGCGAACTGGATTGCGTCAGTGAGTCTGATGTGGCCGCGGCCGTGGAGCGGGCGGCTTCCGCTCAGATTTCCTGGCATAAGTTAGGGCTGCGCAATCGGATCGAGGTCGTGAACCGCTTCAAAACCATTCTGCACCAGAAGAAATCAGCAATCGCACAGGCGATCACGCGAGAAGCCGGGAAGCCGGTTGCAGAAGCTCTCGTCACCGAAGTTCTGGTTGTGCTGGATGCCGCGCGCTTCCTTATAGACAATGCCTATCGATTGCTCCGCGACGAGCCCGTGCCCCATGGAAATGTGGCAACAAAGCTCAAGAAAGGACGACTGCTGCGTGAGCCCCACGGGGTCATTGGGATCATCTCTCCTTGGAACTATCCGTTTTCGATCCCAGCGACCGAAACCTTGGCCGCGCTCGTCGCCGGCAACGCCGTTGTGCTGAAGCCTTCAGAATTGACGCCAGTGGTGGCGCTGGTGTTCTCTTCGCTGTTGCATGCAGCAGGCGTTCCCGAGGATGTGTTTCAGGTTCTCATTGGCGGGGGAGAGACGGGCGCGGCGCTTCTGTATTCCAAAATCGACAAGTTGGTGTTTACCGGTAGCGTGGCGACAGGCAAGCGAATCGCCGCGGTTGCCTCGGAGCGATTGCTGCCTGTTGTCCTCGAACTTGGCGGAAAAGATCCTATGCTCGTGCTCGACGATGCCCACATTGACGTCGCCTCGAGCGCTGCCGTCTGGGGAGCTTTCGTCAACGCTGGCCAGGCCTGCTTGTCCGTGGAGCGCTGCTATGTTCACAGAAATCTGGAAACCACGTTCGCAGCTGCCTGCGCGGAAAAAGCGGCGAAGCTACGTGTCGGCGACGGAATGAATCCGAACACTGACGTCGGTCCGATGATTAACGAGCGGCAGTTGAAGCTGGTGGAATCTCACGTCGAAGACGCCATCGCTCGAGGCGCCCGTGTCCTCGCCGGAGGCAAGCGATTACCGCAACTTGGATCGAATTTCTACGCCCCAACCGTACTCGCCAACGTGTCGCAGGACATGCGCATCATGCGCGAAGAGACATTCGGTCCTGTCCTGCCGATCATGGCATTCGAAAACGATGAAGAAGCGGTTAAGCTCGCGAACGACTCCGAATACGGTCTCGCTGCCAGCGTCTGGACTCGCGACTCTCAAAGAGGGGAGCGTCTCGCTCGCAGAATCCGTGCCGGTACCGTCATGGTGAACGATGTCATTTCATGTTTTGGAATTAGTGAGGCTCCGCACGGCGGAATCAAAGCCAGCGGACTAGGAAGAACTCACGGGCGCTTCGGACTCGACGAGATGGTACGTCTGAAATACCTGGATACTGATCAGATGCCCGCCACAAAGAAAGTCTGGTGGTACGGCTATGGCGAGGGTTTTCAAACAGAAATGGAAGGTTTTCTCGACATGCAGTTCGCGCGATCGTTGAGCAAGCGCCTAAGGGGCGCACTCCATTCGATGAAAGTGATTGCCAGAAAGCGACTTTAGCCAGATTTGAGGTTGTTAGGGGCTCGACTGGCTGAGTGGAGGTTTGCCGCCGCTCCCGCTTCCACTTCCGCCTCCGAAGCAGTGAAGCAGCACACAAAGCACCAGACCCGCTCCGCCGGCTCCCGCAGCAATCCATTTCGGACTTACACCGCTGCCAGAGGTTGTCGGTCCGGGAGGCGCTCCACACACTTCGGACTCATCATAACTTTTCTGTTCCCCCTCATGAACGGATGCTCGCTGCGGAGCTTCGTTCGCCACGCTCGGTTTCCCACGGCCATGCTCATGTTCTACGTTGACGTCCAGCTTCTGAGCGCTTACCTGAACTGTGCCATTCAAGTCGGCGACGACATACTTGGTCCAATCATTGACGACAGGGATCACTCGAATGCAGTTCACCCGGATCTTGAAGATCTTGTTTGTGACCACCGAGACCACACCGTGATCGAGTTCAAAAAGATCATTGTCGTATTTGCCGACAGATTCGGGAGCGAGGAGAACTGTTGATCCGTCGACGCTCAGATTAGCGGTTGCTCCGGGCTTGGTTTCGATGATGTCTCCCGGAAAAACTGCCGAAGAGTCTCGGGCTTCATACCCATTAACCCAAACGCCACCGTCACTGTGCAGGATGGCTCCTCCTGACTGCTCCGGCAGAGCCTGGCCGACGATCGTCGCCGGCAGCGTAACAATCAGTACCGCACAAACGACACTACGTAAGCTGGATACACGCATCCTGATAGGCCCGATTTCCCAACACTCCTCTGTCAAAATCGTAGCCGCCGCCGATTGCACCGTCTATTGGCTGTTTGGGTGCCTTGGACGGAATATTTTTCGGCAAATTTGCAACGTCAGAGACTTTGTAATGCTTGCCGAGTATTGGGTAAAACTTTGTAAATCATCGGGTTGCAGAGGCTGCTCCGCGATAGAGTAAAGAGTTAGGCCATATGACACAGAGAGACATTTCATTGTTGAAGCTCGCGATGATCGCCCTGCTGGCCGCAACGATTCCGTTTTCGGTGCAGTCCGCTGGTGCTCAGGATTCGCCACAGGCTGGCTTGGCCCGGAAGATCGGATCGATCAAGGCGATCAATGGCAACGTTCTGACGCTTACACCTGATTCCGGCACTGATATTTCTGTAACGGTTCAGCCGAATGCTCGCATTCTGCGCATCGAGCCAGGAGCCAAAGATCTGAAGAGCGCCACGCCCGTACAAGTGCAAGATCTTCAAGTGGGGGACAGGGTCCGCGTGCGTGGTCAGGGCTCTGCCGACGGCTCTTCCATTTCGGCGCTGGAAGTAATCGTCATGGCTCGCAGCGACCTTGAAGCCCGCCACCAGCAGGAACAGCAGGACTGGCAGAAACGTGGGCTTGGAGGTTTGGTGAAACAGGTTGATCCGGCGACTGGGACCGTTACCGTGTCGGTAACAGGTCTCGGAGGCACGAAGAGCGTTGCGATTCACACTTCCAATGCGACCGTCTTCCGCCGCTACGCGCCCGACTCTGTGAAGTTCGACGACGCAAAGCCCAGCACGTTGCAGGACATTCGTCCCGGTGACCAGTTGCGTGCACGAGGAACCCGCAGCGCCGACGGATCCGAACTGACCGCCGATGAGATCGTAACCGGAAGCTTCCGAAATGTCGCGGGAACCGTCAATTCAGTGGATGCAAGTGGCGGGAGCTTGAACGTTCAAGATTTGCTGACCAAGAAACCGGTCGTGGTGAAGATCACCCCGGAATCGCAGCTGCATAAGTTACCGCCTGAACTCGCCCAGATGATCGCGATGCGGTTAAAAGGCGGAGCGCACACTGGAGCACCTGGGGCGGGAGGCGGAACCGAGATGACCGGGACCGCGCCTGCGGGTAGCGGAACTCCAACTTCGCCAGCTGGAACGAGACCTCCCGAAGTATCGCCGAGCGCGGCTGGGGGAAATGGACAGGGAACACCCGGTGGACCCGGACGCATGCGCGGCTCAGGTGATTTCCAGCAGATGCTGAATCGTATGCCGGCGATAACGCTGAGCGAACTCCATAAAGGCGATGCGGTTTTGATCGTCGCGACCGAAGGCACTGGTTCCAGCAGCACCGCAATCACTCTCCTGAGCGGAGTTGAACCAATTCTGCAGGCGGCACCCGCGAGTCAAGGAATGATGCTCACGCCGTGGAGTCTGGGTGGCGCTCCTGGCGGAGAAGGGCAGTAGAACTCCGCATTTTCACAAGAATTCGTAATCATACTTTTGAAATGGAAGAAGGAAGATGAAGGTTGAGAAGTATATCCGCTCTGTACTTATTGTCTGCTTTGTTCTTGTTCTCGCTATTGCTGCAGGGGCCCAGCAAAACACTGGTGCATTACGAGGCCAGGTAACGGATCCGTCCGGGGCAGCAATTTCTGGCGCGAGCGTGATTATGACGCCCGCGAACGGAGCTCCCGTTGTAATCCAGAGCAACGCGCAGGGCATGTACGAGTTCAAGACCCTCCCGCCGGGGAAATATACGCTCACTGTTTCGGCCCCGGGATTCACGCTTTACGAGAACGACAACGTTGCGCTCGCCGACCAGCCACTTCGGTTGAACGTTTCGATGACCATTGAAGTCGAGACCGAGAAAGTGCAGGTCTCTGAAAACGCGCCCACGGTTGACGTAAATCCCACGAATAACGCCGGCGCAATCACAATTTCCGGCAAGGAACTTGAGGCTTTGCCCGACGATCCCGACGAGCTAGAGTCCGATCTGCAGGCGCTGGCTGGGCCCTCGGCTGGACCCAATGGCGGGCAGATGTACATCGACGGATTCACCGCGGGTCAGCTTCCGCCGAAGTCCTCGATTCGTGAGATCCGGATCAACCAGAATCCGTTTTCGTCCGAGTACGACAAACTCGGATACGGCCGGATTGAGATCTTCACCAAGCCCGGCACCGACAAATTCCATGGCCAGTTCTTCGTCATGGGAAACAGCTCCGCATTCAACTCGAACAATCCCTTTGCCGGGACTGATATCCCGTCGTATTACACGACGCAGTACAGTGGAAATGTGGGAGGACCGTTAGGCAAATCGGCATCGTTCTTCGTCAACGCCGAGCGCCGCAATATCAACGACCTGGCGGTTGTAAATGCGACGATACTGGATTCGAACTTAAATCCGGCAAACACAATCGAGAACATACCCAATCCGCGTGGCCGCACGAACATCAGCCCGCGCGTCGACTATGCACTTAGCAAAAACAACACGCTGACCGCGCGATACCAATACTTCCGCGATACCCAGAACAATGATGGTGTGGGGCAATTCAATCTTTCTTCGCAGGGATATGACGAAATCGACACCGAACAAACGTTCCAGCTTGGCGACACCCAGATTTATGGAACTAAGGTCGTCAACGAGACACGCTTTCAATATCTGCGCGAAGGAGACAATCAGAACCCCATCAGCACCGATCCCACCATCAACGTGCGCGGCTCCTTCGGCGGCGGGGGGAACAACCAGGGAACCATCATTGATCACGAGGATCACTACGAATTTCAAAACTACACCTCTGTGATCGATGGCAATCACACCATCAAGTTCGGCGGAAGAGTGCGCGCGCTCCGGGTTGCGAACTTTTCCACGTCCAGCTTCAACGGAACTTTTACCTTCTCATCGCTAGGCAGTAGCACGGATGACCGAACCGATCTGAACTGCCACACTCCGGGCGATCCCAATTATCTGCCGGCGACAACACCTTGTCCGGTGTCTTATTACTACGCGAAATATCATTATCAAAACGGCGGCATTCCCTATGCAACGCAATTGACATTTACCCAGGGCTTACCGAACACGGATGTTACCAACTACGACGCCGGCCTGTATGTGCAAGACGACTGGCGGCTTCGGCCCAATATCACGTTAAGTTCCGGTCTCCGTTTCGAGACGCAAGGCTACATTCACGATCGCGCGGACTGGGCGCCTCGCCTTGGATTTGCCTGGGGAGTAGGCGGCAGAAGCTCTCCTCCGAAAGTCGTCATACGCGGGGGATTTGGAATGTTCTACGACCGATTCCAGGCGGAACAGATTCTGCAGGTCGAGCGAGTGAATGGTTTTGTGCAGAAGCAGTATGTGGTGAACAATCCTACCTGCTATCCGGTCCCGGCGAACTGTTTGAACTCTGCGGTGGCGACGTCAACTCCTACGGTATATGAGGTCAGCCCCAGGTTGCACTCGCCTTACACCTTGCAGAGTGCAATCAGCGTGGAGCGCCAGGTAACGAAATCGGCCACGTTGTCGGTCACATATTTAAATTCGCGCGGCTTCGATCAGTTCGTAACTATCAACGCCAACGCGCCGCTGCCGGGTACGACCGTTCGGCCGGATCCGAGTCGAGGAAACATTTATGAATACACCTCCGAGGCGGTCTTTCGTCAGAATCAACTCATCGCCAACGGAAATGTTCGGATCGGCTCCAAGTTGCAGCTTTTCGGCTACTACACGCTGAACTACGCGAACAGCAACGCTTCCGGCGTGTCAAACTTCGCTTCCAATTCGTACAACCTAAGCCAGGACTACGGTCGAGCCTCGTTCGACACCAGAAATCGGCTCTTCCTCGGTGGAAGCATTTCCTTGCCGTACAACATGCGGTTCAGTCCGTTCCTCGTTGCCAGCAGTGGTTCGCCTTTCAATATCACTGCAGGCAACGATATCAACGGAGATTCCATTTTCAACGACCGCCCCGGCTTGGTTTCTCATACAAGTTGTGCCGCAAATACGAATACGCCGCCATCGACGATCTGGTGCACGCCTCTGGGAACGTTCGATTCAGCGGGGGTAGCATCGGGCCTTCCTTTAACACCCATCAATTACGGAGAGGGCCCAGCACACACCGTCCTCAATTTCCGGCTGACCAAGACCATTGGACTTGGAGCGAAAGTCAAACAGTCCTCTGGAGCGGGCATGGGCGGTGGTCCCGGTGGGGGCCATCATCACGGACCGTTGTTCGGAGGTGGTCCGATGATGAGCGGCCCGACGTCCGACCGGCGCTACAATCTCACACTTGGTTTCAACGTACGCAACGTCTTCAACAAGGTGAATCTTGGGAATCCCAGCGGCGTTCTTGGCTCGCCTTACTTTTATCAATCGAACGGTTTGCAGGGAGGTCCGTTTTCCACGGGTGCGGCAGTGCGCCGCATCGATCTGCAGGCAACATTCAGCTTCTAGTGCACCTGGCCGCCTATATCGCACGCAGGCACCCTCAGGTTATGCTGGAAGATAAGGCATGCTGGGGTAAATCTGCTCTTTAGGCTCGTGGACGATTGTCTTTTCTTCCGATCAACAGGCGAAAATTCCTCAAATACGCAGCGACGGGAGGCGTGGCGGCTCTAGGTGCCGACTCTGTTCTCATCGAACCCAATCGCCCGCACCTGGTTCGACAGGAGATTTCGCTGCGGCGATGGCCTTCGCAACTCGACGGGTTTAAAATCGCGCTCCTCACGGATTTCCACTACGACCCCGTTTTCTCGGTTCATCCCATAAAAAGCGCGGTGGAAGTTGTTTCTACTCTGCATCCCGATCTCATCGCGCTGACGGGAGACTTCGTGTCCGTTCCCTGGTTTGGCGATCCGGTTAAGGGCGCTGCATTGGCCGTACCGTGTGCAGAACTGCTGCGCCAGTTGAAGGCTCCGCACGGATTATGGGCAGTCCTCGGAAACCACGACGTCTACTGCGATCCTGACCGCGTGACCGGCGCTCTTCAGTCCGCGGGCATTCCCGTGCTCACGAACCAATCGGTTGCGATTGAGAAGGACGGCTGCCGATTTTGGCTTGCCGGTATCGACGATGTGCTCGCTGGGGCGCCAGACCTTCCAGCCACTCTGCATGACGTTTCCGCGAACGAGCCGGTGGTCTTCATGTGCCACGAACCGGATTATGCCGATCTCGTCGCGCGCTATCCGGTGGACCTCCAGCTATCCGGCCACTCCCATGGAGGCCAGATACGGTTGCCCTTTCTCCCACCGCTCTATCTTCCAGATATGGCCAAGAAGTACGTTCAAGGGCTTTTCAAAATCCGGGATACCACCCTCTACACGAGTGCCGGGATTGGGACGGTTGAAGTCCCAATTCGATTCGATTGCCCTCCGGAAATCACTCTGATCACCCTACGATCTGGCGCAAGAACGTAAAGTAGTCTTCAGAGGGAAAACCATTTTGGCTGGCAAAAACCATTGCCGATAGAGCTGCAACTCGCTTCACATCTTGGCACCTGTAGGCGAGGTAATCATCGCAAATTGCTGAAAATGAGAGCCTTATTTTCATGGCAGATTGGTTGCTGATTTGCTTCGGTAGAGGCGGGATATAATTCTCTCCCTCAACGAGGAATCCATGCTTCGTCGCACCTGGCCTGCGATACTTATGACGTTAGCATCCGTTCTGGGAGCAGCCTCCGACACTGCGGTGACTCCGATCCATTCCGGTTCCCTCAGCGAGCGTGAGGGCCAGATGTCGAGAACGCTTCGCCGCGCCGCGCAATACGTCGATGTGCCGCATATCAGTTCGCTCCCCGCGTGTGCAGATGTTCAACCTCCGCAGGCTTTAACTACCCCCAATCCTCTTTTGACGCGAGCGGCAGAAGGTCGAAAGGTGAAGGTAAGCTTTATCATCGGAACCGACGGCCGCGTGCACAGCCCGCTCATTCTTGAGAGCGCCGGTATCGCTGGGGATCGCCGCGTTCTGCAAACCGTGCGCACTTGGAGATACCGTCCGGCAACCTGCAACGGTGTTCCAACCGAAACCGAAGGCAAAATCGAATTCTCCAGTCGATAGCATCCGTCTACGCGGTGGGCTAGAATTTCTGCACAGGGACATTCGTGGACAAAAAAGAAAAGAAAGCTACCCCCTTTGCGCAGCCGATGGATACTCCTGTCAGCAATTCCGATATGGAGGAACTGTACCGTCGAATCAAGCAGCCTGAGATGTTGCGTCCCAAGCCGGGGCCCGACGCGATGAAAGCGGCTCTTGAGGCCGCACAGAGGCTGGCGGCCGAAGCCGATGCCGAAAACGCCGCGAGTGACGCAGCTCAAGATCTCAGTCAGGATGTTGAAACGGCAGCCTGCAGAATTTGTGGATATCGAAATCGGATCGGCAACAAATTCTGCGGAATGTGTGGAGTCTCTGTCGCAGAAATGGAGAAGGCCGCTGCTGCAGCCGGCGAGCCGCTTCCGGAGCCTTCTAACAATCTGGCTCTTTCGCCAAGTCCGTTTCCCGAGCCCGGAATGCGTCAGCCGACGACTCGGCCAACCGGGAACGAGACGCATCATTATCACCACCACTACCACCATCATTATTTCCCCGGCGTGCAAGAAGGGGCGTATCCCCGAACCGCAGAGCCAATGCGAGATTCAGCGCGCGACGCGGCCAGGGAAGACAAATTGCGTGCTACAGCGGCATCGTTCCGCGGGGACATGGGTCGGGCGGAAGCAGCGGTTCGAGCAATCACGCAGGAGTGGGTGCTCGCCTGCAACACCAAACATCTGGATGATCTTCTGGAACTCTATGCTCCGGATACCCTGGTGCTTCGTTCCAACTATCCGCCGATCCGCGGCGCGGCGGCGGTCCGGGAGTTTTTCTTTGGTGCGCTCGACGCGGGACTGGGTGAAGTGGAAATCGAACCTCTTCGTTTGGAAGTGGCCGGAGAACTCGCATTCGAGGCCGGACGCTGTAAAGCATTAATTCCCAGTTCGACAGGAAAGCGCCGTGAGGAGCGCGGCAAGTATCTTTGGGTATTGCAACGCGAGGGGGCCGGGGAGTGGAAACTCGTGGCCGATTGCTGGTCCAGTGATCTGACGTTGACCACTCTGGAATCCGAAATTCCGGCCAATCCTGTCATAAGAACGAGTGCGCCCAGGAAGTGATCTTTCGAAGTTCATATCTGTCATTCCCAAATCGCGAAAACAGCGTAGTGAACTGTGGGTTTGCCCACTCACGCCGAGATTCCTAGCTTAGCCAGCGATTCGCGCAGGTTTTCCAAACCGCGCATCTCAACGGTCTGGATGCCCATCTGTTGCGCACATTCAAGGTTCAGGGCGCGATCGTCGATGAAGCAGCATTCGTCGGCTGGAATCTGCGTGGTCTCTAAGGCCAGACGGTAAATGCCCGCCTCCGGCTTGCGAAGTCCGACAAAACAAGAGCTGAAAAACAATCGGAAGATTTTTCTGAGGCCGAATTTTTCCATCCGGTAGTAGTTCAGTTCGCGTGACTCGTTGTTGATGGTGGCCATCAGATATCTGCCGGAGTTCGTCAGGGATTGCGCAAACTCCAGCATCCCCGGCAGCGGCTCGGAGAGATGGAACATGTATTCGCGAAATGCGTCCTGCGAAAACGTGCGAGGGCGGTAGAACACGGTGCGGTCGAGATATTCCTCCAGCGTGATCTTGCCGCGCTCAAAGGAAGAAACAACCATCTCGTGGCGGCTGTGAAACTCCTTGTCATCGAGTTGAAAATGCTGCAGCGCTTGAGCGCGTTGCGTGTGGTCCCATGCGTTGGTGAGCAGGACGCCGCCGACATCCCAGAAAATAGCGCGGATTGTAGACAAGTGAACTCTCCCGCGAATGCGATAAAGAAAGTTTAGAGGAACCGGAGCCGTTGTGTGTGGATCAGCTTTCTCTCCCAGGCCTGCCGTCAGGAAAGAGAGAACCTGTTATTGCTGGCGTTTGACCGGCGAACATCCAGCATTGCTCCCGCTACGGAACGCTGGTATATCCTCAGCCATATGGACAAGAAGCAAATTAACTCCCCGAAACTCACCGCGAATTTTATGCTTTGGATCTGCCTTTTCCTGCTGGCGGTTTTTCTGCTGATCGGCCACTTCCTCTGGAAGATCTTCTAGTCGCAAACACGCGGGCAGGAGAGAAACTGATCGGTGCTTACCTTTTATAGATCGTCGTATCAGGATGGTAGTTCCGCCAGTCGAACCAGTAATCCTTAAGAGCAGGTACGCGTTGCAGACATTTGCCTTGAGCCGGGCCGGAGACAGCACATCCTTGAAAGTTCCACTCACTGGCAGTAATGGTGTCCAGGAGCAACCATGATTTTGGATCGGAGGCGGTCGACGTTTTTGCTGCTTCCAGGGTTCGGGGAGACGTCCCCGCCATAGCCGGCGTGGCGCCGGCGCCCCCATTGTTGGCGGCACTCTCTTCACCCTTCAGGAAGAATTCGGCATCTTTACCATCGATTTGGCTGACGAAGACGCGGAACGATTCTCCATCCGGGCCCACCGCTACAAGTACTGGCCTCCCTGCAACGTGATCCATCACCGGGGATTGCTTGACGACCGCACTCCAAGGATAGGCGCGACTCGCCCCTTCAAGTTCAAGCCCGACGACGACGTCGCGCGATTTCAATTCGGTTCCCGGAAAGCTGATGACGACCGGCAGCTTCGCCACCGCGGGCTCCCACTTGCTGTCGTATTCTTTTACATATTTCGGCAGTCGCGCCAGCACTCTACCGTTCGAGACCTCGGACTTCCACTCGGCAAAGCTGAGTTCGTCGTAGGGCACCAGATCAAGGGAGGCTCCGCGCAAAGGTCCGTACACGGCCTTGCCGGTGATTTGTTGCCACCACGTTCCGGTTTCCTTGTCGCGCATCAAAAAGTTCTGATTGTTGATTCCGGCGAGGTAAAAATGCAGAACCCTGCCGTTCACTGTGCGGGTCCACACGAGACCCGTGTGACAGAGCGTTCAATAAGTGACGGCGATCGGGACTCCACCGACGACATCGTTCAGAATGTGGTGATAGGCCATCTGGAGGATGGGATAGGCGCGCGCGTCGTCACCGTAACGTACCGCCAGGATCATCTCTTTCCCATCGAGTTTGCTGGAAGACTCGGTTTCAAACTGTGGAGCGTCGATCGGGTGGAACATCCATTCGAAGTAGTTGAGGCGCGACATCACCGCGGCGGCGGCGACGAGAGCCATCACCACCGAGAGCACAGCCTTTCCTCTGCGGTTACTGTTCCACCAGAGCGCGGCGACAAGAATCAAGCAGGCCCCGGCGCAAACCAGTGAAATCATCGGCGCGCGCTGGCGGATCGCCATGGCCCACCACAATCCGTGCGAGCTTTGATATCGGAACGGCCGGATGATGAACGCCGGGAACATGAATGATCCGAAGCCGACCAGCGCAAATGCAGTCAGCAGGATCCAGAGTGATCGCGAACGAGCCATTTCAGAGTTCATGGAAGAGGAAATCGAGTTCCCACAACTCGATGGACGTGAATTCTACAGAATCTCGAGTGGGTCGTTCATAGCAGGAAAATACTATCCGATCGTGCCAAAAGAAATGCCCCAGTCTTTTTCTCCCTTGGAGGAAGAACAAGACCGGGGCAGATTTACCTCAACCCGTTTTACTGCGGAGTGAAGCTCTGGTGATAGCTCAAGCTGACTACGTCCTGGAACGACGGCGTTCCAGGAGGCAGGTTATTCGGATCCTGGAACAACGTGTCGAAGAAGTAGTTACGAGTCGGAGCGCCATACACCGAGTTACAACACTTGAAGTTCCCAGTGTCGTACTGCGAGTAGTACATGCTGATCATCGAGCCAGCGTAGTTCACCGTACCGTTGCTGCGATCTTCCAGGTAGCGCAGGAAGTTGTGCATGCCGCCGTCGGTGCCAAAGTCCTGTCCGCCCCATGAGGGCTGCGGGAAGGGGATGCTCTTACCCGCCGCAATCGCCATGCGGTAGTAGCTGTTGTTCGCGGGACGATTTCCCATTGTGGCCGGATAGACGAAGCTCTCGATATCGGTCCAGCCAAGCTTGATGGTCGGTGTGGTGCTGTTCGACGGAGGATTCGAGAGCAGCGTTACCGAATCAGCGATAATGGCAGCGGCCGAGTGCGGGGTCGTCAGCGTATTCTCGCTGGGCCAGAACGGATCTGAAGAACCCGTGTTGTAGTCTCCCCACACGTAAACCGGCTCTTCGGAAGCAACCGTGAACCCGTTTCCGTTGGCTGCCAGCGTTCCATGGGTCGGTGGCACAAAGCTGTTTCCGGAGCTGTCCATGCCAGCATCAATCAGGCGCAGCGCGTGCCGCGGACCGGTCACCATGTTCCATTCTGCCGTAGAAACGTTGTAGGTAGGAGTGAACCCCGTGATGGCGCTGCCGGTCTTCGTCACGCTACCCGCGTAACACTGAACCGCACTTGCAGTCACAGAACCGTAAATGTAATAGGGCAGCCGCATATTGGCAGCGTTGATCCCAAAGCCCGCGCCCAAGTAGGTCTGGCCCCAGTTGTCAACGTGTCCGTGGTTCACCGCCGAGCCTTTAACGGCGGTGTCTTCCGGAGAGAAGGGATTCGGCGCCGATGCGTAATAGGTGATCGGCTCTAGCGCAGTATCCGGTACGCCGGTGCTGGACGTGCTGTTGACCACGTCATTCAGGCCTGACATGCCCGACAGTCCGTTGTAGAACGTGGTCAGCGGGTACTGATCCGTCAGCATTCCGCGATGATCCGCGAAATACAGAATGTAACCGTTGTACGTCGAAGCGTTGACAAGCTTGCCGCTGCCGCCGCTGTATGGACCAGAAGCCTGCAGCCACAGCCACAGATTGCCTACGTCGAGTTCGACCGCATTCATAATGCCGTTGGGACTGCACATGGTTTGCGGATCGCCCCCTGGGCGGGTGTCTCGCGGTTCGCCTTCCCGGGCATCGTAGAAATTAAGCGGGAGCCAGTAATTCGCCGTGGTGGACGTGCCGTAAGCATTGGCCGCGGTCTTGGCGGACTGAAGCTGCTGCAGAATCAAGATCGCTGGGCTGATGCTGTTTTGACATTGCGCCGTCGGATAGGAAGGGAAGTTATTGCACTTCGGTGCGGTCGCGGTAGACACGTTGTAGGGATGGGTTGGAGGCTGATTGTAGTTCCGCGAAAATCCATAACTCAGCCATTGCGTCGTGACGCCAATCCATTGACCGCCGGCGTTCTGGTACTCCACTCTCAGCCATGCACCTTGGCATTGTTTGCCAGAGACCGTAACCTGACCGAAAAGAGGCCAGTTCGGCCACGAAGCAATCGTGCTCGACAAGCAGCCGGTCGGGGCTGCGGCCGCCCAGTCGTTGCTCGCGCTCTTTGGCACAGCCATGCCGAGATACATATTGCCGCCACTGGTCACGGAAGTGGCCGCGACGGTTACATACCCCGACGTTCCCGTACTTAGGTTCGTGAACGGGTAACCAATCTGAATGTCCTGGCTGGCACTATCCGTGCGCGTCTCGCCAGGATAAAGGTCAGCCTGCGTGTCCGCCAGCAGGATCCGGATGGATGCTTCGTTGTACAGGCGAGCGCTGGCAAGAAGCTGACTATCAACCGGAGTTGGTTTGCGGATGATATCGATTGCGCCAACCTTCGACGAGTTTACAAACGGCAACTGCAGCTTGGTCGCGCCGGTATATCCGTTCTCGATGAACGCGTTGAACGTGGACTTGGAAATACCGGTCCATGGACCCGGATTGTAGTTCGGAGTACCGGAGGGAGGAAATCCTCCGGTCCAGCTACCCTGTGTAAGAGCGATGCAGTTCGCCGCCGGGCCGGTGCCTGGAGCCGCAGGGCACCCACCCGAAGCATTCGGAAGGTAGATGTTGCCTGTGTAACCGGAAGACGTGGAGTGACCGTTCTCCAGCCGATCCAGAACCACTTGCCCGACCGCCGCAACTTTATCTGTAAAGGTCAGCTTGGCGCCTGAGGCCAGAAAAAGGTTTCCGTTCGTGTGAACCCGGCCGCCAAAGTTGAAGTTAGGACCGGCGAAGTAATCGCAATCACCATCGCAGAAGATCCCGAATTCAAAAGCCGGAAGCAGCGCAACTTCTACAGTGCGGGTGAGGTTCACCGATGCACCGGTCGCAGCCGCTGTGTCTGTGGACGTCTGACCACTGCCCGCGGCTCGGGTTGCCGTCACCTGCAAGGTGAAGGGAATCAGCGTCGCCACCATCCCTTGATTCGAACCAGCACCAACAATGTCCCACGATCCGCAAGGGTTCGGAAGGTTGGGGCAAGCCAGCCCATTACTCTGCTTCGTCGGCCATGTGATGGTCTCGACGTAGTTCATGTGGCTGATGTTCGCGCCCGTAACCATCGTCGGGAAGGTCGAGGGATCGGTCAGGGCGGTAATCGCTGCGGCGGTCGGAGCTTGCGAAGTCTGGTAAAGCTGCGAGATCTCTGAGGTCAAGTTCTCGATGCCAGCTTCTGCACCGTAGTACGCCAGGTTGCCCTCAAGGTCATTGCCGCCCATGCGGGCTTCATTGGTGACCATAAAAAGCAGTCCCACCGCCACTCCGGAGAGCAAAATGGTCAGCAGCAGGGCTGCGATCAACGTGAAGCCTCGTGAATTTTTGCGATCCATGTGCATGGTTCTCCTTCCCCTTATGCTGCTCATTGGCATACCGTCGTGCTCGAGCCGTAGGAGTTGCAGAAACTCATGTCTCGAGTCGACACTGAGGTCGCCAGATACATACTTTGCGAGCGGTTGCCGTCGGTCGTCAGACTGCTTCCCATAATCCATATGTTGACTTTCTGAATCAGGCTGGGGGAATCGCCGGCGCCAATTGGATTCTGTACGTTCGCAATCACAGTGCCCGTAACCGAGTTGATCACGTCATACGTAAACTGAAGGTTGATGATTCCGTCTGCCACAGGCACAGCGTTTAGGCCATTTACCTGGCGCATCAAGCGCGGGGTCTGGACCGTCCCGCCGGCCACTGGAACCTCTAAGAAATAGCTCACCACTTCGAGTCGGCAGACGCTGGTCTGGGCCGGAGTACCCACGGGGGCTGCCGCCACCGCTGCTGCAACACTTGCCAGGTTGTTCGAACCGTTGGAGAAGTTAAAATTCAGCGCATCGCCAGTCGCGAAGTTGACCACCGTGTTGCTCGGAATTCCAGTGATTTCGCCTACAACGGCAGCAGTTTGCACCAGGCTGTTGCCGTTTGGGTTTCCCGCGGCGCCGCTGCCCGGCACGGAGACCAGAAAGAGGAGCAGATCTCCTACTTGCAAGCCGCCCGGAGCAAGAATGTTGTTAGGAGTGACTGCTCCGTTAATGACTGCTACGTTCGCCTGCGTCGCACTGGCGATCGTGAAATTGAAGTTGGTTAGCGGAAAGTTGTAATCGCAATACGCCGCCGTGATACTACTATTGGTTTGCCCCGGGGCGGCCGTGATCACGGCTCCATTTTCTACGCCGACAGCGAAGCCCGGTTCGATCGCGTACATATAATTGGCTGTACCTGACGCGCTGTTAGGATAGGTTCCGCCCGTGATGTAGCACTTCCCCGCCTGGTTGCACGCGAACCTGGAGAGCCCCGCGGTTCCGAGTTGCAGGCCACCAGAGGGCAAGCCGCCTCCCGCCAAACTGATGTCCTTCGTCATGAGTTCAACTGCTGCGCGCACGTTCTGCTGCGTCTCGGCACGCTGGGTTACTTTCATGGACGCGTCCATGCCGGTTTTGAACAGACTCATCATCACCAGAATGACCGTGAGGCCGATCGACGAGGCGACGAGCAACTCCAACAATGTGAAACCGCGCTGCGATGTTTTCATTCGCATATATGCAATCCTTCAGCCCGTTTAGTGATAGCTCGAGATCAGCCCGTTGGCAGTGAATGAGCGTTTGGGAATTCCCGCTTTCGTATAGCTGACGGTGATCGAAATTCCCATCATGTTGGGATTCACCGAGCCGGCGTTCGGACCCGTCGGGTAGAACACCGGGCTCATCGTGATGGTCCGGGTGAAGTTCCCGAGACTCATGACCTTGTCATCCGCGGTACCAAGGATTCCGTCGTCGCCTGGCAGCACCATGCACTCGGCTCCGCCGTCAGGGCAAGTGGCGCCTGCCTGGGTTGTGCAGTTGACGTCATCCGCGGTATTTACCAGACCGTCGGGACCAGCACACCTCAGCGTTTGAGCTCCGTCCAGGAAGATTCCGCCGTTCGAAACATTCGCCACTGCAGAGAATGGAATCTGCTGGCTATTGCGCGCGGTGTAGATGCTCTCCATTGCCTCGAGCACCTTTTGACGCGCGATCAAGTCTTCCTCGGCCGACTGCGTTGCCGCTACCGCAGTCGCGAATGAAGCGATGACGGCCAGAATTCCAATGGACATCACCACAATCGCGATCATGACTTCAATAAGCGTGAAGCCACGTTCGCCGCGCCTTTTTCCCGTCTTCTTGAGTGTGTTCTGCTTCATTGTTGTATCCAAATAGCGTTTCCTGCCTGCTGATAAAGACGCCATCCCCGAATTCTCCCCGTTGCGCCCCAGACACTGATCGAGCGAGCAGTGTAGATCGTGGGATCCGGTTGGCGTGTGATGTACACAACGCCGCTGTTGTAATTACCCAAGCTGTCCTGCGAAGACCCATCGGGCTGGAAACAGACGTAACTCAGACTTCCACCGCCCAGTCCCTGACCGAAATCAATCGGTGCGATTCCGCTGCCAAATCCATCGGGAGCGTTGGCAGGAAAACCAGCTTTCACCGAAAAGCTAACGTCCCATGGCAATGCGAACGTGCTTACCTGCTGCACCGGCGGCAGAGCTCCACCCACAGCAGGAGGCTGGTACGTGACCTGGATCGTCCCCGCCGGGAATCCTGCGGGATTGAAGTTGACGTAATATTGGTGGCTTTGCGTGATCGCCATGTGACGCGTGTTCCGTAGGACTGCCAGGGTGGTCTCGTAAGCGAGGTCCACGTGGTTCTTATTGAACATCGGCATCAGCGCCATGAAAGTGATGCCTGCGACCGTGAAGCCGATCGCCACCGTGATCAGCAATTCGAGGAGCGAAAATCCGCGCTGTTTCATCGAAGTCATTTGATCTTTCCGGGAAGCATGCGCCGAAAATCGGTAATGCCTTTTCCCGTTTAGAACGCCAACATGGGGGTGGATCGCAGTCGCCACATGCAAATAGAGAGCGACACGCGCTCCTGCATCGCTTCATGTTCATGCTAGGTAGGGGTTGCACGCGCGTCAAAGCACGAGCGGACAATAACCGCGTACTGACCTTTTGGGAGTGTCGGTGGTTACTCCTGTCACGAATTGAAATCCGCCGACTTAGCGATCAAGTAGTAAGTCTGGAACCCCGCAGCCGTGACCCTGGTAACTTGTTCCCGAAACTGGCGGAACCTACGATTGTGAGTACGTATGACTTTATCCGCTCTGCTGGTCTGTACCGACGACAATGCAGCCGCAATACTGCACAAAGTGCTGCAAGAGCTCGAAATTCGAGTAGAGTCGTGCCCCGATTTCACGCGGGCAGGCATCCGCATTGCCCAGCAGCGCTTCGACGTTGTCATCATCGACGGGCACTCGACCTCGGATGTCATCTCGTTATTGCATGAGACGCGCGTTTCCAGGCTGAACGATTCCACTCTGGCCGTGGCGGTCGTGCCCTCGCAAGACACCATTCGCGAACTGTTCTCTCTGGGAGTCAACTTTGTCCTCTATAAGCCGGTGGCATACGAACGGGCTCTCAGCAGTCTGCGTGCGGCACGCGCGCTCATGCGCAAGGATAAGCGCAAGAATGCGCGGGCAGCCGTGCACACCCATGCGGTGGTGGATTACGCCAATGTAGAGCAGGAGAAAGCCACTCTTATCGATCTCGCTCAGGATGGTATGGCCGTACTCTTCGGCAAAAAACTACCGCCCACCAGCAAGGTCTATTTCCAATTCAAGCTTCCCGGACAGACCTCGAGTGTGCGCTTGTCTGGCCAAGTGCTTTGGCAGGACTGGAATGGCCGTGGAGGCATCCAGTTCATCGATGTTCCTCGGACATCCCGTCGCCTATTGGATGAATATCTCAGCGCGAATCTGCCAAAAAACGGTGCTCGCGACTTCTCTGATGTGACCGTAGAGGTGGAGGAGGCATTTCAAACTGCTGGCGTGGCCTTAGCAGAACAGACGCACGGCAATCCTGACTCATCGCCGAAGACCCAGTCCGTCGCTACACAAGCCGCAATCGCAGAACCTGCCTCTACTCAAGAGACTGATGCCAACAATCGCCGCACCCAAGCTCGCTATGCCTGCCGGATTGGAGCCGAAGTCTATCTCGTCGGGAAACCTGTTCCGAATCACTGCTGCCTTACAGATTTGAGTTCTGGTGGATGTTATCTTGAGGTTCCGCTCCCGTTTCCTCAAGGTTCTTCCGTGGAGATACTCGTTCGCACTTACGAATTAAAAGTGCGGCTGTGCGGTACCGTACAAGCCTCTCATCCCGGCTATGGAATGGGCGTGGCCTTCGCCGTAAACACCAAAGAAGAACGGATGAATCTCAAGAGATTGACCGACTTCGTGGCTGCGACACAAGCCGCGAACAGTTAGCGGCTCTTAACAGAATCTTCAGCAACCGCCCGCTTGAAATAATCGAGCGACAGACGCAATCCCGACTCCAGATTAATCTTCGGTTCCCAGCCCAGCAATTGCCGGGCTTTGGTGATATCTGGGCGCCGCTGCTTTGGATCGTCCTGCGGTAGGGGTACGTACTGAATCCGGCTTTGGGAGCCAGTCACTTTCAACACAAGCTCCGCACATTCCAGGATCGTGAATTCGTTTGGATTTCCGATATTGACGGGCAGGTGTTCGTCGCACTTAGACAGGCGCACAAACCCATCTATTTCATCGCTCACGTAGCAGAAACTGCGCGTCTGCTTGCCGTTGCCGTAAACCGTCAGGTCCTCACCGCGTAGCGCCTGCTTCATAAAATTGGGGACCACTCGGCCGTCATTGATTTGCATGCGCGGTCCGTAAGTATTGAAGATGCGCACAATGCGGGTATCCACGTTGTGATATCGCCGATAGGCCATGGTGACCGCTTCTGTAAATCGTTTGGCCTCGTCATAGACCGAGCGCGGACCGATCGGATTCACATGTCCCCAATACGTTTCCTTCTGCGGATGCTCCAGAGGATCGCCGTAGCACTCGGAAGTGGATGAGACCAGATACTTGGAGCCGTATTTACGGGCCACCTCAAGTGCATGAAATGTACCAAGGGAACCCACCTGCAGTGTTTCGATTCCATGCGCGTGGTAATCCTCGGGGCTGGCGGGACTGGCAAAATGAAAAACATACTCCACTTTGCCTGGATCAAACGGTTGGCAAATATCTTTCTCGATGAATTCGAAACGGGCTTCGTTATTCAGATGACCGAGATTGGAGCGGCGTCCGGTCAGCAAGTTGTCGACGACAACGACGTGCCAGCCTTCGCCGAGCAGGGCATCGCAGAGGTGAGACCCAAGGAATCCAGCGCCCCCTGTAACTAAAGCACGTCTTTCGTTCATGCTTTCTTGCCGTTCTTTAAGAGCGCCGCCGGAACTCCGTCAGGATGCGATGCAGCGCGACCTACGCTGTAGTAGGTGAATCCCTGAGCGGACATCACTTCCGGATCATACAAGTTCCGTCCATCGATCAGAATCGGGTATCTCAGTTCTTCGCGCAGGCGATCAAAATCGAGGGTGGCAAACTCCTCCCATTCGGTGAGAATCAGAAGAGCATCGGCCTGGTGGGCCGCATCGTAAGGAGAATTAGCGTAGCAGATCTTATCACCAAGAAACTCGCGGGTACGTTCCATCGCGGCGGGATCGTAAGCTACGATCTGGCTGCCTTCCTGTAAGAGCGCCCGCACGATGGCCAGCGCTGGCGATTCGCGAATGTCATCCGTTCCGCCCTTAAAGGCCAGCCCCAGAACAGCCAGACGCTTTCCGCGAACGGTCCAAAGAGCGCGGTGAACCTTCCCCAGAAACCGCTGGTGTTGCTCCTCATTAATATGCATGACGGCATCGAGCAGGCTGAAGTTGTACCCGTGCTCGCGTGCCACAGCGCGGAAAGCCATAACATCTTTTGGAAAGCAGGAACCGCCATATCCGATGCCGGGGTTCAGAAAACGCGGTCCGATGCGAGAATCCGTGCCCACTCCATGCACAACCTGATTCACATCGGCTCCAACCGATTCGCATACCGAAGCAACCGCGTTGATGAAAGAGATCTTCATCGCCAGAAATGCGTTGGAAGCGTGCTTGATCAGTTCTGCGCTTTTTGTACTGGTCACAATCAGAGGCGGTGGAACCTGAGCGCGATCGGGTTGCGGAATTGCATCCGGCCTCCTGTAGTAGCTGCCATCAGTGAGAGGCTTGTAAATCTCCCGCAAAAGCTCTGCCGAACGCTGGTTGTCGCAGCCAATCACAATTCGATCCGGGAAAAGGAAGTCGGTGACCGCCGTTCCTTCCCGCAAGAATTCGGGATTGGACGCCACATCGAACGAATCGGGGTCAGTTCCGTTGCGCAGGATGATCTTGCGAATCCAGTCGCTCGTATATACAGGAACTGTGCTTTTCTCGACGATGACCTTGTAATTGTTAATACCACCCGAAATCTCCCGCGCGACGGACTCAACATAGGAGAGATCCGCTTCTCCGCTTTCGGTGGGCGGAGTCCCTACTGCCACAAAAATCGCATCACTCTGGCGCACCGCTTCCTTCAAGTCGCCCGAGAATTTGAGCCGTTGCCCGCGGTGCTTGCCCAGGAGTTCGGGTAAGAACTTCTCATGGATGGGAACTTGTCCGGAGCGTAGTGCCGCCAGTTTGTGTTCATCATTGTCGACTAGGGTGATTTCGTGACCCAGGTCCGCGAAGCACGCGCCGGCCACCAGGCCGACATACCCGGAACCTATCACAGCGATGCGCATCAGTATGCACTCCTTGGTCAGGCTCGTATCCTCTATGGATCAGTAAATGAAGATGTGAGCGCTGATTGATTCTATCGAATTGTAGGGCGTGTCACCGTGCCGGCGCACGGAGAAAACGTGGAATTCTCGATGTGCACGCCGAAATGGGAATCGGGTTTTCACTCTCCGCATCCTTGGTCCTGACCTTTGCACCGGGGTAATCCGGGCTCTTTTGGGCTATTGAAAGCTGCCCAACCTCGCCGCATAATGGCGCTGCCCAAGTTGGCGGCCAGCGTATGAGTCAAAATCGCCGGGTAAGTCCCGCTTCGCCAGACGCGTCTCCTGCCATGGAAGATATGGCAGCTGGCCGCTTGAGCGTTGGACCCTCATCCATTGACCTGGCCAATGTAGCCCAGATTGCCCGAACCCTCGAGGCTCACGGTGGAGGTGCAGCGTCCGCCGATCTTGCGCTTGACTTGGTGCTTCACGATTTCATGGAGCAACTGCAGGATGCGACGAGTGCGAGTGGCGCTGCCGTTGCTTTGATTCGTGATGACGAGATGGTCTGCCGAGCCACCACTGGTGAAAGCGCTCCCGACTTGGGCGTGCGGGTCGAAAGCTCCTCTGGGCTGGTCGGATTCTGCGTCAGTACGGGCACAGTTCAACATTGCAGAGATACTGAATCCGACAGTCGGGTCAATCCCAACGTCTGCCGTCAGCTTGGAGTGCGATCGATGCTGATTGCCCCTTTGACGGACGCGGGCCGAGTAGTCGGAGTCCTGCAGGTCTTTTCAGCATTGCCGCATGCCTTTGGTGACCGTGATGTCGATGCCTTGCAGCAGTTCGCAAGTCGCATCGACCAAAGCATAAGAGAACTGCGAGAGCCGAAAGAGGCGCAAACGCCACATCCACATCAGATCGGTGAGATTGATCCCGGTCCACTCGAGGAGTCCACGGCAACCCGGAGTGAAAATGGCGACTCCCTCGACGCCAATAGATCACGCCCGGATGTCGCCCGCGAAATCTGGTCGTATGTTCTGTTCGTGCTTGTGATCGCGGCCTCGATTGCGCTCGGACTCGTAGTAGGGTGGCATGGAGGCAGGAAAGATAAGGCGGTGTCGCCCGTTGTCCAGCCCTCCGCAGTCCAGCCTGCCTCTGCGAGTGAGAATTCTGAACGGGTTAGTTCCGCTGAGTCGGTTCCTTCCAACAACGGAACTGCGTCACGGGCCAAGCTGCCATCAGGGCCGACGTCCGTCCCCGATGGAGGATTGCTGGTCACCCAAAATGGCCGAGTGATCTACCGTTCTATTCCCGAAGCAAACAAAGCGGCGCCCGATTCTTCTGCAAAACGTGTCCTTCCGACCCTGCTGCACCGAGTTGAACCCGAATATCCTGAAACGGCCAGAGCACAACACATTCAGGGATCGGTGGTCCTCGATGTTCAAGTTCTGCCAAATGGCGATGTAGGCAATGTGAATGTGATTTCGGGTGATCCTGTGCTGGCACGGGCCGCAGTCACGGCCGTGAAACAGTGGCGTTACGAAGCCGCCGACAGCAATGGACAAAAAATCGAAAGCCAGACGCAGATCACGATTAGGTTCGTTCTTCCGACGAGTTGAAGTTTACATTCGCCGTTCTTTCGCTTCCGCCCAAGCCTTTCAATTCCTTCCGGCAGGTTTCATTGGAGATTGAAAAACAGTCCCCCTTCTAGGTTTTGGGGTCTTTCTTCTCTATGGAAAGCTAAACATTTGGCCACATAAAGTCTTTTGTAACCAATACTTTCTACCCATTGCAGGAACTTGCAGGAATCGATAAATTGAGCCCACTTGATTGTTGAACAAACGCCGAGATATTGAGCGGCGATTTCACTGGCAGTAATCCCCCCTAACGAAAAGCAAGCGAACAGGTTCTCGCTTGTCCGGGTAGCAGATAAGGACAAAGGTCACCACGTGACTTTGTCACAGCCGGGAATGTGACTGAGAAGGCGGAGCTATGACTTCAGCAGCAATGAGTTGTTGTGTGCCAGTCGAATTTAACCCGCTAGCGGATCAGCCTTGCTGGTACGCCATTAGAACCCGCTCCCGCCACGAAAAATTGGTAGCCCGCCAATTGGAAAGTCAGGGCATTCAATCCTTCCTGCCTCTTATCAACAAAATCCACCAATGGAGCGACCGCCGCAAAGAGGTGCAAGAACCTCTGTTCTCCGGCTATGCCTTCGTGCACCTGAATCAAGGTTCCGACGAGCGAGTTCGAGTTCTGAAAACTCAAGGTGTGGTGAATTTCGTTGGCGTGCAAGGCGTAGGTACTCCGATTCCAAACCAGGAAATCGACAACCTCAATACTCTGCTGGCCAGTACGGCCGAGTATGAAGAGCGCCCGTTCTTGTATGTCGGACAGCGTGTCCGCGTATGTGGAGGGGCTCTCGATGGGATAGAAGGCATTTTGACCGCGGAGAACACCGATCGCAGTGTGGTGATCTCTGTGGGCTTGATTCAGCGATCGTTAAGTGTGCGTGTGGCCGGTTACAACGTGGAACCCGTTTAGGTTCTGAACTCCCCTTACTTGAAAAATACTGAGTTGATGCAGTTTCGAGGTGCATTGTTTATGAGCGAAGCACAGACCAAAGTGACCAAGACTGACTCCCAGATGACGACCAAATCAACAGGTAGTGAGGCATTCGCAGCCGACAAGCTGCAGGGCAATCCGCCATCGCTGCGCAGTTTACGCGTCGAGGCGGAGATCTACGCAATCAGCAAGACCCTCGAGTACACGGGCTGGAACCGGCGTCGAGCAGCGCAGCTGTTGTCGATCAGCTATCGCGGCATCCTATACAAAATCCGTCAGCACAATCTGACTCCTCGCCCGCGCGGCCAAGAGGCCCCTGTCGGCGAGATCCTCAAGGCTGAACCGCAGAGCTAAGCGTCTGCTTTGAGAGCGGCCGGGAAGAATCCGGGCGAGGCAGCGGACGCTGTCTGCATCAAGGCTCTCATTGTCGATGTCGTGCGACAGGAGAACCAGATCGAGTTATGGAGGTTTTTGCAATGCATACAATCAGTTCGGCGCCAGCGCGATGCATGGTGATCCTGCTGAGCCTCTGCACGTTCGTCGCGGCTCAACAGGGGAAGACTCCAGGCCCGGCGATGGCCGCGGTCTCAACCGATACCGCCAAACCCGCGCCCGACGCAGCTTCGAACACGGCCCAGTTCAAAGATAGGAGCCCACGCTACCGCATCCAGGCCGGCGACTCTTTCGATGTTTCCTTCGAATTGAGCCCGGAATTCAATCAGACCGTTTCCGTTCAACCGGACGGGTTCGTCACTCTGCGGAGCGTTGGCGATTTGAAGGTTGCCGGTCAGACCGTTCCCGAACTGACACAGACTCTTCGAGGCGCCTATTCGAAGATTCTCAACGATCCCCTGATCTCGGTCGTGCTGAAGGAATTCGAAAAACCCTATTTCGTTGCAGACGGCCAGGTTGCCAAGCCGGGCAAATACGAAATGCATGGCGGAGTCACTTTGACCCAGGCGATCGCGATTGCTGGTGGTTTCAACTCCAGCGCCAAGCACTCGCAGGTATTATTGTTCCGCCGCATTGACGACCAGTGGACCGAAGCCAAGTTGATTGATGTGAAGAAGATGCAGAAATCCGGCAACCTCAACGAGGATCCGTTCCTGCATCCGGGCGACATGTTGTTCGTCCCCAAAAATACGATGTCGAAGATCGATCGCTATATTCCGAATTTGAGCATGGGCACTTATCTCCCCTTGCAGATCCCGTAACCCTCAGCCATGGCTGACTGGACGCGGATGGATTACGAAGGAACTACGGAGACCATATGAACGAATCATTGAACGGCTACGGGCACCGAGCCTACTCGTTTACCGCGAGAGATGTGGCCGCTATCGGGTTTCGCCACAAGAAGATCATGGCGTTGTGTTTTGTCGGAGTGGTGCTGGGCGTCGCCCTTTCCACCCTCGTTCTGCCCACCAAATATCGGGCAGAGACGAAGCTCTTGGTGAAACGTGAACGCGTCGATCCCATGATCACGCCCGATAAGAATGCTCCCGTAACTTTTCATGACACTGTCAGCGAAGAAGAGATCAACTCCGAAGTCGAGTTGATTACCAGCGACGACGTCCTCCGGAAGGTGGTCACCACCTGCGAGCTCGACAAAAAGAAAATTCTCTCCGGCATTCTTCACCCGTGGCAGACACAACAGAACCGCACTGATAAGGCTGTCTCCGACCTTCGTTCCGACCTCCAGCTCGAAGTGCTGAAGAAGACCAACGTCATCAGCATCGGGTACGAGTCGCACGATCCGAAGCTTGCGCAAAAAGTCCTTGCTACTCTCGACGACACCTACCTGGCCAAGCACCTTGAGGTGCACCATCCGTCCGGACAGTTCGAGTTCTTCGATGAGCAGGCCGAACAATACAAAAAAGACATGATGGCCGCGGAAGGCCAATTGAAGAAGTTCGCGCAGCAGGGCGGTGTGGCGCCTTCCACTCTGCGTGATATGACCCTGCAAAAACTCAGCGATTTCAATGGACAGTTGGAAACCACGCGGGCGTCAATTCAGGAAACGCAGACCCGCATTGCCGACCTGGAAAAGCAGTCGCTCTCGACCCCTTCCCGGGTCACCACCCAGATGAAGAAGGGCGATAACGCGCAGGTTCTCGAGAATCTCAAGGCGACGTTGCTGACCTTGGAAATGAAGCGGACTGAACTGCTCACGAAGTATCAGCCCGACTATCCGCTGGTACAGGAAGTCGACAAGCAGCTCAATGACACGCGTCTCGCTCTGGCAAAAGAAGAGAACTCTCCAGTCAAAGAGGAGGTCACAGATTCGAATCCGACCTACTCATGGGTGAGTTCGGAGATGGCTAAGGCGAAAGCCGACTTAGCTGGCTTCCAGGCCCGCGAGACCGCTCTGAACTCGATCATCAAGGTCTACACCGAACAGGCCACGAAACTTGAGGAGCAGGGCATTCAGCAGGGCGATTTGATGCGAACCGCCAAAGCGGACGAGTCCAACTACCTGCTTTACACGCAGAAGAAAGAGGAAGCCCGCATCGAAGACGCTCTCGACCGCACGCGTTTGTTGAACGTTTCCATCGTGGAGACTCCGATGGCGCCGAGCCTCCCAACCCGCTCGCCTTTCATTTTCGGCCTGGTTGCGGTGCTGCTTGCTTCGGCCGTAAGCGTCGGAGTGGTCTTCGCAATCGACTATGCGGATCAGTCCTTCCGTACCCCGACCGAAGTTCTGCACGAGTTGCGCATCCCCGTCTTGGCCGCAGTTCCTGTGCACACGACGCCTTTAATCGAAGCCTATCGGCCGAATGGAAACGGGAATGGCGATGGCAATCACAACGGCAACGGCCATCAGGCTGATATGAGCTTCGAGTCAAACAACGGCAGTGTTATTGAGGAGCGAGGCTAACTCCGATGTTTCTCGACTTTTTCGGATTACGGGAGCAGCCCTTCGGCGTGACGCCGGACCCGAGATATCTGTATCTCAGCTCCGGACATCGTGAAGCGCTCGCTTCTCTCTATTACGGCGTCGAAGCGAACCGCGGATTCATGTCGCTGATTGCGCGGCCTGGGATGGGCAAGACTACTTTGCTCTTCCATCTCTTGACCAAGTTCGACCGGACAGCACGCACCGCGTTCCTCTTCCAGACGCAGTGCAGTTCGCGCGAGTTTATGCGCTTCCTGCTGGCGGAAATCGGGATCGAAAGCGACTCGCAGGATTTCGTCCGCATGCACGAGCAGTTCAACCGCTGTCTGGTGCAGGAAGCACGGGCAGGGAAGCGATTCATCGTCGTGGTCGACGAAGCGCAGAATCTCGATCCTTCGGTGCTCGAAACCGTCCGTCTTCTCTCGGACTTTGAAACTCCGCAGGCCAAGCTGCTGCAGATCATTCTCGTCGGACAGCCAGGACTGGCCGACAAATTGGCGAGCCCATCGCTCGTGCAGTTACGGCAGCGGATCACATCTGTAAGCGGATTGAGCCCTCTCAACAGGGACGAGACGGCTCGCTTCATCGATCACCGCCTCAAGGTCGCTGGACATCAAGGGCCCAGCGTTTTCTCGCCAGATGCATTGGAACTGATTTGGCAGGCGAGCGAAGGCATTCCGCGACAGATCAACAACTATTGTTTCCACTCCTTGTCGCTTGCCTGTGCAGTGCGAAAAAAGACTGTTGATGTCGCCATGATCCGCGAAGTACTGAACGATCTCGACATCACCCGCTTTGTCTCCGAAGTCGGATCGAACACCCGTCATCACATCGGGCTGGAGAGCCCAGATCCGTTTCGTCCGATTGAGGAGTTGACCGGCGTGGCCAAGCAGTACGCTCCTACGCCAATTACAGCGGGCAAGGATTACTTAAGCCCGGCGGAAGCCATCGAGCACATGCGTGATGTAGCAAGGCTATTGCATAACTGGAGAAGCGGGACTCGTCCAGACCGCAACTCTGCGTAACGTCACAAGTGAATCAGATGTACGTCGTAAGAATCGAGCCAGGGAAACCCACTATGAGCAGAAATTTCGAGTTGATGCAGAACCTGGGCAAGGAACGGGATATGTTCGAGGCCGCGGCAGCCGCACCGGCAGTCGTCGCAGAACCGCCTGCTGCCAAATTCGGTCCGGCTCCAATTGAACTTCAACCTTTGCAATTGAAAATGGAAGCCGCACAGCGCGATGAAATGTTCAAGCTGGTCCAGCGCGTTTTCTTGATGCCCGGAGCCGTGAAGGGACGTGCCGTTGTGATCGCGGGAACAGAATCAGGCAATGGCACGAGCTGGATCTGCGCTCGCGTCGCAGAAGTCCTGGCATCCCAGGTCTCCGGATCGGTCTGTGTCGTCGATGCCAATCTTCGCTCGCCTGGCCTGCACAAGGAGTTTGGAGTTCCCAATCATTACGGATTGACCGACGCGTTGCAGGTGTCAGATCCGATTCGCCGTTTTGTGACGTCGTTGTCGCGCCCAAATCTCTGGCTGCTCAGTTGCGGAGCCGAGATCGACGGGATGCACAACATGCTCGGTTCCGATCGTATGCGCGCCATTCTGCCGGAACTGCAGCGCGAGTTCGATTACGTTCTGATCGATGCTCCGCCTATGGAAATCAGCGACGACGCCATCGTGCTGAGCCGTTGCGCCGAAGGGATCGTGCTCGTACTGAAAGCACATTCGTCGCGCCGCGAAACCGCTCGCAAGGCTGTTCGCGATCTGGAACACGCCAGCGTTCGCGTGGTTGGGGCCGTGCTGAATCGCCGCACGTTCCCCGTTCCTGAAGCCATCTACCGCAAGCTCTAACCTGACCAACTGCATTACTGGGACCGAAGAATCATGTTTGAGAATCTACGAGCAGATATTGACCGGGCGATGCACCAGGCTCGCCCCGATGATTGGCAGCCTACGTGGAAGCACAAAATTGAAGTCTGCTTCCGCCACGCGACTTGGCCGGTGATTGCTTACCGCTACGCGCACTGGACCTTAGGCGTTCGAGTTCCGCTGATTGGCCTGTTGCTGCGGATTTCTGGATTGATGTTCCGCAAGTTCACCGAGCTCTTTACCAGCGTTCACATCGACGTGCACGCCAAAATCGGCCCGGGATTCGTCATCCATTCTGTCTACGCAATCAACTTGGGCAAGACGACGATTGGTGAGAATTTCACGATCGCGACCGGCTGTCTGATCTCGCATGCGTGCCGGGGCATCGGCGACAACGTTTACTTCGGGCCCGGAGCGAAGCTGGTCGGTGACGCAAAGATCGGTAGCAACGTCGTAATCGCAGCCAATAGCCTCGTCCTTACCGATGTTCGCGACAACATGATGGTGATGGGAGTTCCGGCCCGCATCAAGTTGCCGGGCGGACGTCCACAGAGATTCGTCAAGAAAACCGCGCCTGCAACCGTACCGGCGCAAGCCGTTCCCGCTGCGGCCAAGTCAGCCGCAGAAGCCAGACCAGCTTCAGTTTCCGCATAACAAAGCTCAAGGGTACTTGGGCCCCAGATCGAGACTAGGAGAAAGAGACACCTTGGACTTTGCATGGAGCGATGAGCAGGCGGCATTTCGAAAAGAAGTGCTCCGCTTTGCCAAAGAAGAACTCAAAGGCGACGTCATCGAGCGTGACCGCAAGGAGGAATTCCCAAAAGATCTCTGGGAAAAATGCGCCAAATTCGGTATCCAGGGCCTTCCGATTCCGGCTGAGTACGGCGGAGGCGGTGCCGACACCCTGACCACGGTCTGCGCTCTAGAGGCGCTCGGCTACGGATGCGCCGACAACGGCTTGTTGTTCTCGATTAACGCCCACATGTGGAGTTCCGAAATTCCGATCTGGAATTTCGGCAACGAGACACAAAAGAAGAAATATCTGCCCGGGCTCGTCAGCGGCGGAATCGGATTGCACGCCATGACGGAACCCGGGTCCGGATCCGATGCTTACAGCCTGAAGACCCGTGCGGAGAAAAAAGGTGACCGCTACATCCTGAACGGTTCGAAAACGTTCAGCAGCAACGCACCCGATGCAGACGTCACCATCGTGTTCGCGAATCTCGATCCGAGCCGCGGACCAAACGGAGTCACTGCATTCCTGGTCGACAAGGGTACTCCGGGATTTACCGTCGGACGCAAGCTGCACAAGATGGGCTTGCGCACTTCACCCATGGCCGAAATCTCTCTGCAGGATTGCGAAATTCCGGTCGAGAACTTGCTCGGGAAAGAGTTCGGTGGACAAGCAGTTTTCACCTCGTCGATGGAGTGGGAGCGCATCTGCATCCTCGCCAGCCATCTCGGCGCGATGCAGAGAATTATGGAGACCTGCATCAAGTACGCCAAAGAGCGTAAGCAGTTCGGCGAGCCGATCGGAAAATTCCCGGCGATCGCCAACAAGATTGCCGACATGGATGTCCGCCTGGAGACAGGCCGGCTCGCTCTCTACAAGGCAGCATGGCTGAAGAGCCAGGGTCGCCATCCCCTGCGCGAAGCTGCCATCGCGAAGTTGTACGTCAGCGAGGCTTGCGTGCAGAGCTGCATGGAAGCGATTCAACTGCACGGCGGTTATGGATACATGACCGAGTACGAACTGGAAAGGGAACTGCGCGATGCGATCGCCGGCACCATCTATTCCGGAACCTCGGAGATTCAGCGGGTGATCATTTCGAGTTATCACGGACTGTAAACGAGCGGTCAGGTTGTATCCGTAAATTCATTGGGGCTGGGTCCTGAACCATGGCATACATTTTGCAGCAGCTGTTGAGCAAGAGTGCGAAGGCATATCCCGATAAGCCGGCAGTCTGGGCACGCGGCCGTAGCATTTCGTATCGCGAACTCGACGAGCGTTCGAATCAATTGGCGCACCTGCTGCGCCAACGTGGCGTCCAGAAGGGCGATCGTGTAGGACTGTTTTTCCCGAAGTGCGTGGAGTCCATCGTCAGCATGCTCGGTGTGCTGAAGGCGGGCGCTGTTTATGTACCGCTCGATCCGCAGGCTCCCGCCGATCGCATCGGATACATCATTGGCAATTGCGGCATCCAGATTCTGATTACTAATGCCGAGCGGCGTGCCGCCTTGGCTCCGGAAACTGTAAGCACTCTGGAATGCTGCATTCTGACTGAAGGCGAGGGCAACGATAGCGACTTGCTCGCCTGGTCAGCGCTCGCGAGCTGTCCGTCGGCGGAAGCACCAAAAGTCAGCTTGGTTGAGACAGATCTCGCATACATCCTTTATACATCGGGCTCAACGGGCCGTCCGAAAGGCGTGATGCTGACGCACCAGAACGCGTTGACCTTCGTCGAGTGGTGTGCGGAAGAGTTCCAGGTTCGCAGCGAAGACCGGCTTTCGAACCACGCCCCTCTGCATTTCGATCTCTCCGTTTTCGATGTCTACAACACCCTTGAGGCGGGCGCGACGGTCTACCTGATCACCGAAGATCTCGCACTGTTTCCAACAAGCCTGGCGAATTTCATCGACACCCAGGGCATCACGATCTGGTATTCGGTTCCATCGGCTCTGATGCTGTTGTTGCTGCATGGCCGCCTCACCCCCGAAAAACTGAAGAGCCTGCGCGTCATTCTTTTTGCGGGCGAAGTTTTTCCGATGAAGTATCTGCGGCAGCTTGCGGAGATCTCGACTGCAAGCGATCTCTACAACCTCTACGGTCCGACCGAGACGAACGTTTGCACCTACTACAAGGTCGAACGCGAACGTCTGGCCACTTTGGACAGTCTGCCGATCGGCATCGCTTGCGCGAATACCGAATGCTTCTCGGTAACTCCGGAAGGACAACTTACAAAGCCCGGTGAAGCTGGTGAGCTCTTCGTGCGCGGTCCGTCCGTCACGAATGGTTACTGGGCTGATCCCGAAAAGACCAAGAAGATGGTCGTCCCAAATCATTTCCAGGAGCACTTCGATGAAAAGATGTACCGCACCGGCGACATTGTGAAGGTCGGGGACGACGGCAACTACTACTTCCAGGGACGCCGCGACAGCCAGATCAAGAGTCGCGGATACCGCATCGAGCTCGGAGAGATCGAGAGTGCCCTGCTCGGCCATCCCGACGTCCGCGAAGCCGCAGTGCTGGCGATTCCCGATGAAGTGATCGGCAATCGGATTCGCGCGGTCGTCGTTCCTCACGTGCCCGGCACGCTTGGAGTTCTGCAGTTGCAGCAGTACTGCGCAGCCCGCGTTCCGAAGTACATGATCCCCGAATTGATTGATCTCTACGACGAGCTTCCAAAAACTTCGACGGGCAAGATCGATCGCGTCAAGCTGGCGCAGGAAGCCGTTGTCGCACGTTAACCAACAAGTTCTGCAGATAAGTTCAGTAACACAAATTCAATTCTTACCTGGGAGAAGAAAATGATCGAAGCAGCAGAAGTAAAAGACCGGATCCGGGAGTATGTTCTCGAGGAGTTCGCCAAGGCCAAGGGCATCAACGAAATCTCGGATTCCGAAGTCCTCACCAAGAACGGCGTCATCGATTCGATGGGCATCTTCCGGTTGGTTGCATTTATCGAAGAGACTTTCAACGTGCGCGTTGGAGACGAAGAGATCACCCACGACAATCTGGAGAGTGTCGACGCGATTGAAAAGCTAGTGCTTTCGAAAGCGAAGAAGTAACGACAACAGACCCTAACCCGAAGCGGGCACGCGCAGCCGTTGTCCGCTTCACACTCGATCCCTCCCCAGGGCGCGAAGAAAGACTAGACCTTCTCCTCAGGGATTCCTATGCGTATCGGGCGCAAAGTATTTACGAATGCCATCAAGGCACTAGACCTGCTCTTGATGATGGTGTCCTTCGCTGTTGCCACCCTGCCGCAGTTCGCGCGGGTGGGTCGTTTCACGTTGGCAGAGTTCTTCGAATACCGGATCAAGTTAGGGAATCTTGTTCTCTTCCTGAGTTTCCTGATCATCTGGCACATCCTCTTTAGCGTGTTCGGCCTTTATGGATCGAAGCGCTTGTCCAGCCGAAGAGCCGAATTGTGGGATATCACTCGCGCCACAATCATTGGGACGTTTGTGATTGCGGCGTTTGGCGTGGCGTTCCGCATCTGGGTAGTCAACCGGATTTTCCTGGCTGTGTTTTGGTTGATGTCCACTTCGCTGATCGTCATTAGCCGGTTCGCGATCCGCGGTGTCCTGGCCTATGCCCGGCGGCACGGACGCGACTTGCGCAATATGCTCGTGATCGGTACAAATCCGCGGGCCTTGAAATTTGTCGACCGCATCTCAAGCAGGCCAGAGCTGGGGTATCGCATCCTTGGCTTTGCGGACGAAGACTGGAGCGGCATCGAAGAGGCGAAGCAGCGAGGCCTCCCGATGGTTACCGACCTCGATAATCTTCCGGCCTATATGCGCCGCAACGTTGTGGATGAAGTGGTGCTGGCGCTGCCTATCCGCTCGTTCCACACCTATGCTTCGCAAATTGCCGCGGCCTGCGAACAGCAGGGAATCATCGTCCGCTTCCTGCCAAATATTTTCGACCTGAAGGAATCTCGCCACCGCGCAGAAGAGTTCGATGGCGATGCCATCATCAGCCATGAAACCACCATTACCGATGTCTGGGGATTGGCCATCAAGCGTGTAATCGACGTCGTGGTTTCGCTGACCGCCATCATTATTCTTTCGCCCGTGATGTTGCTCGCCGCCTTGTTCGTGAAACTGACTTCGCCAGGGCCCATTTTCTTCGTCCAGAAACGGCTCGGCTTGAACAAGCGGGTGTTTAACATCTTCAAATTCCGCACGATGGTGATCGATGCAGAGGCCCGGCTGAAAGATCTGGAGCACCTGAACGAAGCCGATGGCGCGGTCTTCAAGATCAAGAAAGATCCTCGCATCACCCTCGTTGGTAGTTTTCTCCGCAAGACCAGCATCGATGAGCTTCCCCAATTGTTCAACGTGCTCAAGGGAGAAATGAGTCTCGTCGGTCCCCGACCGCTGCAAGTGCGGGATTACGAATTGTTCGAAACGCATTGCGGTGACTGGCAGCGGAAGCGGTTCAGTGTCCGTCCGGGAATTACCTGCTTATGGCAAGTCATGGGCAGAAGTTCCACGACATTTGATAAATGGATGGAGCTCGATCTGCAATACATCCGCACCTGGTCACTCTGGCTTGATCTGGAAATCCTCGCCAAAACCGTTCCTGCCGTTCTGAGAGGTTCGGGCGCCGCCTAAGACGAGAGCCCCTTTATGGCTACAACTGTAAACCCCACTTCGTTAGGCGAACCGCAAGCTCTACGATTGCAGCCCAACACCTGCGTACACGAATACGTGTCGCAACGGGCGGCGGAGAGTCCAAGTGCTCTTGCGGTTTCGACCCCATGCGAAGATCTGTCGTACGGCGAACTGGACCGCCGTGCCAATCAACTCGCGAACTACTTGCGCTCGATCGGTGTCGAACGCAACACAGTGGTGGGTGTCTATCTCGATCGTTCCCCGGCGATGGCCGTTGCGGCGCTTGCGATTCTTAAAGCCGGCGGCGCCTACATTCCGCTCGATCCCATTCATCCCACCGAACGTTTGGTATTCATGCTGAAAGACTCGCGGGCGCATGCCGTGGTCAGCACGACTGCCCGCATGCAGGCCTTCCCCGGAGGCGCGTGGGGAGTGATTACACTGGATGGCGATTCCGCGAAGATTGCAGCCCAATCGGGCGTTTGCCCGGACAGCGGCGTGACGGGCGATGGTCTCGCCTACATTATTTATACGTCTGGATCGACCGGACAGCCGAAGGGCGTCGAACTGATCCATTCGGGGCTTTCCAACCTGGTCCGTTGGCATCAGCGCGCATTTCAGGTTACGGCGGCGGATCGCGCCAGCGCGCAATCAACCTTGGGGTTTGACGCCGCGGTCTGGGAACTGTGGTCGTACTTGTCGGTCGGCGCCAGCCTGCACTTCCCGGAAGATTCTGCCCGCAACGACGCAGCGGCTCTGCGCGATTGGATCCTGACGCGCCGCATCACGATTACCTTCGCTGCCACGGCAATCGCCGAAAGATTGTTGCAGCTCGATTGGCCATCACAAACAGCTCTGCGCCTGCTCCTCACAGGTGCTGACACGCTGAAAACTTATCCCTCGACGAGCCTGCCATTCACGCTCGTAAATAACTACGGTCCTACCGAATGCACCGTGGTCAGCACCTCGGGGGTGGTCCCCGCAAGTTCGGCTACCAGTCAGGCTCCCAGTATCGGCGCTGCAATTGATGGCGTAGAAATCTACATCCTGGATGAAAACCATCAGCCAGTCGCGAATGGATCGGCCGGTGAAATCTATATCGCGGGCGCGAACCTCGGTCGCGGTTATCGCAACCAGCCTGACCTGACCGTCGAGCGATTCGTCGTGAATCCATTTGAGTCCGGCGCGCGCATGTACCGCACCGGAGATCTTGGGCGTTGGCTGCCGAATGGCGAGATTGCCTTCTTGGGCCGCGCCGACGATCAGATCAAAGTTCGCGGATACCGTGTCGAGCCAAGCGAAGTCTCTGTCATTCTTGGCCAGCATCCCGCCGTGCAGAACAGCGCGGTCGTGGCGAGCGAAGATGCTCCCGGCGAAACGCAATTGACGGCTTACCTCGAACTTCGCCCCGGAACCACCATAACCGCTGCCTCGTTACGCGATTTCCTGCGCCAACGCCTTCCGGACTACATGATTCCAGCAGCTTTCATCACAGTCTCGAAGCTGCCGATCACCGAACAAGGCAAGCTGAATCGCGCAGCTTTGGCAAACCTGAGCGGCAATCGCCTTTCCGATCAAGACTACGTCGCGCCGCGCACGCTGGTGGAAGAAGAACTCGTCAAGATCCTGATGCCATTACTCAAAATCGAGCGCGTCGGAGTCAACGATAACTTCTTTCTCCTGGGCGGGCATTCGCTGCTCGGCACACAGTTGATCGCCCGCATTAGCGATACCTTCGGCGTTGACCTCACGCTTTTGAAACTATTTGATTACCCGACGGTTACCGAAATGGCGACTGAAATCGAAAATCTCATTCTTGCCAAAGTCGCGGAATCCGCGGCCAGCGCGCCACCAGGAGAACGCAACGCCGGTGTCTAGCAGCACTCCAACTCGTTTGGAAAGTCAGGGCATGGCGACGAGCCTTTACCACCTCCTCGACCCCGAGGTGTTGGCGAATCCTTATCCGCTTTTCCATCGTCTGCGGTCGGAAGCGCCCGTGCACTGGGATCCCTTCCTGCATGCCTGGGTGGTCACGCGCTATTCCGATGTGATGGAAGTACTACTTACGTTTTCTGCGGACCGCACGCCGACGCCGGAGCAGTTGGATCATATGGGCTTGTCTGCCTTGAATCCGATCGCGCGCGTCATGGTCAAGCAAATGCTCTTCATGGATGCGCCGGCGCACACGCGTTTGCGGAGCTTGTCGTCGAAGGCATTTACTCCCGCGCGCGTCGAGCAATTACGCGGACACATCCAGGACATCATGAAGAGCCTGCTGGACGGCCTTCAAGGAAAACAAGAAATCGACGTCATTGCTGATATGGCCGAGCCGCTGCCCGCAATCGTCACGGCCGAAATGCTCGGCGTCCCCACGCGAGATCACGTTCAGCTTAAGAAGTGGTCGGCCGATTTCGCCGAGATGCTGGGCAACTTCCAACATAACCCCGACCGTGTTCCGCGCGTGCTCAAGACCGTTGAAGAGATGACCGCTTACTTCCGTGACGCCGTGCGTGAGATCCGCGAGCATCCGCGGGAGGGCTTGATTCACTCGCTGCTTATCGCCGAAGTCGATGGCGACCGGCTTACCGAAGAAGAAGTGATCGCGAACTCCATCGTCACAATGGTCGGCGGGCAGGAGACGACCACCAATCTCATCGGCAACGGACTTCTTACCCTGTTGCGGCATCCCGGGGAAATGCAACGTCTCCGCAACGATCTTTCTCTGATCCCATCAGCCATCGAAGAGATGCTGCGCTACGAAAGCCCCAGCCAGCACACCGCACGGATGGCGCCGACCGATCGCGAAATGGGCGGCAAGCTGATTCAAAAGCGGCAGGCCGTAATCGCAGTGATGGCCGCTGCCAATCGCGATCCCGAGCGCTTCCCCGATCCCGACCGCTTCGACATCACTCGCGCAGACAATCGCCATCTGGCATTCGGTTATGCCGCGCATTTCTGCTTCGGAGCGCCGCTCGCTCGCATTGAAGGCCAGACCGCGATAGACGCCATGCTGCGCCGCTATCCGACGATCAAGCTGGCACAGGACAAGCTCGAATGGCGCACAAACCTCGGCTTACGTGGTTTGAAAGCGCTTAAGGTCAAGGTCAACGAATCCTCAAAGAGCGTGGTGCTGAATG
Organism: Candidatus Sulfotelmatobacter sp.; assembly: GCA_035946775.1. GTDB lineage: Bacteria > Acidobacteriota > Terriglobia > Terriglobales > Acidobacteriaceae > Sulfotelmatobacter. Next base: position 95,375 of record DASYZA010000139.1, on the reverse strand, counting down.
GCCCACAGCAACGATTGACGCAGGAGAAGAATTCTGCCGGATCCTCGGGATGTCCGTTCGAGGCCCATACGAACGCCGACAAGCAGGCGCTCATTCGCAATTACCTGCAGTCGCGTACATCTCAAAAAGCGGAGCAGTCGGCGCTGATTCCCCTCCGCCAGAATGCTGGGCCAGCGCCGCTCTCGTTCGCGCAGGAACAGATCTGGCTCCATTGCCAGTTTGCGAAAGAGCTTTACAACGAATTCGTGACCATTTACCGCCGTGGACCGCTGGACGTCCCCGCGCTTCAGCGAGCTCTCGACGAGATGGTCCGTCGTCACGAAGCCTGGCGCACAGCCTTCCGGCTGATCGACGGGCGCCCCATGCAAGTGGTGAATCCGCCTTCGCGGCTTCCCATCGAAGTGATCGATCTGCGTTCCTTCCCGGCAGACAAGCAGCAGGCCGAATCTCAGCGCCTGGCTCGCGAACGCGTGCGGTCGCCATATGACATGGAGCACGGCCCATTAGTGCGCGCCATGCTGATTCAGTTCGGCGAAGCAGATTTCCGTCTCTATTTTTTCCTGCACCACATCATCTTCGACGGCTTCTCTGTCTACAACGTCTTCCTGCCAGAACTGATCACAATCTACAACGCTTTCAAGGCTGCACAGGCTTCGCCATTGCCTGATCTGCGCCTGCAATACTCCGATTTCGCACAGTGGCAGCGCGAATCTCTCAGTCAGACACAACTCGCCGAGTCCCGCGAATTCTGGTCGGCGCAGCTGAACGGGGAAGTGCCCGTGCTGGAGCTTCCGGTCGATCATCCCCGACCCGCCTTGCAGAGCTTCCGCGGTGCAATGCACCGGTTCGCATTCTCGAAGAGCCTCTCCGGGAAGCTGCACGAACTCGCCAACCGCGAGCACACCAGCTTCTTCGTCATCGTCCTGACCTGTTTCGCGGCTCTGCTGCGCCGTTACAGCACGCAAGAGGATTTCATCATCGGCACGGTCACTTCCGGGCGTAAGCACTCCGAACTCGAGTCCCTGCTCGGATGTTTCCAGAATCCTTTGGCGCTTCGCTTGCGACTCGGAGGGGATCCAAGCTTTCGCGAGATGCTCGCCTCCACCCGCGAGATCACGCTGAAGGCCCTGGCGCACGACCAGGCTCCCTTCGAGCGACTGGTCGAAGCGCTCTCGGTGCGTCGTGACACCAGCCGCAATCCCATCTTCAACGTGATGTTCTCGCTGGCGCCTCCGACGCCGGCGTACGAACCCGGCTGGGACCTCGATCAGCTCGATCTCGACACCGGCACCGCGAAGTTTGATCTCGATCTGGAGTTGGACGACCGCCCTGTCGGACTGCAAGGCAGGTTCGTCTACTGCACCGATCTTTTCGACGCGTCGACCATCGAGCGCATGTCAGGACATTTCCAGACGATGATCGAAGCCATCCTCGCCGACCCCGACCAAAAGATTTCTCGACTGCCGATGCTCACTGAAAAAGAGCGCCGGCAGTTTGCCGAGTGGAATCGCACCGAGACGGAATATCCGCGCCAATCCTGCGTGCACCAGCTCGTCGAAGCACAGGCGGTGCGCACTCCTAACGCGAAGGCGGTCGAGCACGCCGGAGTTTCTCTGACTTTCCGCGAACTCAACGAGCGCGCCAATCAGTTGGCGCAGTTCCTGCGGAAGCGCGGTATCAAACCGGAATCGCGAGTAGGCATCTGTCTGCGCCGTTCGCTCGAACTTCCCGTCGCGATTCTCGCTGTGCTCAAGTCCGGCGCAGCCTGCGTGCCACTCGATCCCGCCTATCCAAAAGAGCGCCTGAGTTACATGCTCGAGGATTCGGAAACTCCGCTGGTACTTACCCAGCCCGGTCTGCTGGCCGAAGTCACAGATTTCGATGCTGAAGTCATTAACCTCGAGTCCGATTGGAAGATGTTCTCCGCCGAAACCCGAGACAATATCGAGAGCGGCGCCAACCCCCAGAATCTCGCGTACGTGATCTATACGTCCGGTTCGACCGGAAAACCACGCGGCGTTCTTCTCACGCATAGCGGCCTCGTGAATCACAATGTCGCTGCCGCGAGGCTCTTCGGCATGAGTTCCTCCGATCGCATGGCGCAGTTTGCGTCGATCTCATTCGACATTGCGATCGAGGAAATCTTCCCCACATGGATATCCGGCGGCACGCTGGTCGTTCGTGAAGAGAACGCATCGCTCGCCGTCGGCGACTTCCTGCGCTGGCTCGACGAGAACCGCATCACAGCGCTTGATCTGCCAACCGCCTACTGGCATGAGCTGGTTCGCGAACTGTCCGACAGCTCACTGAGCCTGCCGAAGAGCCTGCGAATCGTAATCGTCGGCGGGGAGAAAGCCAACTCGGGAGCGCTCGCTGCCTGGCGTAAACTCGCTGGACCACGCGTCCGGTGGGTGAATACCTACGGCCCGACCGAGACCAGCGTCATTGTCACCTCGTATGAGCCGAAGCCCGGCGATGAAGTTCCGGCAGTTTTGCCCATCGGCCGTCCAATTGCCAACACAAAGATTTATATCCTCAACAAAGACCTGCAGCACGTTCCCGTCGGAATCGCCGGCGATCTGTACATTTCCGGCCCTGGACTGGCGCGTGGTTATCACAATCGCCCCGAGATCACCGCCGAGAAGTTTGTCGCCGATCCCTTCATCCCCGGCGCTCGGATGTATAAGACCGGCGATCTCGCCCGCCATCTGGCTAACGGAGAAATCGAATTTGCCGGACGCACCGATGACCAGGTTAAAATCCGCGGGTACCGCGTCGAACTCGAAGAAATCGAGGCCGTCCTGAGTTCGCATCTGGGCGTGCATGAAGTCGTCGTCACAGCCCGCGAGAACTCCTCCGGCGAGAAGACGTTAGTCGCGTATCTCATTCCCTCCCGCGAGCAGGTTCCGACCACCAGCGAACTTCGCAGCTATCTCAAGCAGAAGCTGCCGCATTACATGGTGCCGTCCGCATTCGTTCTTCTCGAGTCGATGCCGAAGACGCCGAACGGTAAAGTGGATAAGCGCGCTCTGCCTTCGCCCACGTCCGCCGATTTCGCCGAAATCCAGGAATACGTCGCGCCGAAGAACGATCTCGAAACGCAGCTGACGAAAATTTGGGAGGCGGTGCTCGACAAGAAGCCCATCGGAATCCGCGACAACTTCTTCGAACTAGGCGGACACTCACTGCTCGCCGCGCGCCTTATGCACCGCATCGACCAGCAACTCGGCGATCGTCTGCCGCTCTCCGCTTTGCTTCAGGCTCCCACGATCGAGCAATTGGCGATGGTGCTGCGTCAGGATGACGCTGATGGATGGTCTTCGCTGGTGCCGATTCAGCCGGAAGGATCACGTCCGGCATTCTTCTGCGTGCACGGCGTGGGCGGCAATGTTGTCGGATTCCGCGATCTCACCAGGCATCTCGGCAACGATCAGCCCTTCTACGCTCTGCAACCGCTCGGGCTTGATGGCAAGCACGAGTGCCTTACGACGATTCCTGCCATGGCGGAGCGCTACATCAAGGAAATCAAGCGCGTGCAGCCCGAGGGCCCTTACCGCATTGGTGGATATTCGTTCGGCGGACTAGTCGCCTACGAAATGGCGCAGATGCTCGAAGCACGCGGAGAAGAGGTTGCTCTGCTCGCTCTGTTCGACACCTATCCCGGCAAGATGCAATCCCGCGCCTCGCAATTGAAGAATCTGGCTGCATTGCCTTGGAAACAGCGCATCAGCTTCCTCGTGAAGAAGGGAACGTTCGTAGTCATGACGCTGCAAAAGCGCATCGAGTTGCAGTTCTTGCCGAAGGCGCTTCGCAAAGTGAAGGAAGCTTGTTCGCGAGCCGCGGCCATCTACGACGTGCAGCCCTACAGCGGCCGCGTGACGTTGTTCCGCGTTCGCGAGAAATCGATCGGCAGCGTCAATGATCCCTACGCGATCTGGTGGCGCGTGGCCGCAGGCGGAGTCGATCTCCGTGAAATCAGCGGCGATCACCTGAGTCTCCTGAAAGAACCACAGGTGCGATTCCTTGCTGAAGAGCTGAACAATTGCCTGTCTCAAGTCGTCAATGAACGCTTAATGGAGGGAGTCGGAGCGTAGGGCCGGCGTCTCGCTGGTTGTGGTGAGGGCGTCACGCCCTCGCAGTAAAGAGCGGCACAAAAGCCGAAGGTTTTAGAAACGAATGAAGTCATCGAACACAGAACAGTTGTTGGACCCGATCGAACTGCCCAGCCCGACGCCCGACGTCGACCGCGGTGGCGTCGCGCAGAAGCTCGCCCGTTGGACCGCCAAAGGGGGACTCGCCATTCTCGATCAAGGCCTGATCTCCGGATCCAACTTCCTGATCGGCATCCTGCTCGCCCGTTGGCTCGTGCCTGCGGAGTACGGCGCATTCTCGCTCGCCTTCTCGGTTTTCTTGCTGCTCTCGTACGTCTACCAGTCGTTGTTGTCAGAGCCTCAGGGAGTGTTCAGCGGCTCGACTTACCGCCAATGCCTCCGCGGATATCTCAAAGCGCTGCTTGGCATTCAGGCGTTGGTCACGGCTTTCGGAATCGTCCTGCTCGGCGGATCGGCAGCCGTCGTCTATGCCATGGGCAAAGCGGATGGCCTGCCGGGTGCGCTCGCTGGCGTTGCAATTGCGTCCCCCTGCATCCTCTTCTTCTGGCTGCTGCGCCGCGCGTACTACATGAACCTCGCGCCCGCGCGGGCGGCGATCGGTGCCTTCATCTATTGCGTTCTCGTCACCGGTGGACTGTTCGTCGCCTACAAAAAAGCTCTGGTTTCGCCTTTCACCGCGTACCTGCTGATGGCGATCGGCGCACTCGGCACAGGCTTCTTCCTGCTGTCGCAGGTAAATAAAGCTCTGCCGCCGGACACGACGCAAGGTCCGACAGCCTCTCAGGCATGGCACAAGCATTGGGAATACGGGCGTTGGGCGCTCGCCGTCTCGGTCGTCACCTGGATTCCTTATTACATGTATTACCCGCTGGTCAGCTACTTCGGAGGAATGGCGCAGGCCGGCCAGCTTCGCGCGCTGATGAATCTCTCGCTCCCCATGGAGCAGAGCTACACGGCGCTTTCGATTCTGTTCCTGCCCTACGCCGCCCGAGTCTGCCGCGAAAAAGGAATTCAGAGCTCAGGCCCGCTGGTCCGCCGCATCACGATGCTCTTCATCTTTGGTGCGCTCGCCTACTGGGCGGTTCTGATTCCCTTCAAGGGAGTTGTCTTCCACGTGCTGTATGGCGGCAAATATATGGAGGTCACGCCCCTGATTCCGTACGTCGCGCTCGGTACAACTCTGTGGAGCGCAGCCTTCGGCCCGGCGATACTGCTTCGCGCGATTGAATCGCCTGATTTGATTTTTTATGCCCGCATTGTGGCCAGCGTGCTGTCGCTCGTGGTCGGCGTTCCTGCCACGCGCGCCTTCGGCCTCTGGGGAGTCGTTTCCAGCATTATCGTCGCGAATCTCGCGGCCTTCCTGATTTCGATGTACATCCTGCAGCGCAAGTCCAATTCCATCGCATTAACGAATCCGGTCCTGCAAGGGGAAAACTAGTCGATGAATACTCTGAAGACACTCCGCTTCAAAGCCTCCCGCACGAGGCTCCGCGCTCCCAAGTCTTGGTTGGAGCACCGCGGCCTCGCCGACAACGACGTGTTTTTCGCGTCATTCGAGCGGTCGGGCAACACGTGGTTGCGCTTCGTGCTCTTCGAGATCCTGACCAAAGATTCGGCTGGATTCCTCAATGTGAATCATTTGCTGCCGGAGCTCGGCACTCATGAGAACGCCGAGCACGTGCTGCCTAATGGTGGACGCTTCATTAAGACGCATCATCAGTACCGGTCTGAATACAAGCGCGCCGTCTATCTCATGCGCGATCTGCGCGATGTAATGCTTTCCAACTGGGCGCGCGATAAAGAAATGGGATTTTCGCAGTACTTCGACCAGGGCAGGGGAATCGACGGCTACATCGAAACTTTCCTCAAGGGCAAGGTCACCCGTTTCGGATCGTGGCAGTCGCATGTGGATTCCTGGGTAAATTCTCCGCTTGCCAGGAACGGCAACCTGCTCGTATTTCGCTACGAAGATCTGCGCAAAGATACCGAGGCCGGCCTCATTGAGATGCTGAACTTTCTTGGCATCCAGCGAGAGCGCGATCAGATTCGCAAGGCCATCGAAAACAACTCGCTTCGAGCGATGCGCGAGAAAGAAGAGAAGGCCAAAAACTCCGGCGCAACGCTCGGGAAGGGAACGCTACTCCGCAAGCACAACCTCGATCGCGAAGACGCCCGCTTCGTGCGCAGCGGTTCCGTTGGCGGCTGGCGCAACAAGCTGAGCCCCGAGCAGATCGCCATGGTCGACAAGTACGCGGCCGATGCCTTGAGCCGCATGGGATATCCCTTGGGTGCATCGACGGAAGAAACACCTGCGGAACTGGCGGGCGCACGTTAGTAATCAGCTTCTAGTTACCACTCAAAGTATGACTGAGGTCATGAAGAAATTCGGCGCGTTTCTGGCGATGATGTTGTTGCTCGCCCCCTTCGCGGTGTCGGAAAAAAACGATTCCGCACCAGAAAACGGAACTCTGCGCCAGGCCGCCGACCAGATGGGGTTCTGGATCGGCACCACGATTCAAGGCCGTATGTGGAATCGTGATCCGCAATACAAGCCGGTGCTTGGCCGGGAGTTCAACGCTGCCGTTTCCATTGTCTTTCAGGGCATCACGCAACCGGAGCGCGGACGCTTCAATTTCGATCCCATGGACGAAGCCATGAGTTTCGCCAACTCCCACCACATGAAGCTCATGGGACATTCCCTGGTTTACCGCAACATGACCTCCGCGCCCTGGCTGAATTTTCAGAATGAGAACTGCGGCGGATGGTCTGCCAAAGAACTGGATCAGATTTTGAAAGAGCACATCCAGACCATCGTTCGTCATGGCGGCGATACGTATTACTCGTGGGAGGTCGTCAACGAGCCGACCAATCCTACGCACAACGGTTGCTGGTCGCGGATTCTCGGCGATGACGATTACATCGTGAAGGCATTTCAGTACGCGCGCGAGGCCAACCCACATGCCCTGCTTGTGCTGAACGACACCTTCGGTCAGGGAGGAATTGACAAAGAACGCGCCGATGAATTCTTCGCGCTGGTCAATCGCCTGAAAGCGAAAGGCGCTCCCATCGATGTAGTCGGCACCGAGATGCATTGGGAACTGCCACAGCTTCGTCCAACGTATGTAGACGAGTTCAAAGCATTCCTTGAGAGCGCTAGGCAAGCCGGCGTGAAAGTCCACGTCACCGAGATGGACGTTTACCAGGGATCGGAAGACACTCCGGCGGCATTTGATAAGCAGAAAGAAGTCTTCTACAACGTCGCACACACATGCGTGAAGTCTTCGACCTGTATCGGCTTCATGACCTGGGGTATTGCTGATCGTTACAGCTGGCTCCGCACTTCGGATTGGAAGAACCTGCCGAATGCCAAGCCCGTTCTGTTTGACGATCAGTACAACAGGAAGCCCGCCTATTACGGAGTTCTGCAGGCGCTCAAAGAAGGACGCTAACTAGCAAAGGGAAGCAGAGATCAAGAAGATGGGATCCAGCATTCTAGAACCGACAAGACGCAGAAGCGCCGACTTACGCGCGCCGCATCGAAAGTCCGGCCGTGGCCGCTCGGTGCTGCTTGTGCTGCTCTTCGTCTTCGTGGGCCTTGCGATCTCGGTGATTGTCGAGTTCTTCGCCGGGTCGTCGCCATTCGGCGTTCTGGCGGTTGCATTGCTCATTCTGGCTTGCGTTCCGCTGATTGGACTCATCAAGCACGCCGTTCCCGAGGCCATTGACAATATCCGTCTTCTGTTCCGCAACTGGACCTGGTGGCATCCGCTCTGGTTCTTCATCTTCTTCAGCATGCTGGTGTTCCGCATTCGCGACGTCGGCGACGCCAAAGCCAATCCACTCGATGCCTACGCCATGCTGCGCATCCTGCCCGAAGCCTTCGTCTCGCTCACTCTGATCATCCGCTTGATTCTGAAGAAGCCGAACTGGCTCGGAGCACTTTTCCGTGGAATTCCCGGCGCGATGGCGATCTACTGTCTCGTCTGCATCGCAACTACGCCGTTCTCGGTCAAGCCCGACTGGACCGCCTATAAATCGCTCGAATTTCTGGCGGACGTTTCGCTGCTCGCCTCGATCGTTGCCAGTGCCGAAGGATTCTTCACCTATAAGAACCTGGTCGATTGGACGCTCACGTTCTATGGTCTCTCGCTGATCGGCGTCTGGAGCAACCTGCCAATCTGGCCGACCGAAGCCATGGACGGCGGCCGCCTTACCGGCGTGATCCCGGTCGAAGCTTCCAATAGCGTCGGCACCTCGGGCGCAGTGCTGGCCATCGTCGCACTCTGCCGCCTGATGCCGGTCTTCGGACAAGTCAAAGATCGCGCCTGGTACACGCTGATCCTGATCTTTGGCCTGGTTTCGATGGTTCTCTCGAAGACCAGAAACGCGGAAGCGGCATTCATTTTGGCCATTCTGATGTTGATCGTGTTATCGCCGAAGCTTCGAAAGATCGCCATCTACGGCACGATCGCCCTGACGCCCATCATCGTTCTCGCCATCTTCCTCAACGATCAGTTGCTGCATCAGGCCTGGGAATTGGCCGTCAGCATCGCCCAACGCGATCAGTCGGACGCCGCCGTTGGTTCGCTCAGCGGACGAACGGCCTGGTGGGAATACGGCATTCAGCAGTTGATGCATCATCCCTGGACCGGTCTTGGTGCATACGCCGCCGGACGCTTCGCCGTGCTCGGCAAATTGGGCGTGGGCGCCGCCGCGATGATGCACAGCGACTGGATTGAAGTTCTGATCGGCACCAGCATCTGGGGCTTGATCCCCTTTGCGGCCGCGCTCTTTGCAGCCTGGTACTACTTGTTCCGCTGCATTCGCAGCAGCACATTTACTCGCGATCAGCGCCAGCTTGCGCTGGAACTCTTCGGACTGCTCGGGATGCTCACCATGCATTCGTTCTTCAACGACGAACTCGCATGGCACTGTCCGCTTCTCTATTTCTCAATTCTGGGATACGCGGAATTCATTCGCACCCAGCGCAAAGCACAAGAGGCGAACGTAGAGGAGCGCCGGCAGCTCAATCGATTTTCGAACGAACTCGTTTCGATCGGAAGCAACGCACTACCGCAACACGGATTTTCACCAAACTGAAACACACTGGGGGAGTAATCGCAATGGCAAATCAGACTCGAATTCTCGTTACTGGGGCGGGTGGGTTCATCGGTCACCACTTGGTCAAGCGTTTGAAGGCCGAGGGGAACTGGGTACGTGGGGTGGATATCAAGTATCCCGAGTACGAAGCTTCCGCTGCGGACGATTTCCAGATCCTCGACCTGCGCCTGTGGGAAAACTGCTTGACGGCAACCCGCGATATCGATCAGGTCTACAACCTCGCCGCTGATATGGGTGGCATCGGTTACATCACATCGTTCCTGGCCGATATCTCCAAGAACAACATCCTCATCAACGCCCACATGCTCGATGCCTCCAAGCAGAACGGCGTGCAGAAGTTCCTGTTCTCCTCGTCGGCTTGCGTATATGCGCAGTACAAGCAGAAGACTCCGGACCTCATTCCGCTGAAGGAAGAAGATGCGTATCCTGCCGATCCCGAGCCGGGGTACGGATGGGAAAAGCTTTTCGCCGAGGAACTCTGCCGCTACTACTATCACGACTACAAGTTCGAGACGCGCATCGTCCGTTTCCACAACGTCTACGGACCGCTCGGCACCTACGACGGTGGCAAGGAGAAATCTCCCGCCGCCATCTCGCGCAAGGTCGCGCAAGCCCAGGACGGCGGCGAGATCGAGATCTGGGGCGACGGCCACCAGACGCGTTCTTACATGTATGTCGATGATTGCGTCGAGGGCCTGATCCGCCTGATGGCGTCGAATCATCGCGAACCGTTGAATCTCGGCACCGATGAGATGGTTTCGATCAATCACCTCGTCGACATGATCAGCGGCATCGCCGGCAAAAACCTGAAGAAGCGTCATGACCTCACCAAGCCGCAGGGCGTTCGTGGCCGCAACAGCGACAACACCCTGCTCCGCAAGGTTCTCGGATGGGAGCCCAACACTCCACTCGAGAAGGGCCTCGCTGTCACCTACAAGTGGATCCAAGGCGAACTCAAGAAGAAGGAAGCCGGCGAGTTGGTCGCGGCTGACTGATTCACGGTAGACAAGGTCATGTCGAATCCTTCAGTGGATAGTTCGGTGAAAATCCTGGGCGTGCGCGTCCATGCCACCAGCATGGACCGCACGCTCTCACGCCTCGAAAGCGCGATCGCACAGGGCGAAAAAGGATACGTGTGCGTCACCGGAGTGCAAGGTGTGATGGAAGCGCAAATGGATTCGAACCTGAAGCGCATCATCAATCACTCGCTGCTGACCATTCCCGACGGCCGCCCCACGGTCTGGGTCGGTTGGCTGCGCGGCATGTTTCACATGCGCCAGGTCACCGGTCCGTGCATGATGCTGGAACTCTGCGAGATCTCCGCGAAAAAGGGCTACACCCACTTCTTCTACGGCGGGAACGATGGCGTCGCCGAACAATTGAAGAACTCGCTGATCGAGCGTTTTCCCGGCCTCAAGGTCGTCGGCACCTACACGCCTCCATTCCGCCCGCTTACTGCGGAAGAAGATGCGGATCTTGCCCGACAAGTCGCCGAAACGAAGCCGGACTTTTTCTGGGTTGGACTCAGCACCCCGAAACAGGAACGCTTCATGGATCAATACATTTCGAAGCTCGACATCAAGCTGATGCTCGGTGTCGGAGCAGCCTTCGACATCCACACGGGCCGCATCAAAGACGCCCCGTATTGGATGAAACTGACAGGCGTGCAATGGATCCATCGCATTTACCAGGATCCCAAACGCCTCTGGAAGCGTTATCTGGTAAACAACCCAAAGTTCGTCTATCGCATAATGCTCGAGTTGTTAGGACTGACCAAGCAAGAAGCGTAGCGCCGGCGTCTCGCCGGCTGTCGTGAGGGCGTCTCGCCCTCACAGTGGAACGAGTAGGGAAGTTGTAGTTTTCTTTCCCGGAAGCGGCAGTTTCCGTGGAAGAGCGGCGCTTTAGCGCCCTGTTAGCGGCTAAGAGTAAGGGGGGCTTTAGCCCCAGAGCTCCGGGATCCATGAAAATTCTTCTCGTCCATAGCGCGTACCAGCAATTCGGAGGAGAAGACTCGGTTGTCCGCGCCGAAACTGAACTACTCAAAAGCCGCGGAGACGATGTCCACATCTACTCCCGGCACAACGACGAGATCAAGGAATTCAGCCCTGTCCAAAAGGCTCTCTTTTTCCCGCAAAGCATTTATTCCTGGAAGACGAGCACCGAATTAGAAGATACCGTCCGCCAGTTTCAACCGGACGTGGCTTTTCTTCACAACATTTATCCGCTTATCTCCCCGGCGGCGTATCACAAGCTGCATGCGTTGGGCGTGCCCACGGTGCAGGTGCTGCATAACTTCCGCCCATTCTGTCCGAACGGATTCTGTTACACGCACGGGCAGATCTGCGAAGCCTGCGTCGGCGGCAATTACCTGAACGCCGTGAGCAAGCGCTGCTACAAAGACAGCCGGGTGCTGAGTGGGCTGTACGCGGCAACCTTAGGCCTGAACCGCATGAGCGGCATGGTCAACAAGATTTCCGGATTCATCTGCCTGACAGAATTTTTCCGCATCAAGATGCGCGAGGCGGGTGTTCCAGATTCGAAGTTGTTTGTGCGTCCGAACTTCGTAACAGCACCGCCCATCGACACGACCGAAAAATCCGGCCAGGACTACGCGCTGTTCATGGGCCGCTTGTCGCCGGAAAAGGGCTGCTGGACACTGATCCGCGCTTTCGAACAATTACCCACGGTGCAGTTGAAGATCGTCGGAACCGGCCCGATGGAGCAGGAACTGCGCAACTACGTCCGCGAAAAGGGAATTCGCAACATCGAATTCCTCGGCTTCAAGGGTGGCAACGAGAAATGGCACGTACTGCGTAATTGTCTGTGCCTGGTTCTGCCGTCGGAGTGGTACGAGAACTTCCCGGTGACGGTGCTCGAAGCCTATATGGCCTCCAAACCAACGGTCGCTTCGCGAATGGGTGGATTGCCCTACATCGTCGAGGAAGGAAAGTCTGGCCTGTTGTTTGACTCCGGCAAAGCGGACGATCTAGCGAGGAAGATTCAGTATCTCGTCGATCATCGCGACGAAGCCGCGCGCATGGGAGCCTGCGGACGTCGCCTGAGCGAAACCAAATACGGCCCCGAAGAGGGCTACAGCAATTTGATGAACATCTTTGAACAGGTATCCGCGAGCCAGGTGCACTCGCGAAACTGAAATGACCGTACTCGCGCACGAATCCGAATTGACGAATAAGGCACAGGAATGTGCCGGTGCAATGGCCTCCGGCCCGCTCTTCGTGGTCGGCATGTGGCGCTCCGGGACCTCTCTGCTCTACGCGCTGCTGAACCAGAATCCGCGGATCGGTCTTATGTACGAGTGTGACATGCTCACGCTCTCGCCGCTATTCTTCATTCCGCGGAAGAGCGCCTGGTGGCTGAACAAAGTCGATTCCTGGAATGGCGCGCTTACCCGCCACAAGATCGATCCCGGCACAATCGACCCCAACATCACCGATCTGCCGAACGCGTTCCGCGCCGTCGCCAAGCAATATGCCAAATCCAAGGGCGCAATCATCTGGGGATGCAAGTCGCCGACCTACTACGACTGCATGAATCAATTCGCAGACTGGTATCCCAATGCCAAATTCATCGTGATCTGGCGCGATCCTGCCGACGTAGTTCGCAGCATCGTACGTGCCGCTACTAAATCTTCCTGGTTTGCGCGTCCCGGAATGGATCTCCGCGCCCTGCTCGGCTATCGCCGCATGAAGCGGGAAGCCGATCAACTCGTTCGTCGCGGCGCCAGCGTTTACCAGCTCCATTACGACGAACTCGTGGGCAATCCGGAAACGACACTGCACGCCATCTGCGACTTCATCGGTATCCCGTACGATCCGAAGATGGCCTCTCTCGAAGGTGCCGACCGCTCGGCCGTTTACAGCGGAGATCACCACTCGGGCGTGAAGAGCTCCAGCATCGTGGCGAAGCGCGACCGCGCCGAAGTTCTGGCTCCCGAGCTCAAGGCCAAGATTGAACGCTACGTCGTGTATTGGCGGAAGGAATCGGTCGGCACCTGGCCAACAAATGCCGCAGTGTCGGAGGGCACGCGGTCGGCCTCATTTTTTGAGCGTCTCGGCGACCGCATCCGACACCGTCTTCTGCGAGCCCGGGACCAAGTCGTGCCCTACGCGTATGCCGTCATTCCTATTTCGATTTGGCAGAAATATCGCCAAGCGAAAGGTCGGATGCAGCGCGTTGCAGCTGAACCCGCAGGAACTCAAAGCTGAAGTTTTTGAATATACCTTAAGTTACTGAAAATAAAGCAATAAGGTGCCTGCTGTTTCTCGGAAAATGGAAATCAAAATGCTCAATACTACCCCAGTTCACCCCCCGCAAAACTCTACAAGGGAGTTTCCCGCTTTGACTCTAAGAGCCAAGTCACTGGCCTTCACCACATGCGTCGTACTGTTTTGTGGCGCCCTGTCCGCTCAGACGATGAGCACCTTCACAGGTCTCAACACGATCCAAAACAAGATCAATGCCAGCGCGGCGCCCGATCCAACCATCGCGGTCGGTACGCTCCAATATTGCGAGCACGCCAACAGTGGATACCAATGCTGGTGGAAGAGCGGCGTCAACGCCAACAAACCGGTCAGCTTCTTTGGCAACACGAACGCGAAATCTGACGCCACGCCTTGGACGCAGAACAACAACAACAACGGCAACACGACCCATTGCGGAACAGCTTTCACGCCGAATTCAGAGCTCCTTCACGACAACGTCTACAACTTGTGGATCCTCGAGCGCCGGGTCACGGCTGCCGGGGGCGGCCACAATTACATGTGCGTGGCCATCAGCAATGTTGAGGACGTTTCCAATTCATCGTTTTCCTGGTTCGCCATGGAGTACGACCTCGATACCGTCATTCCCAAGAATTCTCACGGCAACTTCTACTATCCCGATTATCCGCAAGCTGGACTCTGGCAAACCTCAACCAGCTCAGTTCCTCCGTATAGCGCTGCCAAAGACCAGGCCATGTGGATCACCTACGATCTGCAAGACGTAAACGCTGGCAGCAACATCAATGCCGTTCTCCTCTGCGCGGTCGATCTTGCCGGACTCCGCGCCAGCACCGCGAGTCCATGGCTCAACAATTCCAAAACCCCGGCCTGCGTGGTCGCGCATCCGCTTACCTCCTATAACCAGCGCCGGAGCTGGGTGCCGGCGAATAACACCGATACGATTCCGCCCCTGGCTGCCGACGGTGAAATGTTGACCTACATGATCGAGCCGCCGAAAGACAACAAGACTTATCTCATGGATCCCAACCATACGCAGGGCGTTGAGCAGTGGACGATCGACTGGACAGCGTCGACTCCCACCCCAACGCAGCTTAATAGCTGGGACCTCCCATCCACCCTGCCTGGTGGCGACCAACTGGGATGTTTCATCGCCACGAACTACTACAACACCGTCTGCATTCCTCAGCCTTCCACCGCATCCACCGGAACTCACATCGACTCAGTCGCCGACCGAATGCAGCAGTTCTTTCACTACACTTCGAATGGAGGCACGCAGAGCGTCTGGACCTCCGCTCATGATGTCCAGATCGTTCCGTCCACCACGCTGAGCCAGACCGAAGCCGACATCCGCGTGCTGATGAAGGATCCCGCTTCCCCGAATCCGGTCTTCGTCGCCGCCGACTATCTGATCACCGATCCTTCTGACGGCAACGCCTACGTCTTCCTGCCGAGCGTCGTCCGCGACAAAGTTGGAAACTTGCAGGGTATCCTCGGGGTTTCGGGCGCTGGCGTAAATGAACACCCTGCCCTCGAAAGCTTGAACTTCAATCCGGCGACCGAAACGGCTTCCACCTACGGCTACATCACAAGTCCTGTAACCGACGGCGACGCCGAGGATCTCGATAACCTCAAGTATCGCTGGGGAGACTGGCAGAGCGCAGTGCTCGATCCGAGCGACGGCTGTACCGTCTGGGTCGCTGGCGAATACCTACCGCAGAACCGCACCTCGGAGCCGTACTGGTACACCGCTATCGCGTCTCTTCCGCCGGCCAGCACCTGCGCCGGTGGCCCGGTATTGCTCAACACGGTTAGCGCCAACTTTGGAAGCGTGCAGATCGGAGTAAAGAGTGCTCCCATCAATGTCACGATTACCAACAATCAATCGGCAACTCTGAACATTCTCGGGATTTCAGCGGGTGGCGATTTCACGCAAACCAATACCTGCCAGCATCCGCTCTCGACCAATCAATCGTGCACCATCAGCGCGTATTTCACCCCCTCGACCACCGGAGTTCGTAGCGCGACGCTCACCATCACAGATGACGCGTCGAATAGCCCGCAATACGTTGCGCTCGCCGGAAAAGGTGCCTCGTCGGCTCTCAGCGTCACACCTTCGAGCCTCGCCTTCAGCAACCAGATCATCAATACAACGAGCGCGGGACAGAAAATCACCGTCAGCAATACCGGCTTCGTTAACGTAACGATCAATTCCGTGCAGGCCAGCGGCGATTTCTCTGAGACCGACTCCTGTACCGGTCAGATTCTGACTCCCGGACAAAACTGCACCATCACCGCCAGCTTCTCTCCTGTGGTGACTGGTTCTTTGTCTGGCACGATCACCGTCAACGACAACGCCGCCGGGTCGCCACAGATCGTCACCATGACGGGGACCAGCCAGATTGCCGCTTCCATGTCCGCGAACTTGAGTTTCCCGGCTACCAACGTAGGTTCTTCCAGCGCGCCGCAAACCATGACGCTGACCAATAACCAGAGCACGACTCTGAATTACACCTGGATAACAAGTGGCGACTACTCCGCCGTAGGAAACGGAACCACTCCGTGCAATGGCGCACTGGCAGCAAAAGCGAAGTGCACCTTTGGTGTCACTTTCACCCCGGCCACCAATGGACTGATCAAAGGCGCTCTCACGATTTCGTACGGCGGCGCCGGAAGTCCGGTTTCTGGCGGATTAACCGGCACCGGGCAAAACGGGCCGACCGCTCCATTAACCTTCAGCCCAGCGAACTCCAGCTTCGGAAACACCATTCTGAACACGACGGCAAACAAAACGGTCACGATCAAGAACGCCGGTTCGACCGCAGTGAACATCAGCAGTGTGACTGGCATCGGTGCGTACACGGCGACTCCCAGTGGCACCACTCCTTGCGGAGGCAGCCTCGCTGCCGGAAAGTCTTGCACGGTGACCGTCAGCTTTACGCCCCTCGTAACTGGCAGCATTATCGGCGGCATCACTGTCGTCGACGATTCAGGCATCAGCCCGCAGATCCAGAACGCCACGGGCGTTGGTGTGCTGGCCGTCACCATGAGTCCCACCTCCATCAACTTCGGCAGCGTCTCCGTCGGCAGCACCAGTACGGTGCAGGTCGTCACTGTGACCAACAATGGTCCGGCGGTTCCGATCAACAGCATTGCCGCCAGCGGAAATTTTCTCTACGTGACGGGCGGCACTCTACCGTGCGGAACGAGTATTCCCGCCAACAGCATCTGTACTTTGGGTGTGGAGTTCAGTCCGACATTCGCCGGAACAGTCAGCGGAGACCTAACACTGAACTACTCGGCAGGATCCTCGCCGCAAGTGGTGACCCTGACCGGCACGGGACACTAAACGAAGTCGATGCAGAGTTAATTCATAATACTGACCGTGAAAGGCGCCTATGACCCCTCTCAAGGCGGTCTGCATATTCCCGCTGTCAATTTTGTTCGTGCTCGTCACTCCTCTAGCCGCTCAGACTCCCAGTGCTACCTTCACGACGATCACCGACTTCGGCGAGGGCGACGGCCAATATCCCAGCGCGCTCGCGCAGGGACTGGATGGCAACCTGTACGGCACCGTCGTCTATCCGCATCGCACTGGCACACGTGCCGATAGCTTCTTCTTTAACCTGACCGCTGGCGGATCTTATACCAACCTTCCCGGCTACTCCTGCAAAACCAACTACTGCACCGGCTCCAAGCCGTACGCCGGCGTTACGCTTGCCGGAGATGGCAACTTTTACGGCACGACGTCCTACGGCGGCAACGGATCCTACCGTAATGTGAACAAATCTGGCACTCTCTTCCAGGCGAACACGCGGTCCGGACTCACCACTCTCTATAGCTTCTGCTCGAAACTGGGATGTCAGGACGGGGATGATCCCTACACCCCGCTTACTCTTGGCAGCGACGGAAATCTGTACGGAACCACACAATATGGCGGGTTGCACAAGAGCGGCACGGCCTTCGTCCTCACTCTGGCTGGAAATTTCAACACCCTTCATCAGTTCTGTGCGCAAACCAACTGCGCCGATGGTTCGTATCCCTCCGGCCTGATTCAGGCTACGGATGGAAACTTCTACGGTCTGGCTGGCGGTGGAACCGGCGCATATTGCGGCACGCCCAACACTTGTGGTTTGGTCTTCAAAATGACACCCCAGGGTGTCACCACGACGCTGTATAGTTTTTGCTCCTTACCGAACTGCACCGACGGTTGGAGCCCTCAATCGATCATTCAGGCTGCTGACGGCAATCTCTACGGAGCCACAGCTTGGAGTGGAACTACAGGGCCTGGCACGATTTTCAAGCTATCCCTGCAAGGACAACTGAAGACCCTCTACACCCTTTGCGGCTCAACGTGCACAACGGGCCGAACCAGCGCGGGTCACATGATTCAAGCGACAGACGGTAATTTCTACGGCATTTCCAGCGGCGACACTTGCTGCAGCATGGTTTTCGAACTTACGTCTACAGGCGCGTACAGCACTCTCTACACCTTCTGCCAACAAGGCGGACGATACTGCTCCGATGGGTCAGGGCCCACGGGAATCGTGCAGGCCACCGACGGCAATTTCTACGGAACTACCTTCTATGGAGGGCCCAGCGGTTACGGTACGGCTTTCCAGTTATCCACGGGCCTCGCCCCGTTCGTTCAGACCGTTACTAGTTCGGGAGCGGTCGGAGCGTCTGTCCTCATCCTCGGCAACAATCTGACCGGAGCCAGCAGCGTCACGTTCAATGGCATGGCGGCTTCATTCACGGTTGTCTCAAGCACGGAGATTACGGCCGCCGTCCCCAAAGGCGCGACCACAGGCCCGATCGAAGTCATTACGCCGACTGGCACCCTGAAAAGCAACCGCCAATTCGCAGTCACTGGGACCTAGCGCGATCTTAACGCGGCACTGCCGCATGGCACCCTTCGCGTTAGCCTCCGTCAGCCAACCGGCGCATCAACTCCAGCAGTGGGTGCTGGCTGTTCATGATTTGCTGGGCGATCTCCTCAAGCGCCATCCATCGCGGCGATCCCTCCCACGACTCCCGAATCTCTCCGCTCACCTCAGCCCGGAATACCGATATATTGCACGGCACGTCCGTGTTGCTGAAATACCGAGTCTGGAACTCGGCGCTCTGTACGGCTAGCCCGGTCTCTTCCTCCACTTCTCTCCGCAAGGTTGACTCTTCGGTTTCACCACGATTCGAAATCCCGCCGGGCAGAGACACGCCCCGCCCGTCGTTCCGTTGGACAACCAGGAATCTCTTATCCCGATAGATAATTGCGACCGACGCTCGCAGCGTGCCGAATACAGGAAACCAGCGATAGAGTTTGAACGAGACGCGAGCCACCAACCAGAACGCACGCCGCTTCAGAGTTTGAGGAAAGATGGGCACAAGGCAGGCAATGCCAGTCTAGCACCGCTCCCTGTGCTCCCCTGTGTTCTCTGTGGTGAAAGCTTTTGAATTTCCGGTGCGGACTACTAATTCGTCAACAGAATGGGTTTGTACCCGATCTGCACGATGCCACCCGACAAAGCCGCTTTAGTGCTGTTCGACATCACGCGATACCACGCGTAGCCGGTCGGATACGTAAAGTTCGAGGTCGTGCACACGCCACTGCTGCAGCTTTGCGCCGTGTCCCACACGATCAATCCGTTATCCAATTGGCAGGCGTACACCGTTCCATTCGCCGCACACGGACTGATCGAGTGTCCGATCAGCCACGAAGCCACCTGGTCCCACGCCGTTCCGGACAAATTTCCCTGCAGTCCATAAGGCGCAACACTGTCCCACATGTAGACATATTGCCGCTGGATCCCGCCAACCCCCGCGCGCAGAATCAGTGAACGTGCGACGTACCCGGCCAACTCATCAGGATCCGTCACTCCGTCCGTATCCAGAATGCCGTGCTCGTCATCCCAAATCGGCATCGCCGTCAGGTTCCGCGCCTGTACCTCGGCCTGTACCTGTCCCCAGACGGTCAGAAACGCTTCCGGAGAATAATTCGTGCCGTTCTGCCCACGCATGTGCACGTTGACGATGTCAAAGTAATTTGCGCCGCCCACCGCCACATAACCGTCAAACCACGTCGCCATCGTCGGCCCATGAGCCGATGGGCTGAGAATCTTCGCATTGGGATCGAGCGACCGAATGATTGTCGCTGCATCCTGGCTCATGCGCACCAACTGCGCAGTCGTGCCCGCCCAGAAGCAATTACAGTCCGGCTCATTCCACAATTCGTAGTAAGCGATTCGCCCTGCTGCGTGCGTCACCAGCGCCGTCACGAACGCCTGGAAATACGCATCCGTCCCGGTTCCATCCGCGTTGACGTCAATCGGCGGAGCGCAGCTGTACGGTCCCGCCTGCAGGCATGTGCCCGGAGGCGTCGTAATCGCAGCAAACTGCGGGGTGTCACCGAACGTATACAGGACATCCATGTTCAGCGACTGTGCATTGCCGAGATACGTGTCGAGCGTGGTCCAGTCGTAGGCGCCGTCAGAAGTCTCAATTTGTCCCCACTTCACGTTGTCATCCCACAGGCGGATTCCGCTCAACGTTGCAGCTTGACCCAATCCATCGGTCGGAGGCCAGTTTTTTGCCACGTTGAAATCGGCGCCAAAAAAGTAAGTGGAAAAGGTCGGTCCACTCACCGAGCTGTTCACACTCAGCGTGAGATTCTGGCTGGCGTATTCCGGAGTCGACGAAGAATCGTCCACTTGGACCGTGAAGCTGAAACTTCCAACTTGCGTTGTTGTCCCGGAAATGGTTCCGTTGCTCTGCAAAGTGATTCCAGCCGGCAGGCTGCCGCTCACAACGGCCCACGTATAAGGAGCGGTTCCCCCAGTAGCGTTCAAACTTCCGGAGTACGCAGCACCCGACGTCACTGAAGGCAGGGAAGTTGTCGTAATCGAGAGCGCGTTCACCTGGCCTGCGGGCGTAATCGTCAAGTAGGCGGTCGTCGATTTCGTCGGATCAGCGCTGCTCGTTGCCGTCACCATCGTGTTGGTGGTCGTGTTGACTTGCGGCGCAGTATAGAGGCCGCCGCTGTCTACCGTTCCTGCCAATGCCGACCATGTCACGCCCACATTTGAAGTATTGGAAACGGTCGCTGTGAATTGCAACTGCCCTGCAGAAGAGAGTGAGGCCGTCCCAGGACTCACTGTCACGCTGATCGCCCCGCCGGGATTATTTGGCGAAGAATTCCCCTTGCTCAAGCCCACGCAGCCGGTCAGCCAAAAGGACAGGGCGATCAGTCCGGCACAAGCGAGAGTCTTACCGCTCTGCGGCCCGGCAAACGCGTGGAACCTTCGCATCGGTTACCTCTCGAATGGGGGTTCGAAAGGACGCCTTCGGGGCCGTCCTAAGAGGTAACACTAGAAACTGGAACGACATAGTCCAAGATGTCCGACGGCCAATGACCACAGAGTGGCCGAAAGTACATCTCAGATGGGCTTGGAATGGGTTGGGAAGCGCCCGGATTCTGTAGAAAGGTAACCTGACTACCGCTTCATCAGCCGCACGGAACCATCACCGCGGCCCGCTCTAGCAGCCGCAGTTTCTTTCTTGCCTCCGTTGGAAGCTCCGTCTGCACCTGCGTTGCCGGCGTTGCCCAACGCGTACAGCACGACTTCCACCCGGCTCGAAACTCCAAGTTTGTCGAAAATGCGGAACAGGTAGTTCTTCACGGTATGCTCGCGCAAGTTCAGCCGTTGTGCGATCTCGCGGTTGCTGAGTCCTTCCGCCACGCATCGAACCACATCTAATTCCCGCGCCGAGAGCAGCGCGTCGCCATTCGCGTTCAGGAATGACATTGGAACCGGTTCCGACATGGCCTCCAGCAGGTAATGCAACTCGGCACTGCTGGCCCAGATCTGTCCCTCATGCACGCACTTGATCGACTTCGCCAATAGCTTCAGCGACTCTGTCCGGCAGAACACGCCCCGTGCCCCTGAACGGAACGACTCAATCACTGGCGTACGCTCGGACGAATCCAGCAGCATGATGATGCGTGTTCCCGGAGAGCCCGCACGAATCTCACGGCTCAAAGCGAATCCCGCCCGGCTGTCCGCTCCTTGCCGCGCGCTGATCAGCGCCACCTGTACCCGTTCCCGTTTGACTGTCCCGGGAATTTCGCCGTCCTCGGAAGTTGGAGGCAGCATGTGAAACTGCGTGTCCCGTCCCAGAGCTTCCACCAGAAGTTGAGTGTTCATGGAAGTGTTGTCGGCGGCGAATACGCGGATTCGATCTTGTAATGGGAAGCTGGTCAATTGGGCCATGGTAGGAACCGGGTTCTAAAACTGTCTTACTGGAGTCCTTTGTCCTCATACTCCGGTACACACGGACAATCCTTCGCGCTAATTACGCTAATTACGCTAATTATTAGGAGGGAGGAACAAGTGCAAAAGCAAATATTGGTCGAGACGTCATTCCCCCACGTCGTTCGACCTCACCCCGAAGCAAATTCCTTGAAGGACAAGGTATTCGGCGCCATCGTTTGGGTAAATGGCACTTTAGAGCCATTATTCAATTGATTACCTCATCTGCCAAAATTGATGTTTGTATACATATCATTTTTCGCTGTGGAACGGGTATGCAAAAACCTTCACGGAGTCGATCCTCTCATTGACACCTCATGCCTCGCAGACTACCGTACGACTAGTTTGTGTTGCGATCCTTAGCAGGAAGTTCAAACCCCCAAAAACTTTCCTCGCACGTCAGCCGCTCTGACGCGGCTCAACAGAACAGATAGCTCTGGTGAGAACAGGACTGGAATCCATGCGCAGATCCGATAGCTCTCCGCTCCACGAAACTTCGGCCAAATCTTCCCGTCGACTGATGGGTTTCTGCATCGCTTTGGGGCTGCTGATCGCAGCCTCTCTCGCGATCATCATTTCGCACCCGCCCACGGTACACGGACAGGTCATCGCCGTCGATCCGGGCCCGCGGCCGCTGCCCGCCAATGCCGGCAATTTCTACTCGACATTGACCGCGAATCAGAACTCCATCACGACTCGTCTGACCCAGATCTTCACCGAAGTCAATTTCGTCGCCGGTGGACCTCTGGTCAAGACCGTAGGATTGGGCCCACGCTTCAATTCCAACTCCTGCTCCAGTTGCCACGCGTATCCCGCGGTCGGTGGATCCAGCCCGCCGAACAATCCGCTGTTTGGCATTTACCAGCTACAGGGCGCGACCAACACCATGCCGTACTTCATTACGACCAACGGCCCAGTGATCGTCGCCCGCTTCCCGTATAAGTCGGATCTTGTCACTCCCGACGGCGGCGTCCACCAGATGTTCACCATCTCGAACCGTACCGATGCCCCGGGATGCACCACCATGGTGCAGCCGAACTTCAGCCAGGCACAGTCGCAGAACAACATCATCTTCCGCCAGACCACGCCAACGTACGGCACTGGCTTGATGGAGTTGATCCAGGAAAGCGACATCATCAACAACATGAATTCCAACCAGTCGCTGAAGCAGTCGTTGGGCATCGCTGGACACCCGAACTACAGCGATGACGACGGTACGATTGGCCGCTTCGGTTGGAAAGCCCAGAACAAGTCACTGCTGTATTTCGCCGGTGAAGCTTACACGGTAGAAGAAGGCGTGAGCGACGAAGCTTTCCCCAGCGAGAACGACGAATCCATCGCGAGCTGCCTGCCGCCGTTCCCGGTGCCGCCGGGAACCAACAAGACCAAGGGCGTCCCCGACGATCGTAACGATACCGGTGAAGCTCCAAAGGCCCCCGTGAACTTCCCGAGCGATCTGGAGCGCTTCTCGCTGTTCATGCGCTTCCTGGCTCCGCCGACGCCGGCACAGTCGACGACCTCAACCATCAATGGCGCTGCCGTGTTCAACAGCATCGGCTGCAATCTGTGCCACCAGGTCTCGTTCACCACGCCGAGGTCGTCAATCGCGGCTCTGAGTAAGCAGACGGCAAATCTCTACTCCGATCTCCTCGTCCATCACATGGGACCTGGCCTCGCCGACAACGTCTCGCAGGGACAGGCGGGTGGCGATGAATTCCGCACCGCGCCTCTCTGGGGCATCGGCCAGCGCTACTTCTTCCTGCACGACGGCCGCACCACCGACATCGTTCAGGCGATTCTCGATCACCAGAGCAACGGCAACGGAACTTATGGGAATTCCGAAGCTAATGCGGTGATCACCAATTTCCAGAACCTCGACCCGAATACAACCGACCAGCAGGATCTCATCAACTTCCTGCGCTCGCTGTAATGCACACGACCAAAGGGGAACGACACATGACGAACGAACAAAATCAACAGACTCAGTCCAGACGGAAATGGGTCCGGATCGTCCTTCCAATGGCCCTGATCTTGGCGATCGGCACCGCAGCGGCTGCGTATTTCCCAAAGAGCCTGAAGGTCGCGAAAGTCAACGCCACTCGCTACTCAGTCCTGGGCACGAACGTGCCGAAAGGGCCTTCGGTCACAGCAACTGATCCTGGTCCACGGCCGCTTCCTGCGAATGCCGGCAATTTCCTGCCCTCGCTGAGCGCGAACGAGCAGCAGATTGAACCCAGCATCACCACAGAATTCAACCGTGTTCACGATGTGATTGTGACTTCGCCCACGGATGGTGGACTCGGGCCACGCTTTAACTCAAATTCCTGCGTGAGTTGTCACGCCTATCCTGCGCCAGGTGGATCCAGCCCGCCGAGCAACCCGCTGTTCTCTGTCTACAACTACAACAGCGCTAGCAACACGATGCCGTTCTTCGAGAGCTCCACTGGCCCGGTTCTCGAAGCCCGCTTTATCAACCAGCCGGGCACAACCATCCCCGACGGTAACGTGCATCAACTCTTCACCATTACAGGACGCAAAGATGCTACCGGCTGCAGTATCTCGCAGCCCGATTTCCAGACTGCCTCATCCCAAGGCAATCTGGTACTGCGCCAGGTTCCTCCGACCTACGGTGACGGTCTGATCGAAGTCATTCGCAATCTCGACATCATCAACAACATGAATGCGAATCTCACCAAGAAGGCCTCGCTGGGCATCACCGGCCATCCGAACTACAGCGGCAACGATGGCAGCATCCAGCGCTTCGGCTGGAAGGCGCAGATTCGTTCTACCTTGCTGGTGTCCGCTCAGCAGATGAACGTAGAGATGGGCGTCACCAACGAGACGTTTCCCAACGAGATCGACCAGACTCCCGGCTGCGTATTGAATCCCGTTCCTGAAACAGTCACCAACTTCACTCCCGGCATCCTGACCGAAATGTTCCCCGGCGACGCGGAGCGCACGGAATACTACATTCAGTGGCTCGCGCCCCCGACTCCGGCGGCTTCGACCAGTTCGACGAAGAATGGCAAAACCCAGTTCACCAACGCAGGCTGCGTCTATTGCCACACAACGTCGTTCAAGACGCCGGCCACTTCCCGCCCCGCTCTGGGACACATCACCATCAATCTGTATTCCGATCTGCTCGTGCATCACATGGGACCGGGATTGGCGGACGGATTGGCGCAGGGACAGGCTGGCCCGGACGAATTCCGCACCCCGCCTCTATGGGGCATCGGACAGCGCTTGTGGTTCATGCACGATGGCCGCACCAGCGACATCGTTCAGGCCATTGAAGACCACTACAGCCTAAGCAACAGCCAGTATCCGGCGTCGGAAGCCAATCAGGCCGTCACGAACTTCAACAACCTGAGCTCGACCAACCAGCAGGACCTGGTCAACTTCCTGCGCTCGTTGTAATGAGACAACGTTAGAATGGGTGCCCCATTTCTGCCGCGAAGTTTGCGGCAGAAGTGGGGATTTTGATTTGTTCCGTAACGCCGCCGTCCCGGCGGTAGATCGTAGGCTCTACAAGATCTGGTCAGGTTTGTTACGGCGCGACGCTAATGACTTCCAAGCGCCCGAGCACGGCTCCGTGCCTCCGCTGCCTTCGTGGTGCGCCCCTGCACTTCATAAATATCCGCCAGTCCGCGCCACAAGGCCGCATCCTCAGGCGCAAGCCTGACCGCCTCTTCCTGAAAACTGACTGCTTGAGCTAAGTCCCCCAGCTGGTACCATGCATTCGCCCGCCCGGCCGCAATCAGTGAATTGAAACTCGCGCCGAGCGGCTGCCCGTCGCCGGCAAACGGACTCGTTGTCACAGCTTTATCGAATGCTTCCAGCGCCTGTTGTGGCTGGCGTCCCTGTACATAAGCCTGCCCGAGCATCATCCACATCTCGTGCGGACGCGAGGACGATTCCGCTGACTTGCTGAAAATCTCCGCGGCCTCCGCATAACGCCTCTGCGTCATAAAAAAGAGCCCGAAATCGAACCACCCCTCATCCGTGGGCTCAAGAGACAGGCTGGTACGGAATTCCGATTCCGCTTCAGCCGGACGATTCATCTCCTGCAGAACTAATGCTCGAAATAAGTGCACGCTGGCATTTCCGCTAAAGATCGACTGCGCCCGATCCAATTGCGCCAGAGCTTCCGGATAGCGTTCCAAGCTGTAGAGAACTCCACCAGCGTTTGCCGCGTAGTTGAAACTACCTGACTTGCTCTGTGCTGACTCGGAACTCGAAAACGTCACCTTGCCGCAATCGATCTGCAAGCGCGCGATCAGAGGCGCATTCTGCTCCGTGGCGCGCACGAACACCGCCGCTACTTCATCGAGATAAACCGGACGCCACGACTGGCTTCGGCAAAACGCATGAAGTTGCGGAAACAGCGTCATCCCCTGATACCGCGACAACGGCACGATGATGGTATTGATTCCGCTCGAATCCGCTTCCTGCCGCCATGCGGCGGAATCCGGCGGCTCGCTCGCGAGATCGTACGCTCGAAAGAAGAGCTCCTGCCCGAACGGCAACGCGCGGCTGTCGATGTAATCGCGATAAGCAGGGAAGAGCCGCCACGCGAGATATCCTCCGAGCGCATAACCATTGAACAAATTCGCCGGCAACTTCTCGCGTTGAACGAAATCGACAGCGCGCTCCGGAAACCACCACGATAACCCCGCGCCAAAAATAGACCGCTGGCTGAATCGCAAATAGTAGCGATTCGAAATCAGGTCGGCGCTACGGAGCGCGGTCAGCGAAAGAACAGCAATCCCCAATACGACTAATCCAAGATGGGGGCGCGAATATAAATCAGACTGAGATGCCTCGCGTCTCGCCGAATATGCGAGACGTGGGAATGGTTCATCGAGCAGGGCTCCCCCAATCACAACCACAATGCAGGCAAACAGGGCCTGCAAGCGCACGTGCTCCAGCCCGAAATAGATTGCGCCTCCAAGAAGCAAGACTGCTCCCCATTGCTTTCTCCACAGGCCGATGCACACACCTGTGACAGCCAGCACCAGCAGCCACCAGAACGAACTCTGTGGATCGCGGAAATCCAGAGCCTGCTGAAGACTCGCCGCGGAAAGATGAACCCCCTCCCACTCAACGATCCAAAGGTTGTGCAGTGCCTGTGCGCTCTGCTGCCGCAGCACCGCGCCATACATCGCCGGCCCCCACGGATTCACCAGCGTCGCTGCAGCCGTGAGCGCTAGCCACGGCCACGCCCGCTTCAATCGCGAGAGCGCAGGGCCGCGTCGTACCCGTGACGGCAGCTCTAGAACCTCCGTCAGCAAATACGCGATGCACAACGCAATGCCCGCTATGAATCCAGGATGCAGATTGACCCACAAAACCATCAGGATCGGCAACAGCCAGAGTGCAGAGCGGCGAGAACGAAAATGTGACCACAGCAAAGTCAGAAAGGTCGCGAAGAGAATCGTTGTAAACATCTCAGCACGTGGCTGAGTGCGATTAGCAATCAAAGGCGCAGCGAAAACAGCCAAAACAGGCACCACAATCTTGCCCAAGTTTTCCCTTCGTGCCCCTTCGTGCCCTTTGTGGTTAAAACAAAGAAGACCGATGGTAAGCGCCGACACGAGCCCACCCACCCACGAAAGAAGTGCATATCCGCCAAATAGGTAGACGAAATAAAAGATGACGCCCGACAGGGCCGGATAAATCCAAGGTTGCCCTGCAGCCGTATAGGAGAAAACGTCTGTCGAGAAAACGCGATGATGCTCGACGACCCATCGCCCCGTCGCAAGCTGCCATCCCAAGTCGAAATCCTGCAGTGTGTGAAAGCCCGCGAAGAACGCATACAAAACGGCGAGAGCCGAAAATCCCGAGACAGCAATTTTCCGTGGATTGGATACGAGCGAAAGCTCTACGCGGGACTGTTCCGATGGAGTGATTACCATTGCGGCAGGAGCAAGCCTAGCACACGCTCCGGTAGCGCTGAGGCGGACGCCGTCTGGTTACTTCAGCCCATTCGCCACCGACAAAATGAACACGTGATCATCCGCCGGAGTCTGCGTGATCTGGCTCTCGCCGCCGAATACGAGCATATCGTTATACGTCGTGCTATAGAAGGCGTTGTGGAAGCGCCGCAATGGCGCCGTACCGGTAACTTTCTCGGCTACCCAGGCAGGTGTCCCGCCGAGTCCGTTCGCGTTGGTCAAGATCCACGTGTCTCCAAGAAATCCGGTGCCGGTCAAGGAATTGATGCCGCCGAAAATAATCATCCGATTGTTGGCCGAATCGTAAACAGCGCTTTGCCCTGTTCGCGCTTTCGGAGCCGTGCCGCTCGGCTTAAGTTGCGTCCATTGCGGAGCTCCGCCTTGCCCGTTGGCGTTCGAAAGCGTCCACACATCCGAGAACCCGTTGCCACCGGCATCCCCGGCATAGACCGTCAGGATATTGTTGGCGGAATCGTATACAACGCTCGCATTCTCCCGCGCCGCGGGCGGAGCACCGGAAGCGGACAGCTGCGTCCACGTCGGCGTTCCGCCTTCGCCGTTCGCATTGTTCAGCGTCCATATGTCTGAGAAATATCCTCCAGCGCAATTCGTCCCGCCATACACGATCAGAACGTTTGTCGCGGAGTCGTAAACCGCGCTTTGGTTCATTCGCGCCAGCGGTGCGGAGCCCGAAGGGCTCATCTCAAACCAGGCCGGTGCTCCCAGCGAAGAGTTCGCGTCATTGAGCGCCCAAACTTCATTCAGACAACTTGTCGGTGTAGTCGCTCCCCCGAACACGATCATCCGGTTGCTTCCGGAATCGTAGAACGCACTATGCCCAAAGCGCGCGGAAGGCGCCGTGCCAGTAGGGAAGACCTGCACCCAATTCATCGTCACCTGCGCCGCCTGACCGTCTACGACAGCTTGCTCTTCCGCCCAGACGTCATTCAGTGCGCCGGCGGTGCCGCTCTGCTCTCCCCCGAACACGATCATCTGATCGCTTGAGGAATCGTAGACTGCGGAACTGTGATACCGCGGCACCGGCCCGGCCTGTGTCCAGGTTGCCCCCGCGGCCATGCCGTTCGCGTTCGTCAGGATCATCACATGATCGTCGGTAAAGGTCTTCGCCAGTTGGCTGTCGCCGCCGAAAATGACCATGTCATTCGACACCGAATCCCAGATCGCGGTGTGACTCGCCCGGTACGGCCCCGTTACTGTCGGTTTCAGTTGCGACCACGCCGGCGTACCAATGCCGTTTGCCTTCGTCAGAACCCACGTATCGTTCTTCACACCTCCGCCGCCCGTCATTCCTCCATGGATGACCATCCGATTGTTCACGGAGTCGTAGAAAGCGCTCTGGGCGCTGCGTGCCACTGGAGCCGTTCCCATGGGTGACAACTTCGTCCAGGTCGGCGTTCCCCCCATGCCGTTGGCGTTCGACAACGTCCACACGTCGTTGAACGCTGTCTTGTTCGCCGTTGCCCCTCCGAACACTGTCATGATGTTGTTAGCGGAGTCGTAGACGGCGGTGCTCTGCGTCCGTGCGCTGGGAGCGCTCCCATTCGGAGATAGCTGCGACCACGCCGGTGTACCCGTCGATCCATCGGCGTTGGTGACGATCCAAAGATCGTTGTAGTAATTTCCCAAGCAATCCGTTCCGCCGAAGACAATCATGATGTTGTTCTTCGAGTCGTACACGGCCGTGTGTCCTTCGCGCGCTGGCGGTAGCGTTCCCGTCGGCGTTAGTTCTGACCATGCGGGACTGCCTACTGCATTCGGATTCTTCAATACCCAAAGTTCATTCACGCAAGGTCCCGGAAAGCCGGTTCCCCCTCCGAACACGACCATGCGATTCGAACTGGAGTTGTAGACCGCTGTATGTCCAAACCGGTTGCTCGGTCCCTTGCCCATCACCGATACCTTCACCCACTCGAGATTTTCGAGCTTTGACGAACTGGGCGGAATCACGTTCTTCACGGTCCAGGTGTCGTTGAAGTCGATGTTCGTGGGCGCGTGCTGGCCGCCGAACATGATCATCTGGTTGGTCGACGCGTCGTAGATTGCGCTGGACTGGCTTCGCGTTCCCGGACCGTAGCGGTTCCACTTCTGTCCCCAGAGTGCCGGGGTCAACAGGGCCATGAAAAGCAGCGGCAATAGAGTGAAGCGGTGAGTCGGAATGCTAACGCTCATGATCTTTTCGAATCCGGGAGTTGAAGTGTGATGAAACTGAGCTGAAGGGGAGGAAAACAGTGCAACCAAACTTTCCCGAGAATATGATGCTCAACGCCAAGCGTCAAGGTGAAAGGCGCGTTCCCAGCCTCTTTTCCTCGCGCGTCCAGCAGTGCTGTGTATGCAAGTTTCTTCATCTTGACAGGCCTAAGGTGGTCAGCAAAACTTGATCCGACTATTGTTGGGGTTTCTTCCTCCTCCCACGCAACGAGAACAGAAGTGAGCCACTTCCGGAGGCGGTTCGACCCTTCTCAAAGCTAGGGACACTTCCCGGCTCGGGAAGAGCCGAACT
The DNA here is from genome assembly GCA_035946775.1 of Candidatus Sulfotelmatobacter sp. Taxonomy (GTDB): domain Bacteria; phylum Acidobacteriota; class Terriglobia; order Terriglobales; family Acidobacteriaceae; genus Sulfotelmatobacter. The sequence continues at coordinate 65,123 of DASYZA010000139.1, read as the reverse complement.
TGATTCTTAACTCTTCGCGGAAATGGTCGCTCGAGTCGCGTGCCTTTCGCGGATTTACCCGGGTTTCCGATCCTGTCGTATTGGGGAGTTATGTCGATGCGTGGTTGGGGTGTCCTGTCGTGGAATCTTGTTGTCTCGCTATTCCTTCTTTTGGCCCTGGCTTCCTTCTCGAACGCGCAGACCTGGACCCAGTACGGTCCCCCGGCCCGCTTCTCCCATTCCGGAGTCTTCGATCCGACCACGAAAGGCATCATCGTTTTCGGAGGGCAAAACAGCAGTTCTCGAATCAACCTGAATGACCTCTGGCTCGTCACTACGAGCAGCCTGAAATACATTTCGGCCACCCAACTCACTGCTAGCGGCCCCGTTCCGTCGGCGCGTTACGGACATGTCGCCAGCTATGACTCCGCGACCAACCGCATGACGATCTTTGGCGGCGGGACCGGTGCTCCCTCTCCTTGCCTGAATGACGTGTGGATTCTCGACGGCGCCAACGGCAAGAGCGGCGCACCAACCTGGCTGTCGACCGCACCTTCCGGAAAATTGCCCGCCCCCCGGTACCATCACACCGGTGTTTACGATTTCAGCACAAATTCGATGATCGTCTTCGGCGGCAGCAATTGCTCGAAGGGATATTTCAACGACGTCTGGGTCCTCAGCAATGCCAACGGAGAAACCGGCACTCCGAACTGGAAGCAGTTGTTTCCCACGGGTACTGCCCCGAACGCCCGCGAAAGCGCCAGTGCTGTCTACGATCCCGTGAACAACATCATGATCGTCTATGGCGGCGATGCCGGCACGTCCGTGGATTTTGGCGACGTCTGGGTTCTCTCGAATGCGAACGGCACCGGAGGAACTCCGGCATGGACTCAGCTCGCGCCCATGGGTGCCGCTCCCATGGCCCGCACCGGAATGTCCGCGATCTACGACAGCGTCAACAATCGCATGACGATCTTCGGCGGATTCCATTCCGTCCGCACGCTCAACGACAGTTTCGTCCTGACGAATGCCAACGGCACCGGTGGAACTCCAGCTTGGATAAAAATTGCCGCCAAAGGCACCGCTCCGAGCGTCGGCTACCAGTCGGCTGTTTACGACACGACGAAAAATGCGATGTACGTCTTCGCCGGATCCAGCAGTGATGCGAAGCTCGCCGGTGACGATCACGGCTTCACCTTAACCAACGCCAACGGAATCGGCACCAGTTCGTGGACGCGCGGCGGACCTCCCGCCCGTTATTCGCAATCGATGTTCTACGATTCCGTCACCAACAGCGTCTTCGTGCTCGATGGCCAGCACGCTATGACGAATACTAACTTCGACGACTACTGGCAGACCAACAACATCACGACGTCTTCGAATCTCGACTGGATTCCCATCAACGTCGGTGGAACCCATCCGCACTCGCGCTGGGGGCAGAGCGCCGCCTACGACTTCGCCAACAATCGCCTGATGATGTTTGCGGGCGCGACCGGATTCCCGGCCCCCTGCATGAACGACTACTGGGTCATGACCTACGCCAACAACACTGGCAAAAAGCCCACATGGATCTCGGTTCCGACTGCAGGTACAACTCCTCCCATTCGTACGCGTCACAGCGCCGCCTACGATCCCGCCACCGACACGCTCATCGTTTTCGGTGGATTCAATTGCACGGCCGGCTACTACAACGATGTATGGGTGCTCAGCCATGCCAATAATCTGGGCGGTACTCCGACTTGGACGCAGTTATCGCCCGCTGGCGCTGCGCCGAGCCCGCGCCAGAGCACATCTGCGATCTACAACTCGGGCACGAACACGCTGACGGTGTTCGGTGGTGATGCCGGTGGTGCGCCCTTCGGTGACACTTGGGTTCTGTCATCAGCCAATGGCAGTGGCGGCACGCCCACCTGGACGGAGATCACTCCCTCCAACAACGGTCCTTCTGCTCGTTCCGGACACACCGCGGCCTACGACGCGCAGAACGATCTCATGATGATTTATGGTGGCTTTGACGGCACCAGCCTGCTCAACGATACGTGGGTGCTTTCAGCCGCCAGCGGGCAGGGAACTTCCACCTGGACCGAACTGACTCCCTCGACTGCTGGCCCGGGACGCCGCTTCGCCAGCGCCACCTATGATCCGGCGACCAATCTGATGAATGTTTTCGGCGGCGTATTCACGTTGCCTTCTTTGCCCGACGATCACCTGTTCTCATTCACGAACGCGAACGGAATCCAATGAAAGCCCAAACGCACCTGCCCCTCCTCATCTGCCTTTTAGCTCTCAACCCTCTCCTGCAGGCGCAAACCTGGAGTCGGCAAGGTCCTTCCTCTCGCCATTCCCAGACCGCTGTTTGGGATGCTTCCACTTCCAAGATGATTATTTTTGGCGGCCAGGAGACCACCACCAATTTCGATCTGAATGATGTGTGGCTCGGTGCGACGGCGGTCAATGAGAACGATAGCTTTATTCAGACGTCGCCCACCGGCACTCCGCCACAGGGGCGATATGGTCACGTGGCCACCTACGATTCTTCTACGAACCGCATGATGGTTTTTGGCGGTGCGGAAGGAATGCCGGCGCCCTGCGCCAACGACTTCTGGATCCTGGATGGCGCGAATGGCGCTCATGGCGCGCCGAACTGGATTGCCGAGAATCCGGCCGGTACTGCTCCTGCAGCACGCGTGTATTCCGGAGGAGCTTTCGATCCGACCAGCGATAGCCTTATCGTTTTCGGAGGCTACGACTGCGCGTCTCAATACTTCAACGACGTCTGGGTTCTCAGTGGCGCGAACGGCGAGATGGGTACGCCGACGTGGACCCAACTTTCCACATCCGGTCGCGCGCCGAGCCCGCGCGAGAGCGCAAGCGTTGTCTACGATTCCGCGAACAACATCCTGATCGTCTATGGGGGCGACTCTGGCAGCACTACCACCTACGGCGATGTCTGGGTGCTCTCGAACGCGAATGGAACAGGCGGCACCGCCGTATGGACGCAGCTGTCGCCATCGGGCACTGCGCCAATGAGTCGAACCGGCCAGTCCGGCGTCTACGACAGCACCAACAATCGCATGATCATCTTCGGCGGTGCCAACCGGTCGCAGACGCTCGTCGATTCCTGGATTCTCACTTCCCCGAATGGCCTCGGGTCTCCCAGCTGGATTCAACTCAAACCGGCCGGTACTTCTCCGAGTACCTCGTATCACAGCGCCGTTTACAACCCGGCGTTGAACCAGATGTACACGTTCGCGGGGACCAGCAGCGCCGACAAACTGACGACCAATTCCCATTCCTTCGCGTTGGCCAATGCCAACGGGCTCGCGCAGACAACGCCCAAGTGGACGCTGGGCGGCCCGGCGGTGCGTTACGGCCAATCCATTTTCTACGACAGCGTCACCAATGATCTGTTTGTCTGGGGCGGCCAGCACTCCAGAAGCAACCTGAATTTTGCCGACTACTGGCAGGCCTCCAATGTCCTCAGATCAGGGAATTTGACCTGGAAAATTGTTGCGGCCAAGAGCGGAGCGCCCAGCGCGCGCTATGGCCAGACCGGGCTCTACGACAGCGGCAGCAACCGTCTGATGATCTTCGGCGGATCCACCGGAACCTGTCAGAACGATTACCACGTTCTGCAGCACGCCAACACGCAGGGCGGAACGCCGACGTGGCTCGCGATTACGCCTGCCGGTACGAAGCCTCCGGCGCGTACTCTCCAGGCCTCCGCATACGATTCAGCGACGAACACCATCATCGTCTTCGGTGGATGGAACTGCAGCACCACATATTTCAACGACGTATGGATTCTCAGCAACGCCAACGACGTCTCTGCTCAACCCGCCTGGACTCTTTTGCAGCCCGCCGGCACGCCTCCGAGTGCGCGTGAAAGCAGTTCCGCCATCTATGATCCCAGTTCGAATTCGCTGATCGTTTTTGGCGGAGACGCCGGAGGCAAGAACTACTTCAACGATATCTGGATTCTTTCGAATGCCAATGGCACGGGAGGAACACCAACCTGGACACAGTTCCTGCCGCTCAATAATGGACCCAGCGTGCGATCGGGACACACTGCGACTTACGACGCTGCGAACAACATCATGACGGTCTACGCCGGCTCGAACGGAACGCAGGTTCTCTCGGACCTCTGGATGCTCTCAGGAGCTAACGGACAAACCGGCGCTGCTACCTGGACCCAAAGCACCTCTGGTCAGCCGCGACGCCTGCATAGCTCGGTGTACGATCCGACGTCGAACACCATGATCACGTTCGGCGGATCGAGCAGCATCAACCCATTGGTCCCGTCCGCCGATATTTACCAACTCAGCGACGCCAACGGTTTGCCGCGAAAGTAGCGCCGCCGTCTCTGCGGCTGTCGTGCGGGCATCTTGCCCGCACAATGAAGGGCGGAACGCCCTCACGACAGCCCGGCACTACAATGCCCCCTATGGCAGTGCGCTCGTCTCCAACAGGATCGGCTGCGCCCCCACCGGTACCGAACCACCGCTGATGGACTTCTCGTTGCCCATGATGTCGCGGTACAAGGTGTACCCACCCGAGGGGACTGTAAACGCCGTGGTTGGGCATGAACTCGTGGTGCAGTCCTGCGAGACGTCCCAGACCGCCAGCGCGTTGTATCCCGAGCGTGAGAAACCACACGACCACACGGTCGATCCGCTCGACACCGGACCGCACGCGTTCGTGACCGTGGCTCCCACCAGCCACTTGTTCATCTCTCCATAAGCAGTTGCGGCGGGAGTTGTTCCGGCTGTCGGAGTCCACAAGCTTCCGCCATAAGTCTGTCCGGCATCCCATCGATACCAGTAGACGCGATTCACGCCAAGCGACGCCTGCAACAAGTAATAACGCGGAAGAAAGGCAGCCTGCCGCTGCGGATCGGTAAAGCCTTCGTCCGGCGCGCGGCTCCATCCACCTTCCGTATTGAACCAGGGCTTGCCGCTCTCGCCGTTTGCCGAGAGCGTCGCCACCATGCTGTCGGTTACCGCGCCCACGTTTTCTGCGATCGGACAGATGTTGTCGCCCGTCGGCGTGCCGACATAGCCGTGATATCCAATGACGTCGGCAAACGTGCCGCCATTATTTCCGTTTACTGGTGTCGTGAAGTACAGCTGGAATTGATTGGCAACATCCTGCAAGTTACTGGCAGGGTATCCCGCACCGACTGGCGAAGGCGTAACGATCTTCACCGCCGGATCGATGCCGGTGCCGCTCGGGAACGTGCTGTTGGGGTTGCACTGCAAACCGGCCGGCGCTCCCGCTACGACGCAACGCGCGTCCTGCTCCATCCGAACCAGTTGCGCCTTGGTACCAACCCAAAACAATTGGATATTCCACTCGTTCCAGATCTCGAAATACTTGATTTGGTCGCCGTAGTTGTTCTTGTTGCGAGTAGCTACCGCCGTGACCCACGCGATCCAGGCGGCGTCGGTGCCTGATCCGTCTGAGTTGAGGTCGCTCGGTGGCTCGCATTGTCCTGGGCCGCCCTCCGAGCTGGAGTTGTAGCTGCAACTGCTGTCGTTTGGATTCGTCGAAATCCACGCCGGAGTGCGCGCCAGGTTGTAGAGCAGATCGACATTATTCTGCTGGGCGGCTGTGACGAAGCTGTCCAGTTTCGTCCAGTCATAGGTGCCGCTCGCGGTGTTGATCTGCGCCCAGCCAGTGCCCGTGTCCCACAATCTCAACCCGCCAAATGGCACGCTTGGCCAGTTGTTGACGCTGCCGTCGTGCATATCCATGAATGTCGCGGGGATGACCTGCCCAACTCCATTCTTGGTGCTTGGTGCGGTGGTTACAGGCGTTGGCTGTGTGCAGTTCGCATTTCCACCGCCTCCTCCGCCACCACCTCCGCCTCCTCCACCACCCCCGGACACATTGGAACTGCTGTTGCCGCCGCACGACATCAATCCCGCGAATCCAGCCACAGCCAAAATCAAACCCAGAAACCTGACCATCAAACTGGGACGGTGAGAGGGCCTGATCGCCATCATGCTCCTTATTGTTTGCTGAAAACGGAAATTGGACCCCAAGTGAACTGCCAGATGATAACCCCACAAGTCAACCGAAGTTGCGCATTAAAGATGTTCTGAACTTCAATATCTCAACTCAGTCCCACCCACAGAAGGTTGGAACGAGCTGTCTTGAAACTTTGAAACTTTGAAACCGTGAAACCGTGAAACCGTGAAACTTTGAAACCCGTAGGCTCGAAACCTGAAACTCGAAACTCGAAACTGTCCCACAAAACCAATTTCTCTATGCAAATTCCTTCATCTTGACACCCCTTCGGAGCACGGCGAAACTGACTTCCAAGACTCGGAATCGTCGTATCCCCCACCTCCCGAGCACTGGCCAAAAGGGTTCCGACTAACCGCTTCCATTGAATTCCGTAACGACAGGAGATTACTCCGTGAATATCTGTACACCGCAGACCGCTGCAAATCTGGTTGAGCGAAGCGCTTCTCGCCGCTCTGGTAAAGCCTTGTCCCTGATGCTGATGGAGGTCTTGGCGCTCGGCGCAGCGGCTCTGGCGCAGAATCCTGTTCCCTACGTGATTGCCCCGCTGTCGCCCGGATCCAAAGCCCCGGGAGCTGCGGCGTTCACACTCACGGTCAACGGAACCGGATTCGTAAGCGGAGCGACGGTGTACTGGAACGGCAGTTCCCGCACGACGACATTCGTCAAGAGCACAAAGTTGACGGCCTCAATCAACGCCAGTGACGTTGCCACGGCAGGCACGGCGAACATCACGGTTTTGAACCCCGCACCTGGCGGAGGACTCTCCAACGTTGCGCATTTCGAGATCATTAAGAGTGGCTACACGGTCGCTTACGCCAAAACGGATTACGCCACCGATCTGACTCCGCAAGATGTTGCCACAGCCGACTTCAACGGCGATGGCAAACTCGACCTCGCGGTTGCAACCGGCAATAACAGCGTCTCAGTACTGCTCGGAAACGGCACCGGAGCATTCCCGACCCATGTCGAGTACCCCGTTCCCGGACACCCCATCGCGATCGTAGCTGGCGATTTCAACGGAGACGGCAAAATGGATGTCGCCACTGTCGATGAGTACCAGAGCGAGATTTCGGTTCTTCTCGGCAACGGTGACGGAACCTTCCAGGCGCATCAGGAATATGCGACTGGAAATCATCCAGTGGCCTTGGCGACTGCTGACGTGAACGGCGACGGTTACCTGGACATCGTGGTTTGCGATCTCAACGACAACAAAGTAGCCGTGCTGCTCGGCAATGGGGACGGCACTTTCAAGAACCACGTCGATTACGCCACTGGCACTGGACCATCCGGTGTCGCGGTTGGGGATTTCAATAACGACGGCAAGCTGGACCTGGTTGTTGCCAATAACGGCGACAATACGGTCGCAATTCTCGCGGGCAACGGCGACGGCACTTTCCAGGGGCCGACTGCCTTCCCGACCGCTATTCTTCCCAACAGCGTTGTTGTCGGCGACTTCAATGGCGATGGCAATCTGGACGTGGCCGCCGGCACGTCAAACAAATCAGTCTCCGTGCTCCTCGGCAGCGGCAACGGCACGTTGCAGAACCACAAGGAATACACGATCGGGGCCAACTCGGTGGTGGTCGCAGCCGCTGACGTGAGTGGCGACGGCAAGCTTGACCTCATCAGCGCCGACTACAACGACAACACGGTTTCCACGCTGGTCGGCAACGGCGACGGCACATTCAAAGGACGCTCCGTGTTCCCAACCGCGGGCGGTCCGAGCGGCCTTGCGGTGGGTGACTTCAACAACAACGGCAAGCTCGACATCGCGGCTGCCGCGAATACCAACAACACCGTCTCGGTCATCCTCGACAGCATGATCACGCTTTCGCCGAACGTACTCGGCTTCGGCAAGGTGACCTCCGGATTCAAGACTGCTGCAAAGGTCGTTACGGTCAAGAACACCGGCACGACCAGCTACACGCTGGGTTCGCCAACCATCGTCGGCGCCTCGAACACCGATTTCACCGACACCACGACTTGTGGCACCACCTTGGCGGCAGGGAAAACCTGCACTTATTCAGTGGTGTTCGATCCGCAGGCGTGCGAAGTGGCCGACGCCCAGTTGCTGCTCACCTCGAACGGCAGCTCGCTCGGCGCGTTGCTGACCGGAACTGGCAACATCCCGATCACTTTGACACCGCGCACTCAGACGTTCCCGACGACGGCGATCGGTTCCACCAGCGCCGCCAAGACGAATACTTTCACCAACGACAGCGGCGTGAACATCGTGTTCACCAATATCGATTTGGAAGGCGTGAACCAGACTGACTTCCATCTCGCAAGTACCGGCTGCCTGGCTCTCTCGGGCAGCATCCTCGCACCCGGCAAGAGCTGCACTTCGAGCGTCACCTTCAGCCCGACCATTACCCCGGCACAGAACGAAACTGTGACGCAGGTTTACTACGGCAATTTCTGCCTGGCTAAGCAGGGATTGCTGATCAACGGAGAGGGAACCGGCGTAACTATCTCGCCGAAGTCGATCAATTTCGGCACGATCGCTGTCGGCAAAACCGGCTCGAAGACGGTGACTTTCAAGAACGTTAGCTCGCAGCCGATCACCATCAGCAGCGTGAATTTCAGCGCGTCTTCACCGGTTTTCGATCTGCAGAGCAATACCTGCGGCTTTGTTCAGGGTTCGCAGTATGGAACCGTGCAGGCGAACTCAAGCTGTACCTTGACCGTCGGATTTACTCCAGCGGCCTCGGGAGCCATCACCGGAAGCATGAGCATCGGTGACAACGACATCACGGGTCCGCAGTCGCTTTCGCTGAGCGGCACGGGACAATAATTTCGAAAATAATTGCGAAACTCAGCACCATTTTGAGGGTAGGTTCTCCGTCGAGAATCTGCCCTCTTTTATTTTCAGAAAGATCGGAGTTTGCGGACGAAGGAAGAGGCATTCCCGGGGAGGAAGAAGTCAAGTACCTTGATTGCCTTCGCGGTGCACTCCTTGCGGTGCACTGTGCCCGTAAGGGAATGATTTCAATGCTACTTACATCCATCAACTGCTGTTTAAAATATTCCCCCTAAGTATTTGTAAACAGTAGAGATAAATCCAACAGCTAAACCGGTTTAGCTTGCCGTTTTAAGAGTATGATTCGGCGAGAAGGCGTAGCCTCAGGAGGATCTCGGGATTCGCTGTGCGAGGCTGGAATCGCTGCGCAAAGGCTATTTCTCCTCGCGGCCTGGCCGCGAAATTCAGGGTTGATAAATCCACGACTTAGCCGTGCTCACACCAGACGCGTCGTATCCTCCGAAAATTCTCACCGAACCATCCATCAGTTGAGTCGCCGCAGAGTTGTAGCGAGCCGTGTCCAGCGCGCCATCGACCGGGCGAAACGCAGCGCTGCGCGGATCGAAAATCTCAGCCGACACCGCGCCTCCAAGCATCAGCGCCCGGTTGTCGAGCAGGACGTAGCCGTCGGGAAGTTTGTTACGCGCTTCGTTCAGATTGCCGGTGACTGTGAATGTCTCCGTGGCCGGATCGTAAAGCTCAGCGGAATTCAAGGCGCCGGTGCCATCCGGCCGGCTCGTTCCGCCGGCGATTAACACTTTGCCGTTCGGCAGAAGCACGGCCGCATGTTCGAAGCGTGCCTGGTGCATGTCTCCGGTACGAGTGAATTGATTCGTCTTCGGATCGAAAATTTCCGCAGTCGCGAGGATGCCTTGTTTCGGATTTGCGCCGCCCGTAATCAAAACGCGTCCATCTGCCAGCAGCGTAGACGTGTGCTCGACGCGCGCGGAACTCATCTTGCCGACCGGCGACCACTTGCCGGTCAGCACGGAATAGGTCTCCGCCGAGTCAAGGGACTGCACGCCATCGGTCCCGCCGGTGACCAGGGGACTTCCATCGCGCAACACGGTCACCGCGGCGCCCACGCGGCGCGCATGCATGTTTCCGCGCGGCGTGAACTTGCCGGTTTCATAGTCATAGTCTTCCGACGAAGCGAGCGCGCCCGCCGGCGATGCGCCGCCCGCGATGAGAATCTTGCTGTCGGAAAGCACCGCCGCGATGTGTCCCTGGCGCGGAGTATTCATCTTCCCGGCCGGAGTGAACGTCTGCTTGTTCGGGTCGTAGATCTCGGTCGAAGCGAGCACCTTGCCATGCGCGTCTTTCCCGCCTGCAATCAAAATTCGGAAATCCTGCAGCACGCTCGCTGTATGTCCTCCGCGCGCGACCGTCATGTCTGGTCCCGGCGCGAGTTTCCCCACAGGAAGTTGGGGCCGCGGCCCATGCGATTTGTTCTGCGGCGCCGCATGGCAAGCCAGCAATGCGAGAAGAAGCAAGGGCATGAACGTTCGCAGTCTCATAGGGATCCCAGCAATTGTAACGAGAGGAGCGCAAGGGGAGCAGTTTCGAGTTTCAAGTTTCGAGTTTCAAGACAAAAACGATGAATTTTGGAAGTCGAAACTCGAAACTCTTTCCCCGCTAGTCGACGGTAAGCTGCGTGGTCACCGTGCGAGTCATGCTGCCTTGATTCGCCAGCACCGTGATGGAATATGTTCCTTTCGGAGTGGTGCTTTTGGTGGTGACTGTCAGTGTGGCAGTGCCGGATTTCGTGATCGAAGTCGGGCTCAACGTCGCCGTCAACCCCGTAATTCCCGTGGCACCGTCCAGGCTTAAGGTTGCTGTCTTGGTGAAGTTCAAAGGCGTGAGCGTCAGGTTGTAAGTCACGCTCTTCCCCTGCTTTACGGTGAGCAGCGCGTTGTCGATTGTGATCCAGAAATCGGTGCCGGACGGCGTCAGGTTGCAGGCCGCGCCGGGGCTTCCCGATGGTGCCTTGAAACTCGAATTCGAGTCTTTCGACGTCGCACTCTTCCATCCCGAAAAGTCGTCTTTGGTTCCGGCTTTCGGAGTCGGCAGTTGATACGGCGTGGACGAATTGTAGGCATTCCACCACGTGTTGGAAGAAGAGGTCAGCGTGCTCTGAAAATCAGTCCAGTCCGTGCCATCGAGATAGCTGTCTTTAAAGACCTGTTGATTGCTGTTGTTGCCCTGGATGGTGTTGCTCTTGTTGGTGAAGTTCTTGGTGACGAGGTCGGTCGTCTTGCCGGTTTCCCAATTCGTGACCTCGATCCCACCTTTGATCCCGATCATCGCGATTTGAGCGTTGGTGTTATCGAGAAGGACGCTGTTGGTCACCGAGACGCCCTCGCTGTTGCGTAACACGAGTCCACCCACAGCACCGCTCGAATTCTGATGACAGAAGTAGCTGTTCGAGAACGTGACCGGCCCTTCATCCTTTTCGACGAACACGCCTGACATCAAATTGCTGGTTGCGTTGATGCCAGAGTTGCTGATGTTTTCGTTATCGGTATCCCAATGAATGCCGTAGGACTGGTTGAAACTGGTGGTCAGGTTCGTGATGGTGTCATTGTGCGCCTCCCAGACGTGCAGTCCGGAGGTGTTGCACGCGTAGTACGCGCCCTGAGCGCCGCGCCAATTGTTGTAGGAAGTCGTGTCCGACTGCCACAGCCCGTACTTGGTTTGCGACTCCTGGAAGCCGCTATCCCCGTTGTGAACCGCTGTGCTGTTCTCGACAGTGAAATTCGTTGCGGGATTTTCAATGCCCAAGCCTTGACCGTTGTTCCATTGGAACGTGTCGGTATCGAACAGAATATTAGTGGCCTGGCCTTGCACCAGCACAGCAGCCGAAGCATGGCACGTATTGGCGTACTGGAACGTGAGGCCGCGAATGACGATGTTCTGTTTGTGCTGGATCAGCAGCAGCGTGGGCTGTTCGGCCACTTCAACAGTAGCTGCGTTCATATCGATGCCCGCCTTCGGCCACACATATAGAAGCGCGCCCTGTTCGTCGACGTAGAACGTTCCCTGCTTCATGGCGGTGTAGGAGAGTACCTGCGTGAGTACCGTACCGTTCACCGCAACCAGTTCCTGCCGCATCACGATGTTCTGCTGGTACGGACAGGATGTCTGCTGCGGACATGTGCCCCACTGGTGCGTCCAGCCATTGGTGTAGATGCTGCTGTTGGAAGGATCTTTGGCCCAACCCGTATAGAGCGTGCCGCCGCTGACGATTACGGTTCCGTTCGTAGCGGCTTCGAACGTGATCGGAAGGCTCGTGTCTTTCTTGTTGTAGTTCAGCGAAACACTTTCGCGATACGTTCCCGGATTGATGGTGACGCGGGATCCGATGCCATTCTGGTTATTGGTTTCGGCCATGGAGGCGGCTGCGCCAATCGTTTTCAGCGGCTTCGAGGACGTTCCTGAGTTGGAATCGTTGCCCTTCGTGCCATCAACATAGATGAAGGCGGTTTCGAGGCTCTCGTTGACGGTGGCTTGCCCGAATGAGAAGTGTACGAATAAAAGAACGGCTAGGCCGCATAAAACGGACCGACAGATATACATTGAACAAGAACCTCCGGCAGCGTTAGTACCCGGAACGAACTGCTATGAATTCAATTGGTTGGCCAGAGGAGAATGAAGTTTCGGTTCGCGCCATAATTGCGAACTTGCGAGCAACTACCGGGACGCGCGATCAGAAAACGGGTCGTGCGAAAACGAACGTGGCCAGTTCAGGATAGCGAACCAGGTTGGAGCGAAACAGAAGATTCCGGCGTGGCGAGACTCAAAAGTACACATACCTGAGGTGTACCTCGGTGGAGAAAGAAAAACGCAGGCAGTTCTTGCGCGTTCAACGCAGCCACGCGGGTGATCGATAAGGCACTCGGGCGACGAGTGCTCGCTACTTTAGAAAACCGTCTCGGTAAACACTGCCGGGGACAACGTGCCATAGCTGGCGTTGATGGTTACCGTTTCCTTGACACTCGGAGTGGTGTAGCTGGTCGTCGCCTGACCCGTCGCGGTCGTTACTGGATTGGGATTCGAGAACGTTCCACCGGCGCCATTGTCGGTGTAGGCAACTGTTAACCCCGAAAGTCCATTGCCATACTGATCGGTAACGGAAATGATCAGGTTCTTCGGCAGCTTGTTATTCGGATGCGCCGTCTGGTTGTTCCCTTGAATGATATTCACCATCGCGGCAGGGCCGGGAACGGATTTTGCGGTGACCCGTACACTGACCGATCCGCACGAGGCAGTTACGGTGATGGTTTTGGCGACGAGCGGAAGAGTGTAGGTCGCGCTCGCTTGGCCATTCGATGCCGTGATTGCCGGATTCGGGTTGAAAGTACCACCCAGGCCGCCGTCGCCGAAGTTGATCGACGCGTTGGGAACGACATTGCCGACGGCGTCTTTCGCTTTAATCACGATTGGCAAGGGCAGAGTCGTGCCCACCGTGCCAGTTTGCTTTCCGCCAGAGACAACGCTAAGAACGGCCACAGGGCCGACAACACCGGTCTCGGTGAAAATGGCCGAGGCGAAACCAATGCTTGAGGCGGTGATGGTAACGGTCTGCGGCGTTTTCGGCAGCGTGTAGGTGGTCGATGCTTCACCAGTGCTGTCTGTGATCGCGGTTGGGTTGCTGAAGCTTCCACCCTTACCGCCATCCGTGAAGGTCACGGTCACGCCCGGAATGGGCGTACCGGTGTAGGGATTCACAGCCGTAACGTTGAGCGCGACGGGCAAGATGCTTCCGGCATTGCCAGTCTGTCCGTTGCCGCCGGTTGCATTGACCTGCTGAAAAAGGCCGTAGGCGACGAGTTGTGTTTGCGTGCCGGCGTAGACTTTTCCGTTCGCCACGATTGGCGTAGCAAAATGGCCGATGGTGCCGAGTGTGTCGCGGCCGTTCGTGGCCATTCCCGTGTCGTAGAGCAGAAACAGACGGGTGGCATCGTACGCTGAAAGCAGCGGAACGTTCTTTACACTGCGCACGAACCAGATAATCCCGTTGTTGCTGCCATTCGCGGAGACTACAGGCAATCCAAACGTGGTCAGCTTTCCGGTGGTCTGGGTGACCGGCGTCAGTACGCTATTGCCGCTACCGTTCACGCTCAACGCATAGGAGCGCAGGTAGTCCTGGTGTGCCAGAAAATAGACGTAATTGTTCCAGTACACCGGATTGCCGAAGAACTCGCCCGCCAGCGCCGTGGGAAGATATTGCGGAATCTGGTTGTTGCCCATCGGGTTGTACTGGCCGAGATTGTCGGTGCTGACCAGATAGATATCCTGATCCTTGCCCGATGTGACGAGCAGGTTTGGAGTATTGCTGCCGGTCTGCGGAGGAAGAAGGGTCACCCCGCCTGAGCCGAGATCAATGTCGTTGGCGGCCATGTTGGCCTGATCGTAGGGAGTGAAATAGTCCCCGACGGTGAAGCCGTTCGGTCCCAGTTGCATCTTCAAAACGCTGTCACCCAGATCGAAGGCGCCGTAATTGAATGTGCCGTTCGCAGTCGAGAAGTAAACATTTCCTGCCGCATCAGCGGCCGGGCCGACCCCAGCTTGCCAGATGGAACTGCCATAGCTGTTATCCGGCTGCATCGTCATCAGAGCCAGTTGCTGCAGAGTGGACGTGCTATAGGCCATCAGCCATCCGCGCGCGTTCAGATCGCAACCGTTCGAACCGAAACCGAGATAGATAGTGCCGTTCGACAGCAACAAAGCCGGGCGCTGAATATATCGCAACGGGGTGAAGGTCAGCGTTCCGGAACTGGCGGTGATGTTGACGGGACCGCCGAATTTCTCCAGGCCACTGGTGACATCCAGCGCGTGCAGCGAATACGCAGCGACATTGTTGACGTACGTCTTGCTCGTCAGGTAGATCGTGTTGCTGGATGGATCGATTACCGGCGTGCTCAAGATTCCGACTTCATTGAATCCCGTAACCCCGCCGCAGCCTTCCGCCGAGACCGGAATCGAAGGTCCGAGATTGACTTGCCAGAGTTGTGTGCCGGTATCTGCGTCGATAGCGTACACGCTGTTGTGCATGGTCGCGACGAAGACGACATTGTGCGTGCCGCCATTGATCGTAAGGCCGTACATGTAGAGAGGCTGCGCCTGCACGTACCCATCGACGTTAAATGTGAAGAGCTTTCCGAATTGGTTCGAATTGACGTCCGAGAGCGTGAGCAACGTCTCGCTTGCGTTTTGCCCAGTGCGGGAGTTGTCCATCTTCCCGGTCAAAACACTGACCTGTGCGAAGGCACTGGTGGCCAAAAAAGAACAAAGAATGGCGAAGATCAAAACGCAGTTCAAGCGAAAGCGAGCGTGCATTCGATACCTCATATTCAACAGATCTCGCGAACTACAGCCAAGGCCCATGAGCGGTCGTAAGTGCAATGGATTTCGTGTACCTAAAAAGTGAGTACCGCTTCAGCTTGGGGGATTTCTTTGGAGCACAAATCGAATCGGAGTTGTTTTTGCAGAGAACCCCGCACTCTAAAGCGCCGCTAACGAAGGGGGAACTGCACGCTTCCAAGAAACCGTGCAGAATCGTTCACCCATTCTTTTTCGTGGGGCAGCAGACGTCAAGGATGAAAATTCTTGCATACAGCGCTGTATCAGCCCGCACGGCAACGCAAACTTTCGTCTCCTACGTCATCAGCCCGACTCATGCTAGGCTGACCCACAACTCTCCTCCGCCACCAACGTCGCGAAACCCAACTGACTACGATTTCCGGGGAAGGACTCATGCGTACTTGGGCCACGATTCTGGCATTGGTTGTCGTAATCCTGCCGTCTGTAGTTGCCGCACAGCGTGTCACCTCGTTTGAAGGCATCGATGCCTCGCAGCTTGCCGTACCAAATTTCGAAATCGACCACAATGGAGCAGTGGGCACCAAGCAGTATCTGGAGTGGGTGAACTTCTACTATCAGGCGTACGACAAGACGACCCATACGGCGATCTGGGCCAACCCGCAAACAGGCGATACGCCCTGGCAAGACGCTGGAATTTCGAACTGCTATGGATCCGGAGGTGGAGAGGGAGTCGTCACCTTCGACCGTCTGGCCTCGCGCTGGGTGATCGCCAAGCGTGCCAGCCCGGCAACGAATCAGTACTACTACTGCATTGCCGTCTCGAATACGGACGATCTGAGTTCGAAGTCTCTTGCCTGGTACACCTACCAGTTCAACATCTCGTCGGCACTGGGAGTGAATTCGGCGGGTAACGTTTATTATCCCGACTATCCGAAGTTCGGCACGTGGTCCGATGGATATTACGCGTCGTTCGACTTGGAAGATCCGAACAACCAATACCAGGAGATCGGAGCTGTTGTCTGCGCGTTCGACCGCAGCAACATGATCGTCAATAAGACGGCGCGCACCCAGCAGTGTTTTAGCAATCCCAACCCGATCCCGCTGAACGGCGCGCTGTATCTTTCCCATAGCCTGATTCCTGCCGACATTGACGGCACGACCGCACCTCCGACGGGACAGCATGAGTATCTGGTGAGCATCCAGAATCCTCCTGCGGATGGAAAGACCACGACATCCACCAAGATCAATTTGTGGAATTTTCACGTGAACTGGACGACTCCGAGCAAGTCGACATTCGTAAAGTCAACGATTTCTGTCGCGAGCTATGAGCCCGGATGCTATGACGTATCGAATCCGGTGGACACGTTCTGCGTGACGGAACCTTCGAGCAGTTCGACAGGCAACTACGTCGACTCGATAGGCGATCGCCTGATGTATCGGCTGGCGTATCGGAATTTCGGAACGTATCAATCATTTCTGGTCAGCCACGCCATACAGGTTGGAGCGGGGACGAATCAGCAGACCGGGGTGCGTTGGTACGAACTGCGCGGATCGGGTACGCCGAAGTTTTATCAGAGCGGCACCGTGACCAACGGCAATTCCCTATACCGCTTCACGCCCAGCATCGCGCAGGACAACGTGGGAAATGCCGCTGTGGGATACAGTGTCTCCAGTTCCGGCGTGCATCCCGGAATTCGTGCGGCGTACTGGAGTCTGCCGAGCAAGACGGCAGCGACGGAAATTCAGCTCAAAGCGGGCGTGGGTGACGAAGAGAACTCCAACCACTGGGGCAACCTGACGAGCATGACGGTCGATCCCGTCGACAACTGCACGTTCTGGTACGTGAACCAGTACTACGCGAACAACGAGACAGGAACGGCGATCAACTGGAATACGCGGATCGCGTACTTCAAGCTGTCGAGTTGTCACTAGAACAGCTTTCAGCTCTCAGCTCTCAGCTTTCAGCTCTCAGCTTTCAGCTCTCAGCTTTCAGCTCTCAGCCATCAAAGAAGTCTTTGAAATAAGTGACAGGCAGTCTTTTTTTTCGAGAAACTCTGATCGAGATGGATTCGCCGGCGAGAAAGTGTGGCCTAAGCGTTATCATCCGAGGCCTCGAACGGTCTATTGGGCGCGCTTTTCGATGTCTGCTAGATATCCTTTGATCATCTTTACATCATTCGGATTGCTCGCGTATTTCAGATACTCGCGCAGTTGGGTTGCTTCGAGAGTTCGGTCGCCCTTCGCGTCGTAGATCTGGGCCAGCAAGAAATGGACGCGAGGATCGATATTGTTCTTGTCGATCTCCACAGCACGCAGGGCGCTTTTCTCCGCCTCGGACAAATTGTGCAGGTGGAAGTTGGCTGCTGCATTGTAGTCGTAGGCCACTGCAACGGTCGTGGAGTCAATGGTGAGAGCCCGGTTGCTCAGCGACAGTACTTTGTCCCAATTTTGCGCGCGTGCAGAGATATCCGCCAGGCAGAGCAACGATGGCAGATAGGTGGATTCGGTGGCCAGTGGCTGAGAGCAGGCGTCGGTTGCTGCATTCGTCTTCTGCTGTGCTTCCAACACTTGACCGAGCACAACCCATGCGGCTGGATATTTTGGCCACTGGTTCACTGCTTTCCGAAAATGATGCTCTGCATCAACTAGCTTGCTTTTCCTGAGCGCCTGACAGCCATTGCCATATTCCCGCTTTGCTTTCGCTGGAATCTGCAAGTCTGAGACCTTGACGGAAGCCGGTGGGGGGCCATCAAGCGGGGGAAGAAAGCAGCTATCGTCGTGGGCGATCTTGCCGGAATCCGGCTGTTTAGCCTTACCGTAAATCAAATCATTCTCGTCCCAACGTGTTGTCGCCGGGGGCGGGCTGGGAGGTTGAGGCGGGGGAGAAGGTTGGGTTGGTGTCGGATGGGAACTTCCTCCGCTATGCTGAGCAACTGCGGGAAGTACGCTAAAGATGAATACCGCGGCCAAGAAGGCCTTGAGAAATGAAAGCCCGAAGGACCTTGTGACTGACATGCATTTCATAAGTTCTCCGCGAATGCATCGTCGGCAGTTCAAAGTTTAACAGCCTCCAGAAGCGCTGTTCACAAGTCTGCAACCTGCGAAGCGTTCATGGACAGTCGTGATTGTGATCACACGCTCAACCTCGAATTCCTCTCTCGATCGCTGCATCGGAAGAAAATCAGGTGCATGATTTTCGATCCAGGTACATAATTTTCAATCGAGGAGGTGGTGTATGCGCCTCTTGAGTGTGTTATTGATTCTTGCCGGTACGATGGCGGCGCAATCCGTCCCGGATCCCGCCAAACTCAAGGTCACGGCATCAGACGGTTCTCTCACATACAAAATTATCAACCAGTCGCCGTATCGCATTGTGGGTTTCGAAGTTCGCACGCAGTTCACTTCAGGAGGGTTCGAAGCTCTCGGTTGCATGGTCAGTGCTGACGTGAAGACCGAGAAGGACCTGACTGTTAGCTCCGTCTGTCGGGTGCCGAATGATGAAAACACAGGGAAGCCGGTAACCTACTTTTCGAGGATCGTCCGCGTGAAGTTCGAGAACGGACTGGAATGGACGCCGCCTGCCAAAGAGTCTGAAAACGAAAAGACGCTAAGGTAGCGTTGAATTCGTTGATCGCGCGCAAGAGCACCGTCCCTCATTTTTGTCTTCGATTGACTCTGTTTTTCCAGAAACTTAATGGCAATTGTTGATAATGTCGCTCGAGATCTGCGTGGCGGCGCTCGAAAAACTCGGCATGTCGTGCTGTACTCCTGCCATGCACTGCTGCGTCGGTGCGGGTGAAATGAGCGATTGCCATGTCGTCGCTTGCGGTACAGCGTTGCTGGTGTCATCGTCTGCAAGCAACTGCTTCATGCGCGTGTTCGCGATATTGATCGTCAACTGCCCCTGGTACAGGATGCTGTCGGACTGAAAGATCGCCGCTGCATTCGCGCCGGGATTTCCATTCAGCGCGCTTGTGCACGGGCCGGAACCAGAATTCTGTCCCGAAGAGTAGGCCTGGTCGACGATGGCCGCGTCAGCCGATTCGTAGCACATTTCCGGATGCGTGTTGGTGCTCGACGAGCAGACCTGACCCGTAACCTTTGAACTGCATGGACTGCATCCGAGGTCGATGCGAGTCATCACAGGGCCGCTCGTCGGTTCGACCATGGCCAATTCCGAGTTCAATCCGTATTCGTAAACAGCATAGGCGATCGCGGCGGATCCTCCGCTGTTGCCGGTCGCGCACATGGGGGCGCTATTGGTCACCGACGCGCCAACATTCGGATTGATCGCCTTGGGATTCTTGTAGACCCAGTCCGCAACCGTAGCGTAGCGGCACGCGAGGCGGCGCACGCCTCCCGGGCCTTGCAGCCATCCCGCGGACTGATTCGAATTGAAGGGTGCTCCGAACGAAACCTGCACGGTGTTGTAACCCGCGTTCAACACACTCTGCACGACGTTGCTGCCATAGGCGTATCCGGCGGAGTTGGGATCGTCATACAAACCGCTGCCGCCCGTGCCCACTCCGAAGAGCACGGTTCCGACCGGCGCCACTGAAGGTGTGAGCACTTTCAGATAAACCGAAATATCAGATGCGCCGGGGCAGGAAACCGCCAGTTGGTAGCATGTCCCGCCCTGCAACGGTCCTGCGCAGGATGAGAGCTGGGAAGAACTACTCACCGTGCCGAGTGGATCATTGGCGAGAACCTTCAATGTTGCGGAAGCCGTTGCTCCGGCGGCGGCGTTGGCCGTGATCGTCACCGTTGCGGGATTGGGAACCGTGTTGGGTGCGATGTAGACGCCGGTGTTCGCGTCGATAGTGCCTCCGCCGCTGGCGCTCCATGTGACCGCCTGGTTGGAACTGCCGGTGACCGTTGCCGAGTACTGCCAGTTCGCGCCAGCGCCAATGCTTGCGGGAGCGCTGGCAATACTGACAGAAACCGACGGCGGCGGTGTAACGTTCGATGAAGAGCTACCGCCGCCACACGCCGCGAGAGGAAGAAGGGAACAAAGCAGCACCACCGAGAAACAGAAATTGGAATGACGCAAAACGAACCTACCCGGATTGGAGTCGATACGAGCTTAGACGAGTGACAGGCGCGGTGTCGATTGTATCGATGAACTGCTGATGCAGGAAATATCAGTTCATCGTATCTCAGTGGCAGTTGGCGATGATGTCGCTGGCAATGGCTTGGGCTCCATCCGACACGCTGGGAATCTCATGAGGAGCATCTGCAGTGCACTGCTGGTTTATTACCGAGCCAAAATTCTCGAGCCATGTCTCCCCTTGAGGAACGGCAGTCGTCGTATCCGCACCGCCGAAGTGCGGCACGATTGTAGTTGACTTAGGAGTTGGCAGCGTTTTCGTCGGCTGCCAGAGGATGCTGTCGGAAAGAAAGCGATTGGCATTTGTGTTGACGGTTCCGCTAAGCCCATCGGAGCAGAGAGTCGGAGGCTTGCTTTGGCCTGCGGTTTGATACGCGGGATCGATGATCGCTGCCTCGGATGGCGAAAAGCACATCGGAGTATGTCCGAACCCTGAACACGTGTCGGGATTTCCCATCGCGTTGTTGTTGCAAACGCAGGCATTGTCGAGCCGCGTCATGGGCGGTCCACTGGTGGGCTCGATCATGGCGAATTCGGCAGTCATTCCGCCATAGCCGGCCAGCCCGTATTCGATCGCAGCATAAGCCAAGGCCCCGGAACCGCCGCTGTTTCCGGTTGCACAGAACGGAGCGCTCGTTGTTGCAATGGAAGCCGTATTGATTTTCTTTGGATTGTTGTAGACCCAGTCCGAAATGGTGGCGAAGCGACAGGCAAGGCGCCGCACGCCCCCCGGACCTTGCAGCCAGCCATTCGGCTGTGTCGTGACGAACGGACCGCCAAACGAGACCTGAACGGTGTTGTAATTCGCGGCATTCACGTTCTCGACAGTCTGATAACCGAAGGCCCAGCTGGAATTCGAATCGTAGAGCTCTGTCCCGCCGGAACCCGTGAGGAACATCACCGTCCCAATTGCGCTTGCGGGAGCGGGATTCACTTTGAGGTAGGTTGTGAGATCGGCAACGCCTGGACAGGACACCGTCATGGAGTAGCAGGTTCCGCCGGTGAGCCCGCCGTTTGAGTCAGCAGGGCATGACGCCACGGTTTGCACGTTTGAAACCGTGCCGAGCGGGTCGGTTTGCACAGTTGTGACGGTAGCTGTTCCGAATTGTGCGGAATCGAAATTTGAAGTGGCAGTGATGGATGTGCTGACGGACGTCGTCCCTTGCGTGAGTCCCGGAGCAATGAAGACTCCGGGATTGTTGGGATCGAAGGCTCCACCGCTTTGCTGTGTACCGCAATTCGGACAGCTCGCGCTCCAGATGACTCCTTGATTGGCGCTGGGCGCTCCTTCGACAGTTGCGGTGTACTGCACATTGGCGCCTTGACCGATGGTGGCTGGTGCTTGCGCGACGCTCACCACCACGTGCACATTGACCAGCGCCTGACCGCTGCTTGTATTGTCTTCGTTGGATGTCGCAGTGACAGCGATTCCGCACGGGCTGATCGGAATCTGAGTGGGAGCGGTGTAGGTCGCGGTCCCATTTCCGTTATCGGAGAGCGTCCCGAGCCCCGCGCCGCTCGCGCTGCAGACGCTACTGACCGACGCGGCCGAAATACTCCAGGTCACCGCGGTATTGCCGGTGCCGCTCACCGCGGCGGTGTACTGCACCGTGCTGGGAGTCGTGGACGTGCTCACCGGAACAGAAGCGGGCGACGATGGAGTCGAACTGACCGCGACCTGAACCTTCTGCTGCTGATTGTTTTGCGGAGCATGCATAATGCATCCGGTCAACGGCACTACTGCCGCGAATGCGGACAATAGAAAAATCCGACGCAACTGCAGGTCACTGGACTTCCTCAAGGGAGCCTCGCTGGGACTTGGAGATTCAGAAGTGGTCTGGGGGGATTGTGAGGCAGTGTATCGTGTCGGCTGCTGCTTGTCACGCGTGGCGTGCAAAAGCCCTGACCAGAGCCGCGTGTGGTGCTTTCCGGGTATGCAAGATTCTTCATGCACAGGCAAAAACCTGTTGCCGCCTTTGCCTCGGAGGAAAGTAACTTTGCAGATTCCAAAAGTAACCACATACTCAACCCGCTGTTGTGACTAAAATTGCCGGACTGAATGCAGAACCGGGCGTTCCAGGTTTTGTCAGCCTTGGGGAAAGTGGTGAGTGTGCAAAAACTTTCATCCTTGGCGTGCCGTGCCAGTTCTGGTTTACTAGGGAAACACAACGCGGTTGTAAGAGTAGCGTTCCCCCTCAAAAAAGAAATTAACTGCAAAGCAAGGAATCCCCCAGCATTTGCGTTGGTTGAAATTGTCTTTTTGAGCGGGCGAGCGCCGACTTTGTCTCTTGGGGCGAAGCACAACAACCAACCGACTTACCAATTTCCGGGACAAATGATCTCAATCCGAACAATTACTCTTGGGAGAAAACAGCAGATATGAGCGCGTCCGTAGATTTTGAGGTAGGCATCATTGGGGGTGGCCCTGGCGGTTCGAGCATGGCCGCATATTTGGCGAAAGCCGGCGTCAATTGCTGCGTGTTTGAGCGCGAGTTGATGCCGCGGGAACACGTTGGAGAGTCACTGGTGCCGTCTTCGACCCGCGTGTTCAAGGATCTGGACTTCCTTCCCAAGATGGAAGACGCGAAATTTCCGCACAAGTTCGGAGCAGCCTGGACGGCCGCTTCCGACGCCAAGGTCTACAACATGGATTTCGGCGGCGTCTCGGCCGACTGCCACGTCGATGTTCGCTTCTCTGAGCGTGATCAGGGAGTGGGCCAGAACTACACGTATCACGTGGATCGCGGCAAGTTCGACCTGATGCTGCTGCAGCACGCTAACCAGTTTGGCGCGAAGGTGTATGAAGGCATCGGCGTCAACAACGTGGATTTCAGCAATCCCGAGTATGCCCAGGTGAATTTCAAGATGGGCAAGCGCGACATGTCGACCACTTGCCGGATTGTGGTTGATGCCTCCGGCCGCAAGACGGTTATAGGCAACCAGATGAAATGGCGCATCCAGGACAAGGTATTCGACCAGTACGCGATCCACACCTGGTTCGACGGGTATGACCGTCGCGTGATGGCTTCGAACAAGGAAACGCAGGGCGACTTCATCTTCATCCACTTCTTGCCTATCACCAACACCTGGGTGTGGCAGATTCCAATTAGCAAGACCGTCACCAGCATTGGGGTTGTGACGCAGAAGAGGAATTTTGCGGCCAGCAAAGAATCGCGCGAGAAGTTCTTCTGGGAATGCATCAAGAGCCGTCCGGAACTGTATGAAGGGTTGAGGGCACAGGGCTCGCAACAGATCAAGCCGTTCAAAGAGGAAGGCGACTACAGCTACGCGATGAAGCAGATCACGGGCGACCGCATTGTGCTGGTGGGCGATGCTGCCCGCTTCGTCGATCCCATCTTCTCGACCGGCGTGAGCATCGCGCTGAACTGCTCGCGCTTCGCGCATAAGGACATTCTGAAGGCGCTCGAGACTGGCAATTACAGCCGCGAATCGTTCCAGACCTACGAGTCGACGCTAAAGCGCGGCACGCGCAACTGGTACAACTTCATCACCGTTTACTACCGGTTGAACGTGCTGTTTACCGCGTTCGTAGCGGATCCGCGCTATCGCCTCGACGTACTGAAGCTGCTCCAGGGCGATGTCTACGATGATGCGCAACCGGAAGTGCTGACCCGCATGCAGAACATCGTGAAGCAGGTCGAAGCAAATCCGAATCACGCGCTGCACGGCTTCCTGGGGAGTCTGACCGCGAACGAATTTGTCGAAGCGTCGAACTAAGTCAGAGTCCCACCTTGTCGTAAAACGCGACATGGTGGGGCACTCACGCTAAGCGATCGAGAACTGATTTTGGGAGAAATCATGAATCACTCAGTACCGGATTTTGATGTAGCGATTATTGGTGGGGGACCTGCGGGCTCGAGCATGGGGTGCTACCTGGCGAAGGCCGGGGTGAAGTGCGTGATCTTCGAACGCGAACTGTTTCCGCGGCCGCATGTGGGCGAGTCGCTTGTGCCTTCATCGACCAAAGTATTCAAGGATCTCGACTTTCTGCCACAGATGGAAGCCGCCAAGTTCCCGCACAAGTACGGGGCCGTCTGGACCACCGATGATCAGAACCCCGGATACGTCCACGATCTCGATGGAATGTCGCCCGAGTACAACGTTGATATCCGCTTCGAAGAACGCCTGCAGGAAGGCATGGAGGACCGCAACTACACCTACCATGTCGATCGCGGCAAGTTCGACCTGATGCTCCTGCAACATGCACAGAAACTGGGCGCGACGGTCTACGACGGCGTGAAAGTCAACCGCGTCGATTTTGGGCCGGAGCAGCCGGAAGTTTACTTCAGCATCGGCAACAAGGAAATGAGCGTCAGCTGCAGGATGGTGGTCGACTGCAGCGGACGTCAGACCTTCCTAGGGAATCAGCTCAAGCTGAAGATCAAAGACACGGTTTTCGATCAGTATGCGATCCATTCCTGGTTCGACGGCTACGATCGCAAGGTATTCGCCAAGCGCGACACGAATCTCGACTACATCTATATTCACTTCCTGAAGGTCTCGAATACCTGGATCTGGCAGATCCCGATCAGCGATAGCGTGACCAGCCTTGGCGTGGTGACGCAAAAGAAGAACTTCGCAAAGTCGAAGACCGACCGCGAGCAGTTTTTCTGGGATTCGGTGGGAAGCCGTCCGCTGATTGCCGAGACCCTGAAGAAGTCGGAGCGGATTCGCCCATTCAAGGACGAAGGCGACTATAGCTATGCCATGAAGCAGACCTGCGGTGACCGGTTCATGCTGGTCGGCGACGCGGGCCGCTTCGTCGATCCGATCTTCTCGACCGGGGTGAGCATCGCGCTGAACAGTTCGCGCTTCGCCCACAAGGATATTCTCAATGCAATCGAGAAGAATGACTTCTCACGCGCGGCGTTCTCTGACTACGAAACCAAGCTGCGCCGCGGAACGAAGAACTGGTACGAATTCATCTCGGTGTACTACCGGCTGAACGTGCTCTTCACCTACTTCATCCACGACAAGAACTACCGGCTGGACGTCCTGAAGCTGTTGCAGGGCGATGTCTATGACGAGGATGCGCCACCAGTTCTGACGAAGATGAAAGAGATGGTGACGAAGGTGGAGCAGAACGAGAAGCATCCCTGGCACAATTTGCTGGGCGATCTGACCTCGGACGCGTTCCGTCCGTCGTTTTGATCTCTCTGCGCAGTGTGATCTCTCCGCGAACTCCGTGGTAATAGCCTTTGACCGCAGAGTTCGCAGGGAATGGTGGTCTTGGGGAACTTGGCGGCTTTGTTCGCGAGCTTTGCGGTAAAGCTTTTATCCGCGACGTCCGCAAAGAACAGGCGCAAAGATCGCAAAGAAGTCGGGTACGTCGCAAGGACTCCAAGGTTGAAGGCCTTGCGCTTCAACACAACTTGTCTTAATCTCGGCGAACCTCATCCGCTGTGGGGGCCAGTTCATACAACAGAGGCCAAATGTCGCACACGAACCGGAACTTCGTTATTGCGTACATTCTGCTGGTGGGCTTGCCTCTGCTCGGGCTGGCAGGGGCTCTGAAAGTCGGAAATGGGCTGCACGCTCCCATGGCGGTCGACGGTACCTGGAAGATCGACGCCGACTCCGTTCACGCCACGGGGCAATCATGCGCCCAAGCCGTTTCCTCTCTCTCGGTTCCATCCTTCGCAATTTCTCAATCAGGCAAAACTCTCGTAGTCACGCTGAGTAACGCAGCGAATACGGCCGGCGTAGGATCGCTGGAAGGGAAGAACCTCAAGGCATCGTTTGGGAGCACGGATGGCTCGGGTGCGGGATGCGCCGCCGATCAGCCGCTCGTGATGACGGCCTCGATCGATCCTAAGGCCGAGCCGAAGTCCCTTGCTGGAATCATTTCTGTAAGCGGATGCACCTCGTGTGCTGCTGTCGAGTTCCACGCCCTCAGGCAGCCGAAGACGCAGAGCGGAGAAATGCACTGATGCCGAATCTCTTCATCCTCACTCTGCAGCTGGCTGTGGTTCTCGCGGTGTGTCGCGTTGCCGGATGGCTTTTCCAGAGAATTCACCAGCCCAAGGTTGTCGGCGAGATGTTTGCGGGCATCATGCTTGGGCCGTCGCTGTTGGGATTGATCGCACCCCATTTTTCAGCCTATCTGTTTCCGCCCGCAAGTCTGGGATTTCTAAATGCTCTCAGCCAGGTCGGTGTGATCGTCTTCATGTTCCTGGTGGGATTGAAAATCAATCCGGGAGAACTGAAGAAGCAAGGCCACGCCGCGGTGCTAACCAGCCACGTCAGCATCACCGCGCCGTTTGTCCTGGCGGCGTTTCTGGCGCTGTTTTTGTATCCGCGTCTTTCAGACGACAGCGTGCATTTCTTGAGTTTCGCCCTGTTCATGGGATCGGCCATGAGCATTACAGCCTTTCCGGTTCTGGCGCGAATTCTGTCGGAACGCAAGATGCTGAGCAGCCGTCTGGGTACGGTGGCGATCGCGTGCGCCGCAGTGGACGACGTCACCGGCTGGTGCATTCTGGCCTACATCGTGGTGCTGATCCGCTCCGAGCATTCGAAAACTTCGATTTGGATGACCATCGCCGGGATTGTGGTGTTTGGGCTCGCGATGATTCACGGCGTGCGACGCCTGTTGAGCGGATTCGAACGCGTCTATCGGAAGAAGGGCGCGCTCAGCGAGAACTGGCTGGCGCTGATGATGCTGCTGGTGCTCGCTTCTGCGCTGATCACCGAATATATCGGGATCCATCTGCTGTTCGGCGCTTTCCTGATGGGCGCGATCATGCCGAAAGAGGCGAAGTTTGTCCGCTACGTGCTCGACCGTTTCGAGACGATCACCGTGACTTTGCTGCTGCCGCTCTTCTTCGCGTTCACCGGATTACGCACCAATATCGCCTCGGTGAAAGGACCGGAGATGTGGATGTATTGCCTGCTCATAATCTTTGTGGCGACGGCAGGGAAGCTGGGCGGATCGACGCTGGCCTCATGGCTCAGCGGTATGCCTTTGCGTGAGGCCACGGGTCTCGGCATCCTGATGAACACTCGCGGCCTGATGGAACTCGTGATTCTAAATATCGGGCTGGATATCGGAATTATTTCCCCGGCGCTGTTCTCGATGATGGTGATGATGGCGCTGGTAACGACGTTCATGACTTCCCCAATGCTGACCCTGATCTGCCCGAAAGAGATGCTGCAGGGAGCAGAGAAATCCGCGAACGAGCGCGTCGCCGCGCCTGCGGTGAACCTGCCGGAGGGCGAAGGGGCTGCAGCGTAGATCCTCTTCGTTGTTTCTCACCTGTTGTCATTCCGAGCCGGCGAGAGCCGGTGAGAATCCGCTTTCCTCGACAGCTTCGATGCGCCAGCCAACAGCAGATTCCTCCTGCCTCGCTGCGCTCGGGCGTCGGAATGACAAAAAACGTACAGCGAGTAAGAGACAGGCGAGCATCTTCACGCAGCAAAATGCGGGGGCGAGGCGCCGGCGCTACGAACGCCGGCGCAACTAGAATGGGATGTCTTCGTCGGTGATGGGGCCGGAGCCAGAGGCCGCTGGCTCGTGCTCCGGGACGCGCTGATCGAAATTGTTGCCGCCCTGCGATGCTCCGCGGGAACTGCCGCTGAAGTCTCCACCACCGCCGCCTTCGCCGCGCCCGCCCCCGAGAAGAACAAGATCGTTTACGACAACTTCAGTCATGTACTTCTTCTGGCCCGTCTGCTTATCGTCCCAGGAGTGAGTACGGAGGCTACCTTCGATATAGACCTGGCGACCTTTCTTCAGATATTCACCAGCTATTTCCGCCGTGCGTCCCCAAGCGGTGATGTTGTGCCACTCAGTTCGATCCTGCCAATTGCCCTCTTTATCCTTAAAACGGTCAGCAGTGGCCACACTGAACTTCGCGACTGCTGTACCCTGCGGAGTGTATTTCAATTCGGGATCGCGGCCGAGGTTCCCGACAAGGATCACTTTATTCACGCCCTTAGCCATTCGGAGCTCCTTCGTAGGGGTTCACTATAGCAGATGCGAGGCGGTGGATACGCGGCAGACGGGAGATGAACTCTCTTCGCGTTTCATTCTGGGATTGGCTGCGGTCATCTGTGTCAGCACTTTTCCCGGCGTCCGATAACGCGCATACTAAATCTCCTCGTGCCCTCCGAAGCCAATGCGCATGTGCTCGCCGGATTTCTCGACTATCTGCGCATCGAGAAGGGGCTGGCGCGGCTCTCGATCAACGCGTACGCGACTGACATCGGACAGTTCTCTGAGTTTCTCGAGAAACGGAAGCGCACGCTGCTGACGGCGCGCCGTAGCGATGTCCGCGGATTCCTGCAGCAACTTTTTTCCAACCGCGTCGATGGACGCAGCGTCGGCCGAAAGCTTTCCGCCTTGCGCCATCTCTATCGCTATCTGCTGCTCGATAAGAAAATCGAGATCGATCCCACGCTGAACATTGAGTCACCGCGGCAGTGGAAAGTTTTGCCGAAATCGCTCGCCCAGGATGAGATCAACGCCACGCTCGCCGCTCCTGCGAACCTGCACTCCACAAAGCATGCGAATCCGAAGGAGGCGGAGGCTCTTGCGCTGCGCGACCGCGCGATGCTCGAGATTCTCTACGCCGGCGCGCTCCGCGTCTCGGAATTGGTCAACGCGGCGCTGGAAGACCTGAAGCTCGAAACTGGGTACATGCTGGTACGCGGCAAGGGCGATAAGGAACGGATCGTTCCTTTGGGCAAGCCGGCGCAGGACGCACTTTCCGAGTACTTGAAGTCGGGCCGGCCTGTACTGTCGGCGATGCGATTGGCCAAGACGCGGAAGGTTCAGGCGATCTCGGGTTCGTCGAGAAATTCACCCCTGCTGTTCATCGCTCGCGGCGGCCGCAGGCTGACGAGGCAGCGAGTCTGGCAAATGGTCGGGCAGGCGTCTGCGGCATCCGGAAGGCACGCGTCCCCGCACATGCTGCGACATTCGTGCGCAACCCACATGGTTGAAAACGGAGCCGACCTGCGCACCGTGCAGACGATCCTGGGGCATGCCGACATCTCAACCACGCAGGTGTATACGCATCTGGCGCTCGATCGGCTGCGGAGTGTGTATCAGAAGCATCATCCAAGAGCGAAGGGAAGGCATTGATGATTGTTGATTTCTGATTGTTGAATGAAAACATCTATGTCCCCGACGTGGTTTTCAATCACCAATCAACAATCATCAATCAACAATTTGCAATGACCGAAAAGGCAAAGACTCCCGTTGGAAAAGCCGTGGCTGACTTTCTTCGCCACCTGCACGAGCGCAACGCCTCGCCGCATACGATCAAGGCCTACACAGGCGATCTCGCGATCTTCTCCGCCTACGCCGGGTCGCGCGGGTGGAAGCAGATCGACCATATCGCCATTCGCGGATTTCTTTCGCAGCTTTACGAAAAGGGATTGAGCAAGACGTCGGTCGCTCGCTCACTGGCAGCCGTGCGTTCGCTGTATCGATGGCTGGCGCAGGAAGGCGTCGTGGATCAGAATCCGGCCAAGCTGGTGGCCACTCCGAAGCTGCCAAAAAAACTTCCGCGCGTGCCGACGATCGAAGAGATGAATTCGGTGCTTGACGGAGCGATGCCGGAGACTGCGGCTTTCCCCGAGCGCGACCGGCTCATGCTCGAACTGCTCTACGGATGTGGAATCCGTAACTCGGAGTTGACTGGCATCAACCTCGACGATGTGCGCCTGAGCGCGGAGGCGATCCTGATTCGCGGAAAAGGGAAGAAGGAGCGCTATGTTCCGTTTGGCGAAACTGCCAAACAGGCATTGGCCGCATACCTGCCTGCACGGCAAGCCGTTCTTGCCGAGTCACGGAAAAGTTCCAGTGCACTTCTCATCAACCAGCGCGGAGGCCGCCTCACCACCCGCAGCGTGGGGCGGATTATCAAGAAGATTGCGGTATCGAAGGGCCTGTCGCCCGACGTCCATCCTCATACGTTGCGCCACGCCTTCGGCACGCACATGCTGGAAGAAGGCGCCGACCTGCGCGCGATCCAGGAACTGCTGGGGCACGAGCGGCTAGCGACCACGCAACGCTACACACAGCTTTCCACCAAGCACGTGCTGCAGGTCTACGATCAGACGCATCCGCGGGCGAAATAGACATCCACCACGGAGGCACGGAGACACGGAGAAGACCCTAAGAAAATAAACCACGAAGGGCACGAAGGCACACGAAGGAAAGCCGCTCAGAATCATCCTTCGTGATACTTCGTGACCTTTGTGGTTTATTTCTGTTTTGGTGTTCTCCGTGTCTTGGTGTCTCCGTGGTGATAACCAGCCGCTGATTACCTTTGTAATTTGGGACACTTTCCGGGCAGCCGGAGAATAGTAGAACGGGCAAGTTTGGAAGACCTGAAGCTCACTTCGTCCGGAGTTTCGGGATGAGTACCTCCTACCCCCGTGGAGGGACCATGAGGAAGATCAATCCGGAACTCTGGCTGCTGTTGTTTCTGGTGGCCATCGCTGCGATTTTGAATTTCCTGGTCGCATCGGAGCGGATGGCGCTGGTTTTCTACTTCCTGCCGACTCTGTACTCCGCCTATCACTTTGGACGCCGCCACGCGACGCTGACTGCGCTCGCGAGCATCATCCTGGTCGTTCTGCTGGTCTCTCTGAATCCCGCGATGTTCCGCGCGCATGTCGAAATGCGGCTGGGGTTGATCTTCGACCTCACGGTATGGGGCGGAGTCCTGATGCTGGCCGGGTACGCGACCGGGACGCTCTACGAGCACAATCAGAAATCGCTGCGCGAGATGGAAGAAGGGTATGACGGGATGCTGGTGATCCTGCAGAACTTTTTGGCGAACCAGAAGTACAGCGATTCTCACGCGTACCGCATTTCTTTGTGCGCCACGAAAATTGCCGAGGCCGTCGAACTCGATGCACAGAGCATCGAAGACATACGTACGGCGTCACTGCTGTTCAACATGAAAGAGCTTGGCATTACGAACGAGGTCCTGATCAAGGCTGCGCAGATATCGCAGGAGGACTTGCGGCGCGGCAAGAAAAACCGGAAAACCGTCTTCAAAGCCGGGGTGATGGGGAACTCGCTGCGGCGGGCGATCCCGATTTTTCTTTCCGAGCGCCAACTGCGGCAGGAAGGCGGCAAGCCCGAGGATACGTCGCTCGAAGTTCAGATCGTGTCGCTGGCCGAAGAGTACGAAGCGCTCACGACAGGACAGCGCGGAACGAAACTGTCGCCGTCGCAAGCCAGCGAAGAAGTGATGAAGCGTGCCCAGAGTCGCTACGACTCGCTGGTGGTCGGAGGCTTCGCGAAGGCGTTCGGCGGCGAATCGGCGAGCGCGGCAAAAGCCTGAACATTCCGCAGGGCGCAACAGAAAGAGCTAAAGGAGATGGGTGCCCCATTTCTCCTTGATTTGGGAGAAGTGGGTTTTTTATGTGTTCTTCAGATGTGCCAGATACCGTTTAGAGGCCAATGATTGCGATTCTTGGACAAACACACTCTAGTAGCAACAGCGAGGGCGAGCAAGCAGTGCTCCGGCTCCGAGCAACAACTCGATGACGCGCTGAACTCGTTCCCTCCTCGCATCACGAACAACCCCATCCCAGAAGTCGTCGGGCCCAAGCTCAAGTTGTGCTCGGTCTAACGGAGCCATGCCCCTGTTATTCCGGGTGGTAACGTTGGCGCCTACTTCTAATAGTGCCTTGACTGCATCGGGGTCAGCCCTCTGCGTGGCGTAATACAGCGCTGTTTCTCCGGTCATGTTCTCGTCATTCACAGAGGCCCCAGCAGAGATGAGCATTCTGACGACAGGTAAGGCCCTCGCGCACATCAGAGCAGTCTCACCGAATCTGCTACCGATATTTACATTTGCGTGATGGTCTATGAAAAGTTTCACTAACTTTTCGTCGCCAAAAGAAGCCGCTGCCATCAGAGGGGTCTGCCAGTTCTTGTTCAACGCATTTGGGTCAGCTCCGCGGTCAAGCAACAGAGTCGTGATCTCAACGTTGGGGTAAATACCATTTCCTATCAGAGAACTCTCTGTCATATGCATTGCTTGAACAATCGCTGGGACGCCTTCCTTAGTCTTTGCATTGGGATTCGCCCCGAGTTGCAAGAGGTGCTCGACCATCTCGGCATCTGTACGCTGCGCGACGACGGCGGCAAAAGAAGTGTCCTCGGGTATGTCGCGATCGTCAATGGTAGCGAATGAAATTACACGAAACCCCCCGTCCGTTGACACGCCGTGCAAGACAACTCTTCGACCTTCTTCGCCACGAACTGCCTCTGGGTTCGTGATCCTTAGGGAATGCTCCGAATCAAGCGCTATTGTGACGAGGTTGTCATGTGTCTCTAGCTGCCCTCGAAGGAACATTGGGCCATTAGTCTGAGTTTGGCAGAGAGGAGCAAAGAGAATCGACACTATTCGGAATAGGGTAAATACATGAAGCATGTCTAGTGATGCTGAAAACTCCACAATTCTAGCGGGAGCCTGCAACTGTCGCAAACGGGTTAATATTCATCCGTTAGTGCCGAAACGACTGTACAGAACGTAGATCACGACGGCAAAAATCACGCCAGGTATTTATTTTTCTTATTTGTTCGCCCTCAATCCTTCCCACATCTCCACGACTCGGCCCTTCAACTCAGCCGTCAGCTTCTCATAGGCCTCTTCCGACGCCTCCGATTCGGGCGGCGGCAGGATGGGATCGCCAAACACCATCTTCACCGGCTTGAATCCCTGGAAAGGTTTGCTTCGCGGCCATGCCTCGTAGAAGCCATCGATGGCCACAGGCACGATCGGTACTTGCAGGTGGATCGACAGGATTGCCGCGCCCTTTTTGAAAATACGGGGCGTGCCGTCGATGGAGCGTTCGCCCTCGGGATACAGGATCAATGACAGTCCGTGACGCAGGCCGAAGGCGCCCGCGCGCATGGCAGGGATCAGGTTCGCGTCCGGATCGACGACAACGACCTTGATTGAACGCGCCAGGCGGCGCATGAATCCTGAGCCGAAAATGTCGCTCGTGCCCACCGCGAACAGGTTGTAGAAGATGTCCCGCGGCATCAGGCCAGCCAGCACGAGCGGGTCCAGATAGCTCTGGTGGTTCGACGAGAGGATGAATGGGCCCTGCTTCGGCAGCTTCTCGAGGCCGCTCACTTTCATGTCGAGTTTATCGAGCGCGACGACCTGGATCAGTCGCGAGAAGTAATACCAGAAGGTGTCGTTGATCCAACTCGGGTGTGCCAGCCTTAGAACGTCAGGATCCTCGGGGTCTTCGGACAGAATCGCTTTCCATCCGGCGAACGTGGGCTTTGTCCCCGGAGTGGCGCCGCTTGCCGCACTTTGCAGAACGGCATCCACCAGATCCCGCACCGTATAAATCTCGGCAAGCTGCGCTTCTTCGACATTGCCGCCGAGTTCTTCTTCGAGACGGCTGAGCAACTCGACGCGCTGCATGGAATCGAATCCGAGATCGAGTTCCAGATTGAGCGTAGGACGTAATTTCTCCGGAGCCGTGCGCGACGTTTCGCGGATGATCTTCAGCGCACGCTGCACGTTTGGTTGTTCGAGCCAGGCCTGATCGTCCGCCGTTAGCGGCTTTTCGGAGGGAACATCGGCATCATCGGAAAGTTTCTTCGCCTGGTTGGCCTTGACCCGCTTCTCGATTTCGAAGCGCTTGATCTTGCGCGTGGTGGTGCGGGGAAGATCGTCTTGCCAGATTTCATAGCTGCTGATGCGCTTGGTCGAAGCGATCTTTGTGGACAATCCTTCGACGTCGTAGCGAATCACTTCTTTGGCATTGACGATCTTGCGCTTTCTGAGTTCATCGAAATTGGGCACGATCACCGCGTGCAGCCGGTCGCGATCTTCGCCCGATTTGCCCTCCAGTCCCACGACAGCCATTTCCTTGATGTACGGCGACTTCATGTAATGCGCTTCGATCTCTTCCGGGTAAACGTTCTTGCCGTTGCTCAGGACGATCACTTCTTTTTTGCGTCCGGTGAGGAACAGGTTGCCGTGGGAGTCGAAGTAGCCGAGGTCGCCGGTGTAGAGCCATCCGTCGCGAAGAGCCTCCGACGTTGCGTCGGGACGATTCCAGTATCCCTTCATCAGCATAGGGCCGCGCACGGCTAATTCGCCGACTGCGGGGCCTCCGTCTTCCTGTGGTTGCGGATCGACGATCTTGCCTTCCACGCCCTTCATCGCCTTGCCGCACGATCCGATCGTGATGTCGTTCGGAGAATTGACATAAATGGCGGCAGCCGTCTCGGTGAGTCCGAGAGCCTGCATCACGTCGATGCCAAGATCGTAGAAGTCTTTCTGGATCGCAGGATCGAAGCGGGAACCTCCGGTGGCGAAATAGCGCATCTTGGGGCCGAGGGTGTGGTGAATTTTCTTGAACAGGATGGGACCCGCGTTGATTTTGATTTTGCGCAGCGTGCGATTCAGAGCCAGCATGGCGGTGAAGATCTTCTGCGTCAGCTGTCCGCGCTTTTTGATTTCTGAATAGATCCGTTCGTGAATGAGGTAATAGAACTGCGGCACCACGGCGAACGCTGTAATGCCGCGTTCCTGCAGCGCTTTCATCAGTTCCGTCGTGTTGAGGGTTTCCAGGTAAAGGACGCGCGATCCCTTGACCAGCGGCAGCAGCATATTCGCCATCAGTGCCAGAACGTGGAATAGCGGCAGCACACCGAGTAGCGCATCGTTTGGACCGATATCGACCCAGTTGAAGACCGCGTCGACTTCGCCGAGAAAGCTGCCGTGCGTGAGCATCACGCCCTTAGGATCGGCGGTCGTGCCAGAGGTGTAGAGCAGGGAAGCGAGGTCGTCATTGTTTGACGGAGCGGGCTTGAAGTTGCCCGGACCTGACTTGAAGATGGCGGGCAGATCGGCGGCGAACTGGTCTTCGGCGGCCTGCTTCGTCATGCGGTCGGGATCGGTGAGGATCAGCTTGAGACTCAGTTCCTTTGCGGCCGGCCGCACGACGGCCAGGTGTTTGACATCGACGAAGACCGCCGACGTGCCACTGTCTTTCAACAACTTCGTGACTTGATCGTCGTGCAGCGCCGTGTCAAGCGGTACCGCGACGCAACCGGACGAGATGATTCCCAGATAGGCCGCTACCCATCGGGGATGGTTGTCGGCCAGGATCGCCAGGCGCGATCCGCGGGCAAAGTTGTTTTCGGTAATCCAGCGGCCTACCGACTCGGCCCAGTGGTGAAGCTCGCCGTAGGTGCAGCTTTCGAGGTGATCGTGACGCTGGATTTCGAGGGAAACGTTATTAGGCCACCGCTGGGCGCACTCCAGGAATCGGTCGTAGAACGTTGCCATGGGTCGTGGGGAATCTTACAGGAAAAGGGCGGGAACCGCAGTGTTGCCGCTACTGCACAAATCATCAACCACAAAGGACACGAAGTAACACGAAGGTCAAAGCGGCGGGGACTTCCTTTGTGCGCATTTTTGCCCTTTGTGGTTTAGCGATTCCCGACCCTACGGCTTCTTCGGGTCCTTGGGTTTCTCGGCTTCGGCAATCGCTTTCCGGAACTCCTCCACCGCCTTCACTTGCGGCGTGGCGTCAAGACAATGCTCGACCTCATAGCGCCACAGGGCCGGGGAATCCAGAGAATTTCCACCCCAGGTACGTCCCTGATAGACCATGAAGGAATCCGTTCTCGGACCAATCTCGTTGCCCATCTGGGCTGGCCGCTGATTCTGCGGATAATTGGGGTCCATATTGGGATCGTTGTAGGGAGGCTGCCCCTGCTGGCCGCCGATCCGTATGGTGCTCGGGGTCTGCTGCCCAACTCCCGGCCGCTGATCGATCGGGCCGCCCTTCATCGTCGGACGCGACATCCGGTCATCTCCGGTGTGAATCGCGATCACCAGATCTGCCGGCTCGCCGTCCATGACCACCCGGTAGCGGCCCCACTCAGTCAGGGCCTTCTCGACATTGTCGCGGGCGATGGCGTTGGACTGGGGCTGATCGAGAGGTTCTCCCACCTCGGGATCGATTACCACATGCACGGTTTGGGCCCGCAGAATGAGCTCAGGCATCTGGTTCTTCTTCTTATCTTTTTTTTCTTTGGCACCTGCGGCGAGTGACAGCACCAGCAACAACGAGAGCAGCAGAGAGAGGCGGGGACCCATAGGAGCCTCCGGGTGTTCGCTGCCATTATACTGAGATGTCCACCCGCTGGATTCCTCAGGACTCCGGCTGCATCTAATATGCTAGGCTTCTAAAGATAGTATCTGGGCGTACTCCGCTCTCCGAAGGATTACCGGTTGATTAACCAACTGCTAGGCAAGGTTTTTGGGACGAAGAACGAGCGTGTCATCAAGTCGCTGATGCCGAACGTGCAGGCGATTAATGCGCTCGAGCCCGAGATTCAGAAGCTCACCGATGCCGAATTACGCGCGAAAACCGAGGAATTCCGGCAGCGCATCCAGGAGCGGCTGAGTCGCGTCACCAAGAACTCGCAGCCGGCCGCTGGAGCTGGGGGCGAAGAAGAGTCCGATTACGATCTGCAGAAGCGCCTTGAAAAAGAAGAATACGAAGCGCTCCAGGAAGTTCTGAACGACATTCTGGTCGAGGCCTTTGCCGTCGTCCGCGAAGCCGGACGCCGCGTTCTGAATATGCGGCACTTCGATGTGCAGCTCATCGGTGGCATGGTGCTGCACGACGGCAAGATTTCAGAAATGAAGACCGGCGAAGGTAAAACGCTGGTCGCCACTCTTCCGGTCTATCTCAACGCGCTCGGCGGACGCGGCGTGCACGTCGTTACCGTGAACGATTATCTCGCCAAGCGCGACTCCGAATGGATGGGCAAGCTTTATCGCTTCCTCGGCCTCACGGTGGGCGTTATCGTTCACGATCTCGATGATGACGAGCGGCGGGCTGCCTATGCCGCCGACGTCACCTACGGCACCAACAACGAGTTCGGATTCGACTACCTGCGCGACAACATGAAGTTCGATATCCGGGACTGCGTGCAGCGCGGGCACAATTACGCGATCGTCGACGAAGTTGACTCCATCTTGATCGACGAAGCCCGTACGCCTCTGATCATTTCCGGCGCCAGCGAAGAATCGACCGACAAGTATTACAAGGTCAATCGCATCATTCCCAAGCTGGAAAAGGGCGAGGAGATCGAGGGACCTCCGGGTGAGCCGCCGACCTACACCAAGGATTTCGTCATTGATGAAAAGCACCGCAACATTACCATCACCGACGAGGGCTGGGAGAAGGTTGAACAGTTGCTTGGGATCGGCAACATCGCCGATCCGGAAAACTGGGGATGGAAGCATCACGTCGAGACGGCCGTCAAAGCACATGCGCTGTATCGCCGGGATGTCGAGTATGTCGTGAAGGAAGGCGAGGTCATCATCGTCGACGAGTTCACCGGGCGCATGATGCCCGGGCGGCGCTGGTCCGACGGGCTGCACCAGGCGGTGGAAGCCAAGGAAAACGTCAAGATCGAGCGCGAGAACCAGACGCTCGCCACCATCACCTTCCAGAACTACTTCCGCATGTTCAAGAAGTTGGCCGGTATGACCGGTACGGCGGAAACGGAAGCCGAAGAATTCGAGAACATTTACAAGCTCGAAGTCGTCGTGATCCCTACGAATAAGACTCTGCTGCGCATTGAAAATCCCGACATCGTCTATCGGACAGAAAAAGAGAAATATTTCGCAGCGGCAGATGAGATTCAAAAGTTGGCGGAAAAAGGCCAGCCGGTGCTGGTTGGCACCACGTCGGTCGAAAAATCCGAACGACTATCGGACCTGCTGAAGAAGAAAGGCATCAAGCACGTCGTACTCAATGCCAAGTTCCACGAGCGCGAGGCCGAGATCGTTGCGCAGGCCGGACGCAAAGGCGCTGTCACCATCGCGACCAACATGGCGGGCCGCGGTACCGATATTCTGCTGGGCGGCAATCCCGAATTCATGGCCAAGCAGGAGATGGTCAAGAAGGGAATTGCGCAGCAATTGCGCGTGGCACAGGGAAAGATTGAAGGTCCGCAGGAAGACGGAGAGACTTCGGTCTTTTATTATAACGGCAACGAATTTACGGTTCCGACGGACAAGTGGACCGATGCTTTCAACCGCCATAAGCAGACGACGGACAAAGAGCACGAAGACGTCATTTCTGCAGGCGGACTTCATATTCTCGGCACGGAACGGCACGAGTCCCGTCGAATTGACAATCAGCTCCGTGGACGCGCCGGGCGCCAAGGCGATCCAGGTTCTTCCCGCTTCTATCTCGCGCTTGAAGATGACTTGATGCGCATCTTTGCCAAGGAATGGGTTTCGACCTTGCTGCAGAAGCTGGGCATGGAAGAGGGTGTTCCGATCGAGTCGAGAATGATCACCCGGCGCATTGAGACGGCACAGAAGGCCGTTGAGGCCCAGCACTTCGAGTCGCGCAAACACCTGCTCGAATACGACGATGTAATGAACAAGCAGCGCGAGGCCGTTTACGGCCTGCGCCGCCGCCTGCTCGAAGGTACTGACCAGAAGGAATTGATCCTCGAAGACTACGTCAGTTCAATCCTGGCGGATTTGCTTGAAGAGTACTGTCCCGAAAAAGCGCACATCGATGACTGGAACATCAAAGGCCTGAAAGACGCGATCTTCACCCGCTTCGGTGTGGACATCCTCGCGGAAGGCATTAAGCCCGAATCTCTCAACCGCGGTGAACTGGGTGACGCGATCTTCGAGAAGCTCAAAGAGCGCTACGACGCGAAAGAGAAGCTTATCGGTCCTCAGGCCATGCGCCATCACGAGCGCATGATCATGCTCAGCGTGATCGACCAGCAATGGAAAGATCACCTGCTCTCGATGGACCACCTGAAAGAGGGAATTGGTCTGCGCGGTTATGGCCAGCACGATCCGCTGGTCGAGTACAAGAAAGAATCGTTCGACATGTTCGAAGCGATGATGCAGCGCTTTCAGGAAGACACGGTCCGGTATCTCTACCTGATGCAGATTCTGGAGCGTCCGGTGAGCACTGGCCGTCCTCCGGATGAAGGAGGCGACGCACCCTTTGGATCGGAAGGTCCGCAGACTGGTGGACCTGAAGCTGGAGTGCGTGTGCCGCGCGCTGGTGATGGCAACGGCCGGCGTCCACCGCGCATGGTCTCGACCTCAGCCGACGAACTCGAAGAAGCCTTCATGCGCCGCAAGCGCCGCGAACTCGAGCAGGCCCGCATGGCGGGCGGCGGAGAGGCGCAGCAGGTCCAGCAAGTTGTCCGCGGCCAGGAAAAGGTAGGCCGCAACGATCCATGCCCCTGTGGATCGGGGAAGAAGTATAAGAAGTGCCACGGGGCCTGAAGCGGCGGATGTTTTTGGAGCTCTAATTTCGGAAAGTGCTCGACGATGCCGACTCTAGTGTTTCACCGCTTTGAATGTCATCTCTGTCGCGGGACTACCGTTCTGCTGCTTCCACTCCGCAAACAGCGTCGCGTAATTCTTCGTGATGTAATCTTCCTGGCGAACCCCTAGCTTCTTCGCGGTCGCGTCGATCCAGCGCGGCTTGCCTTCGATCTCGCAGAAATCCCCGATTGGAGTGTGATCGACTACGACTTGCCCTTTGCCGTCGGTCCACTCCTCGCGCATCTTTTCGTAGCGGAACGAGGGCGAATATCCGAGTGCGCGCAGAATGGCGTCCATTGTTTTTCCATCTGAGACACCAGTTTCGAGTTCCTGACGGCTACTGTGACGCGCGGCCTGGCCTTTGCTCTTGTGCGTCAGCTTCCACGATTTTCCGTACTCGCGCAGCCGGAGGAGTTCTTTGCGATTGCGCAGGACCTCGCCGGGCAGGTCATACAAAGTGTTCGTCTCGTGCGCGCTTCGGGTCTCAAGACGGAACCCGGCTGTCTTCAGCTTGCGTTTGAGCGAACCTACGTTGTCGACGCGGAACTTGATTTCAACTTCTCGAGGTTCCATGAGTGGAGTGTATTACGACCGTGCAGAGCCTGTCGCAGACGCTTCGCTGTGCAAGCGAGATCCGCGGGTTTGTTCGTCCCAAGCGACTTCTTCGACCGGGCCGACGACCACAACCCAACTGATGGCGCCCAGCCACGCGATCACAGCGGCGATCGCTAGCGGCAGGTAAAACTGGCCGGTCCGGCCCAGCAGGTATCCGGTCAGCACAGGTGCGCCAGCGCCTCCCATGTTGCCGACGAAATTCTGAACGCCGGTCCAGCGTCCGGCGACTTGTGGCCCGGCGATGGTCTGCGCGACCGCCCAACTGTTTGTACCTGCCATGGCCAGCAGAGCGCCGCCGAGCCCAAGAACGGCCACGACGAACCGATCCGGGACCACCGCTGCACCAAAGAGTCCCGCACCGATTCCAATAAGTCCTACTCCCAGCATGGTCTTGCGCACGCGAGTCGCGGAATATCCGGCACGAATAAACCGGTCCGAAATCCTGCCGACCAGAAAGGCCGAGATCGCATAGGCCGTGAAGATGACGCCGCCAGCCTTGGCCATTCCAGTCATGCTGAAATGGCGGCTGCGGATAAGAAAGCTAGGTAGCCAGGTCACCAAAAGATAAAGAGAGTAGTTGAGCGAGAACTGCCCGAAACACGATCCCCAAGCCGACCTCATCCGAAGAATGTCGAGAATGCGGACGTTGGAATGGGCAAGAGCCTGGGCGGACGCGCTCCGGTTGGGCATTGCCATAACCCAGGGAATCAGCCACAGCAGGCTTCCGAAGCCGAGGACCAGAAAAAAAGGTCGCCAGCCGAAGCGGGCTACGGCGACGCCTCCAGCGGACATTCCCAACGCAGGTCCCATTGCAAGACCGATCTGCAAAGCCGCATTAGCCGTACCGCGCTGACTCTCGGTGAAATGTGTGGAGAAGATGTTGGAATAAGAAGGGAAGGCAATCGATTCACCCACTCCAAGGATCGCGCGCACTATGACAAGTGCGATAAATCCATGGAGCAGCCCGGTTACCGCTGTTGCTGCCGACCAGAGAAAAAATCCTGCGGCAAACACCCATTTCACGTCGAAGCGGTCGACCAGCCATCCGGCGGGGATCTGCAGCGATGCGTATACCCAGAAGAATGTTGACAGCAGTGCGCCCAGCTGGAAGTCGGAGATCTGTAGTTCGCCTTTGATCATCTCGGCAGCGATCGAAAGATTGCTGCGGTCGATGTAGCAGACCAGCACCGACACACTCAGCAGAAACAGCACGGCGTTCATGCGTGAAGAAGAGGGACGTTCGGACGTGATCTGGCCTTCAGAAACTGCAGCAGGCGTGGTTCCCATAGAAAAGCCAAAAGCCGAAAGCCGAAAGCCGGACAATTCTACTCTGCTGCTATCATTTCGGGCGGCAAAGATTGCGAGGTGCCCGTATGAAAAATCTTTTCGAGCAGGAAGCCGTCGACGAGGTCTGCGGTCGTATGGATAAGCTCCAAGGCGGGGCGCAACGGCAGTGGGGCAAGATGGATGTCGCTCAGATGCTCGCGCATTGCTCTGCCGCGCTCGACATGGCACTGGGAGCCAGCAACCTGCCGCGGGTCTT
This sequence comes from Candidatus Sulfotelmatobacter sp., assembly GCA_035946775.1. Classification (GTDB taxonomy): domain Bacteria; phylum Acidobacteriota; class Terriglobia; order Terriglobales; family Acidobacteriaceae; genus Sulfotelmatobacter. The sequence continues at coordinate 23,376 of DASYZA010000139.1, read as the reverse complement.
TATCGGCAGGTTGATTGGGCCGATGTTTAAGCAGATCTACATCAATGAGAAGCCATTCTCCAAGGGCAATCCTACCGCTAAGGAACTAGTGATTTCAGAGGGGAAAGACTTTCTGCGTGAGCAGCAGCAGCTCAAACTGAAAGTGCGCCAGTTTCATGAGGGTGGGGAAGCGAAGTGTACACGTCATCCGCACCCATTCTTCGGAGCGCTAACCCCACAAGAATGGGCTCGTGGCATGTACAAGCATCTCGACCATCATCTGCGGCAATTCGGAGCTTAGAGGCTAAGAAAACGTCGGCAGCTTCATTAAATCATCTTTTGGCACCGACTCCAAATGTCCACCCGCCTTCCGCCAAGCACCGAGGCCGCCGACGATGACGAACGTGTTGAATCCTCTTTCCCTCAGTAGGTGCGCCACCCGGGCGCTCGTGGCTTCGCGTGCTCAAGTACAGTACAGATAAATGTCCTTGTCTTTGGGCAGGTTCTTGATTTCTTCGTCGAGATTATTGGGTTCGATTCGAATGGAGCCGAAAATGCGTTCGGCGCCAATGTCGTAATATCCATGGCTGCGGACGTCGACAATCTGCAGGCGATCGGCCTCCCCAGCGGCGATGCGCGCCGCCAATTCCTCAACTTGGACGCGAGGAACGATATCGTAGCTGCGGTACTCGATAAATTGCAGCACACGGTAGGCGGTGTAAGCGAACACCGCGGCAACCAGCACGATTTCCATTGCACGGCCGGCAGTGTAAAAGCCCTTCAGAACGATCGCGAGAAAATCCCGGAAGGTATAGCCGACCAGCAGATAAGAGACGGAATAGAGGAGCGATCCGGCGAGGTCGAGCCGAAAGAACTGCCCGAAAGGCATCTTCATGCTGCCTGCCAGAGGCGCAGCCATGGTATTGACGCCCGGAACAAACTTCGCGAACAGAAGCGTGGTCTTCCCGCGCTTATAGAAAGACTCCGCCGAACGCAGCATACAACTCTCGGGATTCATCGACAGGCGGCAGAGAAAGCCCAGTAAGGCCCATCCCGTGTATCGGCCCAGCCAAAACTGCCAGGTATCGCCGACCGTCAAGGCGATCAGAGCAGCCGCAAGCACCCACATTCCCGAGAGCGAATGTGAGGCGATGCCAGCGCCCGCCGCGACCAGCGCGATCGCCGCGGGGAACGGGAATCCGACAGCCTCGGCCAGCAGGATGCCGAAGACGAGTGCGTATCCGTGACGCCCCACCAGGGAGAAGATTACGTGCATGGTTTCCGAAGAGTACCCGTTGGATTACCCCGAACAGGAAAGGGTTCAGTATAAATAAAAGCCGGACGGTCCGATGAGGCCGTCCGGCTTTATGTACGAGGAGCGAGTCTCTCAGGAGGACTTTCCTCGACAGGGTGAGAAGGCGGCGGCTTGCACTCGAAGTCTCTCCGACCCTGTCCGGGCCGGCGCGTCGAAAAAGCTAGGCGCCTTTCGTCTCCAGGCTTCGACTGAAGCCGCCGTCGCAGCTGGTGAGTCATCCTTTCGGAAGGACCCCAAGCGACCTGCCTTTCATCAGGTGCCGAGGGGAGAAGTGAGGTCACGTCTTCTGTGCCCCACCCGCATGCCAGTGCGTCTCGTTAGCCTTCCGCAGTTTCGGACGCTCCCATCAGCTGCCTGCATTCTGGGACGGTCGGGGGCGAATTTGCTGTGGCAGCCGTCACCCATTGAAGTGACGGTGGTCAAGCAGGAAGTTTTTGCAGTTCTGTGCTTCGGGTCACAGGCCTGTGCTTAGGATCACAAATACGGCCTAGGGATCAGGGGTCAGAGATTGGGGTTGAGGGAATCGATGACCCTAATTCGTGATCCCTAGCCCCTGACTCCTGCTTTCTTATTTTTCTCTTGCGACCACAAACTCCGGCGCCCAAAGCAGGGCGCGCTTGATCTCGGAATCAGGGAAGGAGCAGATTGCTTTCGATGCCGATTCGGCGTATTGCACGGCGCAGGACGAGGCGGCTTCGAGCGAGCCGTAACGCTCGAGGATTTCCAGGATATCGGCGTGGCTGACGCCATTGAAGGCGCGGTCCTTCAGAATCTTTTCCACTTTGCCTCGCTCATCGGCTGTGCAGCGCTCCAGGGCGTGAATCACCGCCATCGTGACCTTGCCTTCGCGCAGATCGCTGGCCACTGGCTTGCCCAACACGTCTTCGGAAGCTGTCAGATCCAGCACGTCATCGACGATCTGGAACGCCATGCCGAGATCATGGCCGTATTTGGCGAGAGCATCCTCCTGCTCGGGAGTTGCGCCGCCGAGGATCGCGCCTAGCCGCATGCATACGGAAAACAGGCAGGCGGTCTTGCGGAAGATGAGATCGAAATGCTCGTCGAGCGTGATCAGTTTGCCGAGCTTTTCCATCTGCAGCAGTTCGCCCTCGACCATCTGCTGAGTGAGCTCAATGAGGGTATCGAGAATGCGGAAGTTGCGCTCCTGCAGGGCGATCTTGAAGGCCTGCATGTAGAGCCAATCTCCCGCCAGCACGCACTTGGAGTTTCCCCATTGAGTGTTCGCTGCAGGACGGCCGCGGCGAGTCTTTGCGTCGTCAATGATGTCGTCGTGAACCAGCGTCGCGGTATGAATGATCTCCACGACGGCACCGAGCCGTACCGCACCCCGACCCTCGTAATTCAGTAACTTTGCGGATAGCAGCAGGAGGGCAGGACGGATCCGCTTGCCTCCGCCGGCGCGCAGATATTCGCCAATCTCGGTGATCGCCCCGACATTCGAAACCGTGTCGCTGCCGAATTCGTCTTCCAGCGCGACGAGATCATCCCGCAGCAGGTCGAAGACTTCTTTGCCGTTGATGGTGGCTGGCGCGCTCAAAGTCACTTGCATTCATTCACCACGGAGTCACCGAGCCACGGAGGAATTCATTCGTGCTTGTTCTTCTCCGTGTCTCTGTGCCTCCGTGGTGAGATCAGTTCGTTCGATAATTTATAAACTGCAAATCAATTCCGAAATCATGGCCCCTCAACAACTGGATTACTTCCTGCAACGTGTCGCGATCTTTGCCGCTGATCCGCACCAGGTCCCCCTGGATCGACGCCTGGGCCTTCTTCTTCGAATCCTTCACCAATTTCACGATCTCGCGGGCTTTTTCAATTGCGATTCCTTGCTGCATGGTTGCTCTGCGCTTGACCGTCCCGCCCGCTGCCGGTTCGATCGCCCCGTAAGTTAGAGCCTTCAGAGACGCACCACGCTTCACCAATTTCTGCTGCAGGATGTCATTGACCGCCTTCAACTTATAGTCGTCTGCCGAGTGCAGAACGATTGCATCTTTTTCCAGTTCAATATTCGACTTTGAGTCCTTCAGGTCAAAACGCGTATGGATCTCCTTGAGCGCCTGCTGGATGGCGTTCGAGACCTCCTGCATATCGACCTTGCTGACCACGTCGAAACTGTTATCGGGCATTGATTTCTAATCTTTCTGAAATGAAGGAATCTTACTGAGAGGTTAACAGAAGTTCAGTCTGGGCGGGAGGGAACTTTCCTTTCAGAGATTTCAGCGATTTTGAAAAAATTGTAGAAATTGCGTGCGGTTTGCTCGCCGACCTCTTCCATGGAAAGGCCGCGCAACTCGCCAATCTTTCCGGCGGTTTCCTTTACGTACGCGGGTTCGTTCCGCTTCCCCCGATGCGGAATCGGCGCGAGATAGGGGCAATCCGTTTCGATGAACATACGGTCCAGCGGCACCTCGAGGGCGGCGTCCCGAATCTGCTGCGCCTTGGGGAAGGTGACATTGCCTGCAAAAGAAATCATGAAACCCATGTCGAGCGCGCGTTTGGCCTGGGGCCAGTTTCCGGTAAAGCAGTGCAGAATGCCGCCGATCCCTTTGGGTGCCCACTGCTCTTGGATAAGACGCAGGCAGTCCTCCCAGGCGTTGTCGCTGTTGTCGGAAGGGCGGCAGTGAATCACGATCGGCTTTTTCGCGGCCGCAGCCAGTTCCATCTGGTGAATGAATACTTGCTGCTGCGTATCGCGCGGCGAATGATCGTAGTAATAATCGAGACCGATCTCTCCCCAGGCAATCACCTTGGGGTGCCGCGCCAAACGCTCCATTTCCGAGTAAGCGTGATCAGACGCCAGCCGAGCCTCGTGCGGATGTATCCCGATCGTCGCGTACATGAACGGATACTGCTCGGCCAGCTTGATCCCCGCGTCGAGATCCGGTGGCCCATCGCCGTTGCCAATGGCAACGATGGTTTTGATGCCAGCCTCACGCGCCCGGGCGATCACCTGCTCGCGATCGGAGTCGAACTGCTTGCCGTCGAGATGTGCGTGAGAGTCAACAAACATCAAATCAGACCTTGGACCTCAGACCTTCGACCCCTGGCCTATGACATTCGCGATTATGATTCGCTGACGTCAAAGGTCCGAGGTCTAAGGTCGGTTTACTTGAGTCTCGCCCCCACCGGCACGTCTTCCAAGAAGCTGGCCAGCACCGGCTTGCCGCCTTCGAGCGATGCCGCGACGATCATTCCATTCGACTCGTAGCCGCGCAGCTTCCGCGGGGCGAGATTCGCGACAATGACCACTTTGCGGCCAACGAGCGTCTCCGGTGCGTAAGCTTCCGCAATTCCAGCTAGGACTTGACGCACCTCGGTCCCAATATCAATTTCCAGGCGCAAGAGCTTGTCAGATTTCGGAACGCGTTCGGCAATCTTCACCTGGCCCACACGAAGTTCCACTTTCGCGAAGTCGTCGATGCTGATCTTGCCCGCTCCGTCGGCGGACGGCGCTCCCGGTACGGCCACAACGGACGGAGCTTGAACGGGCGCGAGCTGCGGAGTCTTTGGTTCTTCCGCTGCCGGCCCTCTTCCTTGTTCTTCCATCTGCTGCATCCTTTCTACGGCGCTCTTATCAGCACGGGGAAAAACGGGCTTCACATCGCCCAGCTTCGTGCCCAGCTTGAGCTGTCCCCATGTTAGTTGGTTCAGATCAACTTTCTGGATATCTCCCAATCCGAGCTGTTCCCAGATCTTCGCAGTCGCATCGGGAATGACCGGATGGGCGAGAGCGGTTGCGATACGCAAAGCCTCCGCCGACGTGTAAAGAACAGTCGCCAGACGTGCCCGGCTCTCATCATCCTGTTTCTCGCCGAGGGACCAGGGTTCGTTCTCGACGATGTATTTGTCCACCGCGGCGATCAGTCCCCACGCGGTTTCCAGGGCCCGCGAAAACTGGAATTGATCGAACAGTGTTCCAAACTCCCGGATCGCCTTGCGCGCAGTTTCCGCGATGGCGTCGTCAGCAGGCGTCCGAGCCGCCGCGTGCGAGGGATACGGCACTTCTCCTTTGAAGTACCGGTTGATCATCGTCAACGTCCGGCTGGCAAGATTGCCGATCCCATTCGCCAGATCGGAGTTGTAGCGCTGCACCAGCGCGTCAAACGAGAACGATCCGTCCTGGCCAAAGACTACTTCGCGCAGCAGGAAATACCGCAGAGCGTCGGCGCCAAGGACATCGAGAATCGTCTCGGTGCGCACGATATTGCCGCGCGACTTCGACATCTTGCTTTCTTCAAACAGAAGCCAGCCGTGCGCGACAATCGCTTTTGGCAGCGCCAGCCCAGCGGCAAGCAGAAACGCCGGCCAGTACACGCAGTGGAACCGCACGATTTCTTTGCCGATCATGTGGACATCGGCTGGCCAGTATTTTTTGAATGCCTCCTGCGCCCCCGCATGCTTAGATCCGTAGCCGATCGCGGTGATGTAGTTGGCCAAAGCGTCGAGCCAGACGTAGATCACATGCTTCGGATCGTCGGGAACAGGAATTCCCCACGAGAATGTTGATCGGCTGATCGACAGATCGCGCAAGCCAGATTTCACGAATGAGATGACTTCATTGCGCCGCGTCTCCGGACGAATGAACTCCGGATTCGCATAAAGCTCCAGCAGTTTGTCCTGAAACGCCGAGAGCTTGAAGAAGTAGTTCTCTTCGTGAACGGTTTCCGTAATGCGACCGCAAGTCGGGCAGGGATCACCAGGTTGCGCACCATCGACATAGAGTTCGTCGGACACGCAGTATTGGCCCGTGTACGTGCCCTTATAGATGTATCCGTTGTCGCGGATCTGCCTGAACAGCTCTTGCACGCGCTTCTTGTGGCGCTCTTCTGTGGTGCGGATGTAATCGTCGTTCGAGATGCCCATCCGCTTCCACAACGAGCGGAACTCGTTGGAAATTTCGTCGGCATATTGTTGCGGAGACTTGCCGGCCGCCTGCGCCGCGCGCTCGATCTTCTGTCCGTGCTCGTCGGTGCCCGTCAAGAAAAACGTGTCGTCACCCAGCATGCGATGGCGCCGCGCGATCGTGTCGCAGGCGATGGTCGTATAAGCGTGGCCGATATGCGGACGCGCATTGACGTAGTAAATCGGGGTCGTGATGTAAAACTTCCTGGCCATAATCTTGTCGGTGGGGTTCTCGAAATCTCTGTGAGCCCACATTTCGTGTTTAAGAGTTTTTCTCTTTCGAGTACGCCCGCGAAGCTTCTTGCATCACGGTCTTCAGCGGTACGTGGTGCTCGGCCGCAATGCGGCGGCAGTCTTCGTACTCGGGCGCGTAGTTGGTGACGGTGCCGTTCATGCTAGCGATTTTGATGCGAACCTCGCCCCATTCGGTGCGGACGCTCTCCCAGCGGCGCGACAGCGTCTGACGACTCTCTTCGCGGCTACGCACGCCCAGCGTGGTGGTCTCGTTGAAAATGAGCTGTGTCAACTTCTCCGCGTCTTCGGTCTTGCAAAGCACCGTCAGCAGCGTTCCCGGACGGTTCTTCTTCATCTGCACCGGCACGCCAAATACATCGAGCGCGCCCTGTTCCAACAGTTGATCCATCACGTAGCCGAAGACCTGCGGATTCAGGTCGTCGAGATTCGCCTCGAGCACCGTCACCGAGTCGAGAGTCGTCTTGGCAGTACTTTTGGGAACCGCCTCACCCATTACGATCCTCAGTACATTCGGATGCCCAGGAAAATCCCTCGATCCCGCGCCATAAGCCGATCTCTCGACCTTCATCTCGGAAAACTTCGAGAAGCGCTTGGCGAGCGTCTTGACGATCGCGGCGCCCGTTGGCGTGACTAACTCGGCTTCTATCCCGGACGAGTACACAGGAGCGTCTTTGAGCAATTCGAGCGTTGCCGGGGCCGGCACAGGAAAAGTTCCATGCGCGCATTTCACCGAGCCGCCGCCAACATTCAATGGCGAGCATACGATCTCGTCGACCCCGAGGGCCTCGGCACCGACAGCAGCACAGACGATATCGACGATTGCATCCACCGCGCCGACTTCGTGAAAGTGAATGCTTTCGATCGCCACGTTGTGAATCTTGGCTTCGGCGGCTCCCAGAGCCTCGAAGATAGAAGTCGCCGTCTTCTTGGCCGAGTCGGAGATCCTGGCCGCAGAGATGATTTTCTTGATCTCGCTCAATCCACGATGCGAGTGGCTGTGTGTGTGTGGCGCGGACGCCCTCGTCCGCGAATCTTCACCATGAGAATGATGGTCATGATGACCATGCTCATGCTCGTGATGTGAGTGTTCGTGAGGGTGTGAATGGCCGTGCTCGTGGTGAGAGTCAGCGCGCGAGGGCGCGCGCTCCACACTGCTACCGGCCTGCTTCGCCCAGTACTCTTCGCGTGGCATGTCCTTCTCGCCATCCACCCAGACGTCGACCTTGGTTGCAGAAATCCCGCTGCGAACTACCCGCGAGATCTCCAGCTTCGCTCCTAGGCCGAGCGCTGCCACCGTCTCCACGAGCAATTGCGGTGGAACGCCGGCATCCACCAGCGCGCCCATGAACATGTCGCCGCTGATACCGGAGAAGCACTCGAGATAAGCAATCCGCATAACGAAAAACTCTTCTTACCACGGAGACACGGAATCACGGAGAAAGGAAGAAGTAGTTAAACTCCGTGTCTCAGTGTCTCCGTGGTGAACAAAAAAGCTGAGTTTTCATCATAGGGAAGCCGTATGAGCGCGTCAAACGCCGGACGCCCGCCGACTCTGTTAAAATCACTGTTTCTTCAATACTTTAGAGGGCCTCCTTGTATCGTCACCTAGAGCATCTTCTTGCCCAGCGCGTGCTGCAGTGTCTCGAAAGGCGCTACCCGGGCGTGGCGCTTCCTCCGGTTGTTATGGAGCAGCCGCCGAAGGTCGAACTCGGCGACTTCGCGATTCCCATGTTTCCTTACGCCAAGCCGCTGCGTTCGGCGCCGCTGAAGATTGCCGAAGCCATCAAATCGGAAATTGGGCAGATCGATGGCATTGCCGAGATGCAGGTCGCTCCTCCGGGATATCTGAACGTTAAGGTTGACCGCGCCTGGATGGCGCTGATGCTGGCCACCGATCAGAAGCCTCCCGCTGATGCCCCTGCCGGCAAGATTCTCGTCGAACACTCCAGTATCAATCCCAACAAGGCTGCGCATATCGGACACCTGCGCAACGCGATTCTGGGGGATACGTTCGTCCGCTTACAGCGTTACGCGGGCAGGGAAGTCGACGTGCAAAACTACATCGACAACACCGGCGTGCAGGTCGCGGACGTGGTCGTCGGGTTCACCCATATCGAGAAGAAGTCCCGCGTTGAAATTGAGGCTCTCGCTCGCCAGCCGCGTTTCGATTACTACTGCTGGGATCTCTATGCACGTGTGTCGCAGTGGTACGAAGCCGACAAGCAGAACAAGCAGGTGCGGCTTCAGACGCTGCACGCCATCGAAGATGCCGGAAGCGAGACCGCCGCGATTGCGGACATGATCTCGACCGCCGTATTGCGCCGACATCTCGAAACAATGGATCGGCTCGATATCGAGTATGACTTTCTTCCACGTGAGAGCGAGATTCTGCATCTGCATTTCTGGAACGCGGCCTTCGAAAAGCTGAAAGCAGCTGGAGTCTTGACCTTCGAAACCGAAGGCAAGAACAAGGGCTGCTGGGTGATGCGGCGGGCCGGAACTGAAAAAGCACTCACCACAGAGGACACAGAGGAAAACACCGAAGAAAAGCTGGCTGAAGAAGACCAGAAGGTCATCGTCCGCTCCAACGGCACCGTCGGCTACGTTGGCAAAGACATTGCCTATCACATGTGGAAGTTCGGCCTGCTCGGTCTCGACTTCGGCTACCGCAGGTTCTACCGCTACCCCAACGAGCACGAGGTTTGGATCTCCGCGACCGAGGGTGAGAAAGATCATCCCCACTTCGGCGACGTGGCTGAAAACTACAACGTCATTGACGTCCGGCAGTCCGAGGCTCAAGACACAGTCAAAGAAGCTCTGCGCGACCTGGGTTACGGAGCGGCTGCCGACCATTTCACACATTTCTCCTACGGGATGGTCGTGCTGACTCCACGCTGTGCTGCCGAACTCGGCTATGACCTGACGGATGAAGAAAAATCTCGACCCTGGATCAGTGTCAGCGGTCGTAAGGGCTTTGGGGTCAAAGCCGACGACCTGCTCGATCAGCTGATTGCTTCGGCCAAGAAAGAAGTTGATTCTCGCCATCCCCAGCTCAGCGAACCGGATCGCCTCGGCATCGCCACCCAGATCGCCATCGGCGCCCTGCGCTATTTCATGATGAAGTACACCAAGGAATCGGTGATTGCTTTTGACTTCGAGGATGCCCTCAGCTTCGTTGGCGAGACTGGCCCTTACGCGCAATATACCGTGGTGCGCGCCAACAGTATTTTCCGCAAGGCTGATCTCGATCCCGACACTTTCTGCAAAAAAGTTGCCGGATGCCTTACCCCCAGCGATTTCGCAAAGAACCTGAGCACACCGGCAGGGAATGAAGTCTGGGAGCTATGGTTGGCGGCCTCGAAGACGTCTTACATCATCGGCCAGTGCATCGCGACGACTGAGCCTGCGTACCTGGCGAAGCACGTCTTTCAACTCGCCCAGCTTTTCAACACGTTCTATCACGTCTATCCGATTCTGAGTGAAACTGACGAGATCCGGAAACAGTTCTTGCTGGCCACGGTTGCTGTGGTGCGCCGGGAGTTGCTCCGTTCTCTTGCGGTGATGGGCATTACTGTTCCGCCCGTCATGTAGAATGCGTTCGCAAGCACGGGCATCGTTGTGCTTATCCTGCGATGAAACTTGACTCGGCATCTTCGCCGTCCGCGCATTGGCCTCGACGAATTCTTCTAGGTTTCATCCTCCTTCTCATCATCGCGGCCATCGCGGGATTCATCTACGAAAACATTGCCGAGGCCCGCGACCGCCGTTTTAATCCAATGCCCGGTCGCCTTGTCGAAGTAAACGGACGCAGAATGCACATCTACTGCACTGGCGAGGGAAGTCCAACTGTAGTTCTCGACTCTGGTATGGGCGATTCGTATGTCTCCTGGCGCAAAGTTCAGCCTGAGATTGCGCGGTTCGCCCGTGTGTGCTCGTACGATCGCTTCGGTCTCGGATACAGCGACCACATCGGTGATCCGCGCACCAGCCAGGCGATCGCGACGCAGTTGCACGCGTTGCTGCAGGCTGCCGGCATCGCTCCTCCTTATGTTCTAGTGGGCCACTCGATGGGGGGTTACGATGTCCGCTTGTATACAAAGGCTTACCCCGGCGAGGTTGTCGGGATGGTGCTGGTCGACGCTTCCCATCCTGATCAGGAGAACCGCTTCCCGATTGAGATGAAGGCGATGGAAGGCAGCTGGCAGCGGGAACAGGAGTTCATGGAGTACACGATGCCTTTCGGAGTGCCCCGCATGCTCGGTTTGTGTGACGACGATCCCGTGGAACGCGCCGCCGGATGCAACTGGAATGCAGCCCGCGAACAGGTTGCGGAAATGAAAGCGTTCCCGGAAAGCGCCGCCGAAGCGGCGAATACGGGCTCTCTCGGTGATATGCCTTTGGCTGTGCTCTCTCACGATCCCGACAAGCTCTACACTGGAATACCGCCAGATCTTGCGAGACCTGCAAATCAGCTTTGGGAAAAGATGCAGGAAGAACTCGCGCATCTTTCCACACGTGGAACGCAAACCATTGCGAAGAACAGTTCGCACTACATTCAGTTCGACAATCCGGCATTGGTGATTGCCGCCGTCCATCGTGTGGTGGAGCAAGCGCGTCAACCGCAAACCGCGGCGGCCGTTTCTAACCGGTGACCTCGCCTGCTCGCAGTTCTGGTAAACCTGCTAACCTTTTCGAACATCTTGAATTCTCTTCGCCAATTCTGTGGTGTATTCCTGCAGGAGTCTTCATGCAAATTTCTCCTCAGCGTCTAAAACGATCGCTAGCACTTTCTCTACTCCTCAGTCTTTTCACGCCGTTCCTGAATGCGCAAGACAAGCCATCCACATCCGATGTCCCTCGATCGCAGCGTCCTCGTATCGGACTTGCCCTGAGCGGCGGTGGCGCCCTTGGACTTGTCGAGATCGGCGTAATTAAGTGGATGGAAGAAAATCAGATTCCGGTGGACCGCATTGCCGGCACCAGCATGGGCGCCATTATCGGCTCCATGTATGCGTCAGGCATGTCTCCTGCGGAAATTCAAGCATTTGCCGAGAAGATCAACTGGGAGGAAGCTTTTCTCCCCCAGCCGGCTTACACCCAGATCTCTTATCGTCGCAAGCAGGACCGCCGTAATTTCATGGTCGCCGCTCCACTGGGATTAAAGCACGGTGTTCGCGGGCCCAACGGCCTGAACTCCGGTCAGACGGCGGGGCTTTTACTCGACCGCGTTGCGTTTTCCGATTTCGGTGTCACTAACTTCGAGGACTTGCCGATTCCGTTTCGCTGCGTCGCGACCGATATGCAAAGCGGCGAGGCAGTTGTTCTGAAGGAAGGATCGCTTGCAAACTCTGTGCGCGCATCCATGTCGATTCCCGGCGTATTCACGCCCGTCGAACTCAACGGACGCATATTGGCCGACGGCGGCCTCGTTCAAAATATTCCCGTCGAAACCGTCAAGAGCATGGATGCCGACGTAGTCATCGCCGTTGAACTCAACTATCCTCCGGGCGATGTCGGCCAACTCGGGACACTCGTGGGCGTCCTTTCTCGTGCGATTGACGTCATGATTACCCAGAACGAGCACCACTCCCTCGCGCTGGCTAATGCAAAGATCGCGGTTGACATGAAGGGATTCACCATCAACGACTACAACCGGCTCAATGAACTTGTGCAGCTTGGGTACAACACCGCGAAAAGCCAGTCCGAGGCGCTTTTGCCCTATGCGGTAAGCAAAGACGAGTGGGACCGCTATCTGGCCGAGCGCAACGCGCGAAAGCCCAAGCCCGTCAACCGAGTCGAGAAAATCGAAGTCACCGGAGCGGATCCACGTACCGACAGTCGCATCGAGCATCGTTTAGACAAAAATCTTGGCGGTACCTTGAATCTCCCGTATCTCGAAAGCCAACTCACGCAAATCGCGGGGAAGGGCGAGTTCGACCGCCTCGGCTATGAGGGATTCGTGCAGAACGGAGTTCCGGCTCTGCGCGTGACTGCTCATGAGAAGACGTATGGTCCACCTTTTGTCGACTTGGCGGTGAATGTGGAGGGATCCGGCGTTGCCGCGTTCGAGTTTGCCGCCGGGGCTCGCGTCACCTTTATGAACGTTCTTCATCGCGGTGGCGAATGGCGCAGCGATCTGCTTTTCGGATCGAGCAATCTGGGCGCCACTGAGTTCTATCAACCGATCGCCGAAACGAAGTTCTTCGTTGCGCCCTATGCGTTTTCTTCGAAGTACGCACGCAACTCTTTCCAAGGGTTGAATCAGGTGGCTGTGTTTGGAGACGAACGCGCCGGAGGTGGTTTCGATCTTGGCTATAACTCCGGGCTCCGCAGTGAATTCCGTTTCGGCTATGAAATCTACGAAGGCAAACTCGCGCCCTTGATTGGCGCATCAGGCTTGCCGATCGTTCACGGCAGTACCGGGCAATTCCGGGCCCGCTATGTTTGGGATGGCCAGGACAGTCCTTCGGTACCAAGCACCGGAACGCGCGCAATCGTCACACTCTCGCGAGTGCTGCAGAGTCCAGGCTTGCCGCGCCCCGTCAACCAACTTGACATCGAGGCCTCGAACTTTGTTCGTGTGGGTTCGAGAACGAGTTCCAAGACGTCGCTCTTTTTCGATGTCGCTGCCGGCACAAGCTTCCGCGGTACAACTGGACCTTTCCAGGTATTCCAACTCGGAGGTCCTTTCCGGCTCGGCGCCTATCTTCCCGATGAGTTCCTCGGAAATCACTACGCCTATGCATCACTCGGGTTCCGGCGAGAACTGTACAAATTGCCGCAACTCGTGGGGAAGAAGATCTACTGGGGTGGATGGTATGAATCGGGGTCGGCCTTCGGAACCGTGGCCGGGGATCCCGGGCCAGTCGTCGTACGGGACAGTTTCAATCTGGGCGTAATCGCAGATACGATCGTTGGCCCGGTTGCGATTGCAGGTAGCGTCAGCCACACCGGACAAAGCCGCGTGAATTTCTCGATTGGAAGATTGTTTTGAGCTTCGAGCCCCGAGCTGAGAGCGCCGAGCTTTCTTCCCTAATTCGTCGCTGCGCCGTTCGGCTCGAAGCTCGTAGCTCATTGCTCACTTCAGCGACGCCATGTCGATCACGAAACGGTAGCGCACATCGCTCTTTAACACGCGTTCGTAAGCTTCGTTGACCTTCTGGATCGAGATCTTCTCGATATCGCAGGCGATCTTGTGCTTGCTGCAGAAATCCAGCATCTCCTGGATTTCGCCGATTCCGCCAATCTGAGATCCAGCCACGCTTCTGCGACGGCTGATCAGGGAAAAGGCAGACACCGGAGTGTCCTTTTCCGGCAGACCGACGACCACCATGGTTCCGTCAATTTTCAGCAAATCGAGATACTGGTTCCAATCAAGCTTTGCGGATACGGTGTTGATGATTAGATCGAACGAATTGGCCAGCTTGGTGAACGTCTCGGGATCGCTGGTGGCATAGTACGCGCTCGCTCCGAAACGCTTGCCGTCCGCCTGCTTGCTGAGCGACTGGCTGAGCACCGTGACGTCGGCCCCGAGTGCATGGCCCAGCTTGACGCCCATATGTCCGAGGCCGCCCATTCCCACGATCGCGACTTTCTTGCCCTTGCCTGCCTTCCAGTGTTTCAGCGGCGAATAGAGCGTGATACCGGCACAGAGCAGGGGAGCGCACTCCTCGAGCGGCAGATTTTCTGGCATGCGCAAAACGTAATTCTCATCCACTACGATCCTTTCGGAATATCCTCCATGAGTCGGCTTACCTTCCTGATCGCGTCCGTTATATGTCCAGATCGTTGCCACCGAGCAGTGCTGCTCCAGTCCTTGCTTACACTCCGGACAAGTCCGGCAGGAATCCACATAGCAACCCACGCCAACCTTGTCCCCGACTTTGTACTTCTTCACCTTCTTGCCCACAGCCGAAACGAGTCCGGCGATCTCATGCCCAGGGACCATTGGGAAGATGCATTCTTCCTGATAGTCGCTCCATTCATTGCGCGCCTGATGAATGTCGGAATGGCAGATGCCACAATACTTGATGTCGATGACAACATCGTGTTCCCGCGGCTCACGCCTTTCAAACGAATACGGACCGAGCGCAGCCTTCGCACTTAACGCAGCGTACCCCTTGCACTTGCTCATGAGTTCTCGCTTTCTCAAAAAAGATGAACCAGAAATCATAGATGATGCTCCTACTCAGGGTGAGCGGATTTTTCCCTGATTTCCAGACCGCCTCGCAGGTTGGTATACTGCGCGCCTTGGTTCAATTCAGGTTCGCTGCCCTTGCGGAGGCACTTCCAGTGCGTTTTTTCAAGCTGCTCGTGTTTTCCTGTCTCATCGTAACTTTGGCGTCGGCTCAACAGGTTCCCTCACAACAAACTCCGTCCACGCCGATCTTCCGGCTGCAGGAAGTCATGATCCCCGTCCGCGACGGAGTTCATCTGCAAACGGCGATTCTGACCCCGGTCGATCAAAAAGGACCGCTACCCATACTCTTCCGCCGTACTCCTTACGGCGTTCCGGAAAAAGCGCCGGATCAGATGCCCGCGTCGATCAAGGAACTGGCTGCCGATGGCTATATCTTCGTGATCCAGAATCTTCGCGGCCGCTTCAAGTCGGAAGGGGTCTTCAACCTTTCCTCGTGGGTCGATCTCAACGATCCCAAAGCCACCAACGAAACCACCGACGCTTACGACTCAATCGACTGGCTGGTCAAGAACGTGCCGAACAACAATGGCAAAGTCGGAATGTACGGCGTCTCGTACGACGGCCTTACGACCGCACTCGCGCTGCTTCATCCGCATCCCGCATTGAAGGCGATGAGTGAGCAAGCCTCTCCGGTCGATCAGTGGATGAACGATGACGACCACCGCTACGGTGCCTTACGCGAGAGCTACGACTTCGAATACGCCGTGATGGAGCAGGCCGACAAGAACAAGAACACCCATTTCGAATTCGAGACTTACGACACCTACGAGTGGTATCTCAATCTCGGCCCGCTGTCGAACATCAATGCCAAATATCTGCACGGATCGATTCCTTACTGGAACTCGACGGTCGATCACCCGGATTACGATGATTTCTGGAAGAAGGAAGCGTGGGTCCGCCAGCTTCACGCATCAAGCGTTCCCAATCTGAATGTCGCTGGATTCTGGGACCAGGAGGATCCTTGGGGACCATGGCAGATTTTCCGTCATGCCGAAGAAAACGATCCCGACCACACCAACTTCATCGTCGCAGGTCCGTGGTACCACGGCGAGTGGCAAGCGCCTAAGGGAGATAGCATCGGACTGATCCCGTTCGGCGGCCACGAGACTTCGCGTGAATTCCGCGAGAACATCGAAGCTCCCTTCTTCCGTTATTACCTGCATGGAGCTGGCGAGAAACCAAGCTGGCAGGCGAGCACCTTCCAGAGTGGGTCGAACACATGGCATACGTATCCCGTCTGGCCGCCAAAAGAAGCGAAGCCGACAAACCTCTACCTGCTTGCCGATGGAACGCTTTCGTTCAACGCGCCTTCGGTGAACCCAAATGAGAAGAGTTATCGGGAATACGTTTCTGACCCTGCGAATCCTGTGCCGTACCGTCAGCGGCCGATTTCCCCAACTTATCCCGGGGGTGATTGGCGGACCTGGGAAGTGGCGGATCAGCGTTTCGTCGATCATCGTCCGGACGTACTCTCTTACGTCAGCGAGCCGCTCGGGCATGACGTGACGATCACCGGTCAGTTGGCTGCTGATCTGTTCGCATCCACATCCGGCAGCGACAGTGATTTCATTGTGAAGCTGATCGATGTTTTTCCGCAGGACGCGCAGAAAGACGCGTGGAATCCAGATGAAGGCCCGAAGCCAGGCCAGTATGCCCAATCACTGAATGGCTATGAATTAGCCATCGCGATGGAAGTTCGCCGCGGACGTTATCTCAATAGCTACGAAAAGGCTGAACCGCTCACGCCAGATAAGCCTGTCCAATGGTACGTTCCCTTACGCGATCACGATCACGTATTCCAGAAAGGCCATCGCATCATGGTGCAGATTCAGTCAACATGGTTCCCGGTCATCGATCGCAATCCGCAGAAATTTGTGCCCAGCATCTACCAAGCCACCGCTGCAGATTTCGGCCCAGCGACTCAGCGAATTTACTGCTCAAAGGAAATGCCATCGCATCTGATCTTGCCGGTAATGCCGTAGCCCCGGCGACTCGCCGGCTGTGGATGGGACGTCACGTCCCCGCAGTAAAAAGCGAAAAGAAGCCCGGAAGATTTCTCTCCCGGGCGTTAGCTTAGTAAGAGATTTTCTACTCACCGCGGTTATTGGCGTGCTCTCCCAACCACGACGCCAGCTGCGGCTCCTGTTGGCTTTTCAGGTCAACACAGGCATTGATCCGTTCGATCGCCTGCTTGTAGGTACGTTCTGCTGCGGCAATCTTGTGCTGGTTGAAAAATTCCGTCACCTGGTCGCGCATCTGCGGATCGCAGAATGTGCTGGTGGCTCCCACAATCTGGGCGCTGGCGAAGGGGCCTCCGGCTTTTTCCAACTCGGGCCAGTGCTGGCGGATGAAGTCCCACGCCAGCTTCTGTCCATCAGGATTTGCGAGAACTCCGGTCACGAGCTGCAACGCATCCTGTGAACGCACATCCGGAGAGATCGCGAAATCCAGCGTACGCTGCAGCAGCTTGGGATCAGTGAACTGCGGCAAAGTGAAGAAGTAGGCGTAGTATTCTTCCGGAGATTTCGGATTTTTCAACGCCGCCATCACCTTGTCGTAGAAGGCGGCGTCACCATTGAGCGCGGCCACCGGGAATGCGCTTCCGGCCAATTCGTGATCCACACTTGAAGGATTACTGAGCGCCTGGTCGGCGATCTTCCTCGCCTCAGCCAATGTGCCGGGATCGCGCGCGTCGTAGCCCAGCGCATTCACCAGCCTTGCCCTCAGGGCCTTTTCTTCGTCGCTTTCCCCAGGCTTGGGCTCGAAGCCGACCTCCTTCATCACCGGAGCGAGGTATTGCCGCAACCACGCGCGATACGCATTGCGATCACTGTTGTTCGCCAGATAATCGCCAATGTAGTCGAGCCTGCCCAGAACAGCCTCAAGCACGGCGCGATTGCGGTCGGATTGCAGTCCCTGCGCAAACGCCAGGTAGTCTCCAACGGGCTCGCGTCCAACCCGGACCGAAGCCCAAATGTCATTCTGCAGGGCAATGCGTTCGCCGGGTGTGAGCTTCGTCTCTGCATCGCTGGCGAACGCTCGCACTGTGTCTGGCTGATAACCCACGCGGTAATATCCGGCCGCGCCTGCATTGGCGAGCACCCAGTTTGAGCATCCTGGAATTGTGACCGTCGATTCTTTTTTGGTCAGCAGTTCGCACTTCGTGGTACCGCTCGCTGAACCTTTCATGCAAAGCGGAATTTGCCAGAGTTGATCGCCGGGAGAGTCGAATTTTGCGCGATCGAAGTAATAGCGTTGCTGCTCGAGCGTGACGCTGGTGTTATTGCCCGAACATTGTGCCTTTACGTTGATGATCGGTACGCCGGCCTGCTTGACCCACGTCGGCATAATCTGATCGACCGGCTTTTTGGAAGTCTTGGCTTGAGCGTCCCAGAAATCTTCGGCGGTAGCGTTCGCATATTGATGTTGCTTGATGTATGCGTTGACACCGGCGCGAAAAGTTTCTTCGCCCAGGTAGGACTCAAGCATCCGGAGGACCGCGGCTGCCTTGCCGTATGCGATGCCGTCAAAGAGTTCCTGGATCTGCGCTGGAGTCTCGGCCGCTTGATGGATCGGTCGCGTATTCTCCAACGAATCGACGTTCAACGTACCGCCAGTGTTGACCACCGTGTCGAGATTCGCGTTCCACTCCGGCTTCCACGCCTGCACCGGCTTGCTCGACATCCAGGTGGCGAAGCCTTCGTTGAGCCACACGTCGTCCCACCACTTCATCGTGACCAGATCGCCGAACCACTGGTGCGCCATCTCATGGGCAATCACATCGGCGATGGTCTTCTTCAGATCGACCGAACCTTGCTTCTCGTCAATCAGCAGGATGACTTCGCGGAAGGTGATGCAGCCGGTGTTTTCCATGGCACCGGCGGAGAAATCAGGGATGGCGACGAGATCAAGCTTGCCGTAGGGATACTTGATCCCGAAATATTTGTCGTAGTAACTGAGGATGTGTTCTGCCGCTTCCAGCGCAAACTGGCCCATCTCTTTTTTGCCGGTCGTTGCATAGACGCGGATCGGAATGCCGTCCGCTGCGCCCTCGACGTATTCGAAATTCCCAACTACCAGCGCCGCAAGATATGAAGACATCTTCGCCGTAGTGGCAAACTTCACGGTGTGCTTGTCGCCTGGACCGGGTTCGTCCGAGATCACCTTCTGATTCGAGATCGCAGTCAGGCCTTTGTCGGCAACGGCCGTGATATCGAAAGTGGCCTTGTACGCAGGCTCGTCGAAAGAAGGGAACGCGCGACGGGCGTCTGTGGATTCGACCTGCGTGGATGCATACTTGCGACCCTGATCATCTTTGCCGAGATAGAGCCCGCGCATTTCGTTGTTCAGAATGCCGGTGTAGGTGATGTGAATCGTGGCCGGACCTTCCGCCAGCGGCTTCTCCACCGATAGCACGACCATTTCCTTTTCTTTTTCCGGCGTGACGATGGCTTTCTGCTGCATGCCGCTGCCCGCGATCGTTACATCGTGAAAGTCGATGTCGACCGCGTTCAGGGTGATCTTCGAGGTGGGCTTAAGCACCTGGATTGCGATCGTTTCTTCGCCTTCGAATTTGGCGTTCTCGAGATCAGGCGTGAAGGTGAGTTTGTAGTTGGTTGGACGTGCGATCTCGGGAAGCCGCTGGGCAGCGGCCATGGAGACGGTGAGCAGGGCAAATGTCAGAAGGGTAAGCGTTCGCTTCATAGGGTTTCCTCAGAGATTCGGACCGGATGTTTTATGGATTTCCGTCTTATTGCGCGCTATGTTTTGCGTACCCCAGGCGCAACGATCCTTCGTTGTTGTACGCACGAGTTCGGCAGAAGGTTCAATTCCTGTCGTGAAGCACGCCATTCATTATGGTCAGGGCACAATGATTGGCGCCAAACCAATATGGTATCTCGCGATAATCCGACACGGCAAAGATGGCGAAGTCGGCGTCCTTGCCAGGTTCGATGCTGCCTTTGCGATCCGCGACACGGAGCGCCCAGGCGCCATTGATGGTCGCGGCCGCCAGAGCCTCCGCCGGCGACATCTTCATATGCGTGCATGCCAGCGACATTGCCATCGGCATACTGATCGTCGGGGAAGTTCCCGGGTTGTAGTCGGTGGCCAAAGCCACGGCGACTCCGGCATCGATAAGCTTCCGCGCATTTGGATACTCTTTCAGGCCCAGGAAATAGTTCGCTCCAGGCACCAGCGTTGCGACCGTAACGCTTTTCGAGAGCGCTGCGACGTCGGCATCGTTCACATGATCCATGTGGTCGAACGATGCAGGATCGAACCGCAACAACGGTTCCAATCTGGTTTCGGAAAGCTGGCCCATGTGTGCGCGCACATTAAGCCCGTGTTTCTTTGCACTATCAAAGATCTGCGCAGTTTCGTCCGCGGTAAATGCACCTTTGTCGCAGAAAACGTCGACGAACTGGGCAAGCCTCCGCTTTGCTGTCTGCGGAATCATCTCTGTACAGACGATGTCAACGTAGTTTTGTGAGCGTCCCTGAAATTCTTTTGGGACGACGTGGGCTCCGAGCAGGGTAGGAACGACGGTTCCGGGCCAGTTCGTGGCGGCTTCCTTGATCGCTTCGAGAGATTTCAGCTCTGATTCCAGCGTGAGGCCATAGCCGGATTTGGCTTCGACGGTGGTTGTCCCGTGCGATGCCATGTCGCACAGGACGCTCAGAACTTTGGCCTTCAGCGCCGATTTGGCTGCGTTCCTGACGCCTTCGAGACTGGAGCGGATTCCGCCTCCGGCAGCGGCAATCTGCTCGTAGGAGGCACCTTCGATCCGCTTCTCAAAGTCCACGAGCCGCGGGCTGACGAAAACAGGATGCGTGTGAGAATCGACAAATCCTGGGACGACGACTTTGCCCGAGCAATCGATTTCGGTGATCTGCTTGCGATGCTTCTTGATCCAGGGATCGCGGAGGGCGTTTTTGGTGGATCCGACCGAGACGATCTTGCCGCCGACGGAGAGAACGGCAGCTTGTTCGAGGATGTCGAGATCTTTGAGTTGAGGGCCGCGCCGCGGAGCCCTGTCGCTAGAGATTGAGCGCAGAGGCGCAAGTTGGCCGATGTTGGCCAGCAGTAGTGGCAAAAGCTTATGCAATTTCGCTCCCCGAGATTAACATCCACCACTGAGGCACTGAGGCACAAAGATGCTTGAGGTTCATAGAACTCTTCGGAGAATCCCTCGGTGTAGAACGGCTACGTTGAAGTTGATCAGCAGACCGACCTTCTTGCCGGTAAGCTTTAAATACGTGAGTAACTGTGCTTCGTGGACTCCCAGGATGCGCTCGACTGATTTCAGTTCGACCAGGACCTCGTCTGCGACGATAAGATCGATGCGGTATCTTCCTCCAGTCTGGAGACCCTTATAGGTGATGGGAAGATCGATTTGGCAGCGAAAAGGAATGCCTCGCAGGCGCAGTTCTTCGCACATGCATCCTTCATAAACGGACTCAAGGAGGCCTGGTCCCAACTGGCGATGAACTTCGATTGCCGCACCGATGATTTGTTCAGTCAGAGATTCCGACAACAGCCTTTCGGAACTCAGTGTCTCCGTGACTCCGTGGTGGATGTTCATCGAGTTTGCATCGGAATCTTCACACCCGTTTTCTTCGCGAACTCCTTCGCTTCTTCATAGCCGGCGTCGGCGTGGCGGATGATTCCCATGCCTGGATCTGTGGTCAGCACGCGCTCGATGCGCTTCGCCATCATCTCGGTTCCATCTGCGACTGTGACTTGGCCTGCGTGGAGCGAGTAGCCAATTCCCACACCTCCGCCGTTGTGGATGGAGACCCACGATGCTCCTGCTGCGGTGTTGAGCAGCGCATTCAGCAGCGGCCAGTCAGCGACGGCGTCGCTTCCATCTTTCATGCTCTCGGTTTCACGGAAGGGCGAAGCGACCGAACCGCAGTCGAGGTGATCGCGGCCGATCACGATCGGGGCTTTGATCTTGCCTTTCTTCACCAGATCGTTGATCGCCAATCCAAATTGTGCGCGCTCGCCGTATCCGAGCCAGCAGATGCGCGCCGGCAGACCCTGGAACTTGATGCGCTTGCGCGCGAGATCGATCCAACGGCGCAGGATGCGGTTCTCCGGGAACAATTCGAGAACGAGATCGTCGGTAACGTGAATGTCCGAGGGCTCGCCTGAGAGAGCGGCCCAACGGAATGGGCCGCGTCCTTCGCAGAACAGCGGACGGATGTATGCGGGCACGAATCCGGGGAAGTCGTAAGCGTTCTTCACTCCGCGCTGAAATGCGAAGGTTCGGATGTTGTTGCCGTAGTCGAAGGTGACTGATCCCATCTTTTGCAGGCGCAGCATGCCTTCGACGTGACGTGCCATCGCATCGAGCGACTTCTCCTCGTACGCTTTCGGATCGCGCTCGCGGAGTTCGAGCGCTTCAGCAAAAGTCATGCCATTGGGAACATATCCGTTGAGCGGATCGTGTGCGGAAGTCTGATCGGTGAGGATGTCAGGAACGACGCCTCGTTCAGCGAGTTCCGGGATGAAGTCGGCGCAGTTGCCGACGAGCCCGACCGAGACGTTCTCTTTCTTGCGGACTGCATTCTTCAGGATTCGCAAGGCCTCGTCGAGCGTGGTCACCATGAAGTCGCAGTATCCGGTCTTCAGCCGTTTCTTGATGCGCTCGGGATCAACGTCAATGCCTAGAAATGCCGCGCCAGTCATGGTGGCGGCGAGTGGCTGAGCTCCTCCCATTCCGCCCATTCCGCCGCTGACGATCAGCTTGCCCGCGAGATTTCCGCCGAAATGCTTTTCGCCAGCGGCCGAGAACGTTTCGAACGTGCCTTGAATGATTCCTTGCGAGCCGATGTAGATCCAGCTTCCGGCGGTCATTTGTCCGTACATCATCAATCCGGCGCGCTCGAGTTCATTGAACTTCTCCCAGTTCGACCAGTGACCGACGAGGTTGGAATTCGCGATGAGCACGCGGGGCGCGTGATCGTGGGTCTTGAAAACTCCGACTGGTTTTCCGGACTGCACTAGAAGCGTCTCGTCGCTCTCGAGATTCTTCAAACTTGCGACGATGGCGCGATAAGCCTCCCAACTGCGCGCGGCGCGACCGGTACCTCCGTAGACGACGAGGTCCTGGGGGCGCTCGGCGACTTCGTCGTCGAGGTTGTTCATCAGCATGCGCATGGCGGCTTCCTGCTGCCAGCCTTTGCATGTGATCTGGGTTCCGCGAGGCGCGCGAATCGAAGTGGGGGCTTGGATCTCGGTTTCGACGGGCATAGCTAAATGTTAATTCTCAAGAGCGGGGCAGCACAAACTGCATGTGGAAAAGTGACAGCTGAAAAAAGTTTGTGAGCAGGGAATCCGGAGACGATTTTGGGAGTTCCGATTTGGGAATTGGTGGATTGCGGTGGGTACCCCTCCCCCCTGGCGGTCTATTGGAATCATCGAGTTGCGGCGAATTTGCAAAGTAATCTATGGCGCTCAATGAGTTACGGGCAAAATCTTCAAACGAAAGAAGTTGCGCGGTTCAGAGGCGCGGCTTCTTATACCGCTAGCGCCTTGGCGATGATCTGCTTTTCTATTTTTGTGCGCAAGGTCACGAATCGCGCCATTCAAAATGTAACCCGAGGGAAGGCTGTCGAGACACCTAAGATGTAACCCGACTCAGAGAATCAGGGCAAAGGAGATCGGGTTTGGAAAGCGAAGCGAGGTGGGAGTATTTCCG